>JAFWNE010000029.1:0-242014 GCA_017510505.1 Mogibacterium sp. | reverse complement strand
GTTCAAGTACTTGTTCGATCAGAGATCGTTTCACACATGCTGCGTCCATTTGAAAACCTCCTTTCAAGTGTGTGTCTTACCTCTGATCAAAGGGCCGCTTTTATTGGGTTTGATATATGACCAATAAAAGCGGCCGCACAAACCAACCATTGTGTCAAGTATATTTAGAAAGAAAAAATACCCCCTCATCATTTCTGATGAGAGAGTATCTCTTCGTCATATTAACTTAATGACATTGGGCATGGCCCGCTTTTGATTTGCTCAGAATTTCTTGCGCAGGATATAGCGCCGCTTGCCGCCGTACAGTTCGCGCTCATCGACTATATCGAAGTTGAGCACCAGGAAGTTCCTGTAACTGTATGGGTTGTCCGGTGAAATGGTAGTCAGTGCCTCATGAGCGCCCATCTCCGCTGCCATGCCAAGGCGGAGCTTATTGAAGATGCGCTGTATGCCGCGGCCTCTGTACTTAGGAGCTACCATCGTAAGATCCATTGAAACAGTCTGTGCTAGCTGATCCCTGTCGTAATTGAAATACTTGCCGTAGTTTTCCGGATTGTCAGGGTCGTTCGGTATCATCACGGAATAGCCGGCAACCTCATCGCCGTACTCGGCTATCATGCAGATATCATGCTCCAGCTGACCAAGCGACTCTTCTTTTGTGAAAGGCGCGTAGAGGTCTTTGTCAGGCAGCGCTTCCATGATCGCGTTCTGGAGACGGAGCACTTTATCAAGGTCATCAGGCGTCGCTCTCCTGAAATCTATAAACATTGGATTGCCTTTGCCATCCATCACTTCGTATCTGAAAGGTAGTGTCTTCATCGCAGTCCCTCCGTTCAATAATCGGTCAGTCAGTATATGTTCTCATCCATATTAACACTTTAGCACGATAAAGCGTTTTGAGTCAATAAAAAACAGTCTGCATAATTGCCCGAAGCACAGTGCTGTGTTAAAATCCAAGGTGGATAAGCTACTGATGAAATCAGGGAGGAAAGCTATGGAAATGAAATTTTACAGATGCGCGCATTGCGGACAGATCGTGGCTATCGTAAAGAAGACGGGAGTTCCTGTCATCTGCTGCGGAGAACCGATGAAGGAAATCGTGGCCGGCACCACCGACGCTTCGGTCGAGAAGCATGTGCCTGTTTTTGAAGTCAAAGGCGACGTTGTCGCTGTAAAAGTCGGAGCTGCGGAGCATCCTATGGTTGAAGAACACTACATAGAGTGGATCGCTCTTCAGACAAAGCAGGGCAATCAGCGCAAGGCTTTGAAGCCGGGCGAAGCGCCTGAGGCATGTTTCAAGATATGCGATGGTGATGAGGTAGTGGCGGTATACGCGTACTGCAACCTGCACTCGCTGTGGAAAGCTGAATAAACACGAAGGAGACGATCAAATAATGAAAATCACTAATGATATCCTTTATGTCGGTGTCAATGATCATGACGTCGATCTGTTTGAGGGCCACTACATCGTGCCTGAAGGCATGGCCTACAATTCTTATGTGATCAAGAGCGGTAAAACCGCTGTCATGGACTCTGTCGACGAGCATTTCGCCGATGAGTGGATAGGCAAGGTAAAGGAAGCAGCCGGCTCGCCTGACTATTTCATAGTCCAGCACATGGAGCCTGACCACTCCGGATCAGTCAAGAAGTTCATGGACGCTTTCCCTGAGACCACAATCGTATCGTCGGCGAAGGCATTTAACATGATGGCTCAGTTCTTTGAAGGCGAAGACTTCGCTGACAGAAGAATTGCCGTTAAGGAGGGCGACACTCTCGATCTCGACGGACACACTCTCGCCTTTGTTACCGCGCCAATGGTGCACTGGCCGGAGGTCATCATGACCTATGACGCAACAGATAAAGTGCTGTTCTCTGCAGACGCTTTCGGAAGATTCGGAGCTCTTGACGAGATCGGCTATACGAATGAAGAGGATGACGACTGGGCATGTGAGGCAAGACGCTACTATTTCGGTATCGTCGGCAAGTACGGACCGCAGACTCAGGCGGTCCTGAAGAAAGCTGCAGGCCTCGACATCGAAAAGATCTGTGCGCTTCACGGACCTATCCTCGTAAAGGACCTCGGATACCACCTCGGACTCTACGATACATGGTCGAAGTACGAGCCTGAGTCGAAGGGCGTGTTCATCGCTTACACTTCGGTATACGGCCATACAAAGAAGGCTGTTGAGATGCTCGCAGAGCTGCTCGAGGCAAAGGGCGTTCCTGCAGTCGAGGTAACAGACCTCGCCAGAAGCGACATCGCGGAAGCGGTCGAGGACGCATTCAGATATGACACTGTCGTGCTCGCGACAACGACTTTCAACAACGGCATATTCCCGTATATGAGAGAGTTAATTGAGTCGCTGACAGAGCGCAGCTACCAGAACAGAAGGCTCGCCTTTATCGAAAACGGATCCTGGGCACCGCAGGCAGCCAAGATCATGAAGGGCATGTTCGAGGGAAGCAAGAACATGACTTACTGCGATAATGAAGTCAAGATACTCTCTGCACTCAATGACCAGAGCAGGGCACAGGTAGAGGCGCTTGCGGACGAGCTTGCGGCCGCTTACAAGTAAACAATCAAAAAACAAAAAAAGAGCATCGGTCCTTGCGGACCGATGTTTTTTATTCTAAAGATAGCGGTCTAACTTCTCCCAGAGATCCTCGCCGGCCTCCCGGATATGATCTTTTATATCCTGTCCAATAGACCGGAGGCTTTCTTTTGTTTCATAGTGAGCCGTTATGGCATCTACTATGGCCTTGTTACGCATGGACCAAAGCGACGACTCTATCTCTTCCTGGACTTCGATGGCTTCTTTTCTGAATGTCTTCCGGGCTGCATCTATCTCGCCCAGTATCTGCATCAGTTCGCCCTGCGACTGCATCCATGATCCTTTTATTGGATCGTGCCTGCCGTAAACTCCGCTTTTGTAATTGTCGATCACGACCAGGTAACGCTCATAGGCGTGAGCGACTGCGTCTTCCCATGAGATATACAGTTCATCTCCTGCGCCTTTGCCGACTTCCTTCATCAGCTGCGGGCGTTTACAGAGCTCACGGAGTTTTGCTGCAAGCGATTCTGCGCTCTCTTCTATGAGGAAGCCGTTGCGGCCGTCCGTCACACCTTCAGAAGCGCAGCTTCCCGCAACTATTACAGATGCGGTATCTGATGCCGCGGCCTCTCTCACTACCAGACCATTCGTGTCGAAAGTAGAAGGGAAGAGGAAGAGATCTGAGCGTGTGTACCAAGCGCGAAGCTTATCTCTGTCAGAAATCGCGCCGGTGAAGAAGACCTTGCTGTTCAGGCCGAGTTCAGCCATATACGCTCTGACTTCTTGCTCATCACCACCCCCGCCAACGAATACCATTCTGAACTCGGTGCTGGACACATCAAGGGACTTCAACGCGTCGAGTATGATGCGAAGTCCCTTGTACCACATGAGTCTTCCGATGAACAGGAAGCAAGGAACGCCTGCCGGCAGGTCATAGCCGGCTGTTACTTTGCTCACATACTCTTCAGGCACTTTCTCTCTGGGCAGATCAACACCGTTCGGCATTACTATGTATTCGCCCTCATAGCCTATGGACTGTAGGTTCTCTCCGGCGCCTTTGCTGACTGTCCATATTTCGTCGCATGCGTTAACGTTGCGAAGAAGGGCCTGAAGAGCGCTTTCCTGCAGTACCTTGCTCTTTACAGCGTTCGCGATATCGATGTCATACTTGGTATGCCAGGTCAGGACCAGCGGAAGGCCATGGGATTCTGCAAGCTGCCTTGCCAGAAGGCATGAAGTGACCGGACAGTGGACGTGAAGAAGCGAAACATTCTGCGCTTCGACCTCGTGCGCTGCTTCCGGTGAGAATGGATAGCCCGTGACGTATCCGACAAGCTTCCTGGTGTCGATGCTCGGATAGCGAACCACAGGGAAAGAGTACGCTCTGTCATCCGAGCCGGGTACCTGAGGAGTAACGACAAGAGAATGGCCGTGACGGCGCTCTATGTTGCTCGCGTAATTGAGTACGGCGTTCGCGACCCCGTCTATGATAGGCGGGAATGAATCATTCAAAAGGCAAATCGTTTTTTTATCTTTCATAATCCCTATTCTAACAGAAATCATGGTCAAAGGATTAAGAATAAATGTGTTTACTGTGATAAAATTATATAGATAAGCATGGCCGTGAGTAACGTACTTACGATAAGGATATAAATATGAATGATCAACAGCAAAGACAAAAAGTAATAGTTAGAACCAGTCTGATCGGTATAGCGGTCAACATCCTGCTTGCGGCGTTCAAGGCGGGTGTCGGGCTGCTCTCAAATTCGATCGCTGTCATCCTGGACGCGGTAAACAACCTGTCGGATGCGCTTTCATCGGTAATAACGATATTCGGAGCCAAACTGGCCGGGCGCAAGCCTGACAAAGATCACCCACTGGGTCATGGAAGAATAGAATATATATCGGCACTCATCGTTGCGGCGATAGTCATGTACGCTGGTATCACATCGCTGGTCGAATCGGTCAAGAAGATAATCGACCCACAGAAACCTGACTATTCCACGATATCGCTCGTGATCATCGGTGTAGCCGTACTGGCTAAGATACTGCTTGGAAGATACGTGAAAAAGACGGGCGAAAAGACTCATTCCGGAGCTCTTGTCGCTTCCGGTACAGACGCTCTTTCGGACGCGGCGCTGTCGCTTGCCGTGCTGCTGACAGCCCTGCTCTATACCTTCAAAGGCATATCGCTTGAAGCCTATGTAGGCGTGGTCATCTCGGGCTTTATTATCAAGGCAGGCTATGAGATGATAAGCGATACGGTAAAGGACATACTGGGCAGGAGAGCCAACGTAGAGGTATCAAACAAGATCAAAGAAATAATATCGGAAGAACCGGATGTTCTCGGCGCATACGATCTGTTCATACACGATTACGGCCCGGACAAGGCGTACGCATCCGTCCATGTAGAGCTGCCGGATAACATGACAGTGGACAAGGTCGACGTGCTGACACGAAAGCTGACCGACAGGGTCTACAGGGAGACGGGAGTCATACTTACAGGAGTGGGAGTCTACTCCCGCAATACTGACGCCAAGGCTGAGAGGATAAGAAGAGACATCGAGAAGATAGTCATGGCCCATGAATGGGCGCTGCAGATGCACGGCTTCTACATCGATGAGGAAAGAAAGATCATCCGCTTCGACGTAGTGATGAGCTTCGACGTTTCTCACTCCGAAGGCATCAAAACCATATGCGAAGAGGTGAAGGAGATCTATCCTGAATACGATCTCGTTATAGTACCTGACATCGACATAACAGACTAAGGAAGACAGATAAAATGAGTGACTATATAGTAAGAGCAACTGCCGCGGGCGAGACCGTAAGAGCTTTCGCCATAAGATCTACAGAACTGACGGCAGAAGCGCGTGAGATACATCATACTTATCCCGTTGTGACTGCCGCGCTCGGCAGACTGCTGAGCGCCGGGGCCATGATGGGTTCCATGATGAAGGGTGAGAACGATAAGCTCACACTGCAGATGAAAGGTGACGGACCGATAGCACAGATGACCGTTACCGCTGACAGCCACGGAAACGTGAAAGGATTCGCGGCTAACCCCGCGGTGGACATACCGCTGAAGAGGGCCGGCAAGCTCGACGTAGGTGGAGCTGTGGGCAAGGGGCTACTTACGGTAATAATGGATCTGGGACTCAAAGAGCCGTATAACGGTCAGGTGGAGATACAGACAGGAGAGATAGGAGACGACCTCGCGTATTATTACACGGTCTCCGAGCAGACACCGTCAGTAGTGGGACTTGGAGTCATGGTCGATACCGACAGCTCAGTGAAACACGCCGGAGGATTCATACTGCAGGTGATGCCTGATGCCTCAGAGGAGACCATAGAGGCTCTGGAGGCTAAGGTGGCGGCCGCCGATCCTGTGACCACCATGATGGACAGGGGCATGGGGCCTGAAGAGATACTTGAGTACTACCTGGAAGATCTTGATCTTAAGATCACAGAAAAAATGCCGGTAAGGTATTACTGCGGTTGTTCAAAGGAGAAGGTAGCCGAGGCACTCGCGACTATCAGTACCGAAGATCTGAAAGAAATGATAAACGACGGTGAAGAGATAGAAGTAAAGTGCTATTTCTGCAATTCCGCTTACAAGTTCAGCACTGCCGAACTAGAAGAAATGATAGCTTCAAGATAGGAGGACACGATGTTCAGAAAAATGAGAAGGAGCCCGCAGGCTCTGAGTCATGAAGAGATGATCGACCTGCTGAAGAAAGAGACCAGAGGCGTCATGTCTGTACAGGGCGACGACGGATATCCGTATGGATTCCCGATCAATCATTACTACGATGAAGAGGCAAACAGGATATATATCCACGGAGCCAACTTCGGACACAGGGTCGACGCTGTCAGGAGGGATCCGAAAGTTTCATACTGCGTATTCGGTCAGGATTATCAGGTCGAAGGCGACTGGGCCAAGTACGTCAAGAGCGTCATAGTCTTTGGCAAGACAGAGCTGATAGAAGAACAGGATGAGGTCATCAGGATCAGCAGGCTTCTCTGCGACAAGTTCCCGTGTCCGCAGGAGTATGTCGAAAAGGAAGTATCCAAGGACGCTCCGAGGACGCTCGTCATGGCGATCGACATCGAGGACATGAACGGCAAACTGGTCCATGAGGCATAGGGGGACATAACATTGAGATGCGTTATAGTCGGCGGGGCAAAAATAAGGGACTATGAAAGGGCTCGCTCATATCTGCGCGGTGATGACTATGTCATTTACTGTGACAGCGGACTCAGCCACATGGAAGGGCTTGGCGCAAAGCCGTCGCTTATAGTGGGCGATTTTGATTCATATGACGATCCGCATCTGGATGTGGAGACCATAACCCTTCCGGTAGCCAAGGACGACACGGATACGGTCTATGCGATGCGGGAGGGCATCAGACGCGGTTACAAAGAATTCCTTCTACTCGGAGCTATAGGCTCCAGACTGGATCACACCCTGGTCAACGCATACATACTCACGAGCCTTGAGAACCGGGGCTGTCACGGCATCATCATCGATGATCACTCTGAGATAGAGACAGTGTCATCGATGGCGGAAGTGGATGACAGCTATCCGTTTTTCTCACTGGTAGCGATGGAAGGTGACGCGCGCGGAGTCACTATAAGAAACGCGAAGTTCGAGATCGAAGACGCCGTGATAGGACCTGACTATCAGTATGCTACAAGCAATGAGGCGCTGCCGGGAAAAACCGCAGAGATCATTGTAAAAGACGGGCGCCTTTTGCTGATAAGAATCACCGGTTAAAGCTTCTGCATAGGTCTGCTCTCATTGATAACTTCTTCAGTTTCGTGATAAACTTTAATAAATACGAAGGAGGCAGCTCATGGACAGAACAGGCTCGACAGAACTGACTTTCAGCCCTACGATAGACACAAAAGTCCTGCGCGAAGCAGGTATAGGCTTTTCATCAACGTATACAATACTGCCCGGTTTTTGTGATGTGCACGTACACTTCAGAGAGCCGGGTTTTTCGTATAAGGAAACGATAGGGACTGGCTCAAAGGCAGCGGCCCGGGGCGGCTATACAGCTGTCTGCACCATGCCGAATCTTGATCCGGTATCCGACTCTCCGGAGCATCTGAAGATGCAGCAGGACATAATCGACAGGGATGCCTGCATACACGTTTATCCGTACGCGGCCATCACGGTCGGACAAAAGGGTGAACAGCTTGCAGACCTGGCCGGTATGGCAGACGGCTGCATCGCTTTTTCTGATGACGGGCACGGCGTGCAGTCTGATGACATGATGAGAGAGGCGATGCTGAAGGCGAAGTCGCTCGGCAAGATCATCACAGCTCACTGCGAGGTGAACAGCCTGCTCAAAGGCGGATACATACATGATGGGAAGTACGCGGCAGAGCACGGCCACAGAGGCATATGCTCTGAATCTGAATGGCGCCAGATAGAGCGCGATCTCAAACTCGCTGATGAAACGGGCTGTGCCTATCATGTCTGTCACATCTCGACAAAGGAGAGCGTCAGCATAATAAGAGACGCAAAAAAGAGCGGAGTGGATGTGACCTGCGAGACCGGTCCTCATTATCTTCTGTTGGACGACAGCATGCTGAAAGAGGACGGAAAGTGGAAAATGAATCCGCCGCTCCGTGACGCATCCGACAGGGAAGCTCTGCTGGAGGGAATAATCGACGGAACCATCGACTGCATAGCGACAGACCATGCTCCTCATTCAGCGGAAGAAAAGTTGCGCGGACTCGAGAAGTCGGCGTTCGGCATAGTAGGCATAGAGACGGCATTCCCGCTCGTATACACATATCTGGTGATGCCTGGCATCATCACGATGGATAAGCTGGAGCAGCTGCTGGTGTACAACCCGCGCAGGCGCTTTGGCATACCGCTTGGAAATGATTACTCGGTCTGGGATCTGACCGAAGAGTGGACGATAGAAAAAGAAGAGCTGCTTTCGATGGGCAAAGCGACGCCTTTCGAGGGCTGGCGGGTCATGGGACGCAATTATCTTACGGTATGCGGCGGCAAGATAGCATACAGTGCCGCCTGGTAGGAAAGAAAGAAGAAGGTATGAAACAGGATATCTACACTGTAATTGAGAACAGAAGGCTCACGCCCACGACATGGCTTATGAAGCTTGAGGGCGAGGTGAGGGGCATAACGGCGCCGGGCCAGTTCATCAACATCAAACTGGACGGGCATTTTCTGCGCCGGCCTATCAGCATCTGCGATCTGAGCCGTGACTCCATAACCATTATTTACAAGGTGCTGGGACACGGGACCGATGAGATGACACGTCTGCCGTACGGGCATCAGCTTGACGTGCTTACCGGCCTCGGAAACGGATACAGCAGGAGCGATGCAGGAGACAGACCGCTTCTAATAGGCGGAGGAGTCGGCATCCCGCCGCTCTACCTGACCGCCAGACTGATCGACCCTAAGCCGACTGTCATACTCGGCTTCAACAACAGGGAAGAGATGTTCCTTGTGGATGAATTCAAAGCGATAGGCGCGCGTGTCATAGTCGCGACTGCGGACGGCAGTGAAGGCGTGAACGGCTTCGTGACCGATGCCTTTGATGAACTTATCGCTCAGGGCGAGACTTTCTCGCACTTCTTCACATGCGGCCCTGAGCCTATGCTGAGAGCAGTATACGACAAGGTATATAGGGAAGCAGGCATAAGCGGCCAGATGAGCTTTGAAGAGCGCATGGGCTGCGGATTCGGCGCCTGCATGGGATGCAGCATGAAGACCAAGGACGGATACAAGAGGATATGCAAGGACGGGCCTGTGCTCAGAACGGAGGAACTGCTATGGTAGATACAAGAGTGGATCTCTGCGGCATAACGCTCGACAACCCGGTAATACCGGCTTCAGGCACATTCGGTTATGGTTATGAGTTCGGAGTGCTTTACGATATAAACTGCCTGGGCACTTTCTCGTTCAAGGGCACGACACTGAACCCGAGGTTCGGCAATGAGACACCGCGTATAGCTGAGTGTCCGTCCGGCATGCTCAATGCGGTGGGACTTCAGAACCCGGGAGTTGATACGGTAATAAGGGAAGAACTCCCGAGGCTGGCAGGACTCTTCCACAAGCCTGTGATGGCCAACGTGAGCGGCTTCTCGCCTGAAGAGTACGCTGAGGTAGTAAAAAGATTCGACAGGTCGCCTGTTTCGAACATGATAGGCTGGTACGAGATAAATATAAGCTGCCCTAATGTCCACGGAGGCGGCATGAGTTTTGGCACGGACCCGGGCTCTGCAGCGGAGGTCGTAAGAGCCGTGCGATGGATGACGGACAAACCTATCATCATTAAGCTCTCGCCTAATGTGACGGACATCACCGAGATAGCAAAGGCCTGCGAGACGGAAGGCGCGGACGCGGTCAGCCTCATAAACACGCTGATGGGCATGAGGATAGACCTCAAGACCAAGAGGCCTGTACTGGCTAATGTGACCGGCGGTCTTTCCGGACCTGCCGTATTCCCGGTGGCTCTCCGCATGGTTTATCAGACGGCAAAAGCGGTCAATATCCCGGTCATAGGAATGGGCGGGGTGAGTTCCGCGGAGGACGTGCTGGAGATGATGATGGCAGGAGCCGCGGCAGTTGAGGTAGGAGCCGCGAATCTTGTGGATCCGTTCATCTGCAGGGACATCGTAAGGGACCTTCCGGCTGCCATGGAAAAATACGGAATAAGCAAGCTGATGAAATAGGAAGCGGGCAAACAATTCTGTAGCGCATGGCCGGCAAAGAACATATAATAAAAGGACAGACAAAAACACTGACACGCAGGGAGAGGTGGACGTCATGGCTAAAGATGTAATAATAGCATGCGATTTCAAGAGCGCAGACGAGACGATCAAATTCCTGGACAGACTTACCAGGATCAGAGATGAGGTAGTAAGTTGTGATGATATAAGCATCGGAGCAGGCAGGCCTTACGTCAAGATAGGCATGGAGGCATTCTATGCCGCAGGCCCTGAACTCATCAAAAAGCTCAAAGAAAGAGGACACAAGGTGTTTCTCGATCTCAAACTGCACGACATCCCTAATACGGTCAAAAAGACTATGCAGGTACTGGGCGAATACGGCGTGGATATGGTGAACGTCCATGCGGCCGGAGGCATCGCGATGATGAAGGCCGCAAAGGAAGGCCTCATGCTGGGCGCGGCAAGGTATGCCGACAAGCCTAAGCTGATCGCGGTCACGCAGCTGACGTCGACCGATCAGACAGCACTGCGCGATGAGCTCCTCATAGACAAGCCGATGGCTGACGTGGTAAGGCAGTACGCTCTCAACGCGAAGGCCGCGGGACTGGACGGAGTAGTATGCTCGGCTTTCGAGGCGGCAGACATACATGCTGCCTGCGGTGATGACTTTATCACGGTCACACCGGGCATCAGATTCGAAGACAGTGCCGCTGATGATCAGAAGAGAGTAATGACACCTGCCAGGGCAAGGGAGGCCGGTTCAGACTACATCGTAGTGGGCAGACCTATCACCGCGGCAGAAAAACCTATAGACGCTTATGTGAGATGCAAGGAAGAGTTCCTGCAGGGATAAAGGTATGAGCAAGAAAGAAATCAAAAGACTTATAGCAGAGGATCTTCTCAGGATAGGGGCCGTGTTCCTCAGACCGGAGGATCCTTTTACATGGGCGAGCGGCATCAAGAGCCCTATCTATTGCGATAACAGGCTGACGCTTACCGCGCCTGATGTCAGGACGGATGTAGAGGAATCTCTGGCCGCGACTATCAAAGACGTGTTCCCGGACGCAGAAGCCCTGATGGGTACCGCTACGGCAGGCATAGCGCATGCCGCGATAGCTGCACATCTGATGGGGCTTCCGATGGGATATGTCAGATCCGGAGCCAAGGATCACGGCAGAGGCAACCAGATAGAGGGAAGGCTCGAGAAAGGCCAGAAGGTTGTGGTCGTAGAGGACCTTATTTCGACAGGCGGCAGCTGCATCGAGACGGTCAATGTGCTGAGAGAAGCCGGAGCTGAGGTGCTCGGCGTCATTTCGATAATGACATACGGCATGAAGAAGGGCATAGACCGCATGGCGGAAGCCGGCATCGAGTGGGTATCGCTTACCAACTTCGATGAAGTCATCGCCGCTGCGGCAGACAACGGATACATATCGCCGGACGACATCTCAAGGCTGAAAGCTTTCAGGGATAACCCGTCTGACGAGAGCTGGATAGGGAAATAGAGAATCATGCTGGCTGTGCTGATAGGCCTGATCGCCGGTATAGCGTCGACGGTGCAGGCAAGCATCAATACGGAAGCCCGCAGGTTCTTCAGGTCCCCGTTCATAACAGCCGGGATCAATTTTTCCGTGGCATGGCTGCTCCTTGCAGCATTTATCATCATAACTGAGCACAGGTTTTTCATACCTGTGAGAGAGATCGCGCAGAATCCGCCGTGGATATGGCTTGGGGGAGTCTGCGCGATAATCATAGTCACGCTAAACATCGTCTGCGTGCCTAAGCTCGGCGCGGCAGGGAACGTCATGATACTGAACTTCGGACAGATAGTGACGGGCCTCGTAATAGACCATTTTGCACTGTTCGGAGCAGATAAGGTAAGCATGTCGTTCACAAGGCTTGCCGGAGCCATACTGGTAATGGCCGGCATGATACTCGTGACTCACGAGAAAGCCACGGAAGGAGACAAAAAATCGCTGCCGCTGTTTTACGCGATACTCGCCTTCATAGACGGCGTAGCATGCTCGACGCAGATAGCCGTGAACGGGACTCTCCGTGTGGTGATAGGATCGGTCAGCAAGGCAACGATAGTTTCAATGTCTGTCGCGATACTTTCCACCATCACGGTAGTTGCGGCGCTTACCTTGATAAAAGGCAGGGACGGCATATTCGATCAGACGAATGGTAAGCGTCCGGACTTCAGACCGTGGATGATCACCGGAGGAATCTTTGCGCTCACCGTGGTCAGCGGCAATGCGGCAGTCGCGCCTGTACTTGGGACGGGCCTCAATACGATAATGAATCTCATAGGCATGATGGCAGCCGGTCTCGCGATAGACGCGGCGGGGTTCCTCGGCATAGAAAAAAAGCCGGTGACGGTCAGGAAGGTAACGGGCATGCTGCTGATGCTGGCAGGCACGGTCATCATCTCATTCCTGTAGGTAACGGGTGGAAGATATGAGCAAGATAAAGATCGCAAGCCTTCAGCTGAAGGTCAGAGAAGATAAATACGAAAACATAGAGAAGCTGGCGGAACTCATAGCCACCGGTATTGCTGACGAGGCGGATATCATCAGCCTGCCTGAGATATGGAACTGCCCGTATCAGGCGGAACTCTTCCCGGTCAACGCAGAACCCGAGCAGGGAGACAGCTGGCTGGCTCTCTCTACCATAGCGCGCAAGAATCATGTGTATATGGTTGGCGGATCGATCCCTGAACTCGGCGAAGACGGCAAGGTGTATAACACATGCTATGTCTTCGACAGAGAGGGCAGACAGATAGGCAAGCACCGCAAGGTGCATCTCTTTGACATCTTCGTTACCGGGGAGCAGGTGTTCAGGGAATCCGACACACTCTCGGCCGGCAACAGCTTTGACACCTTCGAAACCGAGTGGTGTCCTATGGCAGTCAATATCTGCTTTGACATCAGATTCCCTGAGAGCAGCCGCATACCTGCGCTTGCGGGAGCAAAGGTCATATTCAATCCGGCCTCGTTCAACATGACGACAGGCCCGGCTCACTGGGAGACAGCGTTTAGGCAGAGAGCGATAGAGAACCAGGTCTACATGGTAGGTACGGCGACAGCTCAGGATAAAAACGCGGGTTACCTTGCGTACGGACACTCCATAATCACCGATCCGTGGGGAAGGGTGATCATGCAGATGGATGAAAAAGAAGGCCATGCCGTGACAGAGATAGACCTTGATTATGTAGATGAAGTAAGACAGAAACTGCCGCTTCTTACAGCACGCAGGACAGATGTTTATGAACTGCGCTGATATATGCTATAATTATTTCTCTAAGGAGGGACTGATATGGCAAGTAATAAAACAGGTATAGATAATATAAGAAACAGTGCCGGCGGAGACCTTGGCGGTACCCTGCTTAAGATCGTTGCGTACGGCGTTGCGGGAGGCGCGCTCCTGGTCAGCGGCGCAAAGGCACTCGGAGAGGCACTGCTTGACAAGCAGGTAAGCGACTATGAGAAGCTCGAAGCTCAGCGCGAGGCTGACAAGGAAGAAGTCAGGCGCATCATGGAAAACGAATTCGAATAGTTTCAAATAAAAGACAATCAAAAGAAAAGGAGAAAAGAAATGGAACAATTATTATCATACGCATCTGAAAACTCGGGAGCGTCTTCAAGCGGTTCCGGCATCTGGTATATCATCATGGCCGTAGGCCTCTGGAAGATGATGGAGAAGGCCGGAGAGCCGGGATGGGTAGGCATCATACCGTTATACAACCAGTACAAGCTCTGTGAAAAGACTATGAACAATCCTTGGTACTGGGTAAGACTCTTCGTCGTAATCGTTCCGATCGTAGGCTGGTTCATGTATTTCTATTTTGCATACCAGATGGGAAAAGCCACAGCAAAGGCTTATGGCCAGGCTGAGAGCTGGGCATGGGGATATACGTTCCTTGCACCTGTCTTCTACTGCATCACGGGATTCAGCAGCCAGTACAGCTACTACGGACCGTTCGGCGCAGGCGACGCGCGTACAGACGAGGCTCGTCAGGCCAGGACAGTCGATTTCGACGTAGTCGAGAAACAGCCTGAACCGGCACCAAAGCCGGCAACAGCTCCGGAGGAAAGCGACGTGGAGTTCGACTTCAATCAGGACGAGACAGTAGAATAAAAACTGAATATCAATAATAAGAGGTGTGTATACACCGGCAGGCAGTTCGGCGAACAGCCTGTCTGTGCATACACACCTCTTTATATGCTCTTGTTTATTGATCCTTGCGAAGTTTTGCGAGCACCTGCTCAAATACTTCCGGAAGATCTGAGTGGAATTCCATGTACTCACCGGTAGAAGGGTGGACGAAGCCTAGTGTCCCCGCGTGGAGCAGCTGACCGCTGACCGCGATGCCCTCGACTTTTGAAGACTGTCTGCGTGGTCCGTACAGTTCATCTCCGACCAGAGGATGATGCAAGTATGCCATGTGGACTCTGATCTGGTGGGTCCTGCCGGTCTCGAGTATCGCTTTGACAAGCGTGTATCTGCTGAAGCGCTCCAGCACCCTTATATGTGTGACCGCGTTCCTTGCGGACGCGCCGTTCACGGCGTTTCTCATGCGGTTTCTTTCATCACGGCCTATAGGCTCGTCTATGGTCAGTTCGTCCTCTTTGATGTTGTCATACACCAGAGCTGTGTATTCCCTGGTGACGCTGTGTTCTTTAAGCTGAGCGGCAAGAGACTCATGTGCCTTGTCGTTCTTTGCTATCATCAGAAGACCGCTGGTATCCTTGTCTATCCTGTGGACTATCCCCGGGCGTATCACACCGTTGATGGATGAGAGGGAGCCTCCCATATGATACATGATGGCATTTACCAGCGTGCCGGAATGATTGCCCGGACCCGGATGCACCACCATGCCGCGGGGCTTGTTGATCACAGCGACATCATCGTCCTCATAGACAATCTCAAGAGGGATGTCCTCGGCCTTTATCTCAAGAACTTCAGGCTCAGGCATCTCAATGGTAATGACATCGCCGTCCGCGACCGCGTGCTTCTTGGAGGTGACGGCCTTGCCGTTAACGCTCACCAGGCCTTTTTCTATCAGCCTGACGGCGTAGCTCCTTGAGAGCTCATCTGTGTTATATCCGATGAAGGCGTCGAGCCTGCTGCCTGCGTCTTCTGATGAGGCAGTCACGGTAAGGGTGCAATCACTCATCACGCTTTGCCCCCTCCGTTTTCTTCCTCATCCTTGTACAGCACTATAAGAGCTATCATGGTGAGGATGCAGCCGCAGGTGACGCCTATGTCCGCTACGTTGAATACCGCAAACCTTCCGCAGCTTATCATGTCAGTGACATAGCCCAGCGTGAGACGGTCTATCATGTTTGAGATGCCGCCTGCCGCGACAAAGGTAAACAGCACCGGGATGAGGCTGACCTTTTTTGAGCCTTCCTTCACGATGAACACTATGCAGCAGATGATGAGAACCGAGGTCAGAAAGATGGTGACAAAGCGGTTCCCTGAAAACATGCTGAAGGCCGTTCCCGTGTTCTGAACATAGTAAATGCTCATCCAGTTACCGATGACCGGGATACGGTCGCCGGGCTGCATGTTGGCTCTTACCAAGTATTTGGTTATCTGATCAAGCACTATCACGAAGGCCCCGATCAGAAAATAGATGCTTTTTTTCACCTTGGACGTCACTTCTTGTACTTATAAAGCGAGCCGGCACTTCCGATCGCGGAGGTACCGGCTTTTTCTGGTGGTCTGTGGGGGGCTCGAACCCTCGACATCATGGTTGTGACCCATGCGCTCTCCCAGCTGAGCTAACAGACCGCGCACGACTATTGTATCGCTTTTCTATTAAAAAGAACAGTATTATTTTGGCAGCTGCGGTTTAACGTAAACTGTCTGGTTATGGGTAAAGATGACCATGCCCGGCTTTGAGCCGTTAGGTTTTTTCACGTATCTCACAGGAACATAATCAACAGGGACGTTGTCTCCGCTGCCTGCCTTGCTGTGGTACGCGGCTATGGACGCGGCTTCATATATGAGTTCTGCCGGCAGATCGTTCACGTTGCGTCCGTCATCCAGTCTGACTATAACGTGTGAGCCCGGTATGTCCTTTGTATGCATCCAGACGTCTGTCTTTGAGGCGAATTTCATTGTAAGCCAGTCGTTCTCTATGTTGTTTCGGCCAACCAAAACCTGAGTACCGTCGCTCAGCGTGTACTTTAGAGGTTCAGGCCCTGCGCCTTTTTTCTTTCTCTGAGCAGCTTTCTGGCGTCTTCTCACATATCCTGTCTGCTCCAGCTCATCCCTGATGGAATCGAGCAGAGGAACATTGTCCGCAGCTTCGATGTTCTGTATCACGGACTCCAGGTACTGTATGTCTTTCTCGTTGTCCTCAAGCTGGGTCTGTTTCTCGTGTATGGCGGTCCTTGCCTTGGAGTACTTCTTGAAGTATCTCTGGGAGTTGGCCGAAGCGGAGATTTTCTCATCGAGAGGTATGGTGATTTCGCTGCCGTCGTAATAGTTGGTGACGGTCACTTTGCGGTCGCCCGGCTTTATCAGGTGCAGGTTTGCGGTCAGAAGCTCGCCGTACAGCCTGTACTTTTCCGAATTCTCCGCGGCAAGAAGGTCCTCCGAGAGTTTTTTCTTTTTCAGCAAGGCCTTGCTGAGTGATGCCTGCACCGACTTCAGCAGAGGCTGGGATTTCTGGCGCACCAGATTGGACTGCTCGCGGTTGGAATAATAGAAATCAACGCATTCCGATAGTGTGTCAAAGAACCTGCACTCAAGTCCTTCGAACTCAGAAAGGCCGGTTATATGAAACTCGCGAGGGGTACCTTTTTCATCGATGTATACGCGGGCTCTTGCGCTTCCGTCTTCGACCGAAGCCAGTATCTCAGAGAGCCTGCGGCCCGGGTCTTCAGCTATCTCGCGGCTGATGGCAGGGGAGATGCCTGCTACCCGTGCCATGAGGGCGCGGTCGTCACGAGGCAGTTCACTTTCCGCAGTCACTTCATTGAACGGCATCTTGTCCTGAGCCGGCGGATACTTGTATATAACGCCCGGCAGAAGCTGACGGTATCTGTTGACGTCTATCGATATGCGCTTGATGGCGTCTATGATCTTGCCTGTCTCGAGATCCACCAGCACTATGTTGCTGTGCTTGGACATTATCTCGACTATGAGCCTGCGGCATACGGAGAAGCCGAGCTCGTTCTGTGCCTCGATGTCTATCTCCATGATGCGCTCGGCATCTTTTTGTCTCACATCCGTGATTCGTCCGCCCTGCAGATGCTTTCTCAGAAGCATGCAGAAGGTAGGAGGCTGATCCGGATTTGTATAAGAGCCTTCGGTCAGGCAGACTCGCGCCGACTGGCTGTTGCACGAAACAAAAAGACGCACATTCCCGCGCTGCGTGTGGATGTGCACCAAAAGATCCTCGGGACCGGGCTGGTAGACTTTTTCTATCTTACCCGGCACGATGCGTTCTCTTAATTCCTTTGCTTCAGCATATGTAATGATACCGTCGTAAGCCATACTTCAATTATTCTACTGACAGACGCGTATTAATGCAAATAAAAGCGGGGCCATGCGGCCCCGCGTGTGCCTTTAAAGTGAAGGCTTGAAGCTGTAGACGTCACCTTTTGCGTCGAGTGCGTATATCCACTCGCCGATGTATACGCTCCTGAAGAGCTGTGCCGCGTCCAGTTTGTGCTGATCGATAGAGCCGAACTTGTCGTCCGCCGTGAAGACCAGTATGCCGGCCTCGTGCATCTCTTCCACGTAAGGCTCATCTTCCACGATCTCTGTATCGTCGCTGTCTATAGTTGCGGAAGGCTCTTCTGCGTCATCCTCGATGATGACGTCATCGCCATCAGGCCACTCATTATAGCGGTAGATCTCGTACGGTATCGCGAACCAGCTGTCTTCCTTGTTTATGGTAAGGGCGTGGTGATCGCTCTGGGCGAAGCTTGACATGTCTTCAAACTCCTTGCTGTCCAGGACCTTAGGCTCGGATGGATCGGAGATATCGAAGAGGACTATCTTGAGCCCGTTCTCAAACTCACCGCCGTAGCCGTTGTCACCGGTCGCGTGTCCGATGCCAAGCAATCTGCCTTCGCCGGCAGGTATCAGCAGGGTGGAGAAGCCGTCTATCATGACCTCGCCTTCGATCTCAGGATCTTCCGGATCCGAGAGGTCGATTATGAAGAGAGGATCGATCGCCTTGTAGGTGATGACATAAGCCCTGTCTCCGAAGTAACGGACAGACTTGATGCTCTCGTTACGGGCAAAACCTGTGACGCTGCCGGCTTCCTTGAGGTCTGAGTCAAGCACGAAGAGGTTGTTCACATCCATGCCGTCGCGATCGGATGTTGTGGCGATGCGGAAGTATCCGTCTTTCTCATCCATCGCGAACTGGTTGACAGCGTATCCGCGGACCTTTGCCGTCTTGTTGAACTTCACATCTGTGCCGCTGAGTGCCGCTCTGACGATCCTTGTGTAGTAAGTACCTGTCTTGCTATCGTACTCTGCCGATGTGACATAGAGGTTATGGTCATTGCAGTAGATCTCATTGCTGGCTCCGAGCACGGCCTTTGTCCTGTTCTTTCCCCTGGTGCCGGATGATACGTCTATGGCGCTCAGCACGATGTACGATGTCGAGTGAGGCTCAGGCATGCAGCAGATATCGCTGACATCAATGCTGTTTAAGGAATCGTACGTTCCGCACATAGGCACGCTGCGCTTGCCCTTGTATACCCAGTCGTTGGTCACGAGGTAGACATAGTCGCCCACCATGCGGCTGGAGAGGATATCGCCGGTCTGGCTGAAGTCGTAGAGGACTTCAGGATCGGTCCTGTCGCTTATGTCATAAACTACGATGCCGGATGTGCCTTCATCACTGCCGCTCTTATAGTATTTTCCGACTGTGATCAGCTTGTCGCCCTTCAGATATATGTCGTGGATGTAGTTTTCGACGCCGCTGTTTCCTATGGTTGAAAGCTTTTTGGTCTTGCCGTCTTTGGCTTCGAGGATCACGACCTCTCTGTCGGTGTTGACATAGTAGATGTACTTGCCGTCAGTCTTGACGATGTCTGCCTCATCCACGTCTTCTACCTGCAGGTATGTCTCGGAGTGGTTCGCGGAACCTGTCGCAGAGGACGACTCTGCACCGCCGGCTTTTTCTGAGCTTACGGCCGGAGTTTCCGCGGACTCTGCCATGTCGCCGTCCAGCAGTTCTAATTCCAAGCCCGTATCCATGTTGCCCGGTCTCAGGCGCCCGAAGCTGATACCTGTATCCATGCTCCTGAGGACCTTATCGATCTCACGCGCACTCCTGAATGTGTAGAGTTCATCGCCTACAGTCGATGTATCAGGCGCAGGGCCTAGGATATCGAAGAGTCCGCTGATACCGAAGAGGGCGATCACAGCTGCCGCCGCGACTGCTGCCCACCTGCTTAAGTAAGGCTTCCAAGACGCGCGCTTCTTTCCGGCTGCCGGCTTTGCAGGCTCCCACTTGGCCTGCTGCTCGGCTTCTTTTGCTTCAGCCGCCTCAGCCGCCTCGAGCATCGCCAGCATGTTCTCCTCGGAAAGACTCTCCGGGGCCTTGATGCCGTCGCTGTCGAACATTGCTTTTATATAATCACGATCTTTACTCATTTCTTTTCTCCTTAAGATAAGAACTCCCGCATCTTCGCGAGGCTTCTGGACAGCTTGGACCGGACGCCTCCCGGACTGAGTCCCGTAAGATCCGCGACCTCATTGCTGTTCAGACCGCCTATGATGCTGAGCAGCACAACGTCCCGCTCTTCATCCTTGAGCTGTGACAATGCTTCCGTCAGCTCGACAGAAAGGGAAGCAGGCGCTGAAATGCCGGCTGCGCTGCCCGGACCTTCGTTATATACCCGCTCAAGGTTATCGCGGGCCGCGACCATAGCCTTGATGCGTGATGCGCAGCAGTTCGACAGGATCCTGAAGATCCACGAACCGAAGGCTTCGGCGCTTCTGAGGCTGCCGATGCTCTTCCATGCCGCGAGGACGCATTCACTCACGGCATCCTCGGCATCGTCCGGGTCCCCCAGCTTATACAGCGCGTAGCGATACAGCTTGTCCTTATATTGGCCGTAAAGAGTGCAGAACGCTTCTTTACTGCCGGATATCGCTTCGTTTACAAGTTTTTCATTCATTGGCTTTTCCTCACATGAGATCAGTTAGTACTGCTGTTTGAGAGCTCTCATATATATAGTAGCGTAAAAAGGGATAAGTGTTGCAAGATTTTATGGTATTATTGCCATTGGACAAAGAAAGTTTTGACAGGAGGCAATGGAATGGACAAGGCGGAACTTGCTGTAGCAAAGCACAGGAACGGATATAACTGCTGCCAGGCGGTAGCCTGCGTATTCGCGGATGAAGTCGGCATAGACGAATCGCTGCTCTACAAGATGGGAGAGGGGTTCGGTGCCGGCATGGGAACAGCACAGGGAGTGTGCGGCGCCATAAGCGGTGCTGCGATGATCGCGGGGCTCGTGCACAGCGACGGCAATACGGAGATGGCCGGCCAGACGAAGGCGAAGACCACAAGGATAGCAGGCATAATGCAGAGAAAGTTCGTTGAGCAGGCAAAGGCTTTGATCTGCAAGGACATAAAAACCGGAAACGGCGGAAAGGCGTACACGTCCTGCGCAGACTGCATCAGGATAGCAACGAAGCTGGTCGAGGAAGAACTGGGCCTGTAGGAGAAAAAGGTAAAAGTGGGCGGAGAGAGAAAATCTTTAGATAATAAAAACAGCGATTACAGGAACGGCATCATCTGCGTGCTGGCCTGCCAGCTGATATGGGGTTTCCTGCCGGTTTACTGGCAGGCTCTTGTTCCCATACCTTCATGGATCATCATACTGTACCGCATGACGACCATGTTCATATATTCGTATATCGCCGCGAGGATGAGGTATACGAAAGAGGAAATATGGGGCCCGCTGAAGGAGAAGGGCGCCGTCAAAAGGTACCTGATTGCGGGTGCGCTGCTGACGGCCAACTGGAGCATCTACATCTGGGCCATGACTACGGGCCACATGATACAGTCATCGATCGGATACTATATAGAGCCTATCGTGATCTGCCTCTTCGGCGTCGTAATATTCAAGGAGAAGTTCACGAAATACAACGCTACAGCCATGGCGCTCGCGACCATAGCGCTCGTAGTGATGCTGATCCATTACAGGCAGCTGCCGGGAGTCGCTCTCGGACTGGCTTTCACATGGGCGACTTATTCGGCCATCAAGAAGTCGAGCAAGAATCCTCCGGTGATAGAGCTGGTATACGAGACCATGTTCTATGCAGTGTTTGCGGTCATCGGCATTCTTGTGATCGAAACGAGGGGTATAGGCGCCCTGAACCTCGGAGTTCCGGGCAAGTACGCGCTGATGTTCTTAAGCGGCCTGGTGACACTTATTCCTATCGCACTGTTCGGAAGCGCGGCAAAGAAGGTGTCGCTGTTCGTCATCGGACTGACTCAGTATATAAGTCCGTCGATCACTCTGCTTCTCGGAATCTTTGCATACAAAGAGCCGATCGACAGAGTGCAGCTGATTTCTTTCGCTGTCATCTGGATCGGCCTGATTTTCTTCACCTACGGTGAATATAAAAACAATAAGGAAAGCCTATAGGTCAGCGCTGTCAAGAGCCTGCCTGAGGGCCTTGCTGAGCTGGTCAGGGCAGGAGGTCTCGTTCACTCCGCATCTTGTGCCTTCGAGCTTTTCTATCACTTCACGGGCATTCATGCCCTTTATTAATTTGGAGATGCCGTTCAGATTTCCGTTGCAGCCTCCGGTGAAGATGACGTCCTTTATTGTTTCTCCGTCGAGCTCTATCTCGATCATCATCGAGCATACGCCCTGAGGATAAAATGTGAATTTCTTAGACATTGTTTTTCTCCTTGTATGTTTTGTCAGACCTTTGCGGGTCTGTTTTTTATATGATGGATATCGCCTGTGCCAGCAGGCGGCGGGCAACGCCGTCCCAGGTAATGGCCGAGGTGTCCGGAAGGGCACCCGGCAGGGCGCCGGACTCAAAGCCGCGAATGGCATCTTTGAGGACGGCGGAAAGGGCGATCGTGAAAGCATCGCGGCCGGCGTCGGTAGGCTCGTCGATGCTTTTCATCTCAGGCATGTCTGCATAGATGACGTTCGGACGGCCGACATTGGCATTGATCCACGGCCTCACGCCGGGCAGATCGGTGCTGACAGGCACCACGCCGGACGCCATGGCTTCTATGAGAACGAGGGGCAGGCCTTCGAAGTACGACGGAAGGACGAAGATGTCCGTCCGGCGCAGCAGCTCCGCAAGGGCGGGCTGCGGGATCTGCCCGAGCCACGTTATATATTCCGGCAGGCGATCCATCGCATCTTTCAGAACCTCATCCTGACAGCCTCCTGCCATCGTTAGTTCAAAAGCAGGTACTTCGCTGTCCTCCGCAAGCATCGAAAGAGCCTCCAGCATCTCAGGCACGCCTTTAGGTCTGCTTATCTTACCGGCGTAGCATATCCTGACAGGCTCTCCCGGTTTTCTTTCCGTGCGGCCTTCAGTATTGAACAGCCCGTCGTTGTAACCGCTCCCTATCACAGCAACTTTTGACTCATCAAGGCCAAACAGATCCATGATCTGAACACGCTGCTCCTCGTGAAGGGCCAGCGCCATGTCCAGCTTCGCTATCTGAGGCCTGACAAGTTCGCGCAGGTTGTCACA
This sequence comes from Mogibacterium sp., assembly GCA_017510505.1. Taxonomy (GTDB): domain Bacteria; phylum Bacillota; class Clostridia; order Peptostreptococcales; family Anaerovoracaceae; genus Crickella. The sequence continues at coordinate 219,038 of JAFWNE010000029.1, read as the reverse complement.
ATTCACCATCTGCCTCAGATCCGTCCCGTGCGAAATGCCTATGACGCATCTTTCCGGGAAGTGCTTCCTGACAAGAGCCGCCAGTAAGAACAGATGATGGCAGATGATAATATCAGGATCGAGATCTTCGACCGCGCGTCTGACCGCACCGGCTTTTTCTTCTGTGCCTATGAACGCCTCCTCAAACTGAGATATCATCTCAGGCGTGAGGTCGCGGTATCTTGTCGACTCGTACGGCATTATGTCCGACATCCCGACTACAGGGAAAGGCAGCGCGTCAAATCTGGCTGCCGGTGCCTTGCAAGGCGCGGCAAGCAGGTCCGATTCATGCTTCCCAGTAAAGAAAACAGGGTAGCAGCCGACTCCCTCCGGAAACTCAACAGGGTCGTCTGCATATATTCCGCAAACAACCGCCTGCTTGTGTCTCATGCGGTCAAAAGCGCGGACCAATTCTGTCAGATATGTGCCGCTTCCGGTGGAATGCGGCTTTTGCGCAGTGATGCTCAAAATGTTCATACCAATATAATAGCATGGACCGGCACGACACAGATACAGAAACGATTGAAAGAGGAGTTTTTTCAAAAAGTATGTTTTTTGAAGAAATATTTAAGGATTTTTCATACTGATTTCTGTCGATAGTCTCTTGTATTGAGGTCAACCTTCTCCACAGACGCATTTTACTTTACAATAACGGGTGTTTTCCGTTTTATCGTTAATCAAAACCTCGATTGCATCGTGGCTAATGCATATCGGCATACGAATCAGTATGTAAATACCGCATTTATATTCTCAAAAAACATACTATTCGAGAAAAGTCCTTTGCCGACAGTTGCTGCAGGTAGCTGCAAAGCTGAAAAGGATTTGACCGTAAGTCGCGCCGCCAAAAATTTCTTCACCAATAATTCACTTGAATTAATAACTCAAAAAAAGGTACAATATATGTGCTGGAAGAAGGGCAAACTGGGCATCCGGCGCAACGGTTGTAATAATGGGTAATATAGAATGAAGTCGGCTCCGGGCGTAAGGGGACGGCTATTTTTTATAAAAAATGGGATTATTTTACGAAGCAGACAAGACATTTGAACAGTTGATGGATGAGAAGAAAAACTTCGTTTTCATTGGCGAAGCGGGCTCGGGCAAGAGCGAGATCGTCCTCAACATAGCCAATAAACTCGCGGAGAAAACGGGGAAGCAGGTAGATCTTTTCGACCTCGACCAGACAAAGCCGCTGTACAGGTCGCGTGACATGCAGCAGGACTTCGCGAAGAGGGGCGTCAACATCATTTATCAGGATCAGTATCTTGACGCGCCGGTCATGGTGGGTGGAGTCAGGGTATCGCTCATATCCGATCACTATACCCTCCTTGACATAGGCGGCGGCCATCAGGCGGCCAAGTTCGCGGGCGCGTACAGCGATCTTCTGGGCAAGGACGATGCCGTGCCTGTCTACATCGTGAATCCGTACAGACCGTGGACAAAGAGCGTCGACGCCATAGACGGCACTATGCAGCACATTCTCGGGTCCATGAGGCTCGACCACATATACATACTCGGCAATCCGAATCTCGGATACGCAACTACCGTTAATGAATTCATGGATGGTCTGGAAAAGATCGACAGGCTGTTCGACGGTTTCACCACTGTCAACAGCGCGTGCGTCAGAAGGGATATCTTCGAAGAGGCGCAGGCAATGACAGACAAGGCCTTGGTGCCTCTTGATCTCTTCCTGACGTACTCATGGGTTGATTAGAATAACAAGATATTGTTTTAAGAAGGAGGACAATAAATGGCAAGGATCGAAATCACGACTGAAGCCTGCAAATCATGCTCCTACTGCGTCATCTCGTGCCCAAAGAAGTGCCTCGAGATAGGCGAAAAAGTCAATTCCAAGGGATATCTCTATGCGACTTCCGCTAGGCCTGAGGACTGCATCGGATGCGCAATGTGCGCACAGATCTGCCCTGAGTCGGCGATAGAAGTGTGGAGATAGGAAAGGAGAGTGACATGGCAGAAAGAGTATTCATGAAAGGTACAGAGGCGATCGCAGAGGCTGCTGTAAGAGCAGGCTGCCGCTTCTTTGCAGGCTATCCTATCACTCCGCAGAATGAGATCCCGGAGTACATGGCAAGAAGACTGCCTGAGGTAGGCGGCACATTCGTACAGGGCGAGAGCGAGGTCGCTTCCGTCAACATGCTGTACGGCGCTGCTTCTACAGGCATCAGAGCGATGAGCTCATCCAGCTCATGCGGCATCTCGCTTTACAGCGAGGGAGTCAGCTACTGCGCATCCGCACGTATCCCGATGGTTTACGTCAACGTTCAGAGAGGCGGCCCGGGGATCGGAGCCATCCAGCCGGCACAGCAGGACTACCTGCAGGCGACCAAGGCATCCGGCAACGGCGGATTCAGAATGATCGTACTCGCTCCGGATTCGGTACAGGAGTGTGTAGACATGGTATATGAGGCATATGACCTCGCAGAGAGAGACCAGAACCCGGTACTCGTTCTCACGGACGGCGTAATGGGCACCATGATGGAGCCTGTAGTGCTGCCGCCTATGAAGACAGATGAAGAGCTCGCGGAGTGCAGGGCAAAATTCCTGCCGAGAGCCATTATCGGACATCCTCTGGGACAGGCTGCGTTCTGCAGACCGGGCTCGGTAGGAGACGGACAGGAGAAGGTCAACATCGAAGCTGCGGCTATGTATGAGACGTGGGACAAGGACGTCAGAGTCGAAGAGTATATGATGGACGACGCGGAAATCGTGTTTGCAGCTTACGGCATCAGCGCGCGTATCTGCAGAGCGGTCATCAGAGAGCTTCGCAAACAGGGCGTCAAGGCAGGAATGATCAGACCGATCACCATCTCGCCGTTCCCATATGATTCGTTCAAGAACCTCGACTTCAACAGAGTCAAGGGGATAATCGATGTAGAGATGTCGATCCCTGCACAGATGAGATGGGATATCGATTACGCGGTACAGGGCAGATGCCCTATCCACGAAGTCCTCAGATCCGGCGGTCAGCTGCTGACCAACGACCAGGTCAAGAAGGGCGCAATGGAATTCATTAAGGAGGTGCTGTAATGGCTGAGGAAAAGAAAGTCTATACCAGGACCAAGGGAATCATTGAAGGTGCTGTATCGGGATTCTGCCCGGGCTGCATGCACAGCACTATCCACAAGATCATCGGCGAGGCTGCTGAAGAACTCGGACAGCTCGACAACCTCGTAAGAGTAGAGGGCGTCGGCTGCTGCGGACTCGGACAGTTCTACGTTACATGCGATGAGACCATCGCCGCTCACGGAAGAGCAGGCGCAGTTGCGACAGGAATCAAGAGATCGTCCCCGAATTCGCTCGTTTACACATATCAGGGCGACGGAGACCTCGCTGCCATCGGACTGGCTGAGACACTCTCGGCTGCCAACAGAGGCGAGAACTTTACGGTCATCTTCGTAAACAACGGCATCTACGGCATGACAGGCGGCCAGATGGCTCCTACAACGCTCGTAGGCATGAAGTCGACAACTACACCTGGCGGCCGTAATCCTGAAGAGCACGGCTACCCGATGCACATGTCGGAGATCATCAACCAGCTGACAGCTCCTTACTACATTGAGAGAGTCAGCTGCGATACACCGCAGAACGTCATCAAGGCCAGAAACGCCATCAAGAAGGCATTCAAGTATCAGCTCGAAGGAAAGGGCTATTCGATCGTTGAGATCATTACGTCCTGCCCTACAAACTGGGGACTCGATCCTCTGAAGTCGCTCGACTTCCTCAGAGAGAAGATGTTTGCAGAGTATCCGCTCGGAGTATTCCGTGACGGCGGAGAGAAGAAGCAGTAAAGGAGGCAGACCATGGAAAGAAATCTTATGATCGCCGGATTCGGCGGACAGGGAGTTATGACAATGGGCAAGCTTCTGGCAGAGGCTACCTCGCAGGCTACTGACCTCAACGTCACATTCTTCCCTTCGTACGGCGCTGCCATGAGAGGCGGCACGGCAAACTGCTACGTAGTTATTTCAGATGATCCTATCGGAGCTCCTGTAAGCTACAGCCTCGAGGACCTCGTGGTCATGAACGGACCGTCGCTCCACAAGTTCATCGACAACCTCAAGCCGGGCGGAAACCTGTTTGTGAACAGCACTATCGTTACTGACCCGATTGAGAGAGATGATATCAATGTCATCAAGGCGCCTGTAACACAGATGTCCATCGACATCGGTAATCCTAGAGCGCTCAACGTCATCATGCTGGGCGTTTATGTCGGAGCAACTGATGCCGTTCCGGCAGAAGTCATCGAAAAGGGCATTGCTCACAAGTTTGCTGCCAAGGAAAAACTGATCGCACCTAACGTTGAAGCGTTCAGGATGGGTCTTGAGATCGGCAAACAGCAGAAAGCCGAATAGCAAAACAAACAAAAGAAATCACCGGGAACCAAAGCGGCTCCCGGTGGTTTTTGTTTTATGAACACTGTGCCGAATAATGATATAATGAATGCATCTTTAATATAGGAGGGGTATAAATGCCTTTTGGATTATTCAAAAAGAAAAACAAGGAAACTATTAAGGCGGAGGAAAGCAAGCCGCATGATTCCGGAAAGAAAAAGGTCTTTGAAGATGCTTTCATGGAGATACAGGAAGGACTGATAGCGCTGAGCATGGAGCTTGCAGGAAGTGTCCCGGTAGATGAGATCTATGTTTACGGATCGATTGAAGATGGAGCCTATTCATTCAACGCATTCTATGTTAAGAAAGGACAGGTATTACCTACACACAAAATAAATGAGGACCTTCCGACGATAAAACAGTTCCTTCAGCTTGGCAGCCATGATTTGATAAGACTGGAAGAGGTGTGCAGGGAATATGACAGGCCTGTACCTAACGAACTTAAACTGCACTATATAGTCGGCGGCGGCCTGGATGCGCACTACGAGTATGAATCAATATGCGGTCCGGAAAGCGGAATCTCTCCTACAGATGTATTCCGCAACTGGAGGGAAAGAGTAGCAAAAGAAATGTTAAGGAGGAATTAAAATGCTTCTGCTTAACGAAAAAGAAATAAAAAGCGTAGTTTCGATGAGGGATATCGTGGAGACCGATAAGACCGCGTTCAGAATGATCGCGGACGGAACGGTAGAGGTTCCGCTCCGGACGGGCATCAAGGCTCCGGCGCATGAGGGGACATTTCTCTTTATGCCGTCTTACGCAGCTTCTGAAGAGGCGGCAGCCGTGAAGATCATCAGCGTTTTTCCTCACAACCCTGAGATAGGGCTCGAAGCGTGCCCGGCCCAGGTGCTTCTGCTTGACGGAAAGACGGGATATATAGTGGCGATGCTCGACGGATCGACGGTCACACGAATGAGGACAGGCGCGGCATCAGGAGCGGCGTTCGACATACTCGCGAAGAAGGATTGCAGGGTAGGAGCGCTTATTGGGACAGGTGGACAGGCGCCTGAGCAGCTTGAGGCGATGCTCTGCGTAAGAAAACTTGAAAAGGTCTGGGTATACTCGCGCAACCGCGGGAGATTAGAGGCATTCTGCGAGAAGATGCGGGAAGAACTCGGACACTATGGCGCAGAGATACTGCCGGCGGAAAGCGCTGATCAGGCAGTCGAGGACGCGGACCTGGTGATCACTGTCACGACATCGTCTGTGCCGGTCTTTGACGGGACAAAGATCAAGCCGGGCTGCACCATAAGCTGTGTCGGTACATATGAGCCTGAGAAGCACGAGCTCGATCCGGCGGTGCTGCCACGTGCTTCGAAGATAATCTGCGACTTCAAGGACGCGGTGCTCTCGGAGTCGGGCGATCTGCTCATACCGCTGGCTGACGGAACAATAAAGGACAGCGATATACAGGGAAGTCTGGGCGACGTCATTGACGGACGCATAGCCGGACGTGAGAACGATGATGAAATAATAGTATTTGAATCAGTGGGGGTCGCATCTCAGGATCTGACAGCGGCAAAGCTGATATATGAAAAAGCGCTCGCGGCAGGCGCGGGCACTGAGTGGTAACAGGTATTAGTGATGATGGCTGTGGCCGGCTCTTGCGGCAAGGCGGTTGGCTGAACTTTCAAACGGAGCGGAGTAGTAAGACTTTCCGGTCCGTTTTCTTTTGCGTCTGAAATGAGGGAGCTGGTTCCAGAGGATGGAAGGAGCTCCGACAAAGATGAGGTAGAACGGCCCCAGGATCAGCGACTGGAGCGTGTGACCGTACTCGTGATTGAGCAGAAAATCATCCACTTTGCCGCTTCTGCTGCGCGGCACAAAAATATACCTTCCGAGAGAGACTCCGGAGTCCTTATCCCATACCGTGGCACGCGCTCCGTTGTAGTCGAAGTGCTCGTTCTTTCTGTGCGCCATGAAGAGGGCAGCCCCGATCATGGTCTGAGGCAGGCCCCAGGTCCACTGCGCCGCTGTATAAGCGCCTCTTTTCAGTTTTCTTCTGTCAGGCATTTTCATGTCTTTATGATAGCACATCGGCGTGCATGCGTGGTATAATCTTAATGTTGACTTTTGGGGTGGGACTGCAAAAGGAGAAAAGACATGAAGAACAAGAAAATCGAGATATCCGTATTCGGCGCACTGGTCATAAGCGCAGCCATCTGGGCACTCGCGGTAGCAACGTCAAGACTCGTGGATTCATTCGTGTTTGAAAAAGAACCGGAGAGCGGCGACTGGAGCATCGACGAGAAGGAATACGCAGCAAACTAGAAGCTCTCATTCGAGCGGAAAGAAGGAAGACAATGGAGAACAAAGGCACTTACTACATCACTACACCGATCTACTACCCAAGCGCTAACCTGCACATCGGACACACCTACTGCACGGTCATGGCTGACGCCATGGCACGCTTCAAGAGGCTGCAGGGCTACGACGTCATGTTCCTCACGGGAACAGATGAGCACGGTCAGAAGATCCAGACCAAGGCTATCGAAAAGGGCGTTACTCCTCAGGAGTATGTCGATGAGATAGTCGCGGGCATCAAGGACCTGTGGGCGACCATGGAGATCTCTTATGATGACTTCATCAGGACGACTGAGGAAAGGCACATGAAGAGGGTCCAGGAGATCTGGAAGAGGATGTACGATAAGGGCGATATCTATAAAGGCGCTTATGAAGGTCTCTACTGCAAGGAGTGCGAGGCATTCTGGACGGAGTCGCAGCTTGTTAACGGCTGCTGCCCGGACTGCGGAAGGCCTGTTGAGAAGGCAAGTGAGGAAGCATATTTCTTCAAGCTGTCCAACTACGCCGACAAGATCCTGAAGCTCTATGACGAGCATCCGGAATTCCTGGAGCCTGAGACAAGAAGAAACGAGATGAGAAGCTTCATCGAGCAGGGCCTTGAGGATCTCTGCGTTTCGAGATGCACATTCGACTGGGGCATCCCGGTACCTAACGATCCTAAGCACGTAATGTACGTATGGGTCGACGCGCTCTCCAACTATATCACCGCGCTGGGCTGGCCTGATGAGCCTGAAAAGTACAACAAGTACTGGCCTGCGGACGTCCACCTGGTGGGCAAGGAGATCGTAAGATTCCACTCAATCATATGGCCGGCAATGCTGATGAGCGCGGACCTGCCGCTTCCTAAGCAGGTAAGAGGCCACGGCTGGCTGCTTCTCGGAGGAGAGAAGGTCAGCAAGTCAAAGGCTGCAAAGGGCGCTGACGTGATCGATCCTGTAGTTCTGATCGAGCGTTACGGCATCGATGCCCTGAAGTACTTCCTGCTCCGTGAGTACACATTCGGACAGGACGGAAGCTTCACCAACGAGGTAATGCTGAGGCGCATGAACTTCGATCTCGCAAACGACCTCGGAAACCTGCTCTCAAGGACTGTTTCCATGATAGCCAAGTACTGCGGAGGCGAAGTTCCTGCAGCGACTACGAGAGACGCGATCGACGACGAGCTCATCGCTCTGGCGACATCAGCTGCTGACAAGGTTGCCGCCAACATGGACGAGTTCAAATACAACATGGCGCTTGAGGAGATATGGATCCTCATCAGACGCGCAAACAAATACATCGATGAGAAGACTCCTTGGGTCCTCGCGAAGGACGAGACAAAGAAGGCTGAGCTCGACACAGTAATGAGGAACCTCGCAGAGGCTCTCAGAATAGTCTCGATACTGATCGAGCCTTACATGCATACTACTACAGACCGCATGAGAGCCCAGCTGGGACTGGCGGACGTGCCTGTAGTATGGGAGGATGCTTTTGAGTTCTATCAGATGGACGGATGCAAGGTGGAGAAGGGCGACATGCTCTTCCCGAGACTCGACATCGACAAGGAGCTTGAGGAGCTGTACGCGCTCGGAGCTAAGTAATGCTGTTTGACGCACATACACATCTGAATTTCGAGAAATACACTGATGAAGAGCGGCGATCTCTGGCGGCCGGGATAGAGGCGTCTGAGGTCGCCTTCATCATTGACGTGGCAGATTGCGTCGAATCGGCTAAGCAGGCGCTTGCTGACGCGGCTGACTATCCGTGGTGCTATGCTGCCGTCGGGATCCATCCCGATCACGCGTCGACATATACAGACACCGACATCGAAGAGATAAGAAAACTGGCTGCAGATCCTAAAGCCGTAGCCATTGGCGAGATAGGACTCGACTTCTATTACGGTACGGACGACAGAGAAGAGCAGCAGGAGCTTTTCAGAAAACAAATAAGGCTGGCAAACGAACTTAAGATGCCAATCATGATACATTCGCGTGACGCGCATCAGCTGACGATGGACATCCTTAAAGAGGAAGGGGCATTTTCAGATGAACGCAAGTCGTGGTTCCCGGGCCGTCCCGCCGCGGGCGGCGGAAGCGAGCCCGACGCGCGCGTTCAGATGCACTGCTTCTCGGGCTCGCCCGAGCTAGCTCTTGAATATGTGAAGATCGGAGCCACGATCTCGCTCGGCGGCCCGGTCACATTCAAAAACGGAAAGAAGGCAGCTGAGGTGGTCAGACGGGTACCTATAGAATACCTGCTGTCGGAGACCGACGCACCGTATATGGCACCTGAACCTCTGCGCGGCCGTCCAAACAGATCAGAATATATCGAGCACATAGTGCGGCGCATGGCAGTCCTGAAAGGACTTGAATACGAAGAGGCCGCGCGCATCCTGACAGAAAACGGTAAGAGATTCTTCGGGATTTAGCGGCACATAAAAAGGGCATGAAACGGAATTATATCATCGACACTATCATAGATAATGGTCTCATCGCTCCCGGCTCTGCTGTCATCATCGGCGTTTCCGGCGGGCCTGATTCGCTGTGCCTTCTGCATGCTCTCTCAAGCATCGCGGACATGTACGATCTCGTGCTGGTACCGGTACATATCAATCACATGCTTAGACCTGAAGCCTACGAGGAAGCCGATCATCTGACGGACATCTGCGAGCGCCTTGATCTGGACCTTCGCATCTACGAAGCTTCATGCAAGGATCTTGCGGAGGAACTCGGCATCTCCCATGAGGAAGCAGGTCGTGAGATCAGATACCAGATATTTGACGAGGTAGCGGCAGAACTTGAGGAGAATGGCGTGCCTACGGACAAGATCGTGATCACGGTCGCTCACAACGCGGATGACCAGGCGGAGACAGTGCTCTTCAGACTGATACGCGGGACGGGACCTCACGGGCTGGCCGGTATCCCGGCTGTCAGAGTCTCCGAGGGCGGCTATCTTATAGTGCGTCCGCTCCTCAACGTGGAGCGCAAGGACATCGAAGCATATATCAAAGAGAACAAACTGAAACCAAACATAGACAAATCTAACGATGAGAACACATACACGAGAAACAAGATCAGAAACGAGCTGATCCCGTATCTCGAAAAGAACTATAATCCGAAAATCAAGGACAACCTGAGACGCTATGCCGGTCTGGCCTATATGGATGACACTCTGCTGAGAGACATCGCGCTGACTGACTACATCGACTGCGTAGACATCAACAGCGAAAAGGAGGAGGCTGTCCTGGATATCACCAAACTCAAGGATAATCCACCTTCCATCAACAGCCGTGTTGTAAGCATGGTCTTTAGCCTTTTAAGGCTGGAGTCCTGCGCTACATACGAGAACGTAACGGCGGTAGTCAGTCTCATTTACAGCGAGCATCCGTCAGCGGGCATAGACCTGCCGTACGGTATCAGAGCCCGCCGTGAATATGACAAGATCATCTTCTCTGCGACAGAAGAGGTCATCCTGCCGGATGACAGCATTGCCATCTATCCGCAGGTGGTAATGGCAAAGGAATTCGCCCCGGATGAGGACGCTCCTTATGCTGCCTTCGATTTTGATGAATTCAACAGGGAGTATCCGGGCAGACTGGGAGATATCGAACTCCGCACAAGACGCGAGGGTGACTACCTTCCGATGAAGAACGGCAGCAAAAAGATACAGGATCTTCTTGTAGACTCCAAAGTAAGAAAAGCCGCCAGAGACAGCATCCTCATGGTCTGCATCGACAGTGAAGTACTGTGGGTCCTGCCGAGCGATCATTTCGCCGGTGAACGCGAGAGGACAAAAGGCAGGTTTTCACCAAAATTTCATATTACAGACTCAACGAAGCGTGTTCTTTTGATTGAACTTGACGAGACAATATGATAAAATTTGTGCTCGGGACACAAAAGAAGAGGCTTTTTTAGTGCCACTTTTTAGATAGAGAAAGGAAAACAAGAATTGAAGAATATCGGACGCAGCATAGGTACATACCTGATAATCTTTGTGGTCGTGCTCGCGCTCTCCATGATGGTCCGCGGACTGTCAGACAGCACTGAAGTCAAAGAAGTGAAGTTCTCACAGTTCAGCACACATCTTGAAAGGGGTGACTTTGAGAGCGTAAACATCACCGACAGAAGGCTGACGGGCACAAAGAAAGACGGGACTAAGGAAGTGACATACTCTCCGTCTCTGGTGGAGATCAGCTACCTTGAAGAGAAGACGATAAACCCGATGCTTGAAAAAGGCAAGCTGGAGCTCGACAGTGACCCGCCAAAGAGCGAGTACACACTGCTCAGCATACTGCCTACTATCCTTATGATAGCGGCAATGGGTTTCCTCTTCTATTTCATGATGAGCCAGGGAGGCAACAAACAGGCCTTCCAGTTCGGAAAAAACCGGGCGAGGCTTTATAAGAGCGACGCCAAGTCGATCACATTCAAGGATGTCGCCGGACTCGAAGAGGAGAAGGTAGAACTCTCAGAAATAGTAGACTTCCTTAAGAACCCGGGAAAGTACACCAAGCTGGGAGCACGCATTCCTAAGGGCGTGCTGCTGGTTGGCCAGCCGGGTACAGGTAAGACATATATCTCGCGCGCATGCGCAGGTGAGGCGGGCGTGCCATTCTTCACGATCTCCGGTTCGGACTTCGTGGAGATGTTCGTAGGTGTCGGAGCTTCCAGAGTAAGAGACCTCTTTAACGAGGCCAAGAAGAACGCTCCGTGCATCGTGTTCATCGATGAGATCGACGCTGTCGGAAGACGCAGGGGCGCAGGCCTCGGCGGCGGCAACGACGAAAGAGAGCAGACCCTCAACCAGCTGCTCGTTGAGATGGACGGATTCGACGGCAACCTCGGTATCATAATCCTGGCAGCTACCAACAGACCTGACGTGCTCGACCCGGCTCTCCTGAGACCGGGCAGATTCGACAGACAGGTCGTCATCGGCATGCCTGACATCAAGGCAAGGGAAGAGATCTTCAGACTCTATACAAAGAACAAGCCGCTAGACGATGATGTTTCACCTGAGGTGCTCGCCAAGAGGACACCGGGATTCTCGCCTGCGGATATTGAGAACCTCATCAATGAGGCGGCTCTGCTGACAGCGAGACGCAACGGAACAAAGATCAGGATGGATGAGATCGAAGAGGCCACCACAAAGGTAATGGCCGGACCTCAGAAGAAGTCCAGAGTCATCTCCGACGCGGAAAAGAAGCTGACCGCTTATCATGAGGCGGGTCACGCCATCGTCATGAGAGCGACTCCGGGATCAGACCCTGTGCATCAGATCACTATTATCCCAAGAGGAATGGCCGGCGGATTCACGATGTGGCTGCCGGAAGAGGACAGGTTCTTTGAGACCAAAGGCCACATGATCAACACTATCAAGCATCTGCTGGGCGGACGTGTTGCTGAGGAACTCAAGCTCGACGATATCTCGACAGGAGCCAGCAACGACCTGGAGCGTGCTACTGAGATCGCAAGGCAGATGATAACCAAATACGGATTCAGCGAAAAACTGGGACCTGTGTCGTTCAGCACGAGTGACGAGGTATTCCTGGGAAGAGACTTCTCGACACGCCAGAACTACTCTGAGGAAGTCGCGTCCGAAGTCGACCACGAGATCCGCGCGTTGCTCAGCCAGTGCTATTCTGAAACAAGAGATCTCCTGAAGGAGTATGACGCGGCATTTGAAAGAGTCGCGCAGGCACTGCTTCTGATCGAGACTCTGGACGGAGACCAGTTTGAGAGACTTTTCACGGGCGAAGCCGATCCTGAGACCATAAAGGCGGAATTCGACAGCGAGATGAAGGACATCGAGCGCCGCAACAAGGAAGAAGCCGAAGAGGCAAGGCGCATTGCCAAGGAGCAGGAAGAAGAGCAGCGCAGAAAGATGAAAGAAGAGCTCGAAAAGCTCAAAGCTGCAGTCGACGAAAAGAATGACCGCGAAGTCGTAAGCTTCGACAACAACGACAAGGATCCGCAGTAAGCGGGTCTGTCACGGAGAAAAGATATGAAGATATGTTTAAATGACTGCCTCAAACTGGATGCGTTCAGACTGAGCCGCGTGGTAGCCTGCGCGGACGAGCTGGACAGACGCGTAAGATCTGTTTCGGTATTCGATGAGCAGGATGTGGACAAGGGCGTCGAGCGTAACGGTGAAGAAGCCCAGATGGTAATAACCCATTTCTGGTCAATCAAGGATGACATAGAGGCTCAGAAGAAGATCGTTACAGGACTCGGCAAGAAGGGCATCAGCGCTCTTGTCCTATACCTCAACGAGGATGGCCTCGCAAAAGTGGATGATGAAGTCGTAAAGGCCGCAGAAAAGGTCAAACTTCCTATCATCACAATAGACGACAACGGAAGCATTACCTACAGCATGCTCATCGAACAGGTAATGGATAAGATACTCTACGGAGAGAACTATTCCGATAACGTCCTCAACAGCACCATGTTCCATCTGCTTAACTTCGAAAACTACAGCAGTTTTCCGGAAGCACTGAGAGAAGCGGCGCTGCAGAACAATTACCAGGTCGTTCTGATGACCGAGGAGTTCAACACGATCCTTACAGTCGAGACAAGACACATCGTCAAGATAGAGGACGCGGTGCATGCTGCGCGCAAGCTGGACGCTTTCACGATGACCGGTTTCACACGCGTAGATATCGAAAGCGTTGTCACATACTGGGGCTTCATTAACATCAAGGACAGCAGATACATCCTTGTCATTGTCGACAATGATGATGATTATTCGGCTGCTGAAATGACGAAACTCGCCAGATCCATAGAGCTCGCAATAGGCATGTGGAAATACACGCCTGACAGAGACTCCAGGGCTGAATTCATCAAGTCTGCGGTGCGCGGCGATATATCGTTCTGCCACACGCTGCTCGATGAGTCGGGACTGCGCGGCATGCAGTTCACATGCGCTTTCTATATAAAGAACGCGGGCGAGGACGCTCCGGCTTTCCTGGATATCATCTCAGAATACAAGAAGAAAGCCGATTTTGGTCTGCTTACGACCATAGAGTCGGGCGAGATCTACGGTATCGTGTATACCGAAGGTGGTCAGGACAGAGGCATTGAAGTCAAGAACGCCTGCCTCGAGATGTTTGACCGACTAAAATCCGTCAGAAAGGATGAGAGAGTATTCCATGTGACAGGCCTCGAGAGACTCGAGAGCTGCGTAGACGGATTCAAGATGATAAACAAGACCGCCAGATATATGGAGAAGGTCTTCCCGTTCAAGAGAGTTTTCTCGAAGTACGAGATCTCAATGGTGAGCGACTGCGTTTACATGCAGAGCGGATCGCAGATGCAGCGCAAGATGTATCTCGACCTGCTTGAGCCTTTCGAACGCGAAGTCTCACAGAATAAAGGCAGGATGCTCATAGATACGCTCTCTACTTTCGTTCTCGACGCGGGCATGAATTCCGGCAGAACAGCCGAGTTCATGAACATCCACAACAACACGGTTCAGTACAGGCTCAAGAAGGCCAACGAGATACTCGGAGCAGAGATGACCGGAAACCGCGTCATCCCCGGACTGACTCTCGCGCTTGCGCTCAAGAGACTGGAGGAGGATTGATATGCTGCTTGCAATAGACGTCGGCAACACAAACATCGTTCTCGGTGTATTTGAGGGCGACAAGCTGGTAGAGAGCTGGAGACTTGCTACAGACAACAGGCGTTCAGCGGATGAGTACGGCACAATAATCGGATCGATGTTCAGACGCATCGATATAACCGAAAAGGACATCGATGACATCATCATCGCGTCTGTAGTACCGTCGCTGCTGTTCACGCTCGAACACATGTGCCTGAAGTTCTACGACAAGAACCCTATAGTCGTAGAGCAGGGCATCAAGACCGGAATCAAGATAAAATACGAGAATCCTCGTGCTCTTGGAGCAGACCGTCTGGTAAACTCGGTCGCAGCCCACATAAGATACGGCGGCAACCTCATCGTCGTGGATTTCGGTACAGCAACTACCTTCGACTGCGTATCCGCTGACGGGACATTCCTGGGCGGAGCTATCGCGCCGGGCATGAAGACACAAGCAGCGGCTCTGTTTGAGCACACCGCGAAACTGCCTAACGTAGACCTCGAGATCCCGGGCAAGTTTATTGCCAAAAACACATCCGAGGGCATGCAGTCCGGCCTGATCTACGGTCACCAGGGCTTCACGGAGCACATGATCAAAGGCATGAAGAAGGAGATGAGCGAAGAGCTCGGCTGCAAGCCTGAAGACATCAAGGTCATCGCTACCGGCGGTATGGCTACGATGGTCGAAAGCGGTGTCGACTGCATCGACGTGATAGACAGGAGGCTTACGCTGGACGGGCTGCAGATGCTGCACGATAAGAACAAGGGCTTGAATAAAAAGCGCGTATTACAAGACTAGTGACAGGAGCGCTTATTATGTGCCCGCCAGGCACGCTCGCGCTAACGATCGGACGCAGCGGTACTAAGCTCTGACTTCGCTGGCACTCGTCAATCGCAAAGTGCCGGCGTCCTCCAGTTACCTGCCGGACATATAATAAGCGCTTTAGAAATACAATCATGAAAATAGGCACTTTACAATTAAAAAATCCCTGGTTCTTAGCGCCGCTGGCGGGCTTCACGGATGCCGTCATGCGCACTTTGTGTGAAGAGCAAGGGGCTGCGCTTACATATACCGAGATGGTCAGTGCCAAGGGTCTCTATTACGGAGGGAAAGGCACGAACGAACTCACGTATATCCCGGAAGGTGCCGGGCCGACGGCTATCCAGATATTCGGCAGCGAGCCGGATGTCATGGCATTTGCCGCGCATGAGCTTGAAAGCCATCCAAACGCGATACTGGACATAAACATGGGCTGTCCGGTCCCTAAGGTCGTAAGAAACGGCGACGGGTCTGCGCTCATGAAGGATCCCGCCCTTGTCCATGACATAGTAAAGGCGGTCACTGCCGCCACCAGCAAACCTGTCACCATCAAGATCCGCAAGGGATTCGATGAAAGCACAGCTAACGCTGTAGAAGTAGCGCTGTCGGCCCAGGAGGGCGGAGCCTCGGCTGTATGCGTACACGGCAGGACACGAAGCCAGTACTACAGCGGAACAGTTGACAGAGGCATCATAAAGGACGTTAAAGATGCCCTCAGGATACCTGTCATAGCAAGCGGTGACGTCACGGACGCCGCGTCCGGCATGAGCATGCTGGAAGAGACCGGCTGCGACATGGTCATGATAGGCCGCGGAGCGCTGGGAAATCCGTGGATATTCAGAGAGCTCGATGCCGCGTTCAAAGGCGAAGAGATCCCACCGCGCCCGACTGATGAAGAGCGCATCGCCATGATGATCAGACATCTTGAGATGCTGTGCAATCTCAAGGGCGAGATAACAGGGGTCAAGGAGTTCAGGAAGTATATAGTTCGTTATACAAAAGGCATGCAAGGAGCCGCTTCCATGAGGAGAAGGGCAAACGATACCGCAAGCCTTAAAGATATGAAGGAAGTCATAGAGATTGGCTGCAAGAAGGAATAAAAACAGATCAATAAAGAGACTGCTGCTGACGGCTGTGCTTGTCATGGCGGTCTTTGTTTTGTCCGCATGTTCTACATGGGACAGCTTCAGACAGACATTCATCACTAAGCCGCAGAACGAATCCGTGCCGACTATAACCATAGGTGTGATAGAGCCTCAGACCGGAAGATACGCAGGCAAGGGTAAGGATGAGATCAAGGGCATAGAGCTGGCCAATAGCATATACAACAACGTCGACGGATATGATGTCAAACTGGTAAAGGTAGACACGCAGTCCACCGTAGCCGGAACCGAGACCGCCATACAGGCTCTCATAGAGATGCAGCCTGTAGCCATCATAGGCGCGGCAGGCGAGGCATCGTCACTTACCATAAGCGACTATATCGACAAGCCGCAGATACCGACGATCACTCCTTCGGCATCCAACCCGCTGATCACCCAGAGATGCAGATACTATTTCAGAGCCAGCCTTACGGAATCCCAGATGGGAGAAGGCCTTGCAGAGTATGCCGCTGAGGAGCTGGGGTCCAGGAACATCGCGGTAATAAGCATCAAGAACGACACATCCACCTCCGCGTTGATCGACGGATTCGACGAGAGGATCAAGAAGATCGCCGGAAAGCGAAACAGGGCTGTCGTCATGAATGAGGAGATACTGCCGAATGAAGAGGAGATGAAACAGGCTCTGATGAAACTGAGATACAACGCCGCAGACGTGTGCTTCGTATCTATGGGAGCAGAGGAGATGGACACCTTCTTCACACTGGCGGAAGACATGGGTCTTGACGGAATCACGTATCTCGGAACCAGAAGCTGGGGAGACGAATCGTTCATATCCATGATGGACAGGCACAGGAATATAAAGGTCGTATTCCCTTACGAATCCGTGCTGACAAAGAACGATGACACTTCGGACACATATACAGAAGAAGCACAGAGATTCCAGATAGAGTATGCCAACAGATACGGCGCGGATGACGTCCCTAGCGGAAACGCTGCGCTCGGATACGACTCTTATCTGATACTCATAAACGCGTTCCATAACGCGAAATCCACAGAAGGCGCAGCGATCAGGACGGCGCTCATGGAACTCGATGAGCTCAAGTGCGCTACAGGTCTGTTCAGCTTTGATGATAACGGCAACGTAAGAAGAGCGGTAACGCTGTCGACCATAAAAAGCGGCAAGCCTGTAACGGAATACGTTACCAGGATAGAGGCAAAGGCCAAGGTCATCGAGGACATCGAGACCCTGGAGGAAGAAGAAAGCAACAACAACGACTAAGGAGTAAGAAATGGGTTATCTTGAAAGGATAGACGCATACAAAGACGACATGCTTAAGACGCTGGCCGAGATAGTATCCAAGCCAAGCGTGAACGCAGAGCCGGTGAAGACGGCGGACGGAGAAGTTTATCCGTTCGGAAAAGGCGTGCAGGAGGCTCTCGAATGCATGCTGGAGATCGGCAGGGAAAAAGGCTTTGATGTCTACAATGACGAAAACTACGCCGGACACATCGAATGGAAGTCGGAGAACGGCGGCAATGAGTACTTCGGCATAGTAGGACATCTGGATGTCGTGCCTGTAGGAACAGACTGGACGACAGATCCGTTCGAGATGGTAGACAAGGGCGACGGCTTTGTATACGGAAGAGGCACATCTGATGACAAGGGACCTGTAGTCGCGTGCCTTTATGCCATGAAGGCCCTGAAGGATGAAGGCCTTGAGCCGAAGATGAACATCCGCCTTGTTCTGGGTCTCGATGAAGAGACCGGCCACATCAGCGCGGACCACTATACTGAGCACTGCGGACAGCCTTCGCTCGGATTCACTCCGGACGCGGATTTCCCGCTCGTAAACGGAGAACTGGGTATCATGATCTTTGAGCTCGCTCAGAAGTTCAAGACAAAGCCGGCCAAAGACGAGATGCGTCTCACAAAGCTTGAGGGAGGCGTTGCTCCAAACGCAGTCCCGGCTTACGCAAAAGCCGTGGTGGCAGGCAGCAAAGAACACTACGATCTCATCAGCGACAGGGCCAAACTGTACGCAGAAGAGACCGGGTATAAGCTGAAAACGAAAAAACAGGGCACGTCCCTCGTGATCGAAGCTTTCGGACAGGCTGCCCATGGAGCGCATCCGGACCTCGGACTCAATGCCGTAAGCATACTCATGGACTTCCTCGGAAGGATCAGCTTCGCTAGCGAAGAACTCAACGAGTTCATCGATTTCTATAACGATCACATAGGTTTTGACCTTCACGGAGAGCGCATCGGCTGCTTCTTTGAGGACAAACCTTCCGGACCATTGATTTTTAACGTCGGAATGGCTAATATTAACGAGGACCTGGCGTCCTTATCGATCAACATCCGCTATCCGATCAAGTCAACGGATGAGCAGGTGATCGAGGGCATCGAGACCGTGCTTGAAGGCACGCGCATCGGGCTTGTGATGAGAGCGGTCCAGAAACCTATCCATTGCCACCGCGCGGATCCTATATGCCAGACATACATGAAGGCGTACAGGGATGAAACGGGTGACATGGAAACAGACGCGATGATCATCGGCGGCGGCACTTACGCCAAGATGTTCAATAATATACTCGCTTTCGGGGCTGCGTTCCCGGACGACGAGAACACGATGCACCAGGCGGACGAGAAGTTCAGCATAGACTCGTTCATGAAGATGGCCAGAATCTACGCCAGAGCGATCAAAGCCTTCTGCTTCGAATAAGCGCCGCACAGCGGTAAACTCAATAATCTGTTTCAGGGCGTGGTGAAAGTCCACACCGGCGGTGATCGCAGATGACCTGCGTAAGTCCGCGAGCCTCACGGCCGAACCGGTGAGAATCCGGTACCGACGGTATAGTCCGGATGAAAGAAACATTGCAAACTGTAATTGTGATGAATGGCCTTGACTCGCATCAGGGCCATTATTAATGCCTGACAGATTCCACCAAAACACAAAGGAGGAATGTGTTATGAACGAAAACAAAATGACAACAGCAAAGCTGGCAAAACTCGCGATGATGACAGCAGTATCCATAGTGCTGCTGCTTCTCATCAGGATCCCATGGCCTGCAGCGCCTTTCCTGGAATATGATCCTGCGGATCTGCCGATATATATCACGGCATTTGCTTTCGGACCGTACGAGGGACTCGTAGTGACACTGATCGTCTGTCTCATCCAGGCGTTCGGACTCGGCGGCAGCGGCATCTACGGATTCATCATGCACTTTATAGCGACCGGCATAGTCGCTGTAGCCATCGGTACCATGTACAAGCGCAACAAGACAAAGAAGACCGCCATCAAGGCGCTTATCACGGGAGTGATAGTAACTACCGTAGTGATGTGCATTATGAACATCCTTGTTACGCCGGCATTCATGGGAGCTCCGAGATCGGCTGTCATCGCTATGATCCCGACTGTTATCATACCGTTCAACCTGGTCAAGGCAGGCGTCAACTCACTGCTGACGTTTATACTGTACAAGCGCATTTCCGGATTGCTTCACGGAAGCGCTCAGACTGTTAAGAAAGAAGAGAATTGAAAGACTTCGGACACAGAAAACTGATCCTTAATAGTGAAGAAGATACACGTAATCTGGGGCATGAGATTGCTGAGGCGCTCGAGCCCGGTGATGTCGTGGCGCTCATAGGCGATCTCGGCACAGGCAAGACTGCGCTGACCAAGTACATCGCCGAGGGACTCGGGATCACGGAAGAGATAAACAGCCCGACTTTCACCATCGTAAAGGAATACAGGAGCGGCAGACTGCCTCTGTATCACTTTGACGTGTACAGGCTCGGAAGCGGCGAGGAACTTCTGGACATAGGCGCGGAGGAAATGCTTGAAGGCGACGGGGTCTGCGTGATAGAGTGGGCGGACATCGTTGCTGATGTTCTTCCTGACGACGCCTTTGCAGTGCGCCTCGAATACGGAGAAAATGAAGGCGAAAGGATAGCGGAGATACTGGAGTGAATATACTGGCTATCGAGACAACAGGAAAATACGGATCGGCATCGGTCATAAACGAGACAGGCGAGGTATTCAGCGCGGTATCGACTGAAGAGATGAACCACCTCAAGGGTATGATGATACTGATCGACGAAGCGATACGCGAAGCCGGCATCGATAAGAGCGAGCTAACGCATATCGCCGCTTCTGTTGGTCCCGGATCGTTCACGGGCATCAGGATAGGTGTCGTCACAGCGAGGGTGATGGCCCAGATGCTTGACGTGCCTTGCGTCGCTGTATCATCGCTCGAGGCGATGGGCGAGAGAGTGCTCGACGCGGCAGTATCCGCTGGAGCTCTTTACGTCGTGCCGGTCATTAATGCCAGAAGGCACCAGACATATGCCGGCGTATGGGAGGCGGAGTTCACATCGGACTATGAGCAGAAGACTCTTTGTGCTGTCATGGAAGAAAAGCAGTACATGATAGAAGAACTGCTTGACCTGCTGAAAGAGAAGGCTGCCTGTTACGACGGAGCAACATGCTTCTTCACAGGAGACGGCATTGACGCCTATGAAGACATTATAAAAGATGCCATGAGCGAAGGCTCGTATGTGTTTGCGGGCGAAGAACTGAGGTATCAGCATGCTGAGAGCGTCGCCAGGATAGCGCTAAAGAAAGCCAAAGCGGGCAAAGTGCTCGGATATAACGAGCTGATGCCTGAGTACATGAGGCTTGCCGAAGCCGAGCAGCGCCTTAAGGCGGGCACACTGAGCGACAGGATACGAAAGCCGGTGCAGATATGATTTTAGAGATAAGACAGGCAAAATTGTATGACGTACCGGCCATGGCGCGCATTGAACGCGACTCTTTTGCTGCTCCGTGGAGCGCTGATGAGATAACCAAGGACGTCACCGCAGGCGGCAATGTATATGTCGCTGTTGCTCTGGCGGATGATGAAAGAGCAGGCTACGCGGAGATCAGGATGATAGCCGGAGAGGGCCAGATATACAACATTGCCATAGCTCCGGAGTTCAGGCGCGAGGGCATAGGCGAGGCGTTGCTGCGACACTTGATAGACAAGGCTGACGCGGACGGCTGCAAGCTGGTGACGCTTGAAGTCAGGAGCGGTAATGAAGCGGCCATGGAACTTTACAAAAAGCTAGGTTTCCGTGAAGTCGGCAGACGCAAAGGATATTACGCTAAGGGCGGCGAGGATGCCGTTCTGATGGATCTCGACCTTGGAAAGGTCGAAGTGGAAGTGGCTTTATAGACATGAAAGACGGGAGATTTCTGACACTTGGAATAGAGACAAGCTGTGATGAGACAGCAGCCTCGGTGGTGGCCGACGGCCGCTTTGTCATGAGCAATGTCATCAGCTCCCAGATAGACATTCATACGGCATACGGCGGAGTCGTGCCGGAGATAGCGTCAAGAAAACACCTTGAACGAATCAACGATGTCATAGGTAAGGCGCTTTCCGACGCTGATGTCACGGCAAAGGACATAGACCTCATAGGCGTGACTTACGGCCCGGGTCTGGTCGGAGCTCTTCTGATAGGAGTAGCCGCGGCAAAGGCAATGGCTTACGCCTGCGATATCCCTCTTGTGGGAGTCAACCACATGCATGGCCATATCGCCGCAAACTATCTCGAGCACCACGAGCTGGAGCCGCCTTTCATGGCCCTCATAGTATCCGGCGGACATACAGAGATAGTGAATGTTCCGGCATACAACAAGTGCGAGAAGCTTGGAGGCACAAGAGACGACGCCGCGGGCGAGGCGTTCGACAAGATCGCCAGAGTCATAGGTCTCGGCTATCCCGGCGGGCCTAAGATCGACAAGGCGGCAAAAGAGGGTGACCCTGAGAGCATAGCTTTCAAACGCGTTTATCTTGAGCCGGGCAGCCTCGACTTCAGTTTTTCTGGTCTCAAGACCCAGGCCTTAAACTACCTCAACCAGGAGAGACAAGCCGGCCGTGAGATAAGAGTGAACGATGTTGCGGCGAGTTTCCAGGAAGCCGTGGTTGAAGTCATAGCAGACAAGGCTGTAATGGCCGCTGAGAAATACGGTCAGAAGCAGATAGTAATGGCAGGCGGAGTAGCGTCCAACACCAGGCTGAGAGCGCTGATCGAAGAAAAGGCGGCAGCAAAGGGCATAGCTGTCCTGAAGCCGAGCCCTGTGCTCTGCACAGACAACGGAGCCATGATAGCATCCGCTGCATATTACGCGTATAAGAACGGAGAGGAGCCGACACTCGAACTTGACGCGGTGCCGGGTCTGGAATTCTAAGATGATAATCATTTCGGGCAAGGATATCAGCAAAGCATACGGAACAGACATCATTTTTGAGGATGTCTGTTTTGGCGTTGATAAAGGAGACCGTATAGGCATAGTCGGAGCCAATGGCACCGGCAAGTCGACCCTGCTCGGAATAATCGCCGGAGACATCGAAGCGACATCCGGCGATCTGTACATCCGTAGCGATGTCAGCATCGGGTACCTTCGCCAGCAGAATCATTTCGGAGGAAGCGGCACCGTCCGTGAACAGGCTGAGAAAAGCCTCAGGCATATGTTCGAGATGGAAAAGAAGATCGAGAGGCTGCAGCTTGCGATCGCTGATCATGAAAGCGACAGCTTTAATAAGGATCTGGAAGAATACACCGCCCTCATGGAGGAGTATGAGCAGAAGGGCGGATATACATACAAGAGCGAGCTTGGAGCGATGCTTATGCACATGGGCTTCAGCGAAGAGGCTCAGAGCAAAGAGATAAGTAAACTATCCGGAGGCGAACGTACAAGACTGGCGCTCAGCTGCCTGCTCCTCAGCAAGCCGGATGTGCTGATACTGGACGAACCGACCAACCATCTGGATCTTCATATGCTGGAGTGGCTCGAATCATATCTTGAAGGCTACAAAGGAACGCTGATGGTGGTATCTCACGACAGATACTTCCTCGACAAGATCACAAACCGCATATTCGACCTCGGCGGAGGCACTCTCGAAGCATACACGGGAAACTATTCAGAGTTCCTCATGAAGAGAGAAGAGCGTCTTGAGGCCATGCGCCGCGAATACGAAAAGCAGCAGGCTGAGATAGCGAAGCAGGAGGAGATGATCCGCCGTTTCAAGCAGCATGGGACCGAACACCTTGCAAAGAGGGCCGCTTCCCGTGAGAAGCGTCTGGCCATGCTCGAGATAAAGGAAAAGCCTAAGCTGAAGCAGAGCAAGATGAAGCTCAGCTTCGAAGCCGACTTCAAGAGCGGCGGCGAGGTGCTGGAGGCGGAAGACCTTTCAAAGAGCTTCGGCGACAGAAAGCTCTTCGATAATGTGGACCTCATGATAAGAAAAGGTGAAAAGGTCTGCATAATAGGCGATAACGGCATATGAAAAACCACTCTCATCAAGATACTGATGGGACTTGAGAAGCCTGACGACGGATATCTGAGGATCGGCTACAACGTGGAATTCGGGTATTATGACCAGGGCCAGCTGCTTCTTGACGATAACGAGACGGTGCTTGGAGAGATGAAGAACGCCTATCATCTGTATTCGGACACCGGGATGAGATCGCTGCTGGGACGCTTCCTCTTCTTTGGGGATGATGTGTTCAAGCAGGTGAAAGACCTCTCGGGAGGAGAAAAGGCAAAGCTCTCGCTGCTTAAGCTGATGCTGTCGGGAGCCAATACGCTGGTGCTGGACGAGCCGACCAACCACCTCGATATTGAGTCGAAAGAGGTAGTTGAAGAAGCCCTGATGGAATTCGAGGGCACCATGATCATAGTCTCACACGACAGATATCTGCTGAACCTGATACCTGACCGCATACTCGAGCTGACAGAACACGGCCTGGTCGAATACAAGGGCAAGTTCGATTACTATCTTGAGAAGACCGGCAGAGTCTCACCGGCAGCCGCAGAAGAAAAGAAGCCGGGCAGGACCGCAGATGAAGAACTGGAACTCACGCGCAAACTCGTTACGGACTCCGAAGCGCGCCGCAAGGCAGGCAAGCAGCAGGAAGCCGAACAGAGAAGGAGAGAGCGCAGGGCAGAGGCCTGTGAGAACAGGATCCATGAGATAGAAGGAGAGATTGCGGATATCCAGGATGAGATGTCACTGCCGGAGAACTCCACGGACGTCGCCTGGATGCACGAGAAATCAGCGCTGCTGGCAGAACTGGAAGCCGAAGTCACCAGACTTTATGACGAGTGGATGGAGCTCCAGTAAGAGCGGAGATTGTGAAAAACTTTTACAATTTCGTTAAATTTTCTACGAAAATCGTTGAAAAGGTTCATAAAACTATTCTATAATTTACCTATAAAGTATTGAGAACAAAGGAGAGATGACATGGTATTTGATACAATTCAGAAGCTCATCATGGAGCAGCTCGACGTCGATGCATCGCTCGTTACGATGGACACCGATTTCATGAAGGACCTTGAGGCGGACTCGCTCGACGCTGTCGAGATCATCCTCGGAGTAGAGGAAGAGTACGGTATCGAGATCCCTGATGATGTAGCTGAGAACTTCACCAAGGTAGGAGACATCGTTAAATACGTAGAAGCAAACAAGTAGTCTTGGAGGGTAAAAATGGGCAAGACGAAAGTTTCGAATGCGATCATACGCCGCCTGCCCCGCTACAGGAGATATCTCGGTTACCTTCAGACAAAGGGCATCAAAAAGATATCCTCAAATGAACTCAGCGAGATGATAGGCTATACAGCCTCTCAGATCAGACAGGACCTCAACACCTTCGGTGAGTTCGGCCAGCAGGGATATGGCTACGAGGTCGACAGACTTTACAAAGAGATCAACAAGATCCTCGGACTCGACAGAGAGTACAAGACGGTAGTCGTGGGATGCGGAAACCTCGGTCAGGCTATCACGAACTACACATATTACTATAAGATCGGATTCAATATCATCGGACTCTTTGACGCTAACCCTAAGATCGTAGGCAATGTCATAAATGACGTGGAAGTCATGGACAGCGCTGATCTTGAGGAATATGTAAGAAGAGAGAAGATCGATATCGGTATCATATGCGTAAACAGAGAGAACGCGCAGAAGGTGGCAGATGAGCTGGTTGCCGGAGGCGTCAAGGGCATATGGAATTTTGCGCCGATCGATCTTAACATCCCTGAGAATGTCGCGCTTGAATCAGTGCACCTCTCAGACAGCCTGCACGCGCTCTCATTCATGATAAAGAGCATGAATGAAGAGGGCAGGGACTGACGGATAATTATCCGGAGAAAGAAAAATCCCGTAGCCTCAGCTACGGGATTTTGATGCTTTTCAGCTGTGATTACTAAGCCTCTACAGGAGCTCCTACAGGGCAGTTAGCAGCACAAGCACCGCAGTCGATGCAAGCGCTCTCGTCGATGACGAAAGGTGTTCCCTCTGTAATAGCTTCTACTGGGCAGTTGGATGCACACAGTCCGCAAGCGATGCACTCGTCAGTGATCTTAAAAGCCATAGTGTTTCCTCCTTCTTGCAAGAATCAATATCTACGGATTGAGTATAACACCAAGGTCAAAACTTGTAAATAACAAAAAAACAAAACAAAACAATCCTACTAAAACGGTGGGAATTAGTGAATACAAGGGTTACAGAGAACAAGAAATCAAAGGAGAAGACCGGATGAAGGTCGCATCATTTACCGGAAAAAGCGGAACAGGCAAAAGTTTCCAGGCCACTGCGCTGGCGCAGAGGCGCGGTTTTGATGCCATAATCGACGACGGCCTTCTTATATATAAAGGGCAGATAGTTGCCGGCAGATCAGCCAAGAAGTGCGCCTCAAAAGCGGCTGCCATGAGGACTGCGCTCTTCAATTATGAGGATCACCGCGAAGAGGTGAAAGATGCTCTTGCGCGATATGCGCCGGAAGCCCTCCTGATAATCGGCACTTCCGACAGGATGACCGACATAGTCGCCACGCAGCTGGGACTTCAGACCCCGCAGGAACGCATATATATCGAGGACGTCACGACAGAAGAGGAAAGGCAGATAGCCTATCACTTCAGGAACGATGAGGGTGAACACGTCATACCTGCGCCTGTAGGACAGCTGAGGCGTGACTTTGCCGGCTACTTCATGGACCCGATAAAGAAGTTCATCGACAAGGCCCGCGGAAACGCGGTAGAAGGAAATACTGAAGATGAAGAAGCGGGCAATGATGACCGTACTGTAGTAAGGCCTACATTCAGTTACTTTGGAAGTTTCTCTATCAGCGAGCAGGTCATAAGAGACATTGTCAGGATAGCGGCAGAGAAATACGATACGCACCTGGTAGTAGTCGACAGGATGAACAACGGAAAACAGACCAACATGTCGGTCACTATCGACGTGATGGCTATCAGAGATCCCGCCTCCGTAGACAAGTGCATAGAGCTGCAGCGCGACGTGTTTGACGCTCTGGCTACCATGACGGCGTTCACCATAGAGAGCGTCAACGTAAAGATAAGGGACATAGTAAAAGACAGAGAGGAGATGCTCTCGAGGAAACTCCACTGATATGCAGAAGATCATTTTCAGGGACATGCGCGACCTGGATCTCACTCATATATTCGAGTGCGGCCAGTGCTTCAGATGGGTGCCTGACGGCGAAGGGACGTATACCGGAGCCGCGGGCTCTTTTGCGGCGCGGGCAAGTTTTGACGGAAGAGATCTGACAGTGGAGGCTACCGGCGGAGACGAGGCGTTCTGGAGGCATTACTTTGACCTCGATACCGATTACGGCAGCATCAAAAGAAGACTTACGGAATCGGAGCCGCTCATTAGACCCGCGACCGAATATGGACAGGGCATACGCATACTCAACCAGGATCCGTTCGAGATGATCATTTCGTTCATCATATCCCAGAACAACAACATCCCGCGTATCAGAAAGAATATTGAGTCGCTGTGCGACAAATACGGCGAGCCGATAGAGGGAAGCGACAGGCACGCCTTTCCGAAGCCGGAGGCTCTCGCCTCAGCAGATGAGACAGATCTGGCCGCGATGAGACTCGGCTACAGAGGGCCGTACATCATAGCAGCAGCAAGGAAATTTCTCGAATGCGGCTGCCCCGGGTGCCGCGAAGAATTGCTAAGCTATTACGGCATAGGTCCTAAAGTGGCAAACTGCATAATGCTGTTTGGACTGAGAGACACCGCGGCGTTCCCGGTAGACACATGGGTGAAGCAGATCATGAACGACATGTACGGTTTCGACATGAAAGACGCGAAGGGGATGCAGGAGTTTGCGGCAGAAAAATACGGAGATCTCGCGGGCTACGCGCAGCAATATCTTTTCTATTATTACAGGGACAGATCGCGTAAATAAATGTGTTGATTTCTTCACCTGTAAGTGTTGACACTCACGTTTTCCGTGAGTACAATAGGTTTTGGAAATTGGCACTCTAACGATAAGAGTGCTAACAAATAGGACAAATCAGGAGGCAAAAAATGAGCATCGGAATCAAGCCACTCGGAGCAAGAGTAGTGATCAAGAAAATGGAAGCCGAAGAAAAGACAGAGGCCGGCCTGCTTCTCAGCGGAAGCGCCAAGGAAAAGCCTCAGCAGGCTGAAGTACTGGCAGTAGGTCCGGGAACAGAAGATGAGCCTATGGAACTCAAGGTAGGCGACATCGTTATCTTCAGCAGATACGGCGGAAGCGATCTCAAGTACAAGGGCACCGAGTACACTATCATAAATCAGAAAGACATCCTCGCTACTATCGAGAAATAGCGGCGGGCGGATATAAGGAGGAATCATAATGGCTAAAGAACTTTATTACGGCGAGGATTCCAGAAGGAGCCTGCTCGCCGGAGTAGACAAACTCGCGGATACAGTAAAGATCACCCTCGGACCTAAGGGCCGCAACGTCCTTATCGAGAGATCATACGGATCGCCGCTGATCACAAACGACGGCGTAACGATCGCAAGAGAGATCGAGCTTGAGGATCAGGTAGAGAACATGGGAGCTCAGCTCGTGAAGGAAGTCGCTACAAAGACAAATGACGTCGCCGGCGACGGCACAACAACAGCCACACTTCTGGCTCAGTGCATCGTAAGAGAAGGATTCAAGAACGTAACAGCAGGCGCTAACCCGATGATCCTCAAGAAGGGCATCGCTGAGGCAGTAGCCGCTGCAGTAGAGAACCTTAAGGAAGCCGCAAAGCCGGTAGATGACAAAGCAGCCATCGCTCAGGTCGCGGCAGTTTCGGCAAACGATACTGAGATCGGAGAACTCATCGCAGAGGCGATGGAGAAGGTCGGCAAGGACGGAGTCATCACAGTTGAAGAGTCCAAGACACTCGGCACAACACTCGACGTTGTTGAGGGTCTGCAGTTCGACAGAGGATACCTTTCACCTTACATGGCAAATAACGAGAAGATGGAAGCGGTCATGAACAAGCCGCTCATCCTGCTCACAGATAAGAAGATCAGCAGCATCCAGGAGATCATCCCGCTTCTTGAGGGCATCATGAAGGCCGGCAGAAGTCTGCTCATCGTTGCTGAGGACGTAGACGGCGAAGCTCTCGCTACACTCATCCTCAACAAGCTGAGAGGAACTCTCGATGTAGTAGCAGTCAAGGCACCGGGATTCGGCGACAGACGCAAGGCTATGATGGAAGATATCGCCATCCTGACAGGCGGTGTAGTCATCTCCGAGGAGCTTGGATATGAGCTCAAGGAAGCTACCATGGACATGCTCGGCCAGGCTGAGACAGTCAAGGTCAACAAAGACAACACAGTGATCGTAGGCGGAGCCGGCAGCAAGGAAGAGCTGGCTGCAAGAGTAGCTCAGATCAAGGCTTCAATTGAAGAGACAACATCCGACTTCGACAGAGAAAAGCTGCAGGAGAGACTTGCCAAGCTGAGCGGCGGAGTAGCCGTGATCAACGCAGGCGCTGCTTCCGAGACAGAACTCAAGGAAAAGAAGCTGAGACTCGAAGACGCTCTCAACGCAACAAAGGCTGCCGTTGAAGAGGGTATCGTAGCCGGCGGCGGAGTATCGCTGATCAGAGCGATCGATGCTGTCAAGGCTTATGCCGACAAGCAGGAAGGCGACGTCAAGACAGGCGCAAAGATCGTAGAGAGAGCTCTCGAGGAACCTGTAAGACAGATCGCTGAGAACGCAGGATTCGACGGATCCGTAGTAGTAGCGGAGGTAAAGAAGGCAGAAGGAAACTTCGGATTCAATGCCGCGAACGAGCAGTATGAAGACATGATTGCGGCCGGAATCGTTGACCCTGTAAAGGTCACAAGATCCGCGCTCCAGAACGCCGCGTCCGTAGCAGCCATGCTGCTGACGACAGAGGCTGGTATCACACAGATCAAAGAGCCTGAACCGGCTATGCCGCAGGGTGGCGGCGGAATGGGCATGATGTAATCGGCTCGTCTTTTCGCCCATGACTTTGTCTGCTGCACTGCCTCGGTGCTCACGTACAAGTAAAGTACGCTCCGCTCCGCGGCAGTTTGCATCCTCGTCATGAACGAAAATACTTCGCGATTAAAAATGACATAAAAAAGACACTTGCTATGCTATGCAAGTGTCTTTTTAAATTATAATTTTTTCAACTTCCGGATGAAGAGTATGTTGAGGATGGAACCTTTCAATATGCTTGAAATGGATATCGCCCACCAGACTCCGTTTATGCCAAAGTACGGCATAAGCAGATAGCATGCGGGGATCCTGGCGACCGTAAGCGCAAGCCCGATTGCGGCCGGCATTTTTGTCTGGCCGATGCCGTTGAACGCACCTGTTGTTGAAAGCTCATAACACATGAAGAGCTGTGACAGTCCCACTATCCTCAGATAATCCGCTCCGCCCGCAATGATATCCGGTTCGCGGATGAAGATGCTGAATATAGGAGCGGCACAAAGCACCAGAAGGGCAGTGACAGCAACGCCGTACGCTGTGATCATGGCCGTTCCTGTTCTGAATCCCTTTCTAACACGCTCGTGGTTTTCCGCGCCGTAATTCTGAGATGTGAAAGCGGTCATCGAGTAAGCGAAGCCATCAGCTGTCATCCATGAGACCGATTCTATCTGCGCGCCTACCCTCTGGACCGCTATCGCCGCATCGCCGAACGTTACGATGGTCCTCGAGATGACCATTGAGATGAACGCGTAGCCTATGTTGAAAACGGCAGGCGGCGCTCCCAGCTTGACGATGCGGACAATTTCCTTGCTTTTGAATCCGCCAAACAGATCGAAATCTTCAAAGAGATAATCATCTTTGTGGATGAACCGCGCAAACATGAAAGCTACCACACACTCCGAGAAGACCGTTGCAGCGGCTGCTCCGTTGACTCCCATTTCAGGGAACGGACCGATGCCGAAGATAAGGAGAGGATCCAGAAGTATGTTAAGGACCGCTCCCGATGCGTTGTACTTGAACGGCGTCTTGCTGTCTCCCGCAGCAGTAAGAAGTCCTGTCATTACGAGATTCAGTCCCATGACAATATCGGCCGCGGAGATGATTGCGAGATACGAAGCCGATGCCGCGGCGGTATCCGCGTTATGAAGCCTATAAAAAGATATGAAAGGGTGTCTGAAAATAATACACATCGCTCCGTAGATGAGCATTATGAAGAACATCAGCTGGATGGATTCACGGGCATAGCGGCGGGCTTTATCCATGTCGCCTTCGCCTATGGATTGCCCGGTCATTACCTGACCGCCTATCTGAGGTATCATGGCTATACCGGATCCGATCCACATAAAAATACCCGCGGCGCCGACTGCGGTCACGGCCTGGTTTCCCATACGGCCCACCCACAAGGTGTCGAACAGATTGTATGCCATCTCTATGAACTGGGTCCCCATGATAGGCAGTGAGAGCCAGAACAGAGCCTTGGCGATGTTTCCGTTCAGCAGGTCTATTCTCTTTTCGATCCTGTTTTCTTCCACTAAATACCTCTTTTCAATCAACGCCTATTGTACAACAGGGGAAAGTGTATAACAAGGTCAGCAATAATCAATAAATTAGTAAAATCTAACTTCTCAAAAACGCTTTAAACGAGCCTTTTTTAGTGATATATTAGGGAAAAAGGTGAAAAAAGCACAAAAGTTAGAAGCAACTAACTAATTGTTAACCGCAAATCGCTCTGATTTGACAGCAGAAAGAGGTGCAAAATGGCAACAGTCCTCAAGGAACCTTCAAGGACTTTCAATGAATATCTTCTGATACCGGGCTACTCCGGGATGGATGCACGTCCGGAGAATGTTTCTCTGAAAACACCGGTAGTAAAATTCAAGAAGGGCGAAGAGCCTGCGCTGACGATGAACATACCGCTGACTTCCGCGGTTATGCAGGCCGTCTCTGATCACAACATGGCGGTAGCGCTCGCAAAGGAGGGCGGCATCTCGTTTATCTTCGGATCACAGTCGATCGAGAGCCAGGCTGATATGGTCAGAAAGGCAAAGTCATATAAGGCCGGATTCGTTCCGAGCGACTCCAACCTGAAACCTGACGCAACACTTCAGGATGTGCTTGATCTCAAGGCGGCAAAAGGCCACTCTACCATCGCGATCACAGAGGACGGTACAGCAGCCGGCAAGCTCCTGGGCATCGTTACCAGCAAGGACTACCGCATATCACGCATGAGTCTCGATGCTCCGGTGTCGGAATTCATGACACCGTTCGAAAAGATGGTATGGGGACGTGACGGCATCACACTTTCGGAAGCCAACGATATCATCTGGGACAACAAGGTCAACCAGCTTCCTATAATCGATGACAATCAGAGGCTCAAGGCGTTCGTATTCCGCAAGGACTACGATTCGCATAAAGAACATCCTGATGAACTGCTCGACAAGGACAAGAGATTCATAGTCGGAGCAGGCATCAATACAAGAGACTATAAAGAAAGAGTCCCGGCTCTTCTTGACGCCGGCGTCGATGTCATGACGATAGACTCTTCTGAGGGATACTCCGAGTGGCAGGCCGCGACACTCAAGTGGATCAGAGACAATTACGGAGACAGCGTAAAAGTCGGCGCAGGTAATGTCGTGGATGCTGACGGTTTCAATTTCCTGGCAGAATGCGGAGCCGACTTCGTTAAGGTGGGCATAGGCGGCGGATCCATCTGCATCACAAGAGAGCAGAAGGGCATAGGACGCGGACAGGCCTCGGCAGTCATAGAGGTAGCACAGGCCAGAGACGAATACTACAAGAAGACAGGTGTGTACGTGCCGATCTGCTCGGATGGAGGCATCGTATATGACTACCATATGACGCTGGCTCTCGCCATGGGAGCGGACTTCATCATGCTGGGCAGATACTTTGCGAGATTCGATGAATCGCCTTCGGCAAAACTGATGCTGAATGGCAGCTACGTCAAGGAGTACTGGGGCGAAGGCTCGGCAAGGGCCCGCAACTGGCAGAGATATGACCTGGGAGGAGATCCAAGTCTCAAGTTCGAAGAGGGAGTCGACTCCTACGTGCCGTACGCCGGCCCGCTGCATGATAACGTGCAGGTATCGCTCGGCAAGGTCAAGTCGACCATGTGCAACTGCGGAGCGCTCAATATAGCGGATTTCCACAAGAACGCAAAACTCACACTCGTGTCGGCCGTCAGCATAGTTGAGGGCGGCGCTCACGATGTAATACTTAAAGAAGTATCCAGCCGCACATCAGGCGGCGGACGCTAAACATAAACGATTAAACCAATAACACTCATCTGAGTTTCACGGAGGTATAGAAATGGGTAACAAGAGACCGGAAACAATGGAACGTATCACAACACGTGCACTCGCTGACAAGTTCATCGAGGAGCAGCTCACCGAGATCAAGGCGCAGGTAGGAGACAAGAAGGTTCTTCTTGCTCTGTCCGGCGGCGTTGACTCGAGTGTAGTAGCTGCACTGCTGATCAGGGCCATAGGCGACAACCTGACATGCGTCCATGTAAATCACGGTCTGCTGCGCAAGGGCGAGCCTGAGATGGTCATCAAAGTATTCAGGGAGCAGCTCGGCGCGAACCTCATCTATGTTGACGCTGTTGACAGATTCCTGGATAAGCTGGCAGGCGTTGATGATCCTGAGACAAAGCGCAAGATCATCGGCAAGGAGTTCATCGATGTATTCGCTGAGGAAGCCGCGAAGCTTGAGGGCATCGAGTTCCTCGGACAAGGCACCATCTATCCTGACATCCTGGAGTCTGACGGAGTCAAGGCTCACCACAATGTAGGAGGCCTTCCTGAGGACCTGCAGTTTGAGCTCGTAGAGCCTGTAAAGCTTCTTTACAAGGACGAAGTCAGAGTCGTAGGTTCTGCTCTGGGACTTCCTGACAGCATGGTCTACAGACAGCCGTTCCCGGGACCTGGTCTCGGAGTCAGATGCACAGGCGCCATCACAAGAGACAGACTCGAAGCTCTCCGTGAGGCTGATGCTATTGTCAGAGAAGAAATCGGCAAGATGGAGAACGTACCTTGGCAGTACTTCGCGGTCATTCCGGACATGAAGTCGACCGGCATCAAGGACAGCAAGAGATACATGGGGTGGCCTGTCATCATCAGAGCCATCAATACAGTAGACGCAGTAACAGCTGAGGCCGTTGAGATTCCTTGGGAAATGCTCAGGACCATGCGCGACCGCATCATCGCGACAGTGCCTGGAGTCAACAGAGTAATGTGGGATTTCTCGGATAAGCCGGTTTCAACTATTGAGTGGGAATAGAACATAATTCAAAAGACCGTTGATTATTCAACGGTCTTTTTCCGATAACGGTTCAAATAGCAAGAGAAAGAGTAAAATGGCAAAAAGAGAAGATATCAAAAAGGTGCTTATTATAGGAAGCGGCCCTATCGTCATCGGTCAGGCAGCTGAATTTGACTATGCGGGTACACAGGCATGTCTTGCGCTGAAGGAGGAAGGCTATGAAGTGATACTCTGCAATTCCAACCCTGCAACGATCATGACTGACACATCCATTGCGGATAAAGTGTATATGGAGCCGCTCACACTTGAATATGTTGCAAAGATCCTCAGATATGAGAGACCTGACGCCATCGTCCCTGGAATCGGCGGCCAGACAGGGCTCAACCTTGCAATGCAGCTCGACCGCAAGGGCGTTCTCGCTGAGTGCAGGGTCAAGCTCCTTGGAACTCCTGCAGACTCCATCGAGAGAGCTGAGGACAGAGAACTCTTCAAAGAGATGTGCGAGTCCATAGGCGAGCCTGTGATCCCAAGCGAGATCACTTACAGCATCGAGGAGGCAAAGCTTGCGGCAAAAGAGATTGGCTATCCTGTTGTGCTCAGACCAGCTTTCACTCTGGGCGGTACCGGAGGAGGCTTTGCCAATAATGAGGAAGAGCTGGAAGATATCGGTATCAAGGCATTCAATCTTTCCCCTGTACATCAGGTCCTGATCGAAAAATCCGTGAAGGGATTCAAGGAAATAGAATTTGAGGTAATGCGCGACGGCACCGACAGGGCAATCACGATCTGCGGCATGGAGAACGTAGATCCTGTAGGCGTTCATACCGGTGACTCCATAGTTGTTGCCCCTATATTGTCACTGAACGATTACGATCTCAAAATGCTCAATGATTCAGCTATAAAGATCATCAGGGAGCTTAAGATCGAGGGCGGCTGCAATGTTCAGTTTGCACTGCATCCGGAAACGAGCGAGTATTACCTGATAGAGGTAAATCCGAGAGTATCAAGATCATCCGCTCTCGCATCAAAGGCGTCAGGCTATCCTATCGCAAGGGTAACCGCAAAGATAGCCATGGGCATGACTCTTGATGAGATAGAAGTGGCCGGAGGCCTCGCTTCGACAGAGCCTTCACTTGACTATATCGTAGCTAAGTTCCCTAGATTCCCATTCGACAAATTCAGTGACGCGTCCAATGTGCTCGGCACCCAGATGAAAGCCACCGGAGAGGTGATGGGAATAGGAGCTACTCTTACAGAGAGCTTCCTGAAGTCTATAAGGTCGCTTGAGACCGGAGTATGCCATCTGCATCTTTCCAAGTTTGACGGAATGAGCCGCAACAACCTCATGGAGTACATTTCCGAATTCCGTGATGATAACATGTACGCCATCGCAGAGCTCCTCAGGCGCGGGATAAGTATAGCGGAAATACATGGTGTAACCAGAATCACAGAGATATTCCTCGAGGCATTCAAGTCCATAGTCGATATGGAGAGGACCCTCAGGGAGCGCGTGAATGACATCAAAACTCTCAAAGCCGCAAAGATAATGGGATTCTCAGATAAAGAGATCGCATTGCTCTGGAATCTCAGCGAGACTGAGGTTTATCAGAAGAGGAAGAATAACGGCATCGTTCCTGTGTTCAGAATGGTTGACACGCTGCATACAGGCAAATACATAGCATATCTGTACTCCTCTTACACAGGAAAGAACGAGTCCAGGCTCACAGACAGGAAAAAGATCATTGTACTTGGAGCCGGCCCTATAAGGATTGGTCAGGGCGTCGAATTCGATTATTCAACAGTACACGCCGTACAGACCATCAGACGCGCCGGATATGAAGCGATCATTATAAATAACAACCCTGAAACTGTCTCGACAGACTATACCACTGCCGACAAGCTCTACTTTGAGCCGCTCACAACAGAAGATGTCATGGCCATCATCGACTTTGAGCAGCCTGAGGGAGTAATCGCGACGCTCGGAGGCCAGACTGCCATCAACCTGGCTGAGCCTCTCATGGAGAGGGGTGTAAAGCTTATCGGAACAGATTGCGAAGCAATCGACCGGGCGGAGAACAGAGACAGATTCGAAAAGGTGCTGGAGGAACTCGGCATCCCGCAGCCTCCTGGACGCGCTGTCACTAAAATAGAGGACGGAGTCAGGACAGCGGCTGAGATAGGCTATCCTGTCCTGGTAAGACCGTCATTTGTGCTCGGAGGCCGTGCTATGCAGATAGTAGGCGATGAGGCTCAGCTCAGGCAGTATCTGAAGACTGCGGTAGAGATCGACGAGGACAAACCTGTTCTGGTAGACAAGTATATACTAGGCAAGGAAGTCGAGGTCGATGCCATATGCGACGGACGGGACGTCTTTGTTCCGGGTATTATGGAACTTGTTGAAAGGACTGGCATCCATTCAGGAGACTCGATCTCGGTCTACCCGGCGTTTTCTATAAGCAACAAAGTGAAAGGCCTTATACTGCAGTATGCTAAAAAACTGGGCAAGGGCATAGGCATAATAGGGCTTTACAACATTCAGTTCATAGTTGACGAGAATGATGATGTATTTATAATCGAGGTGAATCCGAGATCATCAAGAACGGTCCCGTTCCTTTCAAAAGCTACCGGATACAGCCTCGCGGATATCGCGACAGAGGCTATTCTGGGAAAATCGCTGAAGGAACAGGGCATATTCGACCTCTATCCCGAAGAGAAGAAGAGATTCTATGTCAAGGTCCCTGTCTTCAGCTTCAACAAGATAAAGGGGCTCGACACGTATCTCTCACCTGAGATGAAGTCCACCGGAGAGGCGATAGGCTACGACAACAAACTGAACCGTGCGCTCTATAAGGCTCTTATTGCATCCGGCACAAAACTGCGCAACTACGGTACCGTGCTGGCGACGCTTGCCGGAGATGACAAGGCTGAGGCGCTTCCTCTGATAAAGAGGTTTTACAACCTCGGGTTCAATATAGAGGCGACCCATGGCACTGCTGTTTTCCTTAGAGAAAACGGCGTAAGAACGCGTGAGATGAAGAAGATAAGCGAGGGTTCTGATGAGATCCTTGAAGCGATCCGCAAAGGCCATATCGCGTATATCCTCAACACCAGAAAGGCGGGAGACCACGTTACAGCAAACGACGGAGCCCTGATAAGGCAGTGCGCGAGTGAAAACAACGCAACACTCTTTACCTCGCTCGACACGGTAAGCGTGCTGCTCGACGTACTTGAAGAAACAACACAGACTATTTCAACAATAGACGCATGATCCTATGATGAAACTGATACACGCTGACATAGTTTATTCAGAAGACAGAGAGCATCTGGCAGTGCATTCCGACAGCTACATTGCCGTTGAGAATGGAAAGGTAAAGGGCATCTGGCCTGCGGTCCCGGAAGAATACCGGAATGTCCCGGTGACAGATCACGGAAACGGAGTCCTGATCCCTGCTTTTTCGGATCTTCATGTGCATGCTCCGCAGTATCTCAACAGAGGTCTTGAAATGGACCTGCTGCTTGAGGACTGGCTGAATAAGTGCACTTTCCCGCTGGAGGCAAAGTATGCGGACCCGGGATTCGCGAAGCTCGTGTACGACGCTTTCGTCGACGACATGCTGGCCAACGGGACCATGCATGCCTGCGTATACGGGACCATACACAGCGAAGCTACGTCATATCTGATCGAGAGGATGGACAGCGCAGGCATAAAAGGATTCGTTGGCAAGGTCAACATGGACCGCAGCGCTCCGGCAGATCTCTTGGAGGATGCTGAGGAGTCGGTACGCGAGACCGAGGCCCTCCTTGAAAAATACAGCGGCAACAAAAATACTAAACCGATACTCACGCCGAGGTTTGCTCCGACATGTACCGGAAAGCTTCTGTATGATCTTGGGAAGCTGGGCAAAAAGTATGGAGTGGGGATGCAGACGCATCTCGTCGAGTCACTCTGGGAGGCGGAGCAGGCAAGAGTGCTGTTTCCTGAATGCTCATGCGATACGGAAATATACGAGAAGGCGGGACTGATGGATAACGGACCTGTCATAGGTGGGCACTTCATATTCCCATCGGAAGATGATATCCGCATCATGCAGAAATATGACAGCTATGCCGTACAGTGCCCGGACGCGACCATCAGCGTCATTGCCGGTATAATGCAGACGGGCGCTCTGCTCGACAGGGGAATGAAGATAGGATTTGGCAGCGACATATCCGCCGGGCATCACATCGGAGTCTACACACAGGCTGCCCGGGCGGTCCAGCTGTCCAAACTGAAGGAATTCTATGAGCCTGAAGGCAACCGCAAGATCAGTTTCCCGGAGGCGTTCTGGATGGCTACAAAACAGAGCGGAGATCTCTTTGGCGGCACAGGCTCGCTGGAGCCGGGCTCGGTATTTGACGCCCTTGTCATAGACGGTCTTTCCGACGCTGCGAGAGAGCTTTCACCTGCACAGACCGTGGAGAGATTCTGCTACATCGGAACTAAAGAGAACATAAAAGCGAGGTACATCAACGGGAAGCAGATATGATCCTGCTGACCATTTCTTCTATATTTTCCCGTGGTGTCGCAAGATTGATACGAATAAAGGTGCTGCTGTTGCTTTCTCCGAACCACGAACCGTAGTCGAAGGCAAGGCGGCACTTTTTCTGTATAAAATCTTCTATATTTTCAGCTTTCACATACGCGCCAAGATCGACCCAGGCAAGGTAGGTCGCTTCCAGCGGAGTGACACGCGCTTCCGGAAGATGCTCTGCAAACTGCTCTCTTATATAAAGGTAGTTGCCGTAAATAGTCTTCTTGACATCTTCAAGCCAGGCCTTGCCGTATCTGTACGCGGTTTCTGCCGCAATATATCCGGCAGGGCTGCCGCTGCCCGTTCTTATGCCGCTTATGAAGCGGTCCCACTCATCCCTGAGCTGAGGATCCCTGATCACAACAAAGGAATTATGGAAAGCGGCAATGTTGAATGTCTTGGATGCAGCGGTAAGCATTATGACGCGGTCGCTTTCTTCTGCGACACTAAGAGTAGGAGTGTGCCTGCTTCCGCCAAAGACGAGATCGTGGTGGATCTCATCGGAAATTACAGCCACATTGTGATGTCTGCATATTTCAAGCATATGCTGCAGCTCTTTTTCAGACCACACTCTGCTGACCGGGTTGTGAGGAGAGCAGAGCAGAAAAGCCTTTACCGGGTTTTCTTCGATCTTTTTCTCAAAATCTTCAAAATCAACATAGTAGCGGGTATTTTTGTTTATAAGTTCTGAGCAGATAAGCTTGCGCCCATTATTATTGACAGCGTGCATGAACGGATAATATACAGGCGTAGTGACGATCACTGCGTCGCCCGGCTGTGTAAGGATCTGTACGGCAAAATGAAAACCGCTCACCACGCCCGGCGAATACCTGATCCAGTCACGCTCTGCAGAAAGACCGTGTTCCGCCTTTTCCCAGTCAATGAAGGCGTCATAATAACTGTCCGGGGCAATGTAATAACCGTAAGCCGCGGTTTCGATATATTCTTTCAGCGCTGCTTCTATGTGGCTGTCCACCTTAAAGTCCATATCGGCGACCCAAAAAGGAAGAAGTCCGTCTTCTCCGAATGTCTGCTCAAGGCCGTCCCACTTAGCGCATGAAGTCCCTTTTCTGTCGATGTATTGAGGCATATCTGTGTACTCCTAAGTTGATTTCTGCTTACTGCTCGTTGTATTGAGTTTATCACAAACCTCATGCGCCCATAACCATAAATGCATTTCATCAATAGTGTGATACAATAATCAATGGATAGAAAAGAAAAGGAGAATACATAAATGATCACAGGAAAGCAGAGAAGCGAGCTCAAGAAACTGGCACAGGAGCTTAAGCCTGCAGTCATGATAGGCAAGGACGAAGTAACACCGGCCATTATTCAATCTATAGATGATTATCTGACAGCTCATGAACTCGTGAAGGTGCAGATCCAGGAAGGTTCGCTTGCCGATCCGAAGGAGACTGCAAACGATATCGCGAAAGAGCTCGGAGCGGAGTTCGTACAGGCGATCGGCAGGAGATTCGTTCTGTACAGACAGGCTTCTGACCCGGACAAAAGAAAGATCCATATATAGGCAATGCATGATATCTGATTTCTTTTTAGAAGAAGCGGATCAGTGGCGCGGCGGAAGGGTCCTGATCCCGGAGAGCACTTACTGCAACCTGCCTTACGGCATGGAAGGAATGGAGATATTGCTGAAAGTGGCCGGCCTTAACATCGAACTCCCTGCTGACAGCATGGAGTCGCTTCTGATCGCTTCCGTGCTTTGACCGGATAGGAGAGTAACAGATGGCATGGTATGATGAATCCGTTTTTTATCACATATATCCCCTGGGATTGCTGGGGGCACCTGAATATAACGATTATAGTCACACGGATCACAGACTCCGTGAATTAAAGGCATGGATAGGCCATATGAAGAAGAGCGGCTTCACTGCTCTTTATCTGGGGCCTTGTTTCTCTTCCGGATCTCACGGCTATGATACCGCGGACTATCGCAGGGTCGACGAGAGACTGGGAGACAATGAGGACCTTAAAGAACTGGTCCGCTGCTGTCATGAAGAGGGAATACACGTCATACTGGATGCCGTGTTAAACCATACAGGGAGGGACTTTTTCGCCTTCCGCGATCTTAAGGAGAACCGTGAGAACAGCCGCTACCGAGACTGGTATCTGGATGTGAACTTCTGGGGCAACAACAGCTACAACGACGGCTTTTCTTACGCGAACTGGGGAGGCCACGACCTGCTGCCAAAGCTCAACTTGTACAACCCTGAGGTGAAAGAGTATCACAAGGAGACAATCCGGTTCTGGGTGCAGGAATTCGATATCGACGGTCTGCGCCTTGATGCCGCGGACGTGCTGGACTTCGGTTTCATGCACGAACTCCGCGAATTATCCTACGGGCTGAAAGAAGATTTCTGGCTGCTGGGAGAAGTGATCCACGGTGAGTATTCACGCTGGGTCAATAATGACATGCTGGATTCCGTGACGGATTATGCATTACATAAAGCCCTGTACAGCGGTCACAACGATCACAATTACTTTGAGATAGCGCATACATTCAAACGCCAGCGCGACATGGGGCTTGGCGACACGCGCCTGTATCATTTTGTCGATAACCATGATGTGGAGCGCATAATAACAAAGCTAAGAGACAAAAGGCACTATTTGCCTGTACATATACTTTTATATACTCTGCCGGGGATACCTTCCGTTTACTACGGTTCGGAATTCGGTATCGAGGGCAGAAAGGAGCAGGGTTCGGACGCATCGCTGCGGCCGGCGCTGACTATAGAGGATCTTCCGTATGATAACGAGTATTGCCAGATAATAAAGAAGCTGAATTATATACATAATACAGAAGCCGATCTGTGGTATGGGGACTACCGCGAATTGCAGCTGACTACAACCAAGTATGCGTTCAGCCGCGGCGATGTGTTGATCACGGTGACCAACGGTGACTCTGAGGAATTCTTTGATATAATAGTCTCAGGTTCATATGTCGGAGCTCTGTCCGGCAGAGAGCTGGTATCTGATCAGGGAAGGCTGCAATTTGCCATGGAAGGATGCAGCGGAGAGATATGGATCCCTTCCGCGCGCAACGGACAATATGAGTAAGGAGAAACAATAATGAGAGAGACAGAAACAACGCCAAGAAGGAGTATCGCTTTCATAGGGTCGGAATGCTATCCGTTCGTCAAGACAGGAGGGCTGGGAGATGTCATGTACGCTTTGCCTAAGGCACTGGCAGAACAGAACTGCGATGTAAAGGTGATAGTACCACTTTACCGCTGCATACCGCAGGAGTATAAGGAGAAAATGGTCTACCGCGGATCGTTCGGCATGGATCTCTGCTCGGACGGCAGGTCCTTCCATGTGGGCATCATGGAATACGTGTGGGACGGCGTGGTGTATGACTTTATAGATAACGAGGAATTCTTTTCCGCCGGAAATCCGTACATCAGCCTTGTCGATGACATACCAAAATACTGCTACTTCAGTAAGGCTGCTTTGGCTGCGCTGTTATACATGGACTGGATCCCTGATATCATCCACTGCCATGACTGGCAGGCCGGACTTGTCCCTATATTCCTGCGTACACTGTTTGCTGATACGCCGCTAAGGGATGCCAAATCGGTCCTGACGATCCACAACCTCCGCTTCCAGGGGATCTACAATATCCCTACGATAAAATACTGGACAAATCTTCCGGATGAGGTCTTCAGCATAGATGTCCTCAAGACGGGGGTTGAAGACGCAAATATGCTTAAGGGCGGCCTGGCTTACGCTGACGTCATCACAACAGTCAGTGAGACTTATGCCGAAGAGATAAAGACACCGTTCTACGGAGACGGACTGGACGCGCATCTGCGCCACCATGCGTACAAACTGCGCGGTATAGTCAACGGCATCGATGTAGTACAGTGGGATCCTGAAACGGATAACAGGCTGGCTGAGAATTACGATGAGAAGACCGTGCTCAAAAACAAGAAAGCAAACAAGAAAGCTCTCCAGGAGGAACTTGGACTTGAAGTCGATGACGGGAAGTTCGTTATAGGACTCATTTCCAGACTGACGAATCAGAAGGGGCTCGATCTTGTGAACATGATCCTTCCGGGTCTGATTGATGGAAACACGCAGGTAGCGCTGCTTGGAACCGGAGACGGATACTATGAGGATTCGTTCCGAGGTTTCGAGAATGAGTTCAAAGGCAGCGTATGCTCGTGCATAATGTATGATGAAGGAAGAGCTCACAGGATATACGCCGGTTCCGACGCGCTTCTGGTGCCGTCACTGTTTGAGCCATGCGGACTTACGCAGCTGATCGCCATGCGCTACGGCACAGTTCCGATCGTGCGCGAAACCGGAGGACTGAAGGACACTGTTGAGCCATATAACGAGTTTGAAAATACAGGCAACGGATTCACATTCGACGGGTATGACGCCGGACTTCTGTATGACGCGATAAACCGTGCAAAGACTGTATATTTCACTGATCGCGAGCGTTGGGACGATATGGTCAAACGTGATCTCGCAAAGGATGTTTCCTGGGAAGCATCTGCGGAAAAATACAAGAACCTTTATCTTGAACTGAAACCAGAGTATTGATAAAACCGCTCCCGGATCATGACAGATGACAAAGGACGAACTGACTTTAGCTAAAATTGAGGACAAGATCACGCAAAGCCGGGATGGTTGGTATGTGACCGCGACCGGCTTTCTTGATTCGCACGAGCAGGCGCTGGCAAAGAAGGAGGCAATGCACGCGGCGGGTGTAAGGACACTCATGTACGGCGGCTATGATGACGCCGAACGCAGGATGCTGGTATGCATCCCCGCGGACCTGCCAATCAGTGATGAAGAGGCGACAGAAGGCCTTGTCATGGTGCTGAGAGTCACGAAGCCTGCCATGTCGCGCGTTATCAGTCACAGAGACTATCTGGGCTCGATACTCGGGCTCGGTATAGAACGCAGACTGACGGGAGACATCCTGGTCAGAGACGACGGGGCGGACATATTCATAGTACCTGAGATCGCGGACTTTCTTTTGAGAGAGTATCATCAGGCGGGACGCGCTGCGGTAAAGACCGGTCTCGTGGCTGCGGGAGATGTGATAATACCGGAGACGCGCTGTGAGATAATAAAAGACACTGTCAGTTCGGTCAGACTCGACAGCGTAGTTTCATCGGCGTTCAGGATATCCAGAAACACGGCAGCGGATGCGGT
This sequence comes from Mogibacterium sp., assembly GCA_017510505.1. Taxonomy (GTDB): domain Bacteria; phylum Bacillota; class Clostridia; order Peptostreptococcales; family Anaerovoracaceae; genus Crickella. The sequence goes on along the minus strand of JAFWNE010000029.1, from coordinate 175,440 downwards.
ACGGAGCGGACTGGTGTCCGTCGATCACGCGGAGTGTTTAAAGGTTGACGCTAAAGTCGAAGAGGGATCGGTCCTTGTTCTGAAAGGCAAGGGCAAAGCCATGCTGGAGGAGATAGGGAATGAATCGAAAAAGAACCGCACATGGATCAGAATAAAGCGGTTCGTTTGAGACGATCACCGGAAAAGGGAGGTTGGATATGATCTGCAGGCATTGTGGAAAGATAATAGAGGATGATGTGAGGTTCTGTCCTTTCTGCGGAAAGAAGATCGAGTCTCATTTGCGCATAGAAGACACAGAGACCCCAGATGACGAAGAAGAAAAAGAGTATGAGGAGCCTAAGGGGAAACGACTTGGAAAGGCCCTCATATCTATCGTTGCCGCGGTCGTGTTTGTAGGTATAGCTGTCATAGGCTTCATGCTGTTCGCTAAGCCTTATTTAGGGGAGGAACCATGGAATCAGGATGAAGCTGTCAACACAGAAGAGATCAAACTTGAAGAAGTCAAGACGATGTATGTCACAGCAGAGGATGGGCTGGTCATGCGCAGCGAGCCCGGAGAGGATAAAGAAGAGATCCATATTCTCAGCTATGGCCAGGAAGTAAAGGTCTTAAAAACAGAAAACGGCTGGGCGCAGATAAAAGCGGATGATCTTACAGGCTGGTGCACCGCAGAGCAGCTGACAGAAGATCAGACCCAGATCAAGCCAAAGGAAGTCAAGGAAGTGTCTGACGATGACAAGGGCCAGCTTGTTGAACCGTCGACCCGTATCAAGAACGGCTTCCATGGTGTCATAAATACAGAGGACGGCCTCAACCTGCGCTGCGGCCCGGGACAGGAATACGATATTCTTATGGTAGTTCCTTACGAAACAGAAGTTGTAGAAGAGGGCAGAGAAGGTGACTGGCTGTTCATCAAATATGACGGACAGTACGGATGGGTCAGTTCCGAATACGTCTCGCCTATGAAGACTGACTAGAATGGAATAATGGAAAAAGCATATTCAAGATCGGACCGGCTTCTCCGGAAGAAATTTTTTCAATATCTGCTGCCGACGATAATCACCTATGCTGCGCTTTCTCTAAACGAATTTGTGGACAGCATGCTGGTATCCAACCTGCTGGACAGCGACGCGATGGCGGTCATAAGTCTTGGCATGCCTCTCATGCTTGTAATGGCCGCGGCCTACTCGCTTCTGGGAAACGGAGGCGCAGCCATATACGCGCTTTCTCTGGGCAGGCGTGACCATGAAACTGCAGGTAAAAGTCTTACAGCCGCGATCACCGGAGGCCTTGTTTCCGGATTGATCCTGCTGCTGGTTGGAAACGTGTTTTTTCGGACCGTTATCCAGGATGCTTTGTCATGATGCCGAGCCTGTTCTGGATGTGACCATCACAAATGATGCTTCCTTCATATCCGGCATAAGCGAAGTGCTGCAGGATGTGTGCGAGAAGAGCGGGATCGACAGTCACGAGGCAATGAAGGCAGCGCTGGCTGTAGAGGAGATGGCAGTATACGCAGCCAATAAAAAAGACCAGAATGCCTACATGGACATTCTGGCAAGGATATACAAAGGCAATGTGGAGATAGACTTCCGCAGTCTAGGGCCGTTCTTTGATCCGTTTGAAGAGGCGGATGAGGACATAAAGGAAAACATCCTGCTGCTCAGAGGAATAGCTTCGAAGATAGAAAACGAATATGTTCTCGGAATGAATTCAACACGTATCACCATTGAAGCGGCGTAGCTGCCGGAATGGCTTCTACTGATCTTTAGGATCAGGTTCCTCTTCTTCCTCCATCCCCTTAAAAAGATGAACACCCGCTTCCTCGAAGAACGGGGTCAGCGGTTTGACCATCAATTTGGCGCAGAAATAAGCTGTGCCGCCCCAGAAGAGAACGGGCCACAGCACAATTATGCGGCTCAGCACATAAGGGTTGAACACCAGAAGAGCGACCGGGACAAGCCATAGCGCGCACATTATGACAGTACGCGGCAGCTTGGAAATGCCTATGTAAAAGGCATTTTTTATTGTCTGAAAAATCCCTGCGTCGAACTGCGCTGTAAGAGCAAAGGCCCAGACGGCAGTGATCATCCATATGATGAGACCGATAACCGCGATAAAACGCTGGACGCGCATTACGGAGTTGGCGGGATCTGCAAGAACGACAAGATCGAAGATAAACACGGCCGCGGTCAGCAGGAATATCAGCCAGAGAAGAGTGGCATTTTTAAAGTTGTCGCGGAAATAACGGAAGAAGTTGCGGCTTCTCCAGTTGCCTTCAAGTGTGTTCATGTTGAGAGCACACCTCATCAGAGCAGCTGAAGCTGCGCCCATCGTAATGATAGGTATCGAACATATTGTCCAGAGAACGCTCAACATGCCTATGTCGGCCATCTTTCCGATCGCGCTCCAGATCGGAGCTTCGGAATCGAAGAATCTGTTAATGACTATACCTCCGTAACTACTATATCTGACGGGACTGAGATCCAGAGAGGTTCGCCGCTGCAGTGGAGAATTCCGTCCTTTACATCTATCTTGCCGCCGCTTATCAGCTCGTCATATGAACCGTCCGGGAAATCGACCTTCGCGTCTCCTTCAAGTCCCTTGAATGAGAACACTGCTATCTTGCAGCTATTCCGGTCATCCCTCATGAGAACAGCGATGTCTTTTTCCTCATCGGTCCTGGCGAAGAAGATGTCATCAGGCGATAGTGTCTCTTTTTTAAGTTCCGCAAGCTTGCGGATATAAAGTGAGAGATCTTTGCCCGTATCCCATTCAATCTTGTCTGCATCAAACAGACTTGGTCTGTGTCCGACAGCAAACTCCTGACCGCCATAGAGAAGGGTGGTGCCTTTGAGGAAGAAGATAAGAGCAGTATAGTTTCTCAGAGAGATATCATCTTTGACTCTCGGGGATATGCGGTCTGTATCGTGGTTCTCAAGGTAACGCAGTTTGTTATAGTTCTTTGGGTATGCGAAATCCTGAAAGTTCAGCAGATCCATCCAGTGCGCAAGGCTGCCCGTGCCGTCCAGATAGGCGTCAAAGGCATCACGCAGGTCGTATTCGTACTCGATATCAAAGGCTTCATATGCTTCCACATCCGTTGCCGCCTTCATGCCGTGACGACGGCACATGACGTTGAACGAGCGGTGTATGCTCTCGGCAAGCCATACGAAGTCCGGCTTGATCGCAGCTACCTCTTTTCTGGCACGGACCCAGAAATCCACAGGGACCAGGGACGCCACATCACAGCGGAAACCATCGACCAGATACGCCCAGCCTTTGAGTGATTCCACCTGATAGTCCCACAGCTCAGGAACGTTGTAGTCAAGATCGATGACATCGGTCCATTCGCCTACGTGGTTTCCCGGCTTGCCGTCCGGCTTTTTATAGAAATACTCAGGATGCTCGTTCCAGAGTACGGAATCCGGTGATGTATGGTTATACACTACATCGATCATGCAGCGCATGCCTCTGTCGTGGATGGCATCAACGAGTTCCTTGAAATCCTCCATTGTACCGTATTCCGGATTGACGCTTCGGTAATCCTTGTTTGCGTAAGGACTTCCCAGAGACCCTTTGCGGTTTACCTCTCCGATCGGATGGATCGGGAGGAACCATATGATGTCTGTTCCCAGATCCTTTATGCGGTCAAGGTCAGGGATCATAGCCCTGAAAGTTCCTTCTTTTGTATGGTTGCGAACAAAAACAGAATAGATGACTTGCTTCTGCAGTTCGGGGTTTGTATCATGTGCCATTTCTCTGTCCTCCTTATCATCTACTATAAACATGAAAAGTAAAAAAAACAAGCGGAGAGGGTTTGGAAGGAAGCAGCGGCAAATTGTTAACGATTTTTTTTTGTAAGCAATTGAATTGGATAACGTAAGATTTTATAATTATTGGGTAAGCTATCGAAAAGGCTTATTCTAAGTATTGGTTTTTTCTAAGGAGGAAATTATGAAGAAGAAACTATTCGTTCTTTTCCTTGCCTTCGCTATGGTATTCGCTTTCACCGCATGCGGTGGCGGCGGTTCCAGCAGCGATGATGGAACTGGTTCCGTGTATTGGCTGAACATGAAGCCTGAGGCTGACGAAGCTCTTCAGGGACTTGCAGCTGCTTATACAGAGGAGACAGGTGTTCCTTGCAAGGTCGTAACTGCTGCGTCCGGATCCTACAGTGATACACAGACTGCAGAAATGGCTAAGTCCGAGCCTCCAACACTCTTCAATGTCGGTAACATGAGCGCGTTGAATGACTGGGATGACTATTGCCTGCCACTGGACGGCACTGATTTCATGAATGAGCTGACCACAAACGACTTTAACCTGGTCAATGCCAATGGCGAGACCAAGGCTATCGGCTGGATCTATGAGTCCTATGGTATCATCACCAACAAGGCACTCCTGGAGCAGGCAGGTCACTCGATCGATGAGATCAAGGACTTCGACTCGCTGAAGGCTGTTGCAGACGACATCCACGCCCGCGCCGGTGAACTCGGCTTCGATGCATTCACATCCGCAGGACTTGATGATTCGTCGTCCTGGAGATTCTCCGGCCACCTGGCCAACATGCCGATCTTCTATGAGTTCCGCGATGACGGAATCACAGACAAGCCGGCTACGATCAAGGGAACTTACATGGACAACTTCCGCAAGATCTGGGATCTGTACATTACTGACTCCGCTCAGGATGCTACATCCCTGACGACAGCTACAGGCGACCAGGCTGAGGCTGAATTCGGCGAAGGCAAAGCAGTATTCTATCAGAATGGTACATGGGAATGGGCAAATCTGACAGCAGATAAGTTCCAGATGAATCCTGATGATATCACGATGATCCCTATCTACTGCGGCGTTGAAGGCGAAGAGAAAGCAGGACTGTGCTCCGGTACAGAGAACTGCCTCGCAGTAAACAGCCAGGCTTCGGAAGCTGATCAGCAGGCTACACTCGACTTCCTGAAATGGTGTGTAACATCCGAGAAGGGACTCGAGGTACTCAGCTCGATCGGCGACATTCCATTCAAGCAGGCTCCTGAGTCGGCAAATGGATTCTCCAAGGCAGGTGCTGAGCTTCTTGCCAACGGCAACTATGCTTGCACATGGGCATTCAACTACACACCAAACGTAGACAGCTTCCGCGCAACACTTGTTACAGCTCTTGCTGCTTACTCCTCGGCTCCGTCTGATGACACTTGGGCAGAGGTCGTTAAGGCATTTGTTGACGGCTGGGCTTACGAGTACAGTGTAGAAGGAAACTAATACTCACTCCTTTTCGCTGATAGCGAAAAATCAGGGGCGGGCAGACTCGCCTGCCCCTGTTTTTTTTACACAGCTGAAAGCTGAAAAGAAAAACTAAGGAAGGAGATGAGCAATTTGCCTGAAAGAAGAAAAAGAAAAAGAAAAAACACGATCATTCGACCGTGAACAGCGTGCTGATCCGCAGACCTATACAGAAATGCTTCCCGCTGTTCATCGTGCCGACTCTGGCATGCTTTGTAATCGGTTTTGTCTGGCCTTTTCTGCAGGGTATCTATCTGAGCTTCTGCACCTTCAACACTCCTAGAGACGCGAAGTGGACCGGATTCCAGAACTATATCAAAGCATTCACAGATGCCGGATTCCGCCATGCTTTCTGGAACACGGCGGCATTTGCGGTAGTATCGATCATCCTTATCAATGTTCTGGCTTTCTTCATTGCTTACGCTCTGACACAGAACATTCGCGGAGCCAATCTGTTCCGTACGGTATTCTTCATGCCTAACCTTATCGGAGGCGTCGTGCTTGGATACATCTGGTCGATGATCTTCGACGCGATACTGAAAGGTTACAATACATACCTGACAGCGAACGCTACATACGGCTTCTGGGGACTGGTCATACTGGTCGCATGGCAGCAGATAGGATACATGATGATCATCTATATCGCGGGACTTCAGGCTGTCCCTGGCGACATGCTCGAGGCCGCGAAGATAGACGGAGCTACAGGATGGCAGACACTTACAAAGGTCATCATCCCTAACGTTATGCCGTCGATCACGATCTGCACGTTCCTGACGCTGACCAATTCATTCAAGCTGTTCGACCAGAACCTGGCTTTAACAGGCGGTCTTCCTTCTGTCATGCTCGAGAACACCAAGGTGAATATGACAGAATTGCTTGCGCTGAATATATTCTCGACATACAACATCAATAAGAATTTCCATGGAGTTGCACAGGCGAAAGCTGTCGTATTCTTCATTCTTGTTGCCGTACTGGCTCTCGCACAGCAGAAAGCCACAAGGAGTAAGGAGGTGCAGCAATGAAAAAGAAGCATGTACAGAAGTTTACTCCGCTCGGCAATGTGGTGTCAGTCGTGTTTGTGTTACTGAGCATCGTATGGATAATGCCGATCTTCGAGGTCGTCATCAACTCATTCAAGTCGAATGCATCGATCAATACAAACGCGTTCTCGCTGCCTACTGCTGAAACTTTTGTAGGATGGGCAAACTATATCAAGGGCATGACTTTCGGTAACTATCCGTTCATGAAGTCCGTCGGATACTCATTCTGGATCACGATCGCTTCGGTATTTCTGATCCTGCTGTTTACTTCGATGACTGCATGGTACATAGCCCGCGTGAATTCAAAGTTTGCGAACGCGTTCTACTATCTCTGCCTGTTCAGCATGATCGTACCGTTCCAGATGGTAATGTTCACGCTGACATTCACGGCAGATAACCTCAAGCTGAATACACCTTGGACCATCCCGATCGTTTATCTGGGATTCGGAGCCGGACTTGCCATATTCATGTTTGTCGGCTTCGTAAAGGGCTTGCCGCTTGAGATAGAGGAAGCTGCCTCAATTGACGGCTGCGGCCCGATACGTACATATTTCAACGTAGTTCTTCCGATGCTCAAGCCGACACTTATTTCCGTCGGTATCCTTGAGACCATGTGGGTGTGGAACGACTACCTGCTCCCGTACCTTGTACTCGACAGGACCAAATACATGACGATCCCTATCCACGTACAGTATCTCAAGGGCAGCTACGGCTCGGTAGACCTGGGCGCAACGATGGCTGTAATCATGCTTTCGATGCTGCCGATCATCATCTTCTATATGGCGCTGCAGAAGCACATCATCAAGGGTGTGGCTGCCGGCGCGGTAAAGGGTTAGTCTATGGAAAAAGCAGCGCGCTCAGCAGGTATATTGATGCCTTTGTTCTCGCTTCCGTCGCCGTACGGAATAGGAACGATGGGGCCTGCGGCAAGGGAGTTTGTCGACTTTCTTTGCTCCGCGGGGCAGAAGTACTGGCAGATGCTGCCGGTATGTCCTATCAGCTACGGAGATTCGCCGTATCAGAGCTTTTCATCATTTGCCGGAAATCCGTATTACGTGGATCTTGAGATCCTCATCGAAGACGGGCTTCTTACAAAAGATGAAGCTGATGCCGCCGATTTCGGAGATGATCCGGATAAGGTGGACTACGGCAAACTGTACGAGAACAGACTTGGATTGCTGAGAAAAGCTGCCGCAAGGGGAATCCCGAGGGACAGAAATGCGTTAAACACTTTCATCATGGAGAAAGAGTGGCTTCCGGATTACGCGCTTTTCATGGCGCTCAAGCTGCACTATGACATGCGTCCGTGGACGGAGTGGCCTGATGAAGATATAAGGCTCCATCAGCCTGAAGCCTGTGCCAGATGGAACAAAGAGCTCTTCGAAGATGTGGAAGTGTTTGAGTATATACAGTTCCTGTTCTACAAGCAGTGGAATGCTCTCAAGGCTTACGCGAATGAAGCGGGCATCAGCATAATAGGGGACATCCCTATATACATAGCTCTGGATTCCGCGGAAGTCTGGGCTGAACCTCATTGGTTCCAGCTCGATGAGAAGAATTTGCCTAAGGAAGTTGCGGGCGTACCGCCTGATCTGTTCACTGAGGATGGACAGCTCTGGGGCAATCCGCTGTACGACTGGGATGCGATGAAAGAGGACGGCTTTGGCTGGTGGATCCGCAGGATAGCGGGACTGGGAGAGCTGTTCGACGTGATCCGAATAGATCATTTCAGAGGATTTGAGAGCTATTTCGCCATTCCATATGGTGATACGTCGGCCCGCCGCGGCCGCTGGGTCAAAGGACCGGGCATCGCTCTTGTAGATACTCTGAAAGACCGTTTTCCGGACCTCGACTTCATCGCAGAAGACCTCGGCTATTCGACGCCGGAGGTGAGACAGCTTCTTGAAGATTCAGGCTTCCCGGGAATGAAGCTGCTGCAATGCGCTTTCGACGTGCAGAAGATCGCGGCTTTCCTGCCTCACAACTACAACATAAACTGCATCTGCTATACAGGCACGCATGACAACCACACGCTGGAAGGCTGGCTCGCCATAGCAGATGAAGAGGAACTCGCCGAAGCGAAGAGCTACTTCGGGCTTAATAAGGAAGAAGGCTACGCAAGGGGAGTGATACGTGCGGGCATGAGCTCTGTCGCAGGACTCTTTGTCGCACAGATGCAGGACTGGCTTGGACTTGGCGATGAGGCCAGGATAAATGCTCCGGGAATACCGTCAGGCAACTGGACCTGGCGAATGAGACCGGGAGCTGCCACAGAAGAACTCGCAGAAGAAATATTAAGTATTACCCGGCGCTATGGCCGGACAACTAAGTGATAACTACCCACCAAAGGACCCATGATCACTCCACGATCTGATCCATGTGTCCTAAAGAAAGGAGGAATCATCCGTTAAACTCACGGTGCGGCAGTGTGGAGACCTGTCGTAATGTGGCGCGTCCCTCGCGGGCGGTCGCGAGGTATCCGGGAGGAGTCCCGTATACTAGAGTTAAAGAATATGGCAGAAGTAATCATCAAAGGATTAAAGAAGGTGTATGACAACGAGGTGACCGCGGTCCACGACCTCAACATCAACATCAAGGACAAGGAATTCATCGTTCTGGTAGGACCGTCCGGCTGCGGAAAGTCCACAACACTCAGAATGGTGGCAGGCCTTGAAGACATCAGCGGCGGCGAGCTTTACATCGACGGGAAGCTTATGAACGACGTTTCGCCTAAGGACAGAGATATCGCGATGGTATTCCAGAGCTACGCTCTGTATCCTCACATGACAGTTCGCGAGAACATGGCGTTCGCCCTCAAGCTTAAGAAAGCTCCGCAGGCTGAGATCGATGCGAAGGTAAATGAAGTCGCTGAGATCCTCGACATCACACAGTACCTTGACAGAAGGCCAAAGGCTCTGTCCGGCGGCCAGCGTCAGCGTGTAGCCATCGGCCGTGCTATGGTACGTGATCCTAAGGTATTCCTCATGGACGAGCCTCTCTCAAACCTCGACGCTAAGCTGAGAAACCAGATGAGAGCAGAGATCATCAAGCTCCGCAAGAGGATCAATACCACATTCATGTACGTAACGCATGACCAGACAGAGGCTATGACTCTTGGTGACCGTATCGTCATCATGAAGGACGGTTATGTAAACCAGATCGGTACACCGGTCGAAGTTTACAACAAGCCGGTCAACCTCTTCGTAGCAGGATTCATCGGCATGCCGGTAATGAACTTCTTTGACGGCTGCAAGCTGCTTCTTGAAGGCGGAAAGTACTATGCTGAGATTCGCGGAGCAAAGTTTGAACTCTCCGAGTTCCAGCAGAAAGCTCTCAAGCAGAACGGCGCGAAGCCGTGCGATATCATCGCGGGCATCCGTCCTCAGCACATCAATGTCGGAGAAGGAGATCTTACAGCAGTCATCGAGGTATCCGAGATGCTCGGTTCCGAGTACAACCTGCACGCCAGAAGCGGTGAGGATGAAGTAGTCATGGTTATCCCGACTGTCGGACTGGCAGAGGATGTATCGATGGGCAGTAAGATTCATTTCAACGTGGCTCCAGAGCTGATACAGCTCTTCGATAAGGAGACCGGAAGGAACCTCATCTGGTTCGATGAGGAATCCTCAGCCATCGATGCGCCTGTCTGCAAGTCGTACGACTTCGAATAAAACCGACGAAAAGGCATATAAAGCAAAAAACTGTTGGGTGACCAACAGTTTTTTGTTATTATAAAATTTAGGGATCGGAGAATTAATAATGCACAACAAAAGGAGAAAAACGTTATGCAGAAGAAACCTATCACCAACAAACTACTGTGGATCTTTGCGATAGGGCAGTTTGGCTGGAGCCTGCTTGCAGGAATAGTATCCAACTGGATGGTCTACTACTACACAGGTACGCCTAATGAACAGAACCCAATGACCGGAATCTTTGCTTCCGGGATCACACAGGATCACATCTTCCTGAAGCTGACACTCTTCGGTCTGGTCCTCGCAGTAGGCCGTATATTTGACGCCATAACAGACCCGCTGATCGCAGGCTGGTCGGACAGAGCCAAATTCAAGGGCGGACGCCGCATCCCGTTCATGAAGGCGATAGCGATACCGTTCGCTCTCCTGACGATAGGACTGTTCACTCTGCCTCAGACGGCAAGCATCGCCGTAAACGATACAGTCGTCTTTGTGCTGATGATCTCGTTCTATCTGTTCATGACCATCTACTGCACACCGTACAACGCTCTGATAGCGGAGCTTGGCGATACGCAGGAGCACCGCATCAACGTTTCCACATACATTTCATTCACATATATTGCAGGCCTTTCGATCTCATACATGCTGCCTAACGTGGCAGGCATGATCCAGGGAGCGGTAGGACCGGAGAACTCCATTCGCTTTGCAGTTGCCATTATGTCAACTATCGCCTGCATCGCGATGCTGATACCGTCGTTCTATATCAAGGAACGTGATTATCTTGACGCCAAGCCGAGTGAAACAAAGGCTTTCGCTTCGTTGCTCAAGACATTCCAGAACGGTATGTTCCGCCGCTTCGTATACAGCGACGTGATCTACTTCTTTGCGCTTACACTCTTCCAGACAGGCCTCGCGTTCTATGAGACCAAGCTGATGAAGATAGAGGACACATGGACATTCGTGCTTACAGCTACAATGACATTCCTCAGCGTATGCCAGTACCCGATAGTCAACAAGCTTGCTCCGAAGATCGGTAAAAAGAAAATGATCATCACGGGCTTCTTTGCGTATTCGGCTGTATTCCTCATCACTTTCCTGTGCGGAGAGGGCCTGGTCTGGGGATTCATAGTCGCGGTATGCGCGTCGATACCTATGGCCATTCTGGGTATCCTGCCACAGGCCTGCGTTGCTGACGTGGCCGAGCTGAGCCGTCTGGAGACAGGTGAGGACAGGAGCGGAATGTTCTTCGCAGCGCGTACATTCGCGTTCAAGATGGGACAGGCCATTGCTCTTGCTGTATTTACTTCGATGACTGCTATCGCAAACGTTCCGGGCACGACCGAAGCAGCAGCTGCTGCAGCTTACCGCAGAACGGCGCTGGTCGCGTTCATCTGCTGCGTCATAGGCGCTTGCCTGTTCTTCCTGTTTAAAGAAAAAGAGATCCTTGCGAAGATAGAAAAGCTTAAGGGAGAAGAGAAATAGACAAACAAGTCGCAGACAATCCGCTGGGCAGCGCGCCGCTTTTGCCGCTGATCGCGAGGTATGCCATACCTTCGATCATCAGCATGCTGGTGGGCGCCATATACAATATCACTGACCAGATATTCATCGGCCATGTGGTTGGTATGCTCGGAAATGCTGCGACAAACATAGTGTTCCCGACAGTGACGCTCACAACGGGCATCAGCATGCTGTTCGGGATAGGTACCGCTTCCAACTTCAGCATCAATCAGGGAGCGGGGAAAATCGATGAAGCAAAAAAATATGTCCACACCGGTATCACCGGTGCGGCGGCAGCAGGTATCATCACGGGCCTGCTGCTTTTTGTGTTCAAGAGCAATATAGTGGAGCTCTGCGGAGCTGACCCTGCCGGGACCGTATACCCGCTGGCGATCACATATCTGTCAGTGACAATGTTCGGCTTGCCGTTTCATCTGTTCACTCAGGCATCTGCGCCTCTCATAAGGGCGGACGGAAGCCCGGCATATTCCATGCTTTGCATGGTGGAAGGGGCGGTGCTGAACGTTTTTCTCGACTGGCTGTTCATGTTTCCTATGGGCATGGGGCTTCGCGGTGCGGCCATAGCGACCGCGATATCCCAGTTCTCCAGCTGCATGCTGGTTGTCCTTTACTATCCAAGGTTCAAGGCTTTCAGGATACGCTTCAGGGACCTGGGGATAAGCACTAAGCACCTTACCGGAAGCATGAGGGCGGGCATACCTAACTTCATCAACCACATGCTGATGATGTCCACCAACATAGTGCTGAATAACGTGCTGGCGACATATGGAGCCTTATCGACATACGGACCGGAGATACCTCTGGCAGTTTCGGGCATTGCTCAGAAATGCAACATGATAATGATATCTTTCGCGGTCGGCATATCTCAGGGCTGCCAGCCTATATGGGGATTCAACCTCGGCGCCAAAAACTATGACAGAGTCAGGGCTACATACTGGAGGGCTTTCGGCGCGGCATTCACTGTAGGAGTGCTGTTCTTCTTCGCACTTCAGACATTCCCGAGAGAGATCATATCCTTCTTCGGGACCGGAACAGAGATGTACTATGATTTCGCGGAGAAATACCTCAAGATCTACATGATGTTTGTGTTCTTCCAGAACATACAGCCGGTCACTATCATGTACTTCTCAGCTACCGGCAACAACAGGCAGGGGCTTCTGGTGTCGCTGTCGAGGCAGGGGCTTTTCCTGATACCGCTGCTGGTGATCCTTCCGAGGTTCTTCGGCATCAACGGCATACTTGCCGCCAGTCCTATATCCGACACGATGGCGTTCATCATGTCGGTGTCAATGGTGCTTCTGAGCTTCCGAAGGCTGTCGACCCTGGGACCGCAGGCAGCAAAAGAGTAAAAAAACCGCAGCGCCTGCTGCGGTTCTTTTATTGCTTTATTATAACCTATTTGACTCTTGCGAGTTCTATAAGCACTTCCGCCATCTTTTCCATTGACTGTACAGGCATGTACTCCGTGTTGGAGTGGAAGTTCATACCGCCTGTCGAAAGGTTAGGGCAAGGCAGGCCCTTGAAGGTGAGGTCTGCTCCGTCAGTGCCGCCTCTGATAGGCTGTATTATCGGCTCGACTCCGCATGCCCTGAAAGCAGCCTTGGCATTGTCGATAAGGAACATATGCGGTTCAATCAGCTCTTTCATGTTCCGGTACTGCTCGCGTATTTCAAGGGTGATCACGTCGCCGTATTTGCCATTGAGAAAATCGACGCATTTCTGCAGGACCATCTTCTTTTCCTCAAAAGCGAGCGGATCGTGGTCCCTTATGATATAGCGGGATTCAGCCTCCGCGCTTGTGCCTTCCATCCAGGTCATGTGGAAGAACCCCTCATAATCGGAAGTGTATTCAGGACGCTGACTGTGCGGCAGCATTCCGTCAAGTTCTGCGGCTATCCTTACCGCGTTTACCATTATGTTGAAGGCATATCCCGGGTGGATGTCACGTCCCTTGAAATAGATACGCGCCTCAGCAGCGTTGAAGCATTCATATTCCAGTTCGCCGATAGGACCGCCGTCTACAGTATATGCATAGTCCATTCCAAAGCCTTCTACATCGAAGAACTCCGTGCCTTTGCCGATCTCTTCATCGCGAGTGAAGGCGATACCAATCTTTCCGTGCGGGATGGAAGGGTCGTTGATCAGCGTCTCCGCCATCGTCATGATCTCTGCGATGCCGCCTTTGTCATCTCCGCCAAGCAGGGATACACCGTCAGTAACTATCAGGTCGCAGCCCACATAATTCTTCAGCTCCGGGTATATCGCCGGATCGAGTTCAACGGTATCATTCAGTTTCACCACGCCGCCGTCGTAATTCTTATGGATCCTCGCGTTGCCGGCATCACCCGGTGTCCTCGGAGCGGTATCCATGTGCGCTATGAATCCAAGAGCAGGGACATCCTTATCCGTGTTTGCCGGGATCTCTCCATATACGTAGCAGTTGCGGTCATCCAGACGCACATTGGATACTCCCATATCCGTCATTTCTTCCGCCAGGAGCCTTGCCAGTCTGAACTGCTTGTAAGTGCTCGGTGAAGTAGTGCTGTCCTCATCAGACTGTGTATCGATGGAGATATACTTCATGAACCTGTCGACGATATTGCTCATTATCTGAAAAACCTCCTGTTATTTATCTACAGCAACCTTGCCGGCGAGGACCTGTTTATAGTCCTCGTAGTTCTTTTTGAGAAGGTTAGGGGTGTCGAGCTCGTACGGGCAGTGAGCTGAACACTGACCGCATTCTATGCAGTCCTCTATCTTCTTCATCTCTTCCTGCCAGTGCTCTGTAAGCCACGCGTCTGAAGGCGCGCGCCTCAGCATGAGCGACATCCTTGCGCAGTTGTTGATGGCTATTCCGACAGGGCAGGTAGCGAGGCAATAGCCGCAGCCTCTGCAGAAATCTCCTGCCAGCTCAGACTTTTCCTTTTCTATGTACGCGCGCATCTCTTCTGTAAGGGCAGGAGTGTCATCCATGTATGACAGCCACTCATCCAGCTCGTGCTCTCTCTGGACTCCCCAGATAGGCAGCACGTTCGGATAATCCTCAAGGTAGGCCATGGCGACATCGGACCTGGAGATAAGTCCTCCCGCAAGTCCCTTCATGGCTATGAAGCCCATGTTCTTTTCAGCGCAAAGCTTAGCGAGGCGGATCTCCTGATCACCGGAAAGATAGCTGAACGGGAACTGCATGGTCTCATAGAGACCTGATTCTACGAGATCGAAGGCCACGCCTATCTTGTGAGCCGTCACTCCTATGTGACGGATCTTCCCGGCCTCTTTTGCCTCAAGCAGAGCTTCATATACTCCTGTTCCGTCGCCCGGCTGGTAGACTCTGTCCACCATATGCAGCTGATAAACATCGATATAGTCAGTGCGGAGTTCACGAAGAGACGTTGCCAGATCTTCTCTGACCTTGTCTCCGGTCGTGCCTGTAGTCTTGGTGGCTATAAAGACCTTGTCGCGCATGCCTTCAAAGGCGATGCCAAGCTTTGTCTCGCTGTCTGTGTATGCTCTCGCGGTATCAAAATAACGCATGCCGCCTTCATATGCCTTGCGGAGGAGGGCGACTGCGTCTTCAGTTGAACGTCTCTGTATCGGAAGCGCTCCGAACGCGTTCTGCGGCACCGTGATGCCGGTGCTGCCGAGTGTAAGTTCTCTCATTTAAGAGCCTCCTTTCTTTTCGAATCAATTTTATCAATCCGGACCGCGCAGTGTCTACATTTTGTTCTCGAAAAGACAGAATTATGATAGTATTGACACATATAGGTAAACAATTGAAGCGGAAAGGAGATTGGAAGATGTTTCAATTCTGGGGAGACGGTTCACAGCTGTCCATGGATCTTGTAAATGCCATTCAGGTCCGCAGCACAGAGAACTTCAACTGGACATTCATATTCATTCTTGCTGTCGTGTTCTACATATACTGGACCGAGTTCCACAATAAGAAATACGACATGATATTTGCCGGACTCGCGCTTTACGGAGTGCACTGGCTGTATGAGATCTGCAACGCGATAATAGCACATTTTGCCGGCTATCCGCTCTGGTCTGTCAGCAATGAATCTACAACTTTCATTCTGCTGATAGGCGTATGCTGGGAGCTTTCGATGATGTTTTCTATTGCTGGTATGATATCCCTCAAGATGTTGCCTGAAGACCGCAGCACACGGTATTTCGCCAAAAACGGAAAGAAGGGCATAGACTGCAGACTGGCGGGGGCCATCAGCATGGCACTGCTCTTTGCCCTGGTAGAGTCGTTCCTGGCAGGCACCTCAAACCACTCGTTCATCTGGGTTTATAAATGGTGGGGCGTGCTGCCGGTATTCATCACCACATACATTCCGTTTTTCCTGGCATCAAACTATGTGCCTGACATGGAGCCTGCAAAGAGAAAGAGTTTTCTCATAATCATATGGAGCCTTGTCGCTGTTCTGCTTGTGACGCTGATACCGCTCGGCATCATATAGGAGCGATACCTTTACAAAGAAAAGATCGCGCGGTCCTTCATCCTGCTGCTGACGAAGAACCGCGTGATCTTATGTATTGAGAATCTTATGAAGAAAAACTAGCCGATATTTATGCGGACATCTATGACCGAAGGTGTTTCCGGTACCGGTATAAGGCTGCTTCCGCAAGGGGCGCCGTTGACCGTTATCGAGGAGACGCCTTTTTCTGTGTCTTTGCCGTTCACAACACTGATGTTGTATGTGGAACCGCGGAATCTGCGTACGCAGCTGAATGAACCTATTTCCTGCGGCAGGCATGGATCGATGCGCAGCCCGTCAAGCTCAGGCCTGATGCCCAGTATGTACTGGCTGATGCATACGAACGACCATGCGGCTGTGCCTGTAAGCCAGCTGTTCTTGCCTTCGCCATGAGTCGCTGCGTCTTTGCCGGCGATCGTCTGGCAATATGCGTAAGGCTCAGTGCGGTGTATCTCGCTTATGTCTTCAAGGAACACCGGGTTTGTCTTGCGGTATACCTCGAACGCGCGGTCTCCATGCCCGAGCATGGCCTCGGAAATGGCTATCCATGGATTGCAGTGGCAGAATATGCTGGCGTTTTCCTTGTAACCCGGCGGGTATGATGAGATTTCTCCGAGCTCAAGACGGTATCTTGTATAGGCAGGCTGATGCAGCATTATGCCGTACTCTGTGTCGAGATGCTTCTCTACACTTCTGAGTGCAGCTTCCGCTTCGCCTGTATCTTTGCCTATGCCGGCCATGACGCACATGCCCTGAGGTTCTATATATATACGGCCCTCATCACAGACCTTACTTCCTACAGGAGCTCCGAACGCGTCATACGCTCTTACGAACCATTCGCCGTCCCATCCCGCGTCAAGCACAGCGTCACACATCTTTTTTACCTTAGCCAGTACGTCCGCTGCTTCCGTTTCACATCCTGCATGCGTCAGGATGTCGGCGAATTCCTTTCCGTACTTCACGTACATTCCCGCTATGAACACGCTCTCGGCGACAGGACCTTCGCTTGGCCCGGTGATCTGGAAGCTCTCGCCCGGATGCTTCGAGAAGCAGTTGAGGTTGAGACAGTCGTTCCAGTCCGCGCGTCCTATGAGCGGCAGGGAATGAGGCCCAAGGTTTGTAGTCGTATAGTCAAAGCTCTTTCTGAGATGATCCAGAAGGGATGCTTTATCATCTTCATTGCTGTCAAAGGTGCACTGCTCATCAAGGATACTGAAATCACCGGTCTCCTTTAGATATGCCGAGACACACGCGATCAGCCAGAGAGGATCATCGTTGAAGCCGCTGCCAACGGCCATGTTTCCGCGTTTGGTCAGTGGCTGATACTGGTGATAAGTGCTTCCGTCAGGGAATTGAGTGTTCGCTATGTCGATTATTCTCTCGCGGGCTCTTTCAGGTATCAGGTGGACGAATCCAAGAAGATCCTGGCAGGAGTCACGGAATCCCATGCCGCGTCCGAGGCCGCTCTCATAGTAGCTGGCGGATCTGCTCATATTGAATGTGACCATACACTGATACTGGTTCCAGATATTAACGGCTCTGTCAAGCTTTTCATTACCCGATTCAACCTTGAAACTCGAAAGAAGGTCTTTCCAATAGGTCCTGAGTGCATGAAGCGCGGCGTCAAACTGATCGTCTGTGCCGAACAGTGAGATCAGTCTGTCCGCAGGAGCCTTGTTTATTATGCCCGGAGCTTCGAATTTACTTTCGGACGGGTTCTCACAGTAGCCCAGAATGAAGATGCATGAATAGATCTTCTGAGGATCGAGTGTGAACTTCATATGATGGCTGCCGACAGGCGCCCAGCCATGAGCGATGCTGTCATAGCTGACACCGGCTTCTATAGCGCGGGGTCTGTCTGCGCCGTTATAGAGGCCGACAAATTCATCTCGGTTTGTATCGAATCCGCAGATATCCTTGTTGACATAGAACATCGCATAATGATTCCTGCGCTCGCGATACTCTGTCTTATGATAAATGGCGCTGCCTTCGACTTCTACTTCGCCGATCGACCAGTTCCTCTGGAAGTTCGACGCGTCATCCTGCGCATCCCAGAGACAGAATTCCACATAACTATAGAGATCGATCTCTTTGGGTTCCGATGAAACATTCATCAGGGTCACCCTTGTGAGTTCGCAGTTTTCCTGAAGAGGAACGAATACCTCCTGTACAGCATTGAGCCCGTTTTTTGAACTTTCAAAGACGGTATAACCGAGACCGTGCCTGCATTTATAAGAGTCGAGCTGAGCTTTTACAGGCTGCCAGCCCGGGTTCCAGATGCTGCTTCCGTCCTTTATATAGAAGTAGTGTCCGCTGCAGTCGATAGGACTGTTGTTGTAGCGGTATCGGGTGAGACGCATAAGCTTTGCGTCCTTATAGAAGCAGTAGCCGCCCGATGTATTTGAGATCAGTCTGAAGAAGTCCTGCGACCCCAGATAGTTGATCCATGGAAGGGGAGTTTCTGGCGTCGTTATTACATATTCGCTGTTTATGTCATCAAAAAATCCAAATCTCATTGAATAAACCTCTCAACGAACACGATTTCGTATACTTAAGGTCATTATACGGGCGGAAGGAGTAATTTGTAAAGAAAAAAGTGAAAAAAGGGCAAAAAAAGGAGAAAACTATAAATCACAGGATAGTTCCCTGCCAAAAAAACGCAAAAAAAACAAAATCCATATTGACTAAAACGATTTCGCTAATTAGAATATAGTTACGAAATCGTATTCGCAATTTTGGGTAACAATCCGCAAAAAGGAGGGAAAATGGTCACAATCAAAGACATTTCCAAAAAATGCGGCGTTTCACCTGCAACCGTTTCAAAGGCTTTGAACGGGTATGATGACATAAGTCCTGAGACAGTTGAACTGGTACTTCAGACGGCTAAGGAGCTCAATTACACCCCTAACGCCGCAGCCAGACTGCTCAAGACAAACAGATCCCACAACATAGGAGTCCTGTTCATCGATGACAGCATGAGCGGCCTGACACATGAGTACTTCTCCCACATACTTAACAGCGTGAAGGAGGAGGCTGAGGCGAACGGATACGACATAACGTTTATCAGCAACAACATCGGCAAGCAGAAGACATCTTTTCTTCAGCACTGCAGATACCGCAACTGCGACGGCGTGGTGATAGCCAACGTGGACTTCCAGAACGAGGAGGTCCTTGAACTCGTAAAAAGCGAAGTCCCGGTTGTGACAATTGACTATTCATTTAATAACGCGAGTTCGGTGAACTCAGATAACCTTGAGGGATCTTATGCGCTAACATCCTACATGCTCGATCATGGACATACCAAGGTAGCGTTCATACACGGCGAGCACACCCTGGTAACACAAAAGCGTATAAGCGGTTATAAGGCCGCTATGAAAGACCGCGGATTAGAAATTCCGCCGGAGTACGTAGCCGAAGCAATATACCATGACGTTGCATCGGTAAAGAGGGAAACAGCAATAATGCTCGACCTTCCGGATCCGCCGACGGCGATCCTGTACCCTGATGACTACGCTTTCATGGGAGGCCAGGCGGAGATACTCGAAAGAGGACTTAATATACCGGGCGACATAAGTGTTTGCGGATATGACGGAGTCAATCTCGCAAAGATACTTGATCCAAAGCTCACCACATGGGAGCAGGATACGGACGCACTTGGGCGGATCGCGGTAAACAAACTGATCGACCGGATCGAGAATCCGCAGACGGCGATACCTGAATATGTAACGATTAAAGGCAAGCTGTTTGAAGGAGAGACAGTCAAACAGCTCTGATAATAAAGAAAGACAGGAAGAACCACATCAATGACGCGTGAACAGGCAAGAAAAGCAGCAGAGGAACTGGTTAACCGCATGACGGTTGAGGAAATGGCCGGGCAGCTTATTTTCGAAGCGGACGCGGTCGAAAGACTCGGTGTCCCGGCATACAACTGGTGGAACGAAGCTCTTCACGGCGTAGCGCGCGGAGGCACGGCAACTGTTTTCCCGCAGGCTATCGGAATGGCAGCGATGTTCGATGATGAGTTCCTTGAAGAGATAGCCGATGCCATCTCAACGGAAGCAAGGGCAAGATTCAACGTCCTTTCCGCGGAAGGCGACAGGGATATCTACCACGGACTGACGATGTGGTCCCCAAACATAAACATATTCCGTGACCCGAGATGGGGCCGCGGTCATGAGACATACGGAGAAGATCCTTATCTGACATCCTGCCTGGGCAAGGCTTTTGTACATGGCCTGCAGGGCGACGGAGAGACGCTGAAGACCTCTGCCTGTGCCAAGCATTTTGCGGTACACAGCGGACCGGAAGCCATCAGGCACGAGTTCAACGCAGTCGCCTCCCCAAAGGATATGACCGAGACTTACCTGCCTGCATTCAAGGCGCTTGTATGCGAAGCCGGTGTCGAGTCTGTCATGGGAGCTTACAACCGTACAAACGGAGAGCCGTGCTGCGCAAGCCCAGCTCTTATGAAGCTCCTCAGAGAGGACTGGGGATTTGAAGGACACTTTGTCTCGGACTGCTGGGCCATCCGTGACTTCCATGAAAACCACAAAGTGACTTCAACGCCGGCGGAATCCGTCAAAATGGCGCTTCAGGCCGGCTGTGACCTCAACTGCGGATGCACATATCAGCACATCATGGCGGCCTACAAAGAGGGCATGATAACTGAAGAGGACATCAGACGCAGCGCTGTCAGAGTACTTACGACACGTTTCCTGCTCGGGATACTGGGAGACGAAGGCAGCGAATACGACACGATCCCTTATGAGGTCGTCGAATGTGAAGAGCATCTAAGGATGGCATACCTTGCCGCACTCAAATCCTGCGTACTTCTGAAGAACAACGGAATACTGCCGCTGGATACCGATAAATGCGGAACGATAGGAGTCATAGGACCTAACGCGAACAACCGCTCATCACTGATCGGAAACTACCATGGAGTACCTTCAAGATATGTGACGGTACTCGAAGGCATACAGGACATAACGAAAGGAACGAACCGGGTGCTTTATTCCCAGGGCTGTGATCTTTTCAGAGACGCAGTGGAAGAGCTCGCAAAGCCTGACGACAGGATCGCTGAAGCTGTCACGGTCGCAAAAAGAAGCGATACGGTCATCCTCGTTCTGGGACTGGATGAGACTCTTGAAGGAGAAGAGGGTGATACCGGAAACAGTTACAACTCCGGAGACAAAGAAGATCTGCTTCTTCCGGCACCTCAGAGAAGACTTCTGAAAAAAGTGCTGGAAGTCGGCAAGCCTACGGTGGTCATACTGATGGCCGGAAGCTCTATCGACTTGACAGAGGCAGAAGAGAATGCTGACGCTGTCCTCCTTTCCTGGTATCCGGGAGCGCATGGCGGCAAAGCAGTAGCAGATATCCTTTTCGGAAAGGAATCACCTTCCGGAAAACTGCCGCTGACCTTCTACCGCAACGAAGCGCTTAAAGAAATGCCGGAGTTCACGGACTATTCGATGTCCGGCCGCACTTACAGATACTATCAGGGAGTTCCGCTATATCCGTTCGGTTACGGACTGACCTACGGGAAGTGCAGCATCCTGGATCTGAAGGTAAAGGACAATACCGCGTATGTGAGGGTAAAGAACGAAGGTGAAGCCGAAACTGACGAGGTCATAGAACTTTACCTCCATGATGAAGACTCACAGTACGCTCCGCCAAACCCGGTCCTCTGCGGATTCAAGAGGATACGCCTGAGGGCGAAAGAAGAAAGGGAGTTCTCCCTGACGATAGATCCGGACGCGTTCACCGTAGTTGACGAGTTGGGAGCACGGATCCCGGGAAGCGGCAAATGGAAGCTGTTTGCCGGATTCGGAGCACCGGACAAAAGAACCGAAGAACTGACAGGCTGCAAAGCAGTCATCACAGTGATAACCAGATAAAACCGTAAACAACACCACAATGTTATTAATTTTAGGAAAGAGCTTCACTGCCCGCCTGGATAGGGAAGGTCGAAGACTCATCCTGAATCTTAATAAAAGACGATAAAAGCAGTAAGAGTTTATGTTTTATTAAGTAAGGAGGTTACCAAATGAAAAAGATTCTTGCTCTTATCCTTTGCCTGTGCATGGTTCCATTTATGGCTGCATGCGGAGGCGGCGGAGACCAGGGAAGCAGCGATGGTGATCAGGTCACACTGAAGCTCTGGTGTATCGCAACAGAGAGTGACGCCAACCGTCCTGCATATCTGCAGGCTATCGAAGACTATGAAGCCGCAAACCCTGGCGTCAAGATCGAAATGGAAGCTTTCGAGAACGAGTCCTACAAGACAAAGATCAAAGCTGCTATGACAGGCGGCTCCTCGGACGACCTTCCGGACATTTTCTTCACATGGGGCGGCGCGTTCCTCGGTGACTTCGTAGATGCCGGCAAAGTTGTATGCCTTGACGATGTCTACGCAAACAACTACACAGAGGATCAGATCCCTTCAGTCATGCTCAACAACTCATCTTATGGCGGCAAGCACTACGGCGTTCCTACAACATTCAACATCGTAGCTATGTATGCCAACATGGATCTGCTTGCTCAGGCAGGTTGGGACAAAGTTCCTGAAACCTATGACGAGCTGATCCAGTGCTGCGACGATCTCGTTGCTGCAGGTATCATCCCATTCGGATGCGCAGGAAGTGAGACATGGTGCGTAACTGAGTACCTCGAGCCAATCATCCTCAAGTCGATCGGATATGAGGATCTCAACAAGATCTTTGCCGGTGAGGCTACATGGAATGACCCTGACATCGCTAAGTCTGTTGACATAATGCAGGAAATGATCGACAAGGGTTACTTCGATCCATCCGGCGTTGCGCTCGGCAATGACGAAGTAAAAGCGAACTTCCTTGCTGGAAAGACTGCTTTCTATCAGAATGGTTCGTGGAACACAGGCGAAGTAGCAGGCGCTGATTTCAAATCCGCTGTTGCTATGTTCCCTGTAATCAATGCTGATCGCTCCACAGCCAACTGCGCTATCGGCGGTCCGTCCGACCACCTCGCAGTATGCTCTGAGAGCGCAAATGCTGACCTCGCAGCTGAGGTAGCAGTTGCACTCGGCAAAGAGATCTGCCACTACAACTATCTCAACGCTGTTGGACTCCCGGCTTGGACACCTGATTATGACACAAGCTCGCTGGAGCCGCTGATGGTTGACATCGGTAACATCGTTAACCAGTGCGAGGGCATGGTGCTCTTCGGCGACACAGCCATGAGCGCAGACCCTGCTCAGATCTACCTCGACTACGTTGCTAAGGTATACGGTAAGGAAATCGACGGTCAGGGCTTCATCGACGGCCTGACAAAGGATCTTCAGTAATACCGTATAAGCGTTATCGGGAACACACAAGATTCTGTTGATTAGTTGAAACGTGCAGTCTCCCCGGTCTGTCCAGGGATTCGGGGAGGCTGCTTTTTCTTAAGAGAGGGCTGCTGAATATGAATAAAATGTACAGCAATAAATGGTATATTATCATTTTCCTGTTGCCGGCGCTGATCCTCTTCTGCGGCGTGCTCATCGCGCCGATCGGAGCCTCGGGCTATTTCAGCTTCTTTGACTGGAACGGCTTTACCGAGAAAACATATATCGGGCTTTCGAACTACAAAGAGTTATTTACCAGTGATTCCATAGGATTCATGAAAGCGCTGGGCAATTCGCTGCTGCTCGCAGTGCTATCCGTCTTTTTGCAGCTGCCGCTGGCTCTCGCGCTGGCGCTGGTGCTCGGCAAAAAGATAAAAGGCGAAAGAGCCTTCCTTTCGGTATATTTTATGCCGGTCCTTATTTCCACAGTAGTTATAGGCCAGCTCTGGCTGAAGATATACAATCCGGACTACGGTGTCCTGAATGTCGCTCTTCGCGCTGTCGGCCTTGACAATCTGGCACACATCTGGCTGGGCGACAAAGCAACTGCCCTTGGCGCTGTGTTTGTGCCGATACTATGGCAGTATGTCGGATATCACATGCTGCTCCTTTACGCAGGAGTCAAGAGCGTTCCGCCTGAACTGAGGGAAGCCGCCATGCTGGACGGCGCAACCGACGGTCAGGTCAACCGCTACATAGTCCTGCCTTACATCAAACCTATTATAAAAATCAGCGTTATATTCGCTGTTACCGGATCATTGAAATCATTTGACCTCATCTACGTACTGACCAACGGCGGGCCGCTTCATGCCACTGAAGTGCCTAGTACGCTGATGATAAGCATGCTGTTCCTCCGTAACCGATACGGCATGGGAAGCACGATAGCTGTCCTGCTGATCGTTCTCTGCTTCGCCTTCGCGTTGCTGATCAATTTTGTATTCAGGGAGGAGGACTAATGCCATGAGAAATTCAAGTAAAACAAAAGAGGTCTTGATATATATAGGACTCATCATATGGATGTTAGTCAACCTATTCCCTGTATACTGGATGTTTACGTTCTCCCTGAAGAGCAATCCTGAGATCTTCGGAGAAAACGTTATAGGACTGCCTAAGGAATGGCTGTGGTCCAATTACTCCACAGCGCTCCACACGGGAAACATGGGCCTGTACTTCATGAACAGTGCCATCGTGGCGATCTCAACGATCCTTATCACTCTGATCGTTGCCCTGATGGCCACATTCGCGCTGACGCGTCTGATCTGGAAAAAGCGCAAGACACTGAACAAGTTCTTCATGCTTGGACTGACGATCCCTATCCATGCGTCGATCGTACCGGTGTATGTAACACTTTCAAAGCTGAACATGCTAAATACATACTGGGCGCTGATCATCCCGTACTCAGCTTTCTCGCTGGCAATGGCCATACTGGTCTGCACGGGATTCATGAATGAGATACCGCGCGAGCTGGATGAATCAGCATGTATCGACGGATGCGGCGTATTCGGAGTTTTCTTCCGCATCATCGTTCCGCTGATGAAGCCGGCGGTCGCGACAGTCGGAATATACACATTCCTGCAGTGCTGGAACGAGCTGATGTTCGCGAATGTCTTTATCAGCAAGAACGCGTACAGAACGTTGCCTGTAGGTGTCCAGGCTCTTTCGGGACAGTATACGACCGAGTGGGGACCTATCGGAGCGGCGCTGGTACTGGCGACATTCCCGACACTGTTCGTCTATATCTTCCTGAGCAAGAAGATACAGGAAAGCTTTATCGCAGGCGCAATCAAAGGTTAATCAAAGGAGAAAAGCGGTATGGCAACATTATCACTGCGAAATATCAAAAAGGTATATGACAATAAAGTCACTGCGGTCGACAACTTCAATCTTGAGATCGCAGACAATGAATTCGTCGTATTTGTCGGACCGTCGGGCTGCGGCAAATCAACGACCCTGCGCATGGTAGCAGGTCTGGAGGACATCTCCGGAGGCGAGCTATACATCGATGATCAGCTGATGAACGATGTCGCGCCAAAGGACAGAGACATAGCGATGGTATTCCAGAACTACGCGCTTTATCCGCACATGACGGTCTACCAGAACATGGCGTTTGCTCTTAAGCTTCGCAAGACTCCAAAGGATGAGATAGACCGCAAAGTCCGCCAGGCAGCTGAGATCCTGGATATCACGGAATATCTGGAAAGAAAGCCAAAAGCGCTTTCCGGTGGTCAGAGACAGAGAGTCGCTATCGGCCGCGCCATAGTCCGTGAGCCAAAGGTCATGCTGATGGACGAACCGCTATCCAACCTCGATGCCAAGCTGAGGAACGAGATGCGTGCTGAGATCATCAAGCTCCGTCAGAGGATCAATACGACGTTCATCTACGTAACGCACGATCAGACAGAGGCCATGACGCTGGGCGACCGCATCGTCATCATGAAGGGCGGTTTCATACAGCAGATCGGCACTCCGCAGGAAGTCTTCGATCATCCGGCAAATCTGTTTGTAGCCGGTTTCATCGGCACACCGCACATGAATATCTTCGACGCGGAGCTCAGGAAGGACAACGGACAGTACAGCGTTGTTGTGAATGGCGCTGAACTGAAGTGCTCGGCTGAAAAGCAGGCGGAATACGAGGCTAAGGGTCTTGAGCCTCAGAAAGTGAAGCTCGGCATACGTCCTGAGCATTTAAATATCAGCAAAGAAGGCCCTGAGGCGATCAAGGCACGTGTAGATGTTTCGGAAATGATGGGTTCATTCATCCATCTTCACGCGAATGCCGACGGCAAGGACGTCGTTCTGGTTCTCGCGGCTGCCGATCTGCCGACTTCCCACCGCACCGGATATGAGTACGGTTCGGATATCAGCTTCACATTCGATACCAACCTGATGCATCTGTTTGACGCGAATACAGGGGAGAATTTAGTATGACAGGTACAAAAAAGTACATCGGGATCGATCTTGGGACTTCCTCGGTAAAGATCCTGCTTGTCGATGAGACAGGAGCCATTCTGAAGGCTGTAACAAAGGACTATCCGCTCGCATTCCCGCATCCGGGCTGGAGCGAGCAGGAACCTGCCGACTGGTGGGAAGCCTGCTGCACGGGCATCAAAGAGCTGCTCGACGGTCAGGATGCCGCCGGTGTAAAAGGTATAGGCTGCGGCGGTCAGATGCACGGCCTTGTAGCGCTTGACAAGGATGACCATGTCATCAGGCCGGCGATTCTGTGGAACGACGGAAGGACCGCGGCAGAGACCGCGTGGCTCAATGAGGAGATCGGCAAGGAAAAACTGTCGAAGCTGACGGCGAATATCGCGTTCGCGGGCTTCACTGCTCCTAAGATCCTCTGGATGAAGAACAAGGAGCCCGACAACTTCAAACGCATCGCTAAGATCATGCTCCCGAAGGACTATATCAACTACAAGCTAACAGGAGTCCATTCGTGTGATTATTCAGACGCGAGCGGAATGCTGCTTCTGGATGTTGAGCATAAGTGCTGGTCAGAAGAGATGCTGGATATCTGCGGAATTGACCGCAGTGTAATGCCGGGACTGTACGAGAGTTACGAGTGCACCGGAACGGTAAAACCGGAGATAGCTGAGGTTCTTGGCCTTCCATCAGGCGTCAAAGTGGCGGCAGGGGCAGGCGACAACGCCGCGGCTGCTGTGGGCACAGGCACTGTCGGAGACGGGGACTGCAATATTTCGCTCGGAACATCCGGCACCATATTCATTTCATCGGATAAGTTCGGAGTGGACCCTAACAACGCTCTGCATTCGTTCGCTCACGCGGACGGTAAGTATCACCTGATGGGCTGCATGCTTTCAGCAGCGAGCTGCAACAAGTGGCTGTGCGACGAGATCCTCAAAACTCAGGACTACGCTGCTGAGCAGACAGACATCACAGATGACAAAATGGGCAGAAACCGCGTATTCTTCCTGCCTTATCTGATGGGCGAGAGAAGCCCTATCAACGATACGGACGCAAGAGGAACTTTCACGGGCTTATCAATGGATACCACCAGATCGGACATGGTTCAGGCCGTGCTTGAGGGCGTGGCATTCGCGATCAGAGATTCCTTTGAGGTCGCGAAGTCGCTTGGACTCGATATAACCAGGTCTAAGATTTGCGGAGGCGGCGCCAAGTCACCGCTCTGGCGCAAGATGATAGCCAACGTTTTGGGAATCTCTCTGGACATCCCTAAGACCGAAGAAGGTCCGGGATACGGCGGAGCCATGCTGGCCATGGTATGCTGCGGAGAATACGACAGCGTAGACGCTTGCGCTGAAGCGTTGCTCTCAGTCACAGAGACTATAGAACCGGATCCTGAGATCACTGCCCGTTATGAGGAGCAGTATCAGAAATTCCGCAGGATATATCCTGCGCTCAAGGGCGTATTTCCTGAACTGCGTTAGGAGGCCATATGAAGATCTATTCTGTATATGACAAGGAGTTCAAACCATACGGCAAAGTACTGGGCGGATATGACACGGCAGAGCTGATCGAAGCAATGAAAAAGATCGAGCTGCCTGAGTCAGGCACGGCATATAAGCCGGCGATCCAGAGCCTTGAAAACTGCTCCATATTCGGAGAGCTGTCGGACCGTGCATACGGCGGAATGCCTGTAGAGCTGGGCATGTGCTGGGGAAGGAACACCAAACTCAACTGCCTTGAATACCACAAGGACAGTGAGATAAACATCGGAGCAGGAGACTTTGTGCTGCTGCTCGCACTAATGAGCGATATTGAAGACGGCAAACTGGACACAGCTAAGGTAAAGGCTTTCAGAGCACCTGCCGGCGTTGCGGTGGAAGTGTATGAGACAGCTCTTCACTACGCGCCTTGCCACGTCGACGCGGAAGAAGGATTCCGTGTCGCGGTAGTCCTGCCTCGCGGCACTAATACAGATGCACCTTCAATAAAAGCCGCAAATGAAGAGGATAAAATGCTGTGGGCGCGCAACAAGTGGCTGCTTGCTCATCCGGAATCGGCTGAAGCGGCTAACGGCGCGTACATAGGACTCACAGGAGAAAACATAGATATTGCAAAATAGAACAGAAGCACTTAAGGAGGCGCATCCATGAAAAACATTCCTGAAGTCAAGCTGGGAATAATCGCAGTTTCAAGAGACTGCTTTATCATTTCCTTATCTGAGAGCAGAAGAGCTGCGATAAAGGCAGCATATAAGGGCGACCTTTATGAGTGCCCTGTCACGGTCGAAAACGAAAAAGACATGCTGAAGGCGGTTGCCGACGTCAAGGCTGCAGGCTGCAACGCGCTCGTCGTGTTCCTGGGCAACTTCGGCCCTGAGACACCTGAGACTCTGATAGCCAAATACTTTGACGGACCATGCATGTTCGTAGCTGCTGCCGAGGGCGACGGCAACCTTATCGACGGCAGAGGAGACGCTTACTGCGGAATGCTCAACTGCTCATACAACCTGGGTATGAGACATCTCAATGGTTACATTCCTGAATATCCTGTAGGCACAGCTGAGGATATCGCGTGCATGATCGGCGATTTCGTTCCTGTAGCGAGAGCGGTCATCGGCGTGAAGAATCTGAAGATCATCACTTTCGGACCTCGCCCGCAGGACTTCTTCGCCTGCAACGCTCCGATCAAGGGACTTTATGAACTCGGCGTTGAGGTGGAAGAAAACTCAGAGCTCGACCTCTTCGTAAGCTACAAACAGCATGCGGGAGACAAGAGGATCCCTGAGGTCTGCGAAGACATGAAGGCAGAGATGGGAGAAGGCAAGTACTATCCGGATATGCTGGAGAGAATGGCGCAGTTTGAGCTGACGCTTCTTGACTGGGCAGAGCAGCACAAGGGGGCGCGCGAATATGTCGCGTTCGCTGACAAGTGCTGGCCTGCATTCCCTGAGACATTCGGATTCGAGCCTTGTTACGTGAACTCGAGACTTGCGAGCCGCGGCATCCCTGTATCCTGTGAAGTAGATATCTACGGAGCTCTTTCGGAATACATCGGAGCATGCGTATCGGAGGATGCGATAACGCTGCTCGACATCAACAACTCTGTGCCGAAGAGCATGTATGACAAGAGCATCAAGGGCAAATTTGATTACGAACTGACCGATACATTCATGGGATTCCATTGCGGCAATACGCCGTCGTGCAAGATGTGCGCGGACCGCGCTGTCAAGTATCAGCTTATCCAGCACAGACTGCTTGAGCCGGAAGGGAGCGACCCTGACTTCACAAGAGGAACGCTCGAGGGCGACATCGCTCCGGGAGAGATCACATTCTACAGACTGCAGTGTGACAGCGAAGGCAACCTCAGATCTTACATCGCTGAGGGAGAGGTGCTGCCTGTAGCGACAGAGTCATTCGGAGGCATTGGCATCTTTGCAATTCCGGAGATGGGCAGATTCTACCGCTATGTACTGCTTGAGAAGAGATATCCGCATCACGGAGCAGTAGCGTTCGGTCACTACGGCAAGGCGCTCTTCGAGGTGTTCAGGTTCCTTGGGGTAAAGGATATCGCTTACAATCAACCAAAAGCGTTGCCTTATCCTACTGAGAATCCATTCAAGTAAAAAACATAAACGAAAAAGGATATATATACAGCGCGGCCGGAGGATCTCTCCGGCCGTGTTTATATTGTGCATGATCGCGTTTCAATGGTAAAATAAACGTGGATTTTTCATAGATATGCGACAGATGGGTCAGAAAAAGTGGGACTTTTGATACACGACCTCAGCCCTGAAGAGTGGGCAAAGGTCAGCCGCGAATATGACGGTTGGGATATAATTACAGATGAAGGAAACATCCGGCCATGCGTCGGCTGTTTTTCGTGCTGGAACCGCGATCCGGGACGCTGCGCTATCAAAGACGGCTACGATAACATGGGATCCCTCATCCATCATGTGGACGAAGTGGTGGTCATAAGCAGATACACATATGGCGGGTTTTCCGGCTTTGTGAAGAATGTGTTTGACCGCTGCCTTGGATATGTGCTGCCTCAGTTTGAAGTTGCGGGAGGCGAGACACACCATCAGAAGCGCTATGACGAGGATAAGCCGTTCACCTTCATATTCTATGGACATGACCTGAATGAAGATGAGAAGAACAGTGCAAGAAGATACGTGACCGCTGTCTGCGCCAATATACGCGGACATGTGAAGGAGGTCATCTTCAGGGAACACGATGACCTGCCTGCGCGTGAAAGGACAGGCGGCAGGGAATCCGGAAGGACAGTCCTGTTGAACGGCAGCATGAGAAACAAAGACGGCAATTCAGCCAAGCTCGCAAAACAGCTTGCCAAAAGGCTCGAAAAAGAAGTCGAATTCGTTGACCTAAAGGACTGGATGAAAGATATGCCGGGCCTTGTAAAGAAACTCGAAGCCGCGCCTGCCATCGTATTCTGTATTCCTCTCTACGTTGACGGACTGCCGTCACAGGTCATAAGGCTGATGGAGAAGTTTGAGAAGGAATACAGAGGCGATAAAAAGAAAATATATGTGTTGGCCAATATGGGTCTGTACGAGAGCAGCCAGCTGGTGAATCTCTTCAGTGCGGTCACTCAGTGGAGCAGAAAGATGGGATTCGAGTACTGCGGAGGCCTCGGTGTCAGCGCCGGAGAACTCCTGGGAGGTCTCATGGAGATGATACCGTTCGGCAGGGGACCTATCAGAAAGACTTCGGAGGGCATGGACCTGCTGGCCCGTGCCATAAACAGCGAAAGCAAAACATATGACATCTATGCTGAGCCAAAGGGCTTTCCTAAATGGCTTTTCATTCAGATCGCAAACGTAAACTGGGACAGGACTGCGAAAAAGAACGGCATAGATCCGAAGGAAATGTACAGACAGCTATAGATAAATATTTTAAAGTAAAAACAGAAAGTAAGGAGTAGAGGGCTATATGTGCGGAATAGTAGGATTTACAGGCAGACAGCAGGCCGCTCCGGTATTGCTGGACGGACTTTCAAAGCTTGAATACAGAGGATATGACTCGGCGGGACTTGCCGTTAGAGACGGAGAGTCTCTGGCTGAGGTAGTCAAGGCGACCGGCAAGCTGAGAAACCTTGCTGAGAAGATCGACAACGGAGCAGCTCTTCCGGGAAGCTGCGGCATAGGACATACCAGATGGGCGACTCACGGAGAGCCGACACAGATAAATGCCCATCCGCATGTCAGCGGAAATGCAAAGGTGTCAGGTTCCGGACCGGTCGAATCGGAAGTTGTCGGTGTCCACAACGGAATCATTGAGAATTACGAAGAGCTGAAAGCCAAACTCATCGGAAACGGTTATTCATTCTACAGCACGACGGATACTGAAGTGGTAATCAAACTGGTCGATTATTACTACAAGAAGTATAAGATCGGACCTATCGATGCCATCAACAGAATGATGGTGCGTGTACGCGGCTCATACGCCCTGGCTCTGATGTTTAAGGACTATCCGGGCGAGATATACGCTGCCAGAAAAGACAGCCCTATGGTCATAGGAGTGGCCGATGGCGAGACTTTCCTTGCGTCAGATGTTCCGGCTGTGCTCAAGTACACAAGAGATATCTACTACATCGACAATCTGCAGTCCGTAAGACTGCTGCCGGGAGAGGCTCACTTCTTTGATCTCAACGGAGATGAAGTCCAGGTTGAATGCACCCATATCGAATGGGATGCCGAGGCCGCTGAAAAGGGCGGATACGAGCACTTCATGATCAAGGAGATCCATGAGCAGCCAAGGGCTGTACAGGATACCCTTGCAAGCGTCATAAAGGACGGAAAGATAGACCTTTCAGGCGCGGGTCTCTCGGACGATATCCTTAAGAGTATCAGTGAGGTGCGCGTTGTCGCGTGCGGCTCTGCATGGCATGCCGGAATGGCAGGCATGTACGTTATAGAAGATCTGGCGGAAGTTCCGGTAAAGGCAGAGATAGCATCCGAGTTCAGATACAAGAAGATGCTGATCGACAAGGATGCTCTTGTTGTCATCATCTCGCAGTCGGGAGAGACGGCGGATACGCTGGCAGCTCTCAGAGCCGCCAAGGCTAACGGCATCAGAACACTCGCGATCGTCAACGTAGTGGGATCCACCATAGCCAGAGAAGCCGACAACGTGCTGTACACACTTGCGGGACCTGAGATAGCTGTTGCTACTACAAAGGCTTACAGCGCTCAACTGGCGGCGATGTACGCTCTGGCAGTTGAACTCGCCTACGTAAAGGGAAAGATCGGCAAAAACGATTATAAGTACTATATAGAAGAGCTGCAGGCCCTGCCTGAAAAGATCGATTCAACCATAGAGAACAAGGAACGCATCCAGTGGTTCGCTTCAAAGCACTCCAATGCGAACGACATCTTTTATCTCGGAAGAGGTCTTGATTACGCCATCAGTCTCGAAGGCAGTCTCAAGATGAAGGAGATAAGCTATATACACAGTGAGGCTTACGCAGCCGGCGAATTAAAGCATGGCACTATAAGCCTTATAGAAGACGGTATGCTGGTGATAGGCATACTTACCCAGGGTGAACTCATGGAGAAGACCATCAGCAACATGGCTGAGTGCAAGGCCCGCGGAGCTTATCTCATGGGAGTGACCGCCGACGGAAACTTCGGGGTCGAAGATTCTGTGAATTTCGCGATATATGTGCCTCGTGCAGATGAGCACTTTATCGGAAGCCTTGCGGTAATTCCGCTGCAGCTTCTGGGCTACTATACTAGCGTGGCAAAAGGCCTGGATGTAGACAAGCCGCGCAACCTTGCGAAATCAGTTACAGTTGAGTAATGGAGGACGGAATGAAAACATTATTCAAAGGCGGGACCATCTATGATGGCAGCGGCAAGAGACCTTACGTAGGTGACGTGCTCATCGAGGATGACAGGATAGTAAAGGTCGGGGAAAATATAAAAACCAAGGCTGACAGGATCATAGATGTCAGCGGAAAGCAGATATGCCCGGGGTTCATAGACGCGCACTCCCATAACGATTTCTTCTATGACAGAGAGGACGCGGAGAAGTTCTATAAGCCTTTCATAGAACAGGGCATCACGACGCAGGTAACGGGTAATTGCAGCTTTTCGCCTTTCGGAGTCGACCCGGATACGCCTTACAAAGACAAGATCGGCGGAGGCCTCTTCGATACCGTTCATCCATGCAGCTTTGCGGAGTTCAAGAAACGAGCGGAAGGGAATCTTTATGTCAACATCGCGCCGCTTATAGGACAGGGTTCTGTCAGAGCGGGCATGACAGGATACGATCCGGCGCCTTACACTCCCGATCAGATAGAAAAGGAACTTGAGCATGTACGCGAGGCCATGGAAGGCGGAGCCTTTGGAGGTTCGCTTGGATTTATGTACGAGCCTGACCGCTACGCTAAGGAAGATGAGATAATCGCATTTGCAAAAGAGATAGCAAAGTATGATGGAATAGTCACGATCCATCCGAGAGCATGCTCGATAGTCAGCGCGGATTATCCTCTCATCACAAAGAAGTCGCATCTTGAAATGGGACTCGATGAGGCAGTGGACATCATGCATAAGTCCGGCTGCAGGCTGGAGTACAGCCATCTGATCTTTACGGGCCAGAGAAGCTGGAAGCTTCTGGATAAGATGCTTTCGACTTTCCATCGCGAGGCTTATAAGGGCAAGCCGATCGCGTTCGATAACTATGCGTTCCACTACGGAGCTTCGGTAATTACCGTCGTATTCCCTGAATGGTACGCGCAGCTCAGCAAGGAAGAGGCCGCAAAGCCGGCGAACCGCCGCAAGCTGGAGCTTACGATCCTCATGTACCGCAAGGTGCTGGGTATCGACTGGGATGACATGGTCGTAGCGTATATCTCTGATGATCATCCGGAGTACGAGGGCAAGACCATCCCGCAGTGTGCTGATGAAGAAGGGCTGTCGTATCTCGACATGTACCTGAAGCTGGTCGACCTTTCGAACAGAGCAGGCAGCATCTATCTGGGCAAGTACTACAATGATGAGATAGTACAGCGCCTCATGAATGATGAACTTTCGGTATTCATGACGGACGCCTGGGTAGAGGAGAAGGGCCTGCAGAACATAGCGGCATTCCAGACCTTCCCGCAGTTCTTCCTGCTTGCTAAGAAGAACTGCATTCCTGTAGAGAAGGTAGTCCGCAAGATGACAGGCAAGACAGCAGACCGCTATAAGATACCGGAAAGAGGGTATCTCCGCGAGGGATACAAGGCGGATATAACGGTCATCGATCTTGACAATATGAGGGTCGATGAGTCAAAGCCGGACTTCCGCCCTGAGGGCATCGTTCACGTTTATGTGAACGGACATCCGGTGGTGCAGGACAGTGTCTACACAGGCGGAAAAGCGGGCAAGGTATTGCTCAAAAAACAATGATCAAAAGAGAGCGGGAAATCCGACAGCTTGATGCGGTGCCCGCTCTTTTCTTGTATAATTTGGTTGTAAATCGCTTGATAATCATCAGGAGGAAATGCTATGTACGACATGCTGTTTTCACCGATGAGTATTGGGAATGTAGAGATCAAAAATAGGATAGTCATGACGGCCGCGGAGTTCAGTTTGGGGGAGCCGAGCGGCAAGGTAACACCGAGACTCTCGGATTACTACGAGGAGAGGGCCAAAGGGGGAGTCGGTCTCATTATCCCGGGTATATGCAGAGTCAATGACATGACAGGCGCGGCGACTTACACGCAGCTTTCGATGAGCCATGATTATCACATCGAGCCTATGCGCGAGATGGTCAGAAAGCTCCACAGTCATGGAGCCAAGCTCGCTATCCAGCTGCATCACGCGGGCAGACAGGGCTACGGAAGCACCCTCAATTCGCTCCCTGTAGTGATCCCTATCTCCGAGCGGGTGCCTAAGTTCATGGACCTCATGTACAAGTGCACACCACTGCTTCTCGGGCTGGAGGCTAAGGGGATCAGTTTTCCTGTGCAGGCTCCGTCCAGGGGACCGAAAGCCCCTCACGGAGCGGCTATCATGCACGCGATGAGCAGGAGGGAGATCCACAAGCTCCAGCAGGATTTCATCGACGCGGCTGAGAGATGCAAGAAGGCCGGAGTAGACATTGTTGAGCTCCACGGAGCTCACGGGTATCTGATCCAGCAGTTCCTGTCTCCTTATACAAACCACAGAAAAGATGAGTACGGAGGCAGCTTCGAGAACCGCATGAGGTTTCTGGAGGAGATCGTCACCGGTATCAAGGAGCGCTGCGGAAAGGACTACCCTCTGATGGTCCGTCTGACCGTAGACGAGATGATGGACAGGATAGGAAAGCCGGGCGAGGGCTATGGTCTTGAGGAAGGAAAGAGGATCGCCAAAAGACTTGAAGAACTTGGCGTGGA
This sequence comes from Mogibacterium sp., assembly GCA_017510505.1. Classification (GTDB taxonomy): domain Bacteria; phylum Bacillota; class Clostridia; order Peptostreptococcales; family Anaerovoracaceae; genus Crickella. Next base: position 139,748 of record JAFWNE010000029.1, on the reverse strand, counting down.
TGCCATCAATGTATCCAGCGCAAACTATGATACATATAACTGCTGGCTCGAGCCGACTACATACGAGCCGGGCTGGCGTAAATATCTGGCAAAGGCCATCAAGGAGACCGTGAGCATACCGGTCGTAGCGGCCAATGTCATCAGAACTCCTGAGCAGGCGGAGAAGCAGCTTGAAGAAGGTTATCAGGACTTTATCGCTTCTGCCAGGACTTTTATATGTGATCCTCACTGGCCTGAGAAAGCTCAGTCGGGTCATCCTGAAGACATACAGAGGTGCATAGGCTGTCTCAACTGCATAAGGTCGTTCATGACCAACGCAGGAGAGGGAAAGACGGGTGAATGCGCTCTCAACATGAGCATCGGAAATGAGCGCTTCTACTACGATATGCCTAAGGACGGCAACGGGCGCAAAATCATAGTCATAGGTGCGGGCCCTTCGGGACTTACCGCAGCCAAGACTCTGACAATGAGGGGCTTCGACGTAGAACTCTATGAAAAAGCAGAGAAGGCCGGCGGACAGGTTATAGCCGCGTCATCCGGCAGCCTCAAGGAGCGCCTTTACTGGGCTATAGAAGATCTCATGACGGCCGCGAAGAAGGAAGGCGCAAAAATCTTCCTCGGCAAAGAACTGTCGGCAGCTGAGATAATGGAAAGGAAACCGTATGCTGTCGTTTGCGCTACGGGAGGCACGCCGCTCAGACCGCGTTCGATACCGGGCATCGACAGGGAAGATGTCATAGCGGCGCCGGATCTTCTGCTCGGAAACGCAGTCGTAGATAACAGCAATGTAGTGGTGATAGGATCGGGCATGACAGGTCTTGAGGTGACGCAGTACCTCAACGAACACGGCAACAATGTCACCATAGTGGAGATGGCGGACGAGATCGCTCCGGGCGCGTGGTTCCAGCTTGTCGATGACGAGATGGAGAGGATCAGACCGTACGGAACAAGGATACTGACAGGCACCAAGCTCTGCAGTATAGAGAATGGCGGAGTCATCGTAGAGGACAAGGCTACAGGTGAGCAGACGAAGATCCCGTCTGACCGTGTAGTGCTGGCGATGGGAGTCAGACCACAGACAAAGCTGGCTGAAGAACTGAAGGATCTGGGAGTCAAGAACGTATTTTGCGTAGGAGACGCGGAAAAAAGCGGCACAATAGCGCACGCCTGCCACAGCGCGTACGATACTGTGATGCAGATAGGAAAGGGGAGTGAAGGGACTGGAGTCAAAGCTGAAAAACCTAAAGTAAAGGAGGCTGCGGCAATGGGTGTAATAGGTGACATCACTGAGAAACTGTTCAAGAAAGAGATCAATGACATCAAAGGTAAGACTATAGTCATAACCGGAGCGTCGAGCGGCATCGGCAAGGAACTGCTGGACAAGTTGGCAGATCCGGTGAAAGGCAACAAGGTGCTCGCTACGAGCAGGACTATTGAAAAGCTGAAGGGCTACAGCGACAACGTCACGCTCTTCAACTGCGATGTAAGCAAGCAGGAGGGAGTAGACAAACTCTTCGATAAGGCAGAGTCAATGTTTGACAAGATCGATCTAATCATCGCAAATGCGGGCGCGCCGTATTATGAGAAGCTCGACTATGTTAACTGGGACCGCATCCAGAACATATTCAGCCTTAATACGATCTCACCTATCTACACATATACCAAGTATATTGAGCATCTTAACGGCAGGGAGGGACACCTTGCCTGGACCATCTCGGCTATGGGAGAGATGGCCATCCCGGGATACTCTCTTTACACAGCGACTAAGTTTGCCATGAAAGGTTTCCAGGAAGCCGTAAGATATGAGGCGCCAAAGAACCTCAAGCTGACCGCTGTGTATCCGGTATCGACAGCCACCAACTTCTTCAACGTAGGCGGAAACGGCATCGACGTCGGACGTCCATTCCCTGTGCAGAAGGCCGAGCTTGTAGCTGACCGCATGATAGACGGCATAGAAAGGGCAAAGAAGCATATCTATCCATGCAAGGTGTGGAGACCATCCAAGCTTCTCATGGGCATAGTGCCGCCTGTGAAGAGCTTCTACTGCGGGATCGAAAAGAACAGGCTCAAGAGATTCCTGAAGATAAAAGAAGAACTCGAGAAGAAATAGACGCAGATGTGAAACTTTAAGTGAAAGGAGATAATTATGGCTAACATTCATGATATTACCAGAGACCGCTGGATGCTCTACGGTCCGCTCGCTAAGAAGGGCTATGACTGGTGGTGGCATTCGATGACTGCCGAGAACGCCGAGACAGGCGAGCTCAAGCCTTTCTACGTTGAATTCTTCACATGCAACCCTGCGCTGGCAGAGGACGAGCCTGTGATCGTATGGAACGATCCTGAGGCTCAGAAGGCCGGCAAACGTCCGTCATATCTGATGGTCAACGCCGGATTCTGGGGCGAGGATCATGGACAGCTGCACAGGTTCTTTTCGCTCAAGGACTGCCAGATCCACGCGACAGCTCCATACAGCATCGTGGCTGATGACTGCAGGTGCAGCGAGGTCCATACGGAAGGACATATAAAAGTAACACCGGAAGAAGCCGCCGCTCACCCTGAGTGGATGAGCGATGCCGGTGAGATGAGCTGGAAGTTCGATATCAGAAAGGAGATCGCTTTCCATGTTGGGTACGGCGCAAGCAAGTTCTTCAGAGCCATCAACGCCTTCGAGATGTTCTGGCACGCAGAGGGAATGAAGACCGCATTCACCGGAGAGATAGTTCTGAACGGTGTAAAGTATATCCTCAGACCAGAGACCTGTAACGGCTATTCAGACAAAAACTGGGGCGGCGATTTCACTAGCCCTTGGGTATGGCTCTCATCCAACAATCTCAAAAGCTTTATCACAGGCAAAAAACTCGAGAACAGCGTATTCAACATCGGAGGCGGCAGACCAAAGGTGTTCGGTGTCGCGCTCAACAGGAAGCTCCTGGGTGAGTTCTACTATGAAGGAAAGGATTACGAGTTCAACTTCTCGAAGTTCTGGACGCTGTCTCGAACCAAGTTCGACTGCTGGGAGACCGACGACGAGATCCACTGGCATGTGCTGCAGACAACGAAGGACGCCAAGCTCGACACACAGATCAGATGCTATAAGAAAGACATGCTGAACATAAAGTACGAGGCGCCGACGGGCTACAAGAAGCACAACAGACTGTGGAACGGCGGCAACGGAACGGGCACGCTGAAGCTCTACAAACGCTCGCTCTTCGGCCGCAATGAAACTCTGATCGATGAAGTATACGCCGAGGGCATAGGATGCGAATACGGCGAATACTGCGATCCGGAATAGATCCCAAAACTCAAAGGACGGGGGAGACCCCGTCCTTTCTCTTTTGCCGCAAAAACTGTTATAATAACATGAATGATAATGCGCAGTTATGTGTACGGAGGGATATAGCATGTACAGACTGTATCGGGACGCTTTCCAGGGCGTGATGAAGGTATCAAATTACTTCCTCGGATATCACATGCCAAAGTACATATTCGGCAGAGGATCCGTGAAGGAATTGCCGCGTGTGCTGAAGGAAAAAGATGCCGGAAAGGTACTGCTTGTCACTGACAAAGGACTGGTTGAGGCGGGTATAGCCGGAAGGGTAACTGATCTTCTGGACGATGCCGGCATCGATTACGTGCTTTATGAAGATGTGGTGGCAAATCCGACCGACGGCAACGTTGAGGAAGGCTTCAGGATATTCAGGGAGAATGGATGTGATTCGGTGCTCGCGCTGGGCGGCGGTTCGCCGATGGACTGCGCCAAGGGGATCTGCGCAAAAGCGGCTCACCCGAGAAAAAGCGTAAAGCAGCTGTTCGGACTTCTGAACGTGCATTGGTTCGTTCCTAAACTGTTTGCGGTCCCGACGACGTCCGGCACGGGTTCGGAGACGACGATCGCTGCTGTCATCACAGAGGCTGAAACGCATCACAAACAAACGATCCTGGACGTAGTCCTCATACCGGCATTTGCCATACTCGATCCCGAGCTGACGCTGACGCTCACTCCTGAACTTACCGCGACCACGGGCATGGACGCTCTGTGCCATGCTGTTGAGGCGTACACTAACAAAAAATATAACACCAAAGTTGAGGACAGGCTGGCGCTTCAGGCAGTGAAACTGATATACGACAACCTGTACGCGGCCTATGAAGATGGCTCGGACATAGCCGCGAGAGAAAACATGCAGCTGGCGTCATTCTATGCGGGGCGCGCATTCACAAGAGGATGCGTCGGATATGTCCATGCCATCGGCCATACTTTGGGAGGCCTCTATGGAGTCCCTCACGGCAAGGCGATGGCGATCCTTCTCCCTCATGTGATGCGGGCATTTGGTCCTGCTGCGCACAATAGATTGGCAAAACTCGCGGATGTCTGCGGTATCGAGGGCAGTTCTGAAGCTGAAAAGGCGGATAAGTTCATCTCCTGGATGGAGGAACTGAAGAAAAAGACAGGTATTCCTGAAAAGGTTGATATGATAAAAGAAGAGGACGTGGATCAGATCATCAGGTGGGCGATGAAGGAATCCAACCCGTTGTATCCGACTCCTGTCCTCTGGAAATATGATGATTTCAAGTCATTCATCGAATCCGTACGCGCATAGACAGAAACGAAAGGAAAAATCATGAAATGCTGCACGGGAAAAGTCCTCAGAGTTGATCTGACAACGGGGACTGCGACAGTTGAAAAGATACCTGATGAAGTCTATGAGGCAGTGCTTTCAGGCAAGGGCCTCGGGGCTTGGTATTTATATAAAAACATACCTGCCGGGGCGGATCCTCTCGGGCCTGACAATATCCTCGGATTCACTTCGGGAGCCCTTACAGGCACAGGCACCTTTATGGCAGGCAGATGGACGGTCGTATGTAAGAGCCCTCTGACGGGAGGCTGGGGTGACGCCAATTGCGGCGGAGTCTTTTCACCTGCGATAAAGCAATGCGGCTATGACGCGATATTTATCAGCGGCATATCAGAGAAACCTGTGTACTTGTACTGCGATAACAAGGGAGCTCAGATAAGAGATGCCTCAGAATACTGGGGACTCGACGCAGTTGAGGCTGAAAACAAACTTATCACAGACAATTCAGGCGGCAAGATACCGCGCGTTGCTGTCATTGGACAGGCCGGTGAGAACGTATCTCTCATATCCGGAATCTGCAATGAAGGCGGGCGAATAGCGGCAAGGAGCGGTGTCGGCGCTGTCATGGGCAGCAAGAAGCTTAAGGCGGTAGTTCTTGCAGGCAGCAGACCGATGCCATGTGCTGATCCTGACGCGGTCAAGGCTTTGTCCAAAGAGCTCGGCCGCAAGATAAACAAGATGTGGATCCCTAAAGGCCTTGGAGGAGGCATAGGATTTATGGGAATAGGCATGGGGAATATGCCTGCGCTGCCGCTCGACGGCTCGATGACTACATATTTGTTCCGTGAGTGGGGTACGCCGTCAAACACCCCGCTGGCCATAACAAGCGGTGATGGTCCTCTCAAGAACTGGAGTGCCGGTCCAAAGGAAGTCAACGGTCTCAGGCTGAGCTTTGATTACAATCCGGAAAAGATAAACAAGATAGAAGAGTCCAAATACCACTGTTACTCGTGTCCGCTGGGATGCGGCGGCAGGCTGGATATTAGCGGAGTTCCGTACAGCGAGTATTATGAGACACACAAACCTGAGTACGAGACGCTGCAGGCATTCGGACCTCTGTGCGTCAACAGGGATATGAGCTCAGTTCTTTATTTGAATGAGCTGCTCAACAGGGCAGGCATGGATTCCATATCTGCAGGCAACACGGTCGCCTGGGCAATAGAGTGTTATGAGAACGGTATTCTTACCAAAGAGCAGACCGACGGTCTTGAACTTAAATGGGGCAATTGGGATGCTGAGATCGCTCTTATCAAAAAGATGATCGCCCGCGAGGGGTTTGGAAACGATCTCGCTGATGGTGTTAAGAGGGCTTCCGAGAAATACGGCGGCAAGGAATACGCGATGCACGTAGGCGGACAGGAGCCGGGCATGCACGATACCAGAAATGACCCGCAGCTCGGCATTCATATGGTGGCTGAGCCTGCTCCGGGCAAGCATACCATCGGCATGGCCATCCAGTACGGCGCGATGTCGCTTTGCGATATCTGCAGCTGGGCGCCTCCGGTTACAATACACTCCAAGAAGAACGACCTTGAAGCGACAGAAGAGATGGCTCTCACATCCAAGGCGAATGCCTGCTATTCTATGCTAATGGACGGCCTTGGAAGCTGCTATTACGCTGAAATGATGGGCGTGCACATGTACAAGGCGATCGAATACGCCAACGCGGCCGCTGGCTGGGAATATGACGGCGATCATTATATGGAGATAGGCGCGAGGATCCAGACCATAAGACAGATGTTCAACGTAAAGCATGGATATGAACCTTCAAAGGTGAAACTGCCTAAGCGCATGCAGGGAATGCCGCCTCTGAAGACAGGACCTCTTAAAGGGGTAACTCTCAAAAACGATGAGCAGGTGGCCATGCATTGGAAGGCATTCGGATGGGATGAAAAGACAGGCCATCCGCTTCCTGAGACGATAGAAGAGCTTGGTATAAACAGATTGATGGAGATGTGACATGGCATTCAAGAAAAAACCTGAATTTCATTATGATAACTGTGTCAGCTGCAGCATCTGCGTGCAGGCGTGTCCTGTCGGCGCTCTCGATCTGACACGTCCGGGAAAGAGCGGAAGGTATAAGAATCTGTTTCCTGAAGTTGTAAACGACAGATGCATTGGCTGCGGTCTTTGTGCAAAGGGCTGCCCTATGGAATGCATACTGATGGTGATACCATATGAGGGTTAAAGTTTTTCCGCCGCATGGCTGTGACAGAAGCGCCCTTGACGCAAAGTCATGGATGGAGCTTCCGGAAGGAAGCACCGTCAGCGACGTGCTGAAACAAATAAAATGCAGCCCGCTTAAAGCGAAGCTGCTTCTTGTAAGCGTGAACGGGGAACGCGCTAAGTTTAAACACGTTCTCCATGATGGTGATGTGGTGGGATTCTTCTCACTCGTCACCGGAGGTTAAGTCGATAGGCCATAAATGCAGGTTTCTCAGAGAGCCGGCGTACAGCGTTCCCTCAGACGGAACGTCATGACCGCACAAATACCTGACAGCCAGCGATACTTCAAGAGCCGCGCATGCGGCAGGAGTGAATGACAGAGATGTTTTTTCCGTATCCTCATCAGAGCTGGCGTACAGCTTACGAAGCAGCCCGGAAGAAGGAGGGACAAGCATCGTTTGAAGATCCCAGCCTCTGACGGCGCCGTGGATGATGAACAGCCCGGCTTCCGACGCGGCGTCTTCAAGCATGAGACGCGACTCAATATTATCAAGACAATCGATCACAAGATCCGCATCGGCCATAAAGGCGGGTGCGTTTTCTTTTGTCAGAGGCTCGCATACCGGTATGACCTTAATGGATGGGTCGATCCGCTTTATGCGTTCGGCAGCGGCGAGAGCCTTGCTCGTGCCAAGATTACCGGATGTACACAGCAACTGGCGGTTGAGGTTAGATTCAGTAAAAACATCACCATCTACAACAATCAGTGAACCTACTCCAATCCTTGCAAGATGTTCGATGACATTGCCTCCGAGGCCGCCGCATCCGGCTACCAGGATACGGCTTTTATTCAGTTTACCCATATCCTCCGCAGACAGGGCGGGGATATTACGGATGTGTCTTTCCTTTATCATAGTTGAATGCTATCACGAACAGGCTTGCGCTGTAAATGCACCATTTTTATAAAGGGTATTATAATTTCCAACAGTGTGTTGTATCATTATGACAGTAAAAAGCCGGAAAAGCGAGGGTCCTGGATGGGCAAGCATTTAGAACAGACAAATCAGACCAGACAAAACATAATCGACGCCTTCTGGAGCATGGCTGAAAGTGACGGGGTGAGAAACATCAGCGTCAGCGCAGTCGTGAAAAAAGCAGGCATCAACAGAAGTACTTTTTATGAGTATTTCAGTAGTGTGGAGGATCTGGCCGATCATGTTGAGGGGAGCATTATTGATGAGCTTAAACAGCTCATCGGCGACCTGTATATCAGGTATAACTTCAGCTGTTCATACAGAGATCTGGCCAGAGCTCTGGCGCCTTACTATGACCGTCTGGCATTGCTGCTCGGAGAGGGTGGAGACAAACGATTTCTGAGCAAGGTGCAACGCGAAGCCGTAGCTCTCGCATCCGAGATCACAGCAGTACCCGATCCGATGATAGAGTATGAGCTGGCATATGTTGTATCCGCATTTGCGGGGGTATTGACTTACTGGAATGAAACCGGAAAAAAGATATCTGAAGACGCTTTTACCGAGTTGTTCCACACTATGAGTATAAGGGGACTTGAAGCCCAATGCATAAACGCGGAAGGAAGATAAAACAGGAGAAAAAATATGAGCGATTTTACACATTTTGATGAACTGGGCAACGCACGCATGGTAGACGTATCGGACAAGCCGGTCACAAAGAGAACGGCGAAAGCCAAGGGAACCATGACGGTAAGCCGCGAGCTGATGGATGCCATCGTGTCCAAATCCGTGAAAAAGGGCGACGTGCTTACAGTCGCGCAGGTAGCGGGCATAATGAGCACAAGAAAAACAGCGGATCTTATCCCTATGTGCCACCCGCTGGGGCTTTCTTACGCTACGGTGACATTCGAGGTCGATGAAGAGGCTTGCACCATCACAGCGATCTGCGATGCGACCACCGAAGGCAAGACCGGAGTCGAGATGGAGGCTCTCACGGGCGTCTCAGTCGCGTTGCTCACCATATACGATATGTGCAAGAGCGTTGACAGAAGAATGGTAATGAGTGATATCCATCTGGTAGAAAAGACCGGCGGAAAGAGCGGAGACTTTGTTTTCTAGATAATGAAAGACAATTACGGCAGAGAAATAAACTATATGCGTGTATCGATCACCGACAGATGCGATCTCCGGTGCAGATATTGTATGCCTGAAGGATGCAGGAAGGTATCGATGTCACAGATACTGACATATGAAGAGATAGAACGCATATGCAGAGTCACTGCCGGGCTCGGCATAAGCCGGATCAAGATCACGGGCGGCGAGCCTTTCGTCAGACTCGGCTGCGCGGACCTTATCCGCAGCGTAAAGGCAATCGATGGCATTGAAGAGGTCACGGTAACAACAAACGGACAGACTCTCGACAGATACATTGATGAGCTGAAAGATATCGGGATCGACGGGATCAATATAAGCCTGGATTCCCTTGATCCCGACAATTACAGATACATAACCGGCGGAGGAGATCTTACGAAGACATTGAATTCCATTGAACTATCTGCAAAGTCCGGAATAAAAACAAAGGTCAATTGCATACTCCAAAAGGGATCCAATGAAAACGAGCTGTTTGATCTGGCAGGGATGGCTTTCAGGCACGGCATAGATGTGCGCTTCATTGAGGAGATGCCTGTGGGAGAGGGAAAGCTGAAAGCGGGCATTTCAAATAACGATGTGCTGAAAAGGCTGAAAGAAAGATGGCCCGATCTTGAGCCGGATGAAAGCGTTCACGGAAACGGTCCTGCCGTTTACTACAAAAGAAATGGGATCGCCGGAGCTATAGGCCTGATAAGCCCCATACACGGCGTTTTCTGCGCGGACTGCAACAGAGTCAGACTGACTTCGCAGGGGAAGATCAGGCCGTGCCTTTGCTACGACACGGAGATCGATATAGTGCCCGCTTTGGCCGGATCAGATGAGGATATTGCAGATGCTCTGCGTGAAGCGATACTGGCGAAGCCTGAGGCGCATTGCTTCAACGACGCCGGTTTTGAGGATGACAGCCGGGCGGAAAAACGCCTTATGTCACAGATAGGAGGTTAGGGATATGAGCAGCACAGGCAAAGTAGTTGCTGTATGCATAAGTGAAAAGAAGGGCACACAGAAGACCGAGGTGCCTTCGATAACTCTCGTTCCGGACTGGGGCATTGAGGGCGATGCACACGCGGGCAAGTGGCACAGACAGGTCAGCCTTCTTTCCATTGAAAAGATAGATGCTTTCCGTGCAAGGGGAGCTGATGTAGACAACGGAGCCTTTGGCGAGAACATAATAGTAGAAGGATTCGATCTCAGAACGCTTCCTGTGGGTACGAAGTTCAGGATAGGCGATGCTCTTCTGGAACTCACGCAGATAGGTAAGGAGTGCCATGAACATTGTGCGATATACCATCAGGTAGGCGACTGCATCATGCCGAGAGAAGGCGTCTTTACCGTAGTACTTGAAGGCGGGACCGTAAAGGCCGGAGATACGGTAGAAATGATAGAAGCAGATCCGAAAAGAGCTTTCACGGCAGCCTGGATAACGCTTTCCGACAAGGGCGCTGCAGGCGAGCGGGAAGACAAGAGCGGTCCGATGATCGGGGAGATACTGACAGAGGCAGGATATGATGTTATAGAGGGCCTGCTGATACCGGATGATCCGGCTGCTCTCAGGCTTGAACTGATGAGGCTCGCTGACCAGAGGCAGGTGAATGTCATATTCACCACAGGCGGAACGGGTTTTTCAAAAAGAGATATTACTCCTGAAGCAACAATGCAGGTCTGCGAACGCATGACTCCGGGCATCTCTGAAGCGATAAGAGCCTACTCGATGACAAAAACTCCGACTGCAATGCTCTCAAGAGCAACATCCGGCATCAGAAACGAGACGCTGATCATAAACCTGCCTGGAAGCCCTAAGGCAGTGAAGGAATGTCTCGAATTCCTTCTGGGACCGCTTGAGCATGGCCTTGAGATAATGCTTGGCCGCACAGGAGAGTGTGCGAGGCGATAAAACAGCTATTCGTTATTTCAGTTAATATATATGAGGTAATTAAAAAATGAAGTTCAAAAAGTTGATCGTTTTGCTTCTGAGCGCAGTAATGGTCTTCGCATTCACAGCATGCGGAGGAAACGGAGACAGCGGTGAGGAAGCCCCGGCAGATAACGGAGTCCTTCTGATGGCTACCACCACAAGTACTGAGGACACAGGCCTGCTCGACTATCTGCAGCCGCTGTTCAAGGAGGCAACCGGATATGACCTGCAGTGGACTGCTGTTGGAACAGGCGAAGCCCTGAAGATGGGTGAGGACGGCCAGGTCGACATCGTTCTGGTACATGCCAAGGCCAGCGAAGAGGAATTCGTTGCCAATGGATGGGGCGTAGAGAGATTCCCTGTAATGTACAACGACTTCGTAGTTGTGGGTCCTGCAGAGCCGCTTGAGAAGACAGATGACGTCGCCGCGTTCTTCGGAGCTATCAGCGACCAGCAACTGCCGTTCGTGTCCCGCGGCGATGATTCCGGTACGGACAAGAAAGAGAAGAAGATCTGGGAAGGACTCGGCATCGATCCTGCCGCAAATCCTAACTACATCGAGTCCGGACAGGGCATGGGCGCGACTCTGACAATGGCTAATGAAAAGGAGGCTTACTGCCTGTCTGACAGAGGCACATGGCTCAAGCAGTCAATGGATTCCGAGAATGATTACACTCTTGAGATCATCTGCGAAGGCGGAAAGGAGCTCCTCAATCAGTATGGCGTAATTGCCATAAACCCTGAGAAGTATCCTGAGGTCAACAATGAGGCAGCCAACGCGTTCATAGAGTGGATCACATCCGATGAAGTTCAGAAGCTGATCGGTGAATACGGCGTAGACACATACGGACAGGCTTTGTTCACACCGAACGCAGGAACGGACAACTAAACTGTAATGATCGAATGGCTCAGAGGAGTATTTACTGATCCTGCTGTGCTGAGCGCGATAAAGGTCACCTTTGAGATGGCCTTCGCGTCAACTCTGGTCTCTGCGGTGCTGGGGGTCGCCATAGGTCTCTGGCTGCAGAACCACGAATTTGCCGGTAAAAAAGTGGTCGTCAGGATCAACAGGACGCTCATGGGTGTCCCGCCGGTCGTGATAGGACTGCTGGTTTATCTGCTGACAATGCGCGGAGGGCTGCTTGGCCCTCTGGCGCTTTTGTTCACGGTCAAAGGGATGATACTCGCGCAGGTACTGATAATCACGCCGATAATAAGCGGCATGGTCTTTTCGTATGCGGAAAGCACGGTGCCTGCGATCAAAGCCTTCGCTAAGACGATGGGCGCTGACAAGAAACAGACTGACAGGCTGATACTCAGCGAGCTCAGAAATGAGATATATTTCTGCATCATCACCGGATTCGGCAGGGCCATAAGCGAAGTCGGATCGGTCATGCTTGTTGGCGGAAACATAAAAGGGCACACAAGGACGATGACTACCATGATATCCCTCCTGAAGAGCCAGGGCATTTACTCGGAGGGCATAGGGCTGGGAGTGCTGCTGCTTATAATGGCATTCATACTGCAAACACTCAGCGACTCGGTCAGAAAGGAGCAGATCTGCGATGAGAATTACTGAGCTTCGAAAAAAGATCGGGAAAACGGATCTGTACATAGATGACCTGAAGATAGAGAGCGGACTCATCCACGGGCTTGTCGGACCGAATGGCTGCGGCAAGACGACTCTGCTCAAGCTTATAATGGGCATCACCGAGCCTGACTCGGGTCACATCGACTATGAGGGTCTGAAGCCTTCGGATATCACGATGATGAGTCAGAGACCGTATCTGATGCACGCGAATGTCTATGACAATATCATCTATCCGCTGAAGATAAGGGGCATGAAGATCGACCGGAATGAGATCGACGGTCTCATGGAGCGTACCGGGCTCCTGCAGATAAGAGACCAGTATGCGGGCAGCCTGTCAAGCGGCGAGAGGCAGAAGCTGTCGTTTTTAAGAGCGATGGTGTTCCGGCCTAAAATGATACTCATGGACGAGACGCTGTCGAATCTTGATCAGGACAGCGAAAAACTCTTTAAAGAGATGATAATCGAACGGCATAAAGAAGACGGATCCACATGGCTTATAGTCAGCCATCAATGGGACGCTATGAACGAGCTGTTCGACAAAGTACATCACATGGATAAAGGGAGGATCGTCTGATGGATCTTCTCAAAGTAGATACGATAAAAGAAGCAAGGAGCAAGCTGGCGGCATGCTGCGAAGGCATAATGCCCGGAACGGAAACAGTGGGTTTAACCGAAGCGGCCGGGCGCGTCCTTGCTTTTGACATATTTTCAAAAGAAAACATCCCTCCGTACAGAAGGTCGATAATGGACGGCTATGCCGTCAGAAGCAAAGACCTGGGAGCGGCGGGAGACATGATCCCGACTACGCTGAAAGTGACGGGAGAGGTGCAGCTCGGCACAGATTCTTCAATGCTTTCGGTGGGATCCGGCTGCTGCGTTTATGTTCCGACAGGAGGGGAAGTGCCTGAAGGAGCCGATGCTGTAGTCATGGTCGAATACTGTGAGCCGTTCGGAGAAGACATGCTTGCTGTATCAAAATCCGCTTCTCCTGGAGAGAACGTGGTGCAGGCAGGCGAGGACGTCGCAGAAGGCGGTATTTTGCTTTCTAAAGGCAGAAAACTGCGTTCGCAGGACATCGGAGTGCTTGCGGCCGCGGGCGTCACTGCAGTGCCTGTATTCGTTCCGTGGCGTGTCGCCGTTATCTCAACAGGCGATGAGCTGGTAAGTCCTGAAGAGACTCCGGGACCGGGACAGATAAGGGATATCAACTCATACACCATATCCGCAAGGAGCACGGAAGAAGGGTTCACAGTGATGAGGACTCTTTCCGTAAAGGACGACAGTGAAGCTATAGCTGCAGCTCTGGAAACCGCTAAGGATGACAGCGATCTTGTGGTCATATCCGGCGGCAGCTCTCAGGGCAAGAAGGATATGACAGCCGCACTGATTGACAAGGCCGCCGATCACGGCGTGCTGACACACGGCATTGCTGCTAAACCGGGCAAACCGACCATTACGGGATTTGACCGGGCAAGCAAAACACTGTTCATAGGCCTCCCGGGGCATCCGGCAGCAGCGCTGATGGTTTACGAGCAACTGGTCATCAGCCTCTGGCGCTGCATGACCGGACGAGAGCCTATGCGCACGGTAAAAGCAAGAGTCACCGTAAACACGCCTTCTGCACCGGGCAGAAAGACCTTTCAGCTGGTTAAACTGGCCGGTGATGAGGCAGAGCCTGTGTTTGCGAGATCCGGCATGATATCCCCAATGAGCGCGGCAGACGGTTACTTCATTATGGATGAGAATCAGGAAGGTGTGAAGGCCGGTGAAGCGGTCGAAGTCTTCCTGTGGGAATAGAGGTTCAACGTGAAAAGGAACATCTACCTGAAAACAACTCCTGTAGAGGAGGCGAGAGAGCGATACATGGAGGCACTCGGCGATCCGGAGACCCGTACTGAGACGGTCAGAGTCATAGACGCTCTGAACCGCGTGACTTCTGATGCGGTCTACGCCAAGTACTCTTCGCCTCTGTACAACTCCGCAGCTATGGACGGCATAGCGGTCATATCCTCCCGCACGGAAGGCGCCTCAGAGGCTTCTCAGCTGCTTCTGAAAGCCGGAGAGGACTATGTCATAGTCGATACGGGCGATCCGGTCAGAAAGCCGTATGACGCCGTAATAATGGCAGAGGACATACAAGAGACTGAAGGCGGAGCGCTGATACGCGCGGCTGCTACCGCATGGCAGCATGTGAGGCCTGTCGGCGAGGACATTGTCGCCGGCGAGATGATACTCACGAGAAACCACGTCATAAGACCTATCGACATAGGAGTGCTGCTTTCAGGCGGTGTCACGGAAGTGTCCGTATTTGCTCAGCCTAGGGTAGGCATCATCCCGACAGGCACGGAGATAGTCGAGCCTTACGAAGATCCGAAGGAAGGAGACATCATAGAATCCAACTCCAGGATGTTTGAGGCGATGGTTAATGAAAACGGTGGCATTCCAAAGAGATACTGCATAGTGCCGGATGATTACGAACTCATCAAGGCAAAGGTCCTTGAGGCACTGGAAGAGAATGACATAGTCATAGTAAATGCCGGATCCAGCGCGGGCACAGAGGACTATACAGTCCACATACTGCGTGAGATAGGCGAGGTGTTCATACACGGAGTCGCAATGAAACCGGGCAAACCGGTCATACTCGGTAAAGCCTGCGGCAAGCCTGTGATAGGCATACCGGGATATCCGGTGTCAGCTTATCTGGCTGTAGAGAATTTCGTATACCCGCTGCTCAGGAAGTTCACGGGCATGAAGGAGCCTGAGGGAAGGAAGATAAAGGCCGTGCTTTCGAGGAGACTGGTATCTTCTCTCAAGCATAGAGAATATGTAAGGGTCAGAGTAGGCAAGGTAGGAGGCAGATATGTGTGTGCTCCGCTGGCAAGAGGAGCAGGCGCTGCCATGAGCCTGGTGAGAGCTGACGGATTCTGCATAATCCCGCAGGAGAAGGAAGGATATGAGGCAGGAGAGACAGTAGATGTGACACTCTTCAGGTCAGCTGAAGATATAGACAAGACCATAGTCTGTACGGGAAGCCACGACCTTTTGCTGGATGTCATATCTGATATGATGTCAGGTGAAAGCGAGGGCATAAGGCTCTCAAGCACGCATATAGGAAGCCTTGGAGGCCTCATGGCACTTCGGAGGAACGAGGCTCATATCACTCCGACACACCTTCTGGACGAAGAAACGGGTGTATATAACGAGTCATACATAAAGACGCTTTTTCTTAACGAAGAAATGTTATTGGTTAAGGGAGTAGGCAGGATACAGGGGCTTATGGTGGCTCCGGGAAATCCTCTGAATATACGCGGAGTCGAAGATCTGACAAGGGTCAGATTCGTCAACAGACAGCGGGGAGCGGGAACCAGAGTGCTTCTTGACTACAAACTGAAGCTTGCAGGCATATCTCCATCTGAAGTTGATGGCTATGATGCCGAGGCAGCGACGCACATGGCCGTCGCCGCTCAGGTAGCGGGAGGCGAGGCAGACTGCGGCATGGGAGTATATTCCGCCGCTCACGCGATGGGGCTCGACTTCATACCTGTCGGCGAAGAGGAATATGATTTCGCCATGCGCCCGGAGACTTATGAGATGCCGGAGATAAAGTGCTTCCTCAGTCTGCTGATGAGCGATGAGTTCAGGGCAAAGCTGGAGGAACTGGGCGGATACTCATTTGAGAGAACGGGCGAAACAATGATCATCAGAGGCTGAACATCAGCCTCTTTTTTATAATCACATATGCTCCATTGTGGTAAAATAATCACATATAAAAAGTTAACAAATACATATGAAATACTGAAGGGACAGGAGGCTGATAACGATGAAATGCGCAATATACGGTGCCGGCTCTCTCGGTACCATTCTGGGTGCTTATCTCACAAAAAACGGGTTCCCGATCGAACTCGTCAATCGTAATGTAAAACATGTTGAAGCCCTGCAGAAGAACGGAGCTCACATAGGCGGCACGGTAGATTTCACGACGCCTGTCAATGCGATACTTCCGGATCAGATGCAGGGACCGTATGACATCATATTCCTGATGACAAAGCAGCTTCACAATCCTGAGGTAGTCACGATGCTGGAGCCAAAGCTCGCAAAGGACGGAGTCATAGTCACGCTGCAGAACGGCATCCCTGAACCGGGCATCGCTGAGATAGTAGGCGCGGACAGGACCATAGGCTGCACGGTCGAGTGGGGAGCCACAATGACAGAGCCGGGCGTCTGCGAACTCACCAGCGATCCTGACAGCCTGTCGTTCCACATGGGCGGCATGGAGGGTATATCTGAAGAGAGCCTCAACAAGGTCAAGGAAGTTCTCGAATACATGTGTCCTGTGGATATCGAGGACAACCTTTTAGGCGCACGATGGTCGAAGCTTTTGATCAATGCGACATATTCCGGCCTGGGAACGGTCATTGGCGGAACATTCGGCGATGTAGCCGGCTGGAAGCCTGCCACAAAGGTGGCTGTAAAATGCATGAAGGAATGCATCGATGTTGCTCATGCCGGCGGAGTAGAGTTTGCTCCGGTGCAGGGAAAGGACATCACAAAGCTCTTTTACTACACCAACAAAGCTAAACAGAAGATCGCGGAACTGCTGGTACCTATTGCCATGAAGAAGCACTTTGGCATCGTTCCTTCGATGCTTCAGGATCTTCAGAAGGGCAAGCCTTGCGAGGTCGACGCCATCAACGGAGTCGTCTGCGAGTGGGGTAAAAAATACGGAGTGCCAACGCCTGTCAATGACAAAATAGTCGAGATCATAAAGAAAGAGCAGGCGGGCGAACTGAAGCCTATGCTCTCCAACATACAGTATTTCGAAGAATTCTATAAATAATGAAAAATGGGACTATAGAGAAGCAGAACGGAACATTGACACCGGAAGCCGGCAATCTGGAGATCATCCGCAAGACGATGTTCAGACTGCTGCCTATACAGGTGCTGTTTGCGGCGGTAGGATCGGTCAACGGTCTGGTCTCCAGTTACTTTGCCACAAATTTCGTAGGCATAGACGCGATGACCGCCGTAGGCTTGTACAGTCCCTTCACGCTCCTGATCTCAGCGATCGCTACCGTTCTGGCGGGAGGTTGCGCGATCATATGCGGCAAATATCTGGGTAAGAACCGGATCGATAAGATACAGGACATCTTTTCCATGGATCTTCTGGTCACTACCGGGTTGGCCCTGGCGATCACACTCATCATCGCGCTTATGGGAGCCTTCAACCTGACGGGCATGCTTACACACGATCCGGAAGCCAGACAGGTCCTCAATATCTATATGATAGGACAGGCGATCGGTATAGTGCCGTTTATGCTGAGCACACAGCTGGCGCCGTTTCTGTCGCTGGAAAGCATGAGCAAAAGGACGATGCAGGCCGGTCTGGTTTATGTTGTGATGAACCTGATACTCTGCTTCATTTTCGTGCAAGTGCTGGGACTTGAAGCCTTCGGCCTTGCGCTTTCGTCATCGCTCGGCATGTGGGCGTTGTTTGCAGTTGAGATACAGTATTTCCTGTCAAAGAAATCGAATATAAAAACAGTTGGCGGAAACGCGAACCTGAAAGAGATGGTCAGCATCATCACAGTTGGATTCCCGGGTGCCGCGACCGCGCTTTATCTGACGATAAGAGGCCTCATAGTAAATAATCTTCTGGATACTCATGTCGGTGTAGCGGGCATATCTGCGTTTGCAACGGCCAACAATCTGCTGGGCATCTTCTGGGCAATACAGGCAGGAATGCTTATTGTATCCAGGCTGCTTATCAGCGTAAGTGTAGGTGAAGAGGACCGCAGTACGCTGGTCAATATCATGAGGGTGATGGCCAGATATTTCGTACCGCTGATAATGGCAGTCGACGTGCTCATATTTGCCTTTGCCGTGCCGCTCACACACATCTTCTACAAGGACCCTTCGCAAAGCGTATATACAATGACTGTGACGGCCATCCGCATACTCTGTTTCTGTATGCCTTTCGAGGTGTTTGCTTCTATCTTCTCATGCTACGAACAGATCAGCGGAAGACAGTTTTATGTCAATTTACTGGCGCTGCTCGACGGTGTTATCTGCGTAGCGGGCTTCTCTGCCATCCTGATACGCCCGATGGGATTCAGCGGAGTCAGCGTGGCGAATCTCCTGAACGGTGTGGTCTGCGTACTTTACGTCATCGTGTTTGCGTGGGTATTCCGCAAACGGATACCGCTCAGTCTGGAAGACCTCATGATGATACCTGCTGACTTCGGAGTGTCGGAGGATGAGCGCATAGATATCACTGTCCGAAGCTCTGAGGAAGCTGTAGCAGTTGCGGAGAAGATACAGGAATTCTGTCTTAGCAAAGACATAGATCAGAAGCGGGCATATTACGCGGCGCTTGCCATGGAAGAAATGGCTGTCAATATAGTTGAGCACGGATTCACCAAGGATGATAAGGCTCATACCATTGACGTCCGAGTAACGCACAAGGACGGCAAGGTGATCCTCCGCATCAAGGATGACTGCATTCCGTTTGATCCTAAGGAGAGAAGCAGTGTATTCAACCCGGATGACCCTTCAAAGAACATGGGCATCCGGATGATCTACAGGATCATGGAAGAAATAGAGTATCGCAATATGTTTGGGCTGAATGTTCTGACGGTAAAGATATGAGAAAAAGATAAGACCGCGGCCTTTACGGCTGCGGTCTTTTGTATTGCGGATATTACCTAAAGTCCGTATACCTCTGTGAACTTTCTGGTAAGGTAATCGATGTAGTACTGTGGATCGAAAGGTTCGCCAAGTACGCGGTCAAGAAGCTCAGAAGGCTTGAACCTGCAGCCGTGCTGCCAGATGTGCTCGCGGTTCCACTCGTTGACCGGTCCGAAGTCTCCGGCGGCGATGCAGGCATCCACGTCCACGGTCTCTTTCATTTTCGCAAGGAACTGAGCGCCGTAGGCGTTGCCAAGCGCGTATGAAGGGAAGTATCCGATGGAGCCGTTACCCCAGTGACAGTCCTGAAGGACGCCATGCTTATCATCCGGTACGTCGATGCCAAGGTATTCCTTGTATAGGCGGTTCCATTCCGCAGGCAGATCTTTGACCTCGAGCTTATCGTGCATCACGCGCTTCTCAAGCTCGTAGCGGATCATGATGTGAAGCGAGTATGTAAGCTCGTCGGCTTCCGTCCTTATGAGTGACGGCTCCACTTTGTTCATTCCGTAGTAAAGATCATCAGCAGCATAGCCTTCCATCTGCTCCGGGAATATGCGTTTGAGTTCAGGGAAAATCATGCTGCAGAAAGCTTTGCTTCTGCCTATGATATTCTCATAGAACCTGCTCTGGCTCTCATGGATGCCCATAGAGACACCGCAGTCAAGGGCAGTGAATGCAAGTTCCGGCGCGGAGCCTGTGTCATAGAGTGCGTGGCCGCCTTCATGGATGACACTGAACATGGAGCAGGCAAAATCGTCATCGTAGTAATGAGTGGTGATGCGCTCATCAAGGTGCGATCCGAAATTCGTTGTGAATGGGTGCTCTGTTGTAGCCAGACCTACGTGTCCTAGGTCGAGCCCGATTTTATTCATAAGCAGATACGCGAGCTCTTCTTGCTTATCAGAAGGGAAATAGCCGTGTCTGATGCTGTCATCCACCTGAGGCTTTTCCTTTATGCGCTTCAAAAGAGGCACTATACCGGAACGAAGCTTATCGAAGAACTCGTCGCAGGTCTTCATGTCGAGGCCTTCTTCATATACGTTCAGCCAGTGATCGAACGGATCCTTGTCAGGCTCTATGTATTTGGCAAATCTCTTATGCGTATCGAAGATCTGCTCAAGATACGGGCGGAAGAGCTCAAAATCCGAGTCTTCTTTTGCTCTGTGCCATACGTCGTCGGCCATGATGAGAAGCTCCTGATAAGCAATGTATTCATCCGGCGGGATCTTCTTCATATCGCGGATGTCCTTGAGCAGAAGATACACCATGCGCCGCTCATCAGAACAGAGTTCGTCCTTGTGAGCGTCGAGGAACTCAAGGAGCTCCACGGTCTCTTCAGATGTGCTCTGCCTGTAGATCTCTTCTGAAAGGATGGACATCGTGGTAGCTCTGTTTTCTGCAGTATTCTTTGGAGCGTATGTACATCCGTCATAATAAATGAGTCCCACCGCGTGATCATAGGCAGCCATTTTACGCTGCAGAGCCGTAAGGGCGTGGCGGGCCTCAGTAATTGTCATTTTTGTCATAAAAAAATACCTCCGGAGTGCTGTTTCTAATATAATAATACTAACTCAAATCGAAACAATTTGCCACATCCAAGCGAACATGGAATTTGATACCAAACAGGTAAACAGAAAACTGGCGAGGATAGCCACACCTATAGCCATTCAGGGCGTGGTGTCAGCGACCCTGTCGATGATAGACAACATCATGGTCGGATTCCTCGGAGAGACTGAGCTCGCCGCCGTAGGCGTGGGATCTCAGCTGTTTATGGTGCACTATCTGGTACTGTTCGGCATCCTGTCCGGCTCGGCAACTTTCATGGCGCAGTTCTACGGCACCAGGGATATGGCCAATATACGCAAGGTAATAGGCTTTGATTTCACGCTGCTTGCCGGACTCGGAGCGGTCTTCTTTATTCTTACCATGGGGGTCACGGGCCCGATAATATCGATATACACTGAGGATCCTGCCGTAAAGGCTCTGGCGATGCAATATGTGAGGATCAATGCAGTCTCATTCCTTCTGCTGGCCGTGTCCGCTCCGCTTGAGATGGCATTCAAGGCTACACAGCAGGTCAAGATACCGATGATCGTGAGCGCGGCGGTGTTCATCACCAACATCACGGTAAACTATATGCTCATCTTCGGAAAGCTGGGCGCTCCGAAGCTGGGAGTCGCAGGAGCTGCCATAGGCACCCTGTCGGCAAGAATAGTCGAAGTCGTTCTGAATGGCTATTATGGATTCCGAAACAGCAACGAGTTCCGCGGGAGCATACCAAGCTTCTTCGGATGGGATCCGGAGCTTGTACGCCGCGTAATAAAGAACGCGACTCCGACTACCATAAACGAATTTTTCTGGGGCTTTGGCCAGTCCATGTATGTAGCAGCGTTCAGCCGTATCAGCACGACAGCGTATGCGGCATACCAGGCGGCCAACGCCATATTCAACATATTCAACTTTGCAGCCTTCAGCATAGGGGACGCTGCCCTTATACTCGTTGGAGAAAAGCTTGGCGAGGGCGACATGGAATACACATGGAAACTCTCGAAGCATCTGATCAAGGCGATCCTGATAGTAGGTGTTGTTATTGGAGCTTTTGCGATCATCCTATCCGGACCGCTCTCGGGAGTCTTCAAGCTTACTGAAGCAGGACAGATGTACACGAAATACATAATCATCGTCCTTGGCGCCACGATGGCGGCTGACCTTTACAATGGACTGCAGATAGCGGGGATCCTAAGAGCAGGAGGGGACACAAGATTCGCTATGATCGCGGAAATGTCGTGTGTCTGGCTGATAGCTATACCGCTTGCATTCATCGCTGCTCTTGTATGGCAACTGCCTGTGCATCTGGCGCTTCTAGTTACAAGGATAGAGATATTTATAAGAGCGGTTATAATCACAAAGAGATATGTTTCAAAGAAATGGATGAATACCGTAATAACTGATCTTTAAAGACATGCACGCTTAAAAGGGGGAGGTGCGTTTTGGATAACGAAAAGAGACGGAAAGCTTTGCCGCCGGTACTGCTGTTTCTCATGGCATATGTTGCCTTGCTGATGATTCTGACGGTTGCCGAAAGGGGACAGCCGGGGTCAAAGATACAAACATTTGCGGACGCGGTCTGGTTCTCGCTTGTTACCATATCGTCTGTAGGTTACGGTGACATGACACCGGTCACACCGCTCGGCCACGCCATAGGCGTCATATTCCTCATTATGTCAATGGGCGTATTGGTCGCGCTGTTTGGTTACGTGGTATCCGCTATCTCAAGCGAAGGCCTTCCTCTGTTCAGGCTTGGGCTGAGGAGACGGAAAAACTGGTACTATTTTGCCGAGTTTACTGCCGAGGCCGATGTGCTCGCAAGAGACGTACTGCGCGAGGATCCCGATGGTGTCATCATATTCGGTATCAACAGGGACAATGAGATAGAGGTCCCCGACTATCAGTGCTTATTCATAAATGTTTCACCTGCCAGAATAGTCGCTCATAAAAAAGGCAAGGGGCAGAGATGCAAGCTCTTCTTTCTCGATGAGGATGACATCAGGCGTAATCTGAAAGCCGCGAACGTGCAGGAACTGGATGCCGACGTCTACGCGCACACTGTGAGCGGACCTGAGAAGATGGGTGGTAATCTGAACATATTCCACAGTTGCGATTGCTGTGCCAGAAGCTACTGGAGAGACTATCCGCTCTACCCTTCAGAGGATATCGTCGTGATAATAGGTTTCGGAAGATACGGCACAGCTCTGTTGGAGCGCGCGATATTGATGAACATTTATGATGCTGACTTTGAAGTGTCGTACCATGTGTTCGGCGACAGCGAACATTTCCGTAAGATCCACGTGAACCTCGGCGCCGCTATGGGTATAAACGAGGTACATCCGGGTCATGACAGCATCTTTTTCCACGATGAAGACTGGACATCTGCGCATGATCTTATCAGCAAGGCCGACCGCATAATCATCTGTGAAGACAGAGAGCAAGCCGGCTGGGATGATTACTGGAAACTTCAGCGCTATTATGAACATAAAGGCATAGTGCATCTGAGAAGCAACCTCAAAGCGCAGGGAGTAAGCATATTCGGTACGAATGAGCAGATATATACCGTAAATCAAATAATTCGGACTAGGCTCAATGACGCGGCCAGACTCGTGAATGATATGTATCGCAGAAGTGTAGAAAACAGTCTTGACTGGGATGAGCTGGATGAACAGCTCAGACAGTCAAAGATAGCAACGGCAGACCATCTGATAACAAAGATAAGAGTGCTGCTGGGCAACAGAGCGATCTCAGATCTCGACCGCAGGACTTTCATGGCTGCCAATGAGTCTCTGGAGGAGGCTATGAAGGATCCTGCATGGCGTGACAGCCTCAGAAGGATAGAGCACGCGCGCTGGGTGCGCTTCTACGCGTACTGCAACTGGAAATACGGCAAGGTCAAGGATTCTAAGAAACATGAGAATCCGATGATATGCGAGTATGAAGAACTGACTGAAGAACAAAAAGCTTACCACGACCGCGCGTGGGAACTGATAGGAGAAATTGCAAGACAGCTCAGCTAAGGATCAGCTGCGCTTCCATGTAGACGGATAGAACAGCAGCAGGACAGGGAAGAGTTCGAGCCTGCCCGCGAGCATATCAAATGAGAGAACTATCTTGGACAGCTCTGAGAATGCAGCGTAATTGCCGGCCGGACCTACCATTCCGAGTCCCGGACCTATGTTGTTGATACATGCGATCACGCCGGTAACATTAGTCTCGAAAGAGAAGTTGTTCAAAGAAACAATGATCACACTGGCTACTGAGATCATGCAGTAGACAGCCAGATATACAAGGCAGGCATTTATGGTGTCCTCTTCCATCATGCGTCCTTCAAAGCGGACGCTTCCGACAGATCTGGAGTGGATCATCCTGCGCATGCCTCTTTTTACGGTACGCTGTAAAAGTATCACTCTGGATACCTTGAGACCGCCGCCGGTGCTTCCCGCGCAGGCTCCGACGAACATCAGGAAGACGAGCAGAGTACGCGAATACTGCGGCCAGGTGTCGAAATCCATGGTGCCGAAGCCGGTGGTAGTGATTATAGATGATACGGCAAAGAATGAATGACGGACAGCCTGATGGATACTGCCATACAGGCTGTTTATATTTGCGGCGATCGTGATGACCGCAAAGGCGACAAAACCAAGATACCAGTGAAGCTCTTCACTGCTCAATGCCGTCCTGAAGCGTTTCATCAGCATCAGAAAGTACAGGTTGAAGTTTACTCCGAAGAGCAGCATGAACACTCCTATGACCACTTCAAAGTACTCGTTGTCATAGAAGCCGATGCTTGCGCTGTGATTTGAGAAACCGCCTGTACCGGCTGTTCCGAACACATTGATCAGACCGTCATAGAGAGGCATCCCGCCGGCCATCAAAAGAACAAGCATGAGCGCGGACATCGCGATGTATATCCCGTAAAGGATGCCGGCTGTGTCACGCATGTGAGGTACCAGCTTGCCGGAAGAAGGTCCCGGGGACTCAGCCCTCAGGAGGTGCATGCTGCGCTTGCCTCCCAGAGGTATGATGATCATTCCAAACACGAGTATGCCCATGCCGCCTACCCAGTGAGTGAAACTGCGCCAGAACAGCATTGATTTGTCGAGAGCCTCTATATCCGTCAGGATGCTTGCGCCGGTAGTAGTGAAACCGGACACGGTCTCAAAGAAAGCATCGACAGGATTCGGGATCTGGCCGCTGATGACAAAAGGCAGGCAGCCGAAAAGACTCAGCATGATCCAGGACAGGCCGGTTATGGCAAATCCCTCGCGCGCGTAGATCGTATTCGCCGCAGGTTTCACAAGAAGAAGCAGCCCCCCCGCTGCGGCGGCGGCAAGGACTGTTATGAGAAACGCGATAACAGAAGCTTGCTCATGATAGATCAACCCGACGATGACGGGGATGAGAAGCAGGCCTGCTTCGATCAGCAATATCAGTCCGACTGTATGTAGTACTACCTTTGTTTTCATGTGTTATTGAAGGATCATTGAAAGATCCGTCAGTTGCTTTATCGTTGTTGCTATGACCACGTGGTCGCCTTGCTCTATGGTGTCGCTGCCGCCCGGGATGATGACTTTGCCCCTGCGCAGTATCGCGCACAGGATAACGCCTTCTCTTGTCTTAAGATCCCTGAGAGGCACGCCCGTAAGTGTGCCATGATCTTCATGGACCGTGAATTCCAGCGCCTCAGCAGTGCCCTCGGCTATGCGGTAGAGAGTCTCAACGTTGCTGCCGCCGGCATTTTCCTTTGCGCGGACATAGCTGATTATACGGCTTGCCACTATGTCACGCGGACAGACAACGCTGCCCACGCGTTCTATATCTACGAGATCCAGCATGCTGCTTTTTGAGATTTTTGTAACGACTTTAGGGACTCCCTCGCGGTGTGCGTACATGCCCATTAGCATGTTGACCTCATCCGTGCCTGTGAGGGCGACAAAGGCGTCCGCGTCGCTGAGGCCTTCCTCATCGAGTATATCGCGGTCTGTGCCGTCTGCATTGATGATGAGCTGTCCCGGTACCGCCTGATTGAGCGTCTCCGCGTTTGCTGCATTGCTTTCTATTACAACGGACTGCATGCCCACTTCACGCATCATGCGCAGCAGGTAGTAGGTGATCATGCCAGCGCCGATTATCATTACATGCTTAGGCATACGGCTTCTGATGCCGCAGAGCTTAAGGAAGAGCTCGGTCTCCTTCGGATCAGCGGCAAAACTTATAAGATCGCCGGTCCTGAGGGTGGCATTGCCGTCAGGAATGACAGTGTTTCCGTCACGCCTTATGGCGCATACCAGAGCTTTTGACTTGTATTTTCTTGACAGCTCCTGCAGAGTCATAGATGTGGCCGGACCTTCTTCAGTCAGACGGAATTCAACCATCTGGAACAGACCGTGACCGAAGGATTCCACGGACATCAGCCCCGGGAACCGAAGCACGGAGAAGATTTCCTGAGCTGCGTACAGCTCAGGGTTTATCGTCATGGAAAGTCCCATGTCCTCGGCAAATATTTCTATTTCATCAGCGAGCTCATGCTTGCGCACGCGGGCGATCGTATGTGAAGTGCCAAGCTTCTTGGCGAGCAGGCAGCAAAGCATATTGACCTCATCGCTGTTTGTGGCGGCGATGACCAGATCAGCGGTGCCTACACCGGCTTCAAGCAGTACCTTGCGGTCTGCTGCGTTACCTGCAAGGCACAGCACATCAAAACTGTTCTGCAGGTCCATGAGCTTTTTTTCGTTACGGTCTATGGCGACTATCTGGTGGCCTTCCGCCGTCAGCTGCTCTACGAGCAGGCTTCCCACCTTGCCGGTACCGATCACGACTATCTTCATATTATTGCCTCACAATCCGTGGATATCCGTTATAATGTGTATATGATAATACTTTCTGAATGATTAAACCATAAAGAAGCGTAAAAGATATCATTAAAATGATGCCCGATAAAAGGTTGACATTTGGAATACTCGCTCACGTCGACGCCGGCAAGACCACTTTGTCGGAAGCTTTGTTGTACACGACCGGAGAAATAAGGAAACCGGGAAGGGTGGATCACGGGGATTCATACCTTGACGATGACTCGATAGAAAGAAACCGCGGTATCACCATATTCTCAAGACAGGCTAAGTTCATGGCAGGCGGCACTGAGGTGACTCTGATCGATACGCCAGGCCATGTGGACTTTGCGGCCGAGATGGAGAGGTCTCTGTCCGTTTTGGACTACGCGCTTTTGGTGGTGAGCGGATCCGAAGGGGTGCAGGCGCATACAAAGACGCTATTCAGGCTTCTGAAAGAGAGGGGTATACCTGTCTTTGTATTTGTCAACAAGATGGACATTGCTGTGAGACTTAAAGAGGACATAGTGGCTGAGATGGCTTCGGAGCTTAACGCCGGCATGGTCGATTTCAGCGGGGCTGCGGAGAGGACAGAGGCGTTCACGGACGCGGTGACTTTGTTTTCTCCTGAACTGGCTGAGACTGTTATTGAGGGAGGCATGCTTTCCGATGATCAGATAGCCGATGCCGTGCTGAAAGGAGAGATCGTTCCTTGTGTGTTTGGATCGGCCCTGAAGATAGAAGGCATAGACAGGCTCATAGAGGTGATAGGAAGATACACAAAAACGCCGGGATATGGCAGTGAATTTGGCGCTAGAGTATTCAAGATAGCCGGCGCGGAGGACGGAGAGAGGCTTTGCTTTATCAAGGTGACCGGAGGGGAACTGAAGGTAAGGGATAAGGTGAAGGTGAACTGCGCTTCCGGCGAGAAGCGGGAGGAAAAAGTCAATCAGATAAGGCTTTACTCCGGCAGCCGCTGCAGAAACACAGACGCCGCAGCGGCCGGCACGGTCTGCGCCGTGACGGGGCTCGGACGAGCCCTGCCGGGAGACGGACTCGGGTGCGAAAAACCGCTCAGCGGCAGCAGTATCAAGCCTTTCATGGTTTATACTGTCAACGGCCCGGAGGGCATGGATCCGTATCTTCTGTTGAAAGATCTCAGGATACTGACTGAAGAAGACCCTATGCTAAATGCGGCTCGCAGGGCAGATGGCACTTTAGAAATAAGGATTATGGGTCAAGTCCAGCTCGAAGTCCTTCAGACCATGATCAGGGACAGATTCGGCTATGATGTCAGCTTCGGATCGGGCAGCGTGCTCTATCTGGAGACCATAGAGGATACATTTGAGGGTATGGGACACTTCGAACCTCTGAGACATTATGCCGAGGTTCACCTAATAGTCGAGCCTGCTGAGCGCGGCAGCGGCATTATAATCACCAGCATGGTCCCTGAGGATGAGCTGGCGCTCAACTGGCAGCGCCTCATAATGACACATCTTGAAGAAAAAGAACATACCGGCGTTCTGACCGGAGCACCTGTAACGGATATAAAGATAAACCTTGCCGCAGGCAAGGCGCATGATAAACACACCACCGGAGGAGACTTTCGCGAAGCGACGTACAGGGCGGTAAGGCACGCTCTGATGCAGGCGAGGGCTGCCGGAAAGGCTGTGCTGCTCGAGCCGTGGTGTGAATATGAGATGGAAGTGCCTGCCAGGACCGTCGGACGCGCAATGACGGATATAAGGCAGATGGGCGGCAGCCAGGACTCCCTTGAGCAGACTGGTGACACAGCGAAGATAAAAGGGCGCGTCCCGGCAAAGGAGATATCCGGATACCAGCAGACTCTGGCCGGATATACTGCCGGTGAAGGAAGGTTGTCGGTCGCGCCGGCCGGCTACGATGTCTGCCATGATGCCGCAAAGGTCATAGAACAAAAGGCATATGAGCCTGAAAGGGATGTCGATAACCCGGCGGATTCGGTCTTTGTGAACCACAGCGGCAGCGACATAGTAAGGTGGGATAAGGCTGCTGAGTACATGCATATCGGCAGTGTGCTGAAAAGAAGGACTGAAGTGGTCTCAGCATATGCGGGATATGTCCCTCAAAGGCAGATTGGCGATGATGAAAACATAGATGTAAAAGAGGCAGCGCGCAGGAGGGCAAAAGCGGAAAAGGAACTCCGCAGTATATTTGAACGCACATATGGTGTTTCGAAGGAGACCAGGCGAAGGGAAGCGACGGAAGCGGATTACAGGAAAAAACCAAATCTTTCCGAAGAGGAGGCTGCCCGCAATGAGGCGCGCAACATGGAGATCAGGGCACGCCACGAAAGAAAGACAGAAAAACCGGATGACAGACCGCCGCTCGTTCTGATCGACGGCTATAACCTCATATTCGCGGATCCTTATCTCAAAGAGCTCTCAGCCATAGACATGGGATCGGCCAGAGACCAGATCATCGACAGGATAAGCAATTACGCGGGATACACAGGCTGTGAAACGGTGATGTTATTTGACGCGTACAATGTGCCGTTCGGCACAGGTCATGAAGAAGTGATAAACGGCGTCAGAGTCGTTTTCACTGCGGAGGACGAACCCGCTGACATACGCATGGGAGTGATGGCCGCGGGCAACATGGACAGGCAGGTCTACGCAGTCACTTCCGACAGCCTAGTACAGACAGACGCGTGGGCTCACGGGGCTCTGAGGATATCCTCGCGGGAGTTCCTGGACATGCTTGGACGTACAGAAGAGGAGATACGCTCTCATCTGTGACAATCGATTGATTTAAACCCCGCAGGGTGCTATCTTTTTGACATAGGCCTTACGGCGGAAACGATCCAGACAAAAATTAATGAAAGGACATATACATCAATGAAAAGAGATCTCAGAACTATCCTCGTGATCCTGATGTCAGTATCGCTGATGATACTTGCGGGATGCGGAGGCGGCAGTACGGAGCCCGAGCCGGAAGTGCCGGAGACACCTAAGGTGGAAGGAATCGGAATTCATCACGCGGAGATAGATATCGCTGATTACGGTACGGTCAGCCTCGAGCTCGACGGAGACACGGCTCCTATAACCGTACAGAATTTCATGGATCTCGCAAACAGCGGTTTCTATGACGGACTCACATTCCACCGTATTATCGACGGCTTCATGATCCAGGGAGGCGACCCTAACGGCGACGGCACGGGAGGATCCGGCAACAATATCGTCGGGGAATTCGCGGCAAACGGATACGAAAACAACATAGAACATGTCAAGGGCGTCATATCCATGGCCAGGGCGCAGGATCCGAACAGCGCCAGCTCACAGTTTTTCATCATGGTAGCGGATGCTCCGCACCTGGATGGCCAGTACGCCGCTTTCGGACATGTTACATCCGGTCAGGAAGTAGTCGACAAGATCGCTGCGGATGCTCAGCCGCTTGACAGCAACGGCACTATCGCTCAGGAGGATCAGCCTGTCATAACAGCAGTCAGGATCATAGACTGATAAAATGATAAAAATAATTTCTTAAAGCGAAAGGGGAAAGAAAATGATAAAGGAGTTTAAGGAATTCATAAGCAAAGGCAACGTAATGGACATGGCAGTAGGCATCATAATCGGCGGAGCTTTCACAGCTATCGTGACAGCTCTTGTTGATTCCATCCTGATGCCTATCATTGGAGCCATAAGCGGCGGAAAGAGCGTAGCGGACATGTCGATCATGGTCGGCAACGCTGCCATCGGATACGGCGCGTTCATCCAGGCCATCATAGACTTCCTGCTGATCGCATGGGTGCTCTTCATGATCATCAAGGCGCTCAACAAGGCAAAGGCTAAACTCGAAGCAGAGAAGGCAGAAGCTCCTGCAGAGCCTGAACCTACACCTGCTGACATCGAGCTGCTGACAGAGATCCGCGACCTGCTCAAGGAGAAGAAATAATCAGCACCCGCTAAAAGAAAAGAGGGCGTTATGGACAAGGAAAGACAGGAAAGATACATAGAGAACTTCCGCAAACTCATCAGATGCGAGACTGTATCAGATCCGGAATGCGGCAGTCCCCCAGAGAACTTCGAGAAGTTCCGTGAACTGCTGTGGGAAATGTTCCCTAATATCCGCAAGGCATGTGAACTCGAGATGATCGACGGCGCCATGCTGCTGAAGTGGAAGGGCAGCGGTGTAACAAAAATGCCGGTACTGTTCATGAACCACCACGATGTCGTACCGGCAAAGGCGGAGGACTGGAAGCACCCTCCTTTCAGCGCGGAGATCGCGGATGGAAAGATATGGGGACGCGGCACACTCGATGATAAGGGCGGTACCTGGGCGATGTTCCAGGCGGCCGATGAGCTTGCCGCGGAAGGATTCGTTCCTGAACGCGATATTTATTTTGAAAGCAACTGCAACGAGGAGACTTTCGGCGCCGGCGCACGAGCCGTAGCGGAAAAACTGTACGACCGCGGCATCAGATTCGAGATGGTCTTTGATGAAGGCGGAGATATAGTACGCGAACCGATCAACGGAGCCAAAGGAACCTTCGCGATGATAGGCGTGGGAGAAAAGAGCGTTGTCAACATGAAGTTCACGGCTAAGTCCACGGGAGGCCATGCTTCAACGCCAGAGAAGAATACTCCTATCGTAAGGCTCGCCAAATTCATGGCCTATGTCGACAGACATCAGGTGTTCGATGTCGAGCTGTCACCGGCTCTGGCTGAGATGCTCAAGATCATAGCGCCATACATGGGCAGGACAGGAAAGCTCATGGATAAGGCCGACAAGTACAGAAAACAGCTCGGAAGGCTCATGCCGATGCTCGGAGCGACTACCGGAGCGATGGTCTCTACCACCATCGCCTTCACGATGACAGGCGGCGGAGAGGCCGTGAACGTGATACCGTCCGAAGCCTGGGTGATAGGCGACATGAGATGCTCGCACCATCAAGGCCAGGAAGCGTCGATCAAAGCCATCAGCAAGATCGCCAAAAAGTTCGGTGTTGAGGCCGAGATCGTTCAGCAGGAGCCTGAATCGAGGCTCGCTGACTTCAGAGGAGAGGCTTTCAGACTGGTAAAACAGGCTGTCGCTAATACAGTGCCGGGTGTCGACGCCTGTGCGCCGTATATCATGACCGGAGGTTCGGACTCAAGGTTCTTCGACATAGTCTGTAATCAGTGCATAAGGTTCCTGCCGTTTACCATCGACAAAGAACAGATGGATTCGATACATGGTGTCAACGAGTGCGTAAGCATCGATACTCTGGTGCCTGCAGTCGATTACTACAGATACATGTATCAGCACATCTGATCTGAGAGGAGCTGACAGATGGCAGGCAAGGGCAGGAGAGACAACAGCGACGGCATCAACATAGGCGCGAGGTCGTTTCTCATAGCCATCGGGATAATCTTCATCCTGATGGTTGCTACCTACGTGCTTACGCTTGTGATACCGGGCGGCGAATACGCCAGGATAGTAGATGAGTCGGGACATACGGTCATAGATACCGATGCCGGATTCCATTATGTGGAAGGAGGCATCCCGTTCTGGAAGTGGCTGCTTTCACCGTTTCTGGTGCTTGGGGCGGAGGGCTCCGGCACCATCATTGCCGTACTCATATTCCTGCTGGTCATAGGAGGAGTGTTCAACTCTCTTACTGCATGCGGCATGATGAACTACATGCTGGGCAAGATAGTCGACAGGTTCGGTGACGTCAAGTACAGGCTGATGGCCGTCCTGATATTCTTCTTCATGGCTCTGGGCTCGCTGGTCGGATCGTTTGAAGAAGTCATACCTATGGCGCCTATAGTAGTGGCGCTTACGGTGGCTCTCGGATGGGACTCCGTAACGGGCATAGGCATGTCGCTTCTGGCGACGGGCTGTGGATTTGCCGCGGGTATCGCCAACCCGTTCACCATAGGAGTCGCTCAGAGTCTCGCAGGCCTTCCTATGTTCAGCGGCATGTGGCTGAGGGCGCTTTCATTCATCCTGATCTACGCCTTGCTTCTGTGGTTCGTAAGACGTCACGCTCTCAAAATAGAGAAGCCAGCCGGAGAAGTCGAAGCAGGCATAGAGTATAGGCAGGACGGGCGCATGGACAAAGGCCTCAAGGTCTTTGCGGTCATACTCGGTATTGGCATAGCCATAGTGCTGAGCTCGGGATTTATCAGGGCGCTTCAGGATTACACAATGATAATCGTGGCGCTGATGTTCCTGTCGGCAGGGATAGCGTCGGTACTCATATCCGGCACAAGCCTGAAGGAACTCGGCAGGACCTTCCTGAACGGCATTATAGCCATAGCTCCTTCCATCCTCATGATACTTATGGCATCCTCGATCAAATACACAATGGTCGAAGGAAAGATACTCGACACTATACTGTTCAGAGCGGCGGGCATGGCAGGAAGCATGTCCAAGGCCGGAGTCGTGCTCTTTATATACGCGATATGCCTGGTGATGAACTTCTTCATCTCATCGGGCTCAGCCAAGGCGTTCCTGCTAATACCGATAATCGCGCCGCTCGCTCAGCTCTTCGGCATCAACATGCAGCTGGCCATAGTCGCCTTCGCTTTCGGCGACGGCTTCAGCAATGTAATATATCCAACGAACGCGGGACTCCTTATAACTCTCGGACTGTCCGATGTCAGCTACGGAGAATGGTTCAGGTACTCATGGAAATTCCAGACTCTGAATCTGATCCTTACATCGGCGATCCTGATGTTCGGTCTCGCGGTCGGGTACTAGAGGTTTCATATGAACAAATACGAAAAGGACAATATAGAAAGGCTCAGACCTTATCTTGGAGAATGCACCGTATTGCTGAAAAGGAACGGTGCTTTTCCACTTGACGGGCCTTGCCGGATCGCCGCCTGCGGAAGCGGAGTAAGAGATACCGTCAAGGGCGGAACCGGATCGGGAGAGGTCAACTCCCGTTATTTCGTGAGCGTCGAACAGGGGCTGAAAGACGCCGGCTTTACCATAACCAATCCGTTCTGGCCTGACATGTTCAGACCGTTCAACGAGAGGGAAAAGGAAAAAAGACGCTCGGAGATATTCAAAAGATCCCGCAAGGAAAGGATCAACATCATAGCAGCATCGATGGGAGCCGTAGTGAAGCAGCCGGATTATCTGATACCGCTGGACTACTCAGCCGACGCGGCCATATATGTCGTATCGAGGATCTCCGGCGAGGGCAATGACAGGCTGGCGGAGAAGGGCGACCTGCTTCTCACCGACAGCGAAGTGCGTGACATCATCATGCTCAACGCACGATATAAGAAGTTTATGCTCGTTATCAACGCCGGCGGGCCGGTCGATCTTTCGCCTGTGGCGGGAGTAGGCAACATACTGGTGCTGTCACAGCTGGGTGTCGAGACAGGGGCTGCGCTTGCGGACATACTCCTCGGAAAGGCGTACCCGTCCGGCAAGCTCACTACTACATGGGCCGCGACGGAGGATCTCTGTACTGCCGGCGATTTCGGAAGAAGAGATGACTGCCGCTACAGAGAGGGCATATTTGTCGGATACAGGTATTACGATTCCTTCGGATTCGAGCCGCTGTTCCCGTTCGGATACGGGCTGGGCTATACAGACTTTGAGACAGGCAAGGCAAAAGTAAAGGCGGACGGATCTGTCGTTGAGGTATCCGCAAAGATCACGAATACGGGCAGATTTGCCGGCAAGGAAACGCTTCAGGTATATGTCTCATGTCCTCAGGGAAGGCTTGGCAGAGAAACAAAGAGCCTTGCGGGCTTTGCAAAGACAGAAGAACTGGCGCCGGGCAAGAGCGCCGTTGTTACTGTCAGATTTGACATAAGAGAACTCGCCGCGTTCGATACGAAAGCGGCAGCATATATACTTGAAAAGGGCGAATACATCGTTCTGGCAGGACCTGACAGCAGAGACGCGGAACCTGCGGCGGTACTTACTCTCGACAGTGATTTCATTGTCAGACGTTCTGCGAGACTGTTTGAAGGAGCCGACTTTGACGATCTGAGAAGCCCGGGCATAAGAGATTTTGAGACATCAGGACTTCCGGTCATTGGCCTTGATCTTTCAGGCTGCGAGACACAGCTTCCGGGTAAGTGGGGAGCTTCCGTCACAGATGACAGCATTCTGGACGGCTTTACGGCAGAAGAGCTGGCGTTCCTGAACGTAGGCAACTTTGATCCGGATAAGTTCAGCATAAGCAGCGTGATAGGAGACTCGGCTCAGAGCGTAGCCGGCGCGGCGGGCGAATCGACTGTGCTGTTCAAGAACAGGGGACTGGACAGCATCATCATGTCTGACGGGCCTGCAGGTGTAAGGATAGCGCGCAAGTACTATGAGGACGCAAAGGGCAAACACATCATCGGATCGGCGATCCCTGAATCCATGACGGACATGCTGCCGGGCGCTCTCAGAGCAGTGATGATGAGAGATGCAAAACCTGCCAGGGGAGCGCAGGTGATAGAACAGTACTGCACAGCCATTCCTATCGCGACAGCCATTGCACAGAGCTGGAACACGGACTTCGCTGAGATCTGCGGCGACATAGTGGCAAGCGAAATGGACATATTCGGCATCGATCTCTGGCTGGCGCCGGCTCTGAACATACACAGAAACATTCTCTGCGGGCGCAACTTCGAGTATTTCTCGGAAGATCCGCTTATCAGCGGCAGGTTTGCCGCGGCACTCACAAAGGGTGTACAGAAGCACCCGGGCCGCGGAGTGACCATAAAGCACTATGCCGCAAACAATCAGGAGACCAACCGCTATGCGAACAACAGCATCATCAGCGAAAGAGCTCTGCGTGAGATCTATCTCAGAGGATTCGGCATATGCGTGAAGGAGGCGGATCCGGTATCGGTGATGACCTCGTACAATCTGCTCAACGGAGTACACACTTCGGAAAGCAAGGCTCTGACCGAGATCCTCAGAAGTGAATACGGATTCGATGGTCTGATCATGACCGACTGGGTTATCGGAGGCGATATGCTGCTGGCAAAGGGCTCAAAATACGGTACTCCTGACGCCGCCAAGGTGGCGGCCGCGGGCTGCAGCCTGTTCATGCCGGGCGGTAAAAAGGATTACAGACAGATAATAGCAGGGTTAAAAGACGGTATCGTAACGGAACGTCAGCTCAGAGAGAACGCCGGCTGGCTGCTTCGCGTGATGGAGAGACTCGGAAAGGATATTAAACGCAAATGAAAGACACTGTAATAGAGGCATTCAGGGAGATATACGGAAAGACAGAAGATATCCGCGCGTACTTTGCGCCGGGAAGGGTCAACCTTATAGGCGAGCATACTGATTACAACGGAGGCCATGTGTTTCCGTGTGCCCTGTCTTACGGTACATATGCCGCGGCAGCAAAGAGAAAGGATGACAAACTCCGTTTCTATTCCGTCAACTTCAGCGAAAGCGACGTTATAGAGACCAGCATAGACGAATTCTGGCCGCTTGAAGACAAGGGCTGGACCGCGTATCCGAAGGGTGTCATGTGGGCTTTCGCCAAACACGGCTTTGAGATGGATTGCGGACTTGACATCATCATAGGAGGAGATATACCTGCGGGCGCAGGCCTTTCATCTTCCGCGTCGCTCGAGGTGCTGACAGGCGTCATGCTTAGAGATATGTTTGGCTTCGACGTAAGCAATCAGCAGATAGCTCTGTTCGGACAGGAAGCGGAGAACCACTACTGCGGTCTCAACTGCGGCATCATGGACCAGTTCGCATCCGCCATGGGAAAGAAGAATCACGCGATATTCCTTGATACAGCCGATCTCAGCTTCAAGTATGTACCGTTTGTCCTGAAAGACGAGGTCCTTATCATAACCAATACGAACAAAAAGCACTCTCTTAAGGACAGCGCTTATAACGACAGAAGGAGAGAGTGCGGCGAGGCGCTAGAAGCCCTTCAGAAGGTCACCGGCGCGGAGGCTCTCTGTAAGCTGAGCCCTGAGGAATTCGAGAAGCATAAGAATGTCATCGGAGATCCTGTATGCCTCAGAAGAGCAAAGCACGCGGTATATGAGGACAGAAGAGCCGTGGACGGCGTGAATGCGCTCGAGGCCGGAGATCTTGAAGAGTTCGGAAGACTGATGAACGCCTCGCATGTATCGCTGAGAGATGACTACGAGGTGTCCTGTAAGGAACTCGATGTCCTGGCAGAAACGGCCTGGGAGATCCCGGGCGTCCTCGGATCGAGGATGACGGGCGGCGGCTTTGGAGGCTGCACCGTTTCCATCGTAAAAAAAGAAGCGGCAGATGAATTCTGCCGTATCATCGGTGAGACATATCGTGAAAAAGTGGGATACGACTGCACTTTCTATGTCGTATCTCCGGGAGGCGGTCCTGATGTGTTCTAAAGGAACAACTCCAATACCAGCACCGTAACGCAGCCGAGAACGGCCACGGTGAAAAGCCCCTGACCGAACCATGCAGCCGCAATGCAGACTATCAAAGCGGCGGCTCCCGCGAGAGGTGACTGAGTTGCCTCCACTATGGCAGGGAAGGTCATGACCGCGAGAGTCACATACGGAACATAATAAAGGAACGACTGAAAGAACCGATTTTGTATCGGTTTTTTCATTATGAGGGAAGCGGCGACACGCATCAGCCAGGTAGAGAAGGCCATCACGAAGATGTACAGATAGACGTTAATCTTCATCCACGGCACCTCCTTCCGCTTCTTCAGTTTTCCTTGGGAAGAGCATGGCAAAGACAGCGGATATGACCACTGTCAGTAGTATCGTACGGTTGCCCTGTGAAAGGTTCGAGACGACAGGGAGCTTAACTGCCGCGTATGAGCAGGCAAAGCTTATCATGACCGCGCCGAGGACTGCTTTGTCCTTGCGCGCCGGAGGTATGATGACCGCGATGAACATGCCAAAAAGGGCGACACTGAGCGCGCTGACTATCCTTGCAGGCAGTATATTGCCCATCGAGATGCCGCATGCGGTCCCCAGAGCCCAGAGCGGCACCGCGGCGATCAAAGCGCCGAATGTGTAGTAAGGCGTAGGAACGCCCGGCCTTGCTATGGTGATCCCGAATATCTCATCGGTGATGCAGCTTCCCACCAGAAGTCTCGTTCTGAGAGGCGTGCCTTCAGGCATGCGCTGGTTCAGAGCAAAGCCCATCAGGATATATCTGGCGTTAATAATGAATGTAAGCAGTATCAGCTCAGCAAGGGTGGTATTGGTCGTGTAAAGAGCGAATCCCATGTACTGACCGGCCGAAGCATATGTGAAGAGGCTGGATATAAAACCCTGGGCGGCGCTGAAGCCGTAGTCGCGCGCGGCTATTCCCAAAGAAAAAGCCACGGCAAAGTACCCGAGTCCGATCGGAATGCCGTGTCTGTATCCCTGAATGAAAATATCGTGTCCTTTTTCCATCCCTTGCCCTTCAGAAGTTATTATCGCTTCCAACTTTAGCACTTTGGGGTCCGGCATGCAATGACAGGCTCAATTGATTATCGATAATAAGACCTTATTGTGATAATATTACTGTGTATGATTATGTAATGAAGGGAGATCACTATGTGGGATCGAAAAGAACTTAAAGCAAAAGGCAAAGCGGCTTACAGAGCCAACCGTGTCACATGCATAATTGCAGCTCTTCTGCTGATGATAGCGACCGGCGCGGGCGGTGTGGGTTCTGCGGGCTCGAGCTATAACAATGTCCAGAAGAACATGAACAATGACAGCAACTATACTCAGGACATTGGCGATTACAATGACTCATTTGATGATTCCATAGAATACAGCCCGGATGGGTCTTCGAGAAGCAGCGTCCTGATCAGTGCGGCATTGATTGCAGTGATCATCGTTGCAGTTGTTATTGCACTGGCGTTCGGCATGGCACTTGGCGCGTTCCTCCTGAATCCGCTGCAGGTGGGTGTTCAGAAATTCTTTATAGACAACGCGGATGACCAGACAACAGGTCTCAACCGCGACAACATAGGTATAGCGTTCAATGAAAACTACATGAAGGTAGTCGGCTCCATGTTTACTACGGGCTTATTCACTGCTCTCTGGTGCCTGCTGCTGATTTTCCCGGGCATATATAAAGCATATTGCTGGAGGCTTGTGCCGTATATCATCAGCGAGAACCCTGCAATAACGGGAGCCGATGCCAGAGAGCAGTCGGCCATGATGATGAACGGAAACAAATGGGACTCTTTCGTTCTTGACCTTTCATTCCTGGGCTGGAAAATACTCGGAGCATTCACTCTGGGCATACTCAATATAATATTCACGAATCCGTATCAGGCAGCTACAAATGCTGAACTTTACCTGACTCTCAGCGGCAGACCGTCAGAGCTTGCCGCGCCGGCGGAGTCCGGAAAAGAAGAAACTCCTGAGGTAGAATTCGAATTCGATCAGGAGGGCACTTATGAATAACAAGAGATGGCTGTATCTTGGAATGGGAACACTGACGCTCCTGTTCCTGGGACTGATTTACGCATGGTCCATATTCAGGACGCCTTTTGGCGAGATGTATCCTGACTGGAGCATATCCCAGCTGTCACTGACATTTACGATTTCAATGATATTCTTCTGCCTTGGAGGATTCGCGGGCGGACTCCTGAGCAAAAAGCTCAGCATAGGAGTCAGGATGCTTATTTCCGCGGCGATGCTGCTGGTTGGCTTTTTCGTGGTATCCATGATGAAAGCTGATTCACCGGCTGCGAGCCTTACGATGCTCTATATATTCTACGGAGTATTCGGCGGCGGCGGAGTAGGTGTTGCCTACAACGGAGTCATAGGAACCATCAACAAGTGGTTCCCTGATAAGGTGGGACTTGCTTCAGGCATAATGCTGATGGGCTTTGGCCTTGGCGGGCTTGTCCTGGGGTCAGTCGTGAACTCCATGATAGGCTCAATGGGGCTGCTGAAGGTTTTCAGAGTGCTGGGCATAGCGATCTGCGTAGTCTGCGTCCTGGCAGGGGTCATAATCAAGTCTCCGACTGCTGAAGACAGCGCTGCGCTTGCGGGCCTTACGGTAAAGAAAGATGCTGACAGCGAAACAGAAGTCCGCAACTATACTGCCGGCGAGATGATGAAGACGGCGAAGTTCTGGTTCTTTGTCATCTGGGCTATATTGCTGAACGCGGCAGGCCTGCTGGTCATAAACAGCGCGGCAAACATTTCGGTCGCCTTCGGAGGCGCAGCGATACTGGGCATGATAGTCTCGCTCTTCAACGGAGCAGGGCGCATCATAGCTGGCAACAACTTTGACAGGCGCGGACGATTCTTCTCGACGCTTGTCAACAACGCGTTCATGCTGGCTGCGGGTATACTGCTGACATTGGGCGGCATGAGCGGCAAGTATATATTCATTCTTTGCGGTCTGGTATTCGTGGGACTGGCTTACGGAGGCTGCCCGACAATAACGTCGGCGTATATCAACAAGGCCTTCGGCCCTGCCAATTTCCCGACCAACTTCAGCATCGCGAATTTCAGCCTGATACCTGCCGCGACCATAGGCCCGATGATATCATCGGCTCTCCTTGAGTCGGCAGGAGGCAGTTACCAGACAAATTTTTACGCAATAATAGCTTTCTCTTTGGCAGCAGCGGCATTCTGGCTTCTTCTCAACAGAGCGAGCAGGGACGAAAGATAGAAAGGGGAATATATGGATTATGATGTAATTATTATCGGAGCCGGTCCGGGCGGCATCTATGCTGCGTATGAACTCACCAAAGAAAACAGCGGGATCAAGACTGCGGTCTTTGAAGCCGGCAAGAAGCTGGAACAGAGAAAATGCCCGATAGACGGAGATAAGATCAAGACCTGCATCAACTGCGACAGCTGCTCCATCATGAGCGGCTTTGGCGGCGCGGGAGCTTTTTCGGACGGCAAATACAATATCACGAATGACTTTGGCGGCACTCTCCACGAGTACATCGGCAAGGAAGAGGCGATACGCCTGATGGAATATGTCGACTCTATCAACGTATCACACGGCGGAGCGGGTACAAAGCTCTATTCAACAGCGAATTCTTCGTTCAAGAAGCTGTGCCGTCAGAACGACCTTATTCTCCTTGACGCGTCCGTAAGACACCTTGGCACCGACATCAATTACATAGTGCTCGGAAAGCTCTATGATGAGCTTAAGGACAAGGTCGAATTCAAGTTCCGCACGCCGGTCACCGGCATCGAAGTGATCGACGACGGATATCTGGTGACCGCAGGAGATGAATGCTTCACCTGCAGCAGGTGCATAGTGTCCGTAGGCCGCAGCGGCAGCAAGTGGATAGAAGAGATTTGCCAAAGCCTGGACATCCCGACAGAGTCCAACAGAGTGGATCTCGGTGTCAGAGTGGAGCTGCCGGCAGAACTGTTCTCACACATCACCGATGAGCTTTACGAGAGCAAGATCGTTTACAAGACCGAAAAATTCGAGGATAAGGTCAGGACTTTCTGTATGAATCCGCGCGGAAGCGTCGTTACTGAGAACACCAACGGCATCGTCACGGTGAACGGCCACAGCTATGAAGATCCTGCCAAACAGACAAACATGACCAATTTCGCTCTGCTGGTATCCAAGCACTTCTCGTATCCGTTCAAAGACAGCAACGGATACGGCGAGAGCATAGCAAGGCTTTCCAACATGCTGGGAGGCGGAGTCATAGTGCAGAGATTCGGCGACCTCATCCGCGGCAGGCGCACAACGTACAAGCGTCTTGCGGACAGCTTTGTAGTACCGACACTCAAGGCTGAACCGGGCGATCTCAGTCTGGTCCTTCCTAAGAGGATACTCGACGGAATAATCGAGATGATATACGCGCTCGACAAGATAGCGCCGGGCACGGCAAACGACGATACACTTCTCTACGGCGTTGAAGTCAAGTTCTACAACATGGAAGTCAAAGTGAACGAGCGCCTGGAGACGAAATACAGCGGCCTCTATATGATAGGAGACGGCAGCGGAGTCACGCATTCACTGTCGCACGCGTCAGCGAGCGGAGTGTTCGTGGCCAGAGATATCTTAAAGTCGATGCAGGCATAAACGAAAGGAGCAGGAGCATCCATGAAAAACGTAAAATGTCTTAAATGCATTAAGTGCGGCAAGGAGTATGAAGCGCTCCCTGACGCCACCACATGCGAGTGCGGAGGCATTCTGGATGTAGTCTATGATTACGATTACATCAAAAAGAACTTCAGCCCGGCGGACATCGAGGCGAGCGACAACTACACTATGTGGCGCTATCGTCCGTTCCTCCCGGTCGAAGAAGACACAGTACAACCGCCTCTCAGAGTAGGCTGGTCGCCGCTCTATGAGGAACCCCGCATGGCAGAGAAACTGGGTATCCGCAAGTTCTGGCTCAAGGACGACGGACTCAACCCGACAGCATCCCTTAAGGACAGAGCCAGCTCTATGGGAGTAGCCAAGGCGATAGAAGCGGGATACGACACCATCGCCTGCTCGTCAACAGGCAACGCCGCAAGCTCACTTGCCGGCAATGCAGCGGCAGCGGGACTCAAGACTTACATCTTCGTTCCTGAAAGAGCACCGATCGGAAAGGTAGCTCAGCTGCTGATTTTCGGAGCCACGGTCATCTCTGTCAAGGGCAACTACGAGGAGACATTTGAACTTTCAAAAGATGCCATCAATGAATACGGATGGTACAACAGGAACGCAGCGATCAACTGCTACCTTATGGAAGGCAAGAAGACAGTTGCTCTTGAGATAGCCGAGCAGCTCGGATGGAAGATCCCTGATTATGTGGCGCTTTCCGTAGGGGACGGATGCACCATCGCCGGAGTCTGGAAAGGCTTCAAGGACCTCTACGAAGCCGGGTTCACCGACAAGCTTCCTAAGCTGATCTCGGTTCAGTCCGTCAACACATGCCCTATC
This sequence comes from Mogibacterium sp., assembly GCA_017510505.1. GTDB lineage: Bacteria > Bacillota > Clostridia > Peptostreptococcales > Anaerovoracaceae > Crickella. The sequence continues at coordinate 97,425 of JAFWNE010000029.1, read as the reverse complement.
AACAGGGCGGTACGTACAGGCGAGCCTTGGGAGCCTATGGAAGAGAACACTCTGGCCGATTCGATCTCTGTCGGAGTACCGCGCAACGCAGACAAGGCCATCAACGCGATCATCGAGTCCGGAGGCATCCCTGTGGAAGTCACGGACGACGAGATACTCGAGGCCATGAGAGTAACGGGGCGTGAGTGCGGAGTCTTCGGAGAACCTGCGGGAGTAACGGGAATGGCCGGACTTTCAAAACTGTGCAGAGAAGGGAAGATCCCTGCTGACGCTACGGTGGTAGCGATAGTTACAGGAAACGGCCTGAAAGACACCGCAAACGGTATCAAAGCTGCCGGAGAGCCGATAAAGCTTGAACCGGATATCGATAAGTTCCGCAAGGTGTACGAGGAGCTCAACAAATAAAACAGGTATTTTTGCATGCCATCTCTTTATTGACATATAAAAGATTTTTTGGCATCATAAAAATATACGAGATAACTATTTCCAATTTCAGATACATACATTTATAAGCATAATTTACGGAGGTGTGAAAATGCTTGATCTTACTATCAATGAAAAAGGATTGAAGAACAATATCGAGCGCGCCAAGGCCCAGAACATCATCCTGCCTACATATCAGCAGATGATGCATCCTGAGAAGGTGCCTCAGAAGATCCTCGACAAACTTGCTAAAACGGGTCTCTGGGATGTAGATCCTGTAAACCTCTTCCGTATCACATGGAAGAACGAGCAGAAGGAATCCGGCGGACTTTTCCACGGACCTAACTACATCGTTATCCCGCCTGAACTCTCCGGCGTAAAGTGCAAGATCATCTGCATGATCGGCAAGTGGTTCCCTACAGGCTGCCACAAGGTAGGAGCTTCTTACGGCTGCCTCGTTCCTGAACTCGTAACAGGTCAGTTCGACACAGGCTATCACAAGGCAGTATGGCCTTCGACAGGCAACTACTGCAGAGGCGGAGCGTTCGACAGCGCACTCCTTGGTGTTTACTCCGTAGCTATCCTTCCTGAGGGCATGAGCAAGGAGAGATTCGACTGGCTGAAGAACATCGCCAGCGAGGTCATCGCTACACCTGGAACAGAGTCCAACGTTAAGGAGATCTTCGACAAGACTCATGAGCTCAGAGAGACAAGAGAAGACGTATGGATCCTCAACCAGTTTGAGCAGATGGGCAACTACATGTGGCATTACAACGTAACAGGTAATGCTATTGCAGAAGCATTCGAAGAGATGAAGGGCGAGAACGACAGACTCTTCGGTATGGCATTCACATCAGGCTCCGCCGGCACGATGGCCTCCGGAGACAGACTGAAAGAGCTCTATCCTGGCGCTAAGCTGGCAGTAGGTGAAGCTCTGCAGTGCCCGACACTCCTCGACAACGGATTCGGCGCTCACAGGATCGAAGGAATCGGCGACAAGCACGTTCCATGGATCCACAACATCAAGAATACTGACATGGTCATCGCTATCGACGATGAGGATTCGCAGAACCTCCTCAGACTCTTCAATGAGAAGGTCGGACGCGACTACCTCAAGGAGCAGGGAGTTGATCCTGAACTCGTCGATCTCCTCGGATACTTCGGCATCAGCGGCATAGCCAACCTGCTCTGCTGCATCAAGATGGCCAAGTACTATGAACTGACAGAGAATGACGTACTGGCAACGGTAATGACAGACTCCGCTGTTATGTACCAGTCCAGGATCAAGGAGCTCCAGGATGAGCAGGGCGAGTACACTCACGAGAAGGCTGCTCTCCACTACAACAAGCACATCCTCGACGAGAAGGATGACAACCTCATTGAGCTGACATATAAGGATCGCAAGAGGATCCACAACCTCAAGTACTACACATGGGTCGAGCAGCAGGGCAAGACTGTTGACGAGATCAATGCTCTGTGGTATGACGAAGAAAACACATGGGGTGCTCTCCGCAAGGAAGCTTCCAAGGTGGATGAACTCATCAACGAGTTCAACGAGGCTACAGGCCTGCTCAAGAAACTGTAAAACTGTGTTATATAACAAAGGAGACTGCATCAGCGCAGCCTCCTTTGTTCGTTTCAGGCCTGGATTTTCTTAATTCAAAACGTAAAACAGTTTTAACAATTTTTATTGTCTTTACGGATTTTAAGAATTATAATTAGGTCATCATAAACTAATCTGCTGATACGTTCGGGAAATGTTCTTTGAACGGGGGCAGATCACTATCCATATGTATGTGTAAACAGGAGGATAATTTTATGAAGAAGAAACTTATTGCTTTTATCGTTTGCTTAGTAATGGTTATGATGCCAATGCTGGCAGCCTGCGGCGGCGGTGGCGGCGGTGAAGAAAGCGGCGATGCCGGTGACTTCAAGGTCGCTCTGATCTGCCTCCATGACGAGAACTCCACATATGACCTCAACTTCATCAACGGATTCAAAGAGGCCATGGAAGAACTGGGACTCAGTGAAGATCAGTACATGATCAAGACTGGCGTTCCTGAAGGCCAGGAGTGCTACGACGCAGCTGCAGAACTTGCTGATGCCGGCTGCAAACTGATCTTCTCCGACTCATTCGGTCATCAGGACTACATGCTCCAGGCAGCAACAGAGTTCCCGGATGTTCAGTTCGTAAGCTGTACAGGCGACAAGGCTCTCGTAGCCGGACAGGACAACTATCACAATGCTTTCGCGGCTATCTATGAGGGACGTTACCTCGCAGGTGTTGCTGCAGGCATGAAGCTCAACGAGCTCAAGGATGCAGGAAAGCTCAAAGGCGCTACACCTAAGATGGGATATGTCGGAGCATTCACCTATGCTGAGGTTATCTCCGGATACACATCGTTCTATCTCGGCGCAAAGAGCGTATGCCCTGACGTAACGATGGATGTTACATTCACAGGTTCATGGTATGATGAGACCGCTGAAAAGGAAGCTGCCAACAAGCTGATCCAGGGCGGCTGCGACCTGATCTCACAGCACGCTGACTCCTTCGGAGCTCCTACTGCATGCGAGAACGCAGGAATCCCTAACGTATCCTACAACGGCAGCACAAAGGAAGCTGGTCCTAACACTTACATCATCTCATCCAGGATCAACTGGGCACCGTTCTTCAAGTATGCTTCTGAAGCAGTTCAGAAAGGCGAGAACTTTGATACCAACTGGACAGGAACGATCGATACCGGTTCTGTTGAACTTACAGAGCTGAACGAGGACGTTGCTGCTGAAGGTACTGCTGCTAAGCTCGAAGAGGTAGAGGCTGGACTCAAGGACGGCTCGATCCACGTATTCGACACAAGCACATTCACAGTTGAGGGCGCTACTCTTGATTCGTACCAGGCTGACGTTGAATCCGATCCTGACTATGCTCCGGATACAGAGGTCATCTCTGACGGATACTTCCATGAATCCGAGTACAGATCGGCTCCGTACTTCAACATCAACATCGATGGCATCAACCTGCTCGATACCAACTTCGGTTAAACTGCAGGCTTGATATCCACAACAGCATAACTGTCAATAGCATGGCCGGTCTCGTGAAGGCGGGACCGGCCAAGTTTTAAAAGAAAGCGAATTATCAGATCTTCGAAAGGGGGTATTATTTTGCAAGACAGCAGAACACCCGCAGTTTCGATGAGAAACATTACCAAGACATTCGGCACCGTCACTGCCAACAAGAATGTCGATCTCGATATCTACCGCGGAGAGATATTGTCGCTCCTCGGAGAGAACGGTTCCGGCAAGACGACGCTGATGAACATGCTCTCGGGAATCTATTTTCCGGATGAAGGCGAGATTTATATCGACGGCGAGCCAGTCGTTATATCTTCTCCTAAAGTCGCATCCGACCTGGGCATCGGAATGATCCATCAGCACTTCAAACTCGTCAATGTCTTTACCGCTGCGCAGAACATCATACTCGGCATAGACCAGGATTCCGAAAACGGAAAAAAGATCAAGGGATTCAGCAAACTCGATGTCGAGAAAGCGTCGAAGAAGATACGCGAGATATGCGATCTTTACGGATTCGATGTAGATCCGGATCAGAAGGTCTATGACATGTCCGTGTCTCAGAAGCAGACAGTAGAGATCGTAAAGGTCCTTTATAAAGGTGCGGACATACTTATACTCGATGAGCCTACCGCTGTACTGACTCCGCAGGAGACCGAAAAACTCTTTGCGGTGCTCCGCAACATGAGAGAAGACGGAAAGACGGTAGTCATCATCACACACAAGCTGCACGAGGTAGAGGCTATTTCAGACAAGGTAGCCATACTTCGCAAGGGCGAATATATCGGAACACTGATTACAAAGGAGACCAACGCTCAGGAAATGACCAACATGATGGTTGGGCGTGAGGTCAAACTCAATATAGACAGACCTGAGCCGCATGACGTAAAGCCTAGGATCAAGGTAAAAGGCCTGACTGTAAGGTCGGAAGACGGCCTGCTTAAGCTTGACGATGTATCCTTCACCGCAAACACGGGCGAGGTCCTGGGAGTAGCCGGTATTTCCGGCTGCGGCCAGAAGGAGCTTCTTGAAGCTATAGCCGGTCTTCAGCCAATAGAAAAAGGCGAGATACTTTACGTTGAGGACGACGGCACTGAAACGAATCTTGCAGAACTGAGCGATCTGGAGATCGATGCCAAGGGAGTATCGCTCGCGTTCGTCCCTGAAGACAGACTGGGTATGGGACTTGTTGCCAGCATGGATCTTGTTGACAACATGATGCTCAGATCATTCAGGAGAAAGGGCAAGATCGTCGGATTCACCGACCGCAAGACTCCTAGAGATCTTGCTGAGAAAGTCGTAGAAGAACTTGAGGTTGTGACTCCGAGCCTTGAAACACCGGTACGCAGACTCTCCGGAGGTAATGTACAGAAGGTGCTGGTTGGCCGTGAGATCGCCATGAATCCTACTGTGCTCATGTCGGCTTACGCGGTAAGAGGACTCGACATCAACGCGTCGTATATCATATACGATCTCGTAAACCAGCAGAAGGAACGCGGAGTAGCCGTCATATTTGTCGGCGAGGACCTCGACGTGCTGCTTGAGTTATCAGACCGCATACTGGTCCTTTGCGGAGGCAAAGTGAGCGGAATAGTAGACGGCAGAACGGCGGATAAGAACGGAGTAGGTCTGCTCATGACAAAGCTTGGAGGTGAAGCAAATGGATAAGAAAACCAAGGAACCATTGATCCACATAACCAAGCGTAAAATGATCCCTAAGAAACAGGAGTGGGCAATCAGGCTGGGAGGCATACTTGCAGCACTTATCTTCTGTGCCATCATCACAACGATCACTACACACCTGAATCCTCTGGCTGTTTATGCAAAGATGTTTGAAGGATCGTTCGGAAGTCCGCGTAAACTGTGGGCTCTTCTGAAAGAACTTGCATCATTGCTGCTCATCGCTGTCGCGCTGGCTCCGGCATTCAAAATGAAGTTCTGGAATCTCGGAGGAGGCGGCCAGGTAATGGCAGGAGTGCTCGCCACTACCGCGGTGATGATCACGATGACAGGCAAGCTTCCGAGTGTGGCGATCATGCTGCTTTCATGCGTCGCAGCCCTTGCTGCAGGCGCACTCTGGGCCTTCATCCCTGCTTTCTGCAGAGCTAAATGGAATACGAACGAGACCCTGTTCACACTTATGATGAACTATGTGGCGACCCAAATCGTCGCATACTTCATCATCATATGGGAGAATCCGAAAGGCGCCGGAAAGATCGGAGTAATCAACCAGACTACACGCATAGGATGGCTGCCTACAATAGCAAACAATCCATACATGCTGATCGTTATCGTATCCGTGATAGTGACCATCTTCATGTACATCTACCTGAAGTACACAAAGCATGGATATGAGCTTTCCGTAGTAGGCGAGAGCGAGAACACCGCCAGATACGTCGGGATCAATGTCAGCAAGGTCATTATTCGTACGCTGGTCCTCTGCGGACTCATCTGCGGACTTACAGGCTGGCTGCTGGTAGCAGGTACCGACCACACCATGACAACGACCATAGAAGGCGGCAAAGGCTTCCTCGGCGTCATGGTCGCGTGGCTGGCACATTTCAACCCTATCGGAATGATTCTGTCAGGACTCCTGATGGTGTTCATGGCCAAGGGCGGAAGCGAGATATCGATGGCATTCGGACTCAACAGATCATACGGAGACATACTCACGGGTATAATCCTGTTCTTCGTAATAGGAAGCGAGTTCTTCATCAATTATCAGATACATTTCCGCAAGTCACACAGAAAGGAGGCTGCAGATGTTTAGTTTAGTATCATTTCTGCCGAGAGCCATCGTGCAGAGTATACCTCTGCTTCTCGGCTGCGTCGGAGAGACGCTCAACGAGAAATCCGGCAGCCTTAACCTCGGTATTCCGGGCGTCATGTACGTAGGAGCCATATGCGGTGTAATCGGATCGTTCATGTATGAGAATTCAGGAGGCCCATTCAATCCTGTGATCGGCGTAATAATACCGATCATCACATGCATGCTGGGAGCGCTGATGATGGGACTCATATTCTGCTTCCTGACAGTAACGCTCAGAGCCAACCAGAACGTAACAGGACTTGCGATGACCACCTTCGGAGTAGGCTTCGGTAACTTCTTCGGCGGCTCCATCATCAAGCTGACAGGAAGTGACGTTCCATCGATCACACTGTCCGCAACAAGCAAGGCCTTCAAGACAACGCTGCCGTTTGCCGGCAAGGCCGGAGTCGTAGGCGAGCTGCTGTTCTCATACAGCTTCATGACATATGTGGCGATCATCATAGCTATTCTGACCGCCTACATGCTGAACAAGACCCGTACGGGACTTGAGCTGAGAGCTGTCGGAGAGAACCCTGCCACGGCTGATGCCGCAGGTATCAACATCAACAGATATAAGTACTTCTCGATCTGCATTGGCTGCATGATCGCGGGAATCGGCGGACTGTTCTACGTTCTTGACTACGCCAACGGTGTATGGTCGAACGACGCGTTCGGAGACCGCGGATGGCTCGCCATCGCACTCGTAATATTCTCGATATGGCGTCCTAACTGGGCTATCTGGGAATCGATCCTCTTTGGCGGACTGTACATCCTGTATCTGTACATACCTACGGGAACCAACTTCGCTATGAAAGAGATCTACAAGATGCTTCCGTACCTCGTTACGATCATCATGCTCATAGCAATCAGCCTGAGGAACAAACACGAGAACCAGCCTCCTGAAGCGCTCGGACTTCCGTACTTCAGAGAAGACCGGTAAATCATTAATAGTGGTATTATTCGAAAGGCGCGCAAGCGCCTTTCAGTTCATACGTTGAAAGGAGAATACCTTGAAATACGAGACATATAAGAAACTGGCACCGGCCGCGCTGGGAAAGGTCAAGGCCGACCTCATTTTCAAAAACTGCAGTATTGTCGATGTATTCACCGGCGAAGTCGTTGAGGGAAATATCGGTGTGAAGGATGGAATTATCATCGGTGTTTCAAGATCCATCCAGGGCAAAAAAGAGGTAGATCTTAACGGCGCGTGCATAGCTCCGGGATTCATAGATGCCCACCTGCACCTTGAATCGACTATGGTCGCTCCGGCAGAACTTGTCGCGACAGCAGCGTCATTCGGAACAACGACTTTCATAGTTGACCCGCATGAGGCCGCAAATGTATCGGGAGCTGACGGCATCAGGTACATTCTCGATCAGACTGAAAAGTCAAACGCGAATGTATTTGTCATGATGCCTTCATGCGTGCCTGCCACCAACATCGATGATAACGGCTGCATGTTTGCTGCAAACGACATGTACCCGTTCGTAGGCAACGAACGCATACTGGGCCTTGGAGAGGTAATGGACGATGATGCTGTTATTGACGGTGATCCGAGGATGTTCGCGAAATTCGCGCTCTTCGATCATCAGACGATAGACGGACACGCACCTTTCCTGCCTAACAGGAAGCTTTCAGCCTACAAGCTGGCCGGAGTCGATACAGACCACGAGGCTTCATCATTCGAGTACGCTCTTGAAGAAGCCAGAAGAGGTATACATGTACACGTCCGTGAAGGTTCCGCGGCCCACAATGTTGATGACATCATAAGCGGCATCGTAAGGACGGGCATCGACACAGAACATTTCAGCTTCTGCACGGATGACAAGCATATCGAGGACATCCTCAGAGAAGGTCACATCGTTTACAACGTCAGAAGAGCAGTGCAGCTGGGCCTCGATCCGTTCAAAGCGATCAAGATGGCTACCATCAACACCGCGAAGTGCTACGGCCTTAAGCACATAGGCGCTATAGCTCCGGGATATCAGGCAGACTTTGTCATATTCGACAATATGAAGGACTTCAACGTTCTTGACGTATACTTCAAGGGCAAACGCATCGACAGGGACGCTCCTGTGAAAGTGAAGAAGTGTCCGCCGCATCTCAAGCATACGGTGAATATCAGCAGGGTAAGCGCTGATGACTTCAGGCTTCCTATCAGATCCAAGACTACACATGTCATCGGAATGGAACCGAAGCAGATCGTTACCAGCGATATCGTGGAGCACTTCCCAAAGACCGATAACTTTGTACCGCATGACGGATATCTCAAGATCGCCGCTGTCGAAAGACACCAGAACAGCGGCAAGATCGGAGTAGCCGTTACCAAGGGATACGGCATAAAGGGAGGAGCCATTGCTTCATCCGTTTCACACGACTCGCACAACATCATAGTAATAGGCGACAACGATGAGGATATCGCTATCGCCGTGAACGAGATAGCCCGTGTACAGGGCGGATATACTGTCGTTGAGAACGGGAAGGTCTTTGATACGCTGCCTCTGCCTATCATGGGACTGATGACAGACGTTCACTTCGAGGAGGTCAACGATAAGCTCAAGGTCATGAAGGACAAGGCATATGAGATGGGAGTCTCACAGGACTTCGACCCGTTCATAACACTGTCATTCATGGCTCTTACGGTAATTCCTGAGCTTCGCGTGACACCGAGGGGGCTTTACAGAGTATCGGCGAAAGGATCCGGATTCATAAAGTAAAATGTTTGATAAAGAGTTAATAAAACAATCAGTGGACCTTGCGGAAAAACACCGCAAGGTCCTTCACGAGATGCCTGAAAAAGCGCTCTCGGAATTCAAAACAACAGAGTACATCAAAAATGCCTGCTCGGACTATCCGGTCGAGCTGATAGATATCGGCATGGAAACAGGCGCGGTATACTGGCTTGATGCCGGAAGGGCAGAGACAGTAGCTCTTAGAGCAGACATCGACGCACTCCCGACGGAGGACGGCCCAAGGCATCTGTGCGGTCATGACGCGCATACGGCATCATTGCTAGGGGCCATGCATTATCTGTGCGGAGCAAAGGCCAGCCTGCCATATAACGTTCTCTTTGTGTTCCAGCCGGCAGAGGAGGGGACACGCGGAGCGGAGGCAATGCTGAAACATGGCCTTTTTGATAAAGTCCCGCAGAAACCTGTCCGCATGTTTGGCATACACAACAGGCCTGAAGTAGACTGCGGCGACGTGGTAGTACACAAGGGACCTCTGATGTCAGAGAAGAGCATCTATACCATAACTTATACCGGTGTGACAGGGCATGGCTCTACGCCTCACAAGTGCATAGATCCTATAGTGGCTGCCGCAACATTTGTTATGAGCCTGCAGACAGTCATGAGCAAAAACGTCGATCCGTTTGAGCCCGTCATATGCACTGTCAACAGCCTGGTCGCCGGCGGCCCGGACATACCGGCTCCGCGTGACGCAGTCATAACCGGATATTTCAGATCTTTTGATCATGACACCCATGTGCGTATGGACAAGAGACTGAGAGGGTTGGCGGAGAACATCGCCGCTGCATATGAGTGTAAATGCGGAATAGAGGTGATCGATGTCGTACCGGCAGTGGACAATCCTGAGGAGCTCTGCGATATAGCGCACCGTGCTGCTGAAATGGCAGCCGGATCAGAACATGTCGTGGATGTCGATCCATGCCTGGCGTCAGAGGATTTCGCGCTGTACGGAGAAGTCGTACCGTCGTTCTTCTATTGGGTAGGAAGCGGTACACCGGGCAAAAAGTGCGCGCCTTGGCATGACCATGAATTCTGCGTCGATCCTCACTACACAGAGACAGCAGTACCTGTACTTTGCGCATCAGTTTTGACCGAGTAAAACTAAAATAGTTTTAGTTTTAAAACGCAAAAAACAGCCCTTAATAGGGCTGTTTTTGTTGTATTTGGTATAAAAAGCACGTTATAATAATTACAACGGTTTTAAGTATTAGGCCGTATAAAGCACTAAATCACATCAAGGGACTAAATCATGAAACTGATGAAAACTGAAGATGCCGTAGGACAGGTCATCTGCCACGACATCACACAAATAATAAAAGGTGTCACTAAGGATGCGGTTTTCCGCAAGGGACACATAATCACAGAAGAGGACATACCCGTGCTGCTCTCAGTCGGTAAGGACAATATATATGTCTGGGAAAACGATGAAAGCATGATGCACGAGAACGAAGCCGCCGAAGTGCTTTGTTCTATTTGCAAAGGCGAAAACATCAGACGCGGTGAAGTAAAAGAAGGCAAGATAGAACTCTGCTCGGAGATCGACGGCGTTCTTCGCATAAACAGGGAGAAGCTACTTGCGGTCAACTCTTTCGGACAGATGATGATAGCGACACGCCATGGGGATTTTCCTGTAAAGAAGGGTGATAAGCTCGCAGGCACACGCATCATCCCGCTTGTCATCGAAAAGGAAAAGATGGAGCGGGTGAAGGCAGCTGCCGGCGCTGAGCCGATCATGAAAGTCGAGCCCTACATCAACCGCAAAGCCGGCATAGTCGCGACAGGCAATGAGGTCTTCTACGGACGCATAAAAGATGAGTTTACACCTGTTGTAATACAGAAACTCGAAGAATCCGGCGCTGAAGTGGCCGGTGTGAAGGTGACTGATGACAACAATGAGCATATAGAGAAATGCATCAGGGAATTCCTGGATGAGGGATGTGACCTGATAGTATGCACGGGCGGCATGAGTGTAGATCCGGATGACAGGACGCCGCTTGCCATCCGCAATGTATGCGGGAGCGCGGTAACTTACGGAGCGCCTGTGCTGCCGGGAGCTATGTTCATGCTCTCGTACTATGGAGACACAAAGATCCCGGTCATGGGTCTTCCTGGCTGCGTCATGTATGCCCGCAGAACCATTTTCGATATCGTCCTGCCGAGAATCATGACGGGAGAGATCTTTGAGAAATGTGACTTCGACAAGCTTGGAGAAGGCGGACTTTGCCTTAACTGTGAAGTCTGCACATTCCCGAACTGCGGATTTGGTAAATAGGTCCGGGACAATATCATGGTGTTACTGATCCTAAGCGCGCGGGATCATGGCATATACATCTATTTCAAATGATCACCACGTGACGTGGTGATAACGGAAAGAAGGAAACCATGAAGAAGAAACTGTTTACACTACTAGTTGCTTTCACAATGATTTTTGCCCTCGCGGCGTGCGGCGGAAGCGGAGAAAGAGAAGATGCAGCGCCTGCAGAAAAGACTACGGTCAATGTATTTGCGGCTGCCTCGCTTGGCGCAGTAATGGGTGAACTTGAAGCAAACTATGAAGCGGCAAATCCGGATGTAGACATCGTCGTCAACGCTGACAGCTCCGGTGCTTTGCTGACACAGATCCAGGAAGGCGCTCCTTGTGATGTATTCTTCAGCGCCGCTCAGAAGCAGATGGATACGCTCGAAGAAGGCGGTCAGGTAGTAGAGGGCACAAGGACCAACGTTGTGAACAACCAGCTCGTGGTCGTCACACAGCCTGACAGCGCGACAGAGGTAACGGGCCTCGCGGATATCGCCAAGGCCAGGAGCATCGCTCTCGCTGACGGAAGCGTTCCTGTAGGCAAGTACACAAGACAGGCTATGATCAAGCTCGGTCTTCTTGCTGAAGCTGAGGATCCTGCAGCCATAACTACAGCTGAGGTATCTGAGCAGCTCGGCGGAGTCGAGATCAGCGAGCAGGGTAACGTGAGCAAGGTGCTAGCGGCTGTTGAAGAGGCATCATGTGAAGTCGGAACAACATACCTCTCAGATACAGTAGGACATGAGGATGGCGTAAAGATCCTTGAGGTCGTGCCTTACGATGTTACAGGCAACATCATATATCCGGTAGCGCAGATCACAAATCCGGATGCTGATGACGCAGAGTCAGCTGCTGCAGCAGACTTCATCGCATTCATCACAAATGAAGATGCCAAAGCGCTTTATCAAAAGTACGGTTTTGATACCGACGTAGAATAACAAGGAAATGAGCGGATTCGTTGAATTAGCAAAAACACTGGACTGGAGTCCGCTATGGATATCCCTGAAGACCGGGGTCGTGGCGACGATCATATCGTTCTTCCTCGGTCTTTGGGCTGCCCGCAAGGTCATAAAGAAGGATTACAGAGCAAAGTCGATACTTGATGGTATTCTGACTCTGCCGATGGTCCTTCCGCCGACTGTTGCGGGTTTCTTTTTGCTGTTGATCTTCAGCCGCAGAAGGACGTTCGGCATCTTCCTGAATGACACATTCAGTATCCAGGTAGTGCATACATGGCTTGGCTGCATACTAGCAGCGACAGTCATAGCGTTCCCGCTCATGTACAGGAACGCGAGAGCGGCTTTTGAACAGATAGACGCCAATCTTGTATATGCCGGCCGTACGCTTGGGATGTCGGAGGCCGCCATATTCTGGCGCATAGTGGTTCCGACTGCGGGCCCGGGCATAGCCAGCGGCACGATACTTACATTTGCCCGTGCGATGGGTGAGTACGGAGCGACTTCTATGCTGGCCGGCAACATCCCGGGCAAGACGGGGACTGTCTCTCAAAGAATAGCCATGGTCATCCAGGACGGCGACTATGTTACCGCAGGCTTCTGGGTGGTCATAGTGCTTGTGATAGCTTTTATCATGATCTTTCTGATCAACCTCATCACTGGGAAGCGCATGAAGAACGTCAGAAAGTGGTAGGCGTGAGATGAAGAGACTGTATGCGGACATCCACAAAAGAATAGATGAGTTCGACCTTGACGTGCTGATCGAAAGCGATGCCGCCCGTATAGGCATCCTGGGAGAATCCGGAAGCGGAAAGAGCATGACTCTACGGAGCATCGCCGGCATAGAAACAGTTGATTCGGGGCATGTCGAGGCAGGCGGAAGGGTACTTTTTGACTCTGCCTCAAAGACAGACCTGAAACCGCAGAAGCGGAACGTCGGTTATATGTTTCAGAACTACGCGCTCTTCCCGACCATGAGCGTTCTGAAAAATGTCATGGCGGGGCTCGGAAGAGCGACTGAAGAGAACCGGAGCAAGGCCTCGGACATGCTGAAGCGCTTCCGCATGGACGGTTTTGAGGACAAACTCCCGGGAGAGCTCTCCGGAGGACAGCAGCAGAGAGTGGCTCTTGCCCGAATAATGGTGACAGAACCTGAACTTATACTTCTGGATGAACCGTTCTCAGCCCTCGACAGCTATCTGAGGGACCGCATGCAGGTTGAGATGCTTGAAATGCTGGATGAGTATGACGGACAGGTGGTGATGGTCTCACACAGCAGGGACGAGCTGTACAGATTCAGCGAAGAGCTGTTCATACTGAGTGACGGACACATCATAAGGCACGGCGAAACAAAGGATGTTTTCAGGGAACCGGGGAACGCCATGGCTGCCAGGCTTACCGGATGCAAAAACTTTTCAAAGATCAGACAGATAGACGGGCACACGGTAGAAGCGGCGGATTGGGGTGTCACGCTGAAGCTCAAAAGAAAAGTGCCTGACACGGTCCATTGCATAGGTTACAGGGCGCATCGCTTTGAGCCTGTCTGGGGCGGGATGCAGGATAACTGCGTAAAATGCGAAGTGGTCAGAGTAGATGATCTGCCATTCGAAAAGAATTATTATATCCGCACTCTCATGGAAGATGAGCCGCTGTGCTGGTTCGTGCAAGGTGAGGAGCAAAGGATAATAAATGAGAGAGGGCTTCCGGACTATTTGAAACTTGCGGAAGATGATATACTCCTTTTGGAATGAACTTTTATGATGTCATAAGCGAACTGAATATTAACCTCGAGAACCGTATGTTCACTGTCTGCGAAGGGGTCCATGCCGGCGAGAAGATGATAGTCTCTGCCGGAGAGACTGTATGGATGAGCGATGATGACGGCTTCTTTTCGCTGCATGCTTCCGAAGCCTTGACAGCAGAAGACGGCACGCTTACTGAAATAGGAGGCGAGCGCGTTTTCGCGGAACTTCTCGGCAATGAGAAGAAGATGGTCATTTGCGGGGCGGGCCATGTTTCCATGCCTGTGATCCGTATTGCAAAGATGATGGGATTTCGCGTAACTGCCATAGATGACAGGATGCAGTTCGTTCAGAATGCTTTGGATAATGGAGCGGATGAGGCTGTTTGCAGCGGTTTTGAAGAGGCTCTGTCAAGTATACCAGGCGACCCGGACACATTCTTTATCATAGTGACGAGGGGACATCTCTCAGACTCAGAGTGCCTCCTCAGCATAGTAAAGAAGCCTTACGCATACATCGGCATGATAGGCAGCCGTCGCAAGGTGGGTATGGTGAAGCAGCTGCTTACAGACAAGGGCATAGCTCAGGAAGTCATCGACTCCGTCCATACTCCTATAGGTCTGGACATAGGGGCTGAGACACCTGAAGAGATCGCTGTTGCGATAATGGCTGAGATCATCGAGGTCAAAAACAAAACAAGAAAAAGCACGGGCATCCCGGCAGATATAATGAAGGCTCTTTTGTCTGATGAGAGGGGGCCTGCCGTTCTTGCCACGATCATATCGAAGAAAGGATCATCGCCGAGAACTGCCGGCACACGCATGCTGGTAGAAGAGGGCGGAGCCATTACCGGAACCATAGGCGGAGGATGTGCTGAAGCGACTATTATCACCTACGCTTCTGAAGTGCTCAGAAACCTCGGAGATAAAGAAAAGCACGAGACAGAAGGCCCCGTGATCATGTATGTGGATATGACCGGGAAGGATGTTGCTGAATCCGGCATGATATGCGGAGGAGCCATAGAGGTGCTCCTTGAAACAGTATAGACCGCTCTGATCAGAGGCGGTCTATATCTATGACTTCATCTTCGTTTTCTGCTTCGACAAGGAGCAGATCTTTTTTATGGGCGTCTATTATCTGACGCCCGCCTGTATCGCCCTCAAGTTTCATGAGCTCTTCTCTGTAAAGAGATGAAAAGATCTTTGGATTGCGCATTTGTCCCTGCCATGCAAGAGAAACAATGCCTGCAGTTCCTTTTTTATATGCTTCTATAAGCTTTTCAAGAGTCTCTGTAGTAAGACCGGGCTGGTCGCAGACACAGAACATATACGCATCCGCATCGCCCGCGGCAGCGAGTCCGAGCTGCATGCTGCGGGATATGCCGAGGTCGGGTCTGTCATTCATGACAACATCGAAATCTGATGCCAGTTTTGCGACCTCATCGTACTGTGTGACTATTATCTTTTTGTATGCTTCAAGAGGGCGGACAGCGTCGAGGATGGACGTGATCATAGGACATCCGTTATCCATGATGTGAAGCAGCTTATTGCTGCCGAATCTCTTGCTGTCGCCGGCTGCCTCCAGTATGATGGCTACCTTTATGTCATCAGGTTCAATAAGCGAGCCCCAGGCAGTCTGTATGCCGAAAACTCCCAGTATCTGCTGCAGCCTGTAGGCAGCCGCGAGCCTGTCTATGTCATCATCGACTTGATTCAGAAAGATTCGGAATTCGCCGCGGACACCTTTCTGACCGCCTTCGCGCGACGCGAGCATCTTATGGATGAGATTCACATCCACTGTTTCACTCTTTATCGCTTCAGGAAGTTTGTCCGCGCGGAAAACAGCTTCTTCCGTCTGCTTTCCCACAGCTGAAAGACCGGCAACGCATACGGTAATATCCGTATAGTCAGGTATGACAGGTTCCCGTTCGCCCGGCCACTTGAGAGGCTTGCGGCGCGAACCGTCCGCTTCTATAAGGATCACATCAGCCGTATCCCGCAGGTCTTCCAGAACAGCTTCAGGAGGAGCCGTGACCTTGTCAGGCCTTTCGGGATCATCTGAAACCACTATCCTGATGCCTTCTTCTTCTATGCGTTCAGGACGGTACATGTGTGTCGTGGTTGTTATGACCACGCTTTTGCCTGATGCCGCAAGTTCGCGGGCCCACGCGAAAATGAGCGAGGTCTTTCCGCCCGCTCCGGTGACGCTGATGACAGCATGCTCAGGTATCTCAAGCTGCAGAGCGTCCGTTATGCTCTTTTGTTCACCTCTGAAATTCCATAATTTCATGCTTGTATTTTACAATTATTGGCAATCGGGGGTCAACGAGACTATAATATTACCAGCAAAGGATACATAAGCATCACCCGGCCAGGTGGGCAAGGAGGTATTCATGAAACTTGGAAAGAACAAAGATAAAGATACAAGTGTCAGTATCAAAAACGTTTATCAGCTGGAAGGCAGGGTGCCAATAAGCAGGGCTATCCCGTTCGGTCTCCAGCACGTGCTGGCCATGTTCGTGGCAAACGTGACTCCGCTTATCATCATCGCATCGGTAGCCGTATATGACGGACAGCCGTTCAGCGCGGTGGAGACGGCCAGACTGATCCAGAACTGCATGCTTATCGCGGGTATAGGTACACTGGTACAGCTATATCCTGTGTGGAAGGTCGGCTCGGGATTGCCTATCGTAATGGGCCTGTCGTTTACCTTCCTGGCTGCCAGCATGTCCGCCGCCTCTAAGGATTACGGCGTGATGGTCGGAGCCATCATAGTCGGTGGTATTTTTGAAGGGTGTCTCGGCCTTCTGGCCAAATACTGGAGAAAGATCATATCACCGCTGCTCTCGTCATGCGTAGTAGTCGCTATCGGACTGAGCATCCTGAACGTAGGCGTATCATCGTTCGCCTCATCCGGAAAGTATCCGGTAGGCGCGTGGCAGAATCTATTAGTCGCCACACTGACACTTATCGCGGCTCTGGTATTCCACATCAAGATGAAAGGCGTCGCAAAGCAGATGTACGTTCTCTTCGGCCTCCTGTTCGGCTACGCCATATCGATGGTCTTCGGAATGGTCGACTTTGCCGCGATGGGAGATACCATCAAGGAGATGGGAGTCTTCTCGGTGCCTGAACTCTTCGCGTTCAAGCCTAAATTCCAGGCCGGAGCGATCATATCTTTCTGCCTGGTATTCATGGTATCCGCGGTAGAGACCATAGGAGATACGACGGCTGCGTGCACCGGCGGACTCGGAAGAGATATAACGGAAAAGGAGATCTCCGGTTCACTCTGCTGCGACGGATTCATGTCTGCTATTTCAGGCGGAGTGTTCGGATGCTCGCCTATAACATCGTTCAGCCAGAACGTAGGACTCATCGCCATGACAAGGGTTGTCAACAGATTCTGCATCATGTTCGGAGCTCTAGCCATGATACTTGGCGGACTCTTCCCGCCGATAGGCGCGTTCTTCACGACGCTGCCTGACTGCGTACTGGGAGGCTGCACGGTCATCATGTTCGGTTCCATCATGATGGCGGGCGTAAAGATGATGATAGAAGCAGGCCTTGATAACAGAAACACTCTGATCGCCGCAACGGCTCTGTGCCTCGGCGTAGGTGTTACTCAGGTAGAGGGCTTCTTCGATCATCTGCCTGCTATTATCGGCGAGATATTCGCGGGCAACATGGTAGCCGGAGTATTCGTTGTGGGACTCATCATGGAGATACTGCTGCCGAAAGATCCTGCAAAATATGAGGCGTTCATGGAGCATATGGATGAGGCTCTCGACATCGTCGATATCGATCCGAATCTCATGTTCGATCACGTGCAGGAAGACCACGAAAAGACAGAATAAACGGGCAAAAAATCAAGCCAAAAAACAGCCGCGGGGCACGTCCCCGTGGCTTTTTTTAGTACAACCCAAAATTATTTTAGGTTTTTGCGTATATGTTCTTGTTTTGATACATTTGAGCATTTATAATTTTCATGAGAGAGTATACCCTAGCTCAGAAAATGCAAGGCAAATACCATGAAAAACTACTATGACAAGACATGGAAAATAGGTGAACTTGCAAAGATGTTCGACATCAATGTCCAGCTGTTGCGACATTATGACAAAGAGGGTCTGCTGGTGCCGGAAATAAGAAATCCGGAGAACAACTGGAGGTCCTACAAATATGACCAGATCTATCCGCTCGGCATGATACGTTTTTTGCGTCAGCTCGACTGCTCGCTGGACGAGATCGGCGCGTTCATGCCGGGACGCGATCCGGATAATACTGAAAAATACCTGAGAAAACGCATGAAGATGGTCCGCGCGAATTACGAGAAGCTGCTCAAGATGGAGTCGGTGATGAACGACAGATTCGCGATGGTGAACCGTGAGATGAAATACGCTGCGTTCGATCAGGTTTTTGTTTGTTCTGAGGAGGATATCTACTACATTGAGATCGGAGGCATAGAGGAGATATTCGTGAATGAGCTCTTCTATCTGTACCCGACCATCGTGTTTTATACCGGCGACAAAACGACATTTGCCGTCATGATACCGGGCGAGGAAACAGCGAACTTCGACAGGTACAGCGACAGGATACGTGTCCTGAATCCTGAAGAGTACCTTGTGGGATATCACAAGGGGCCGCATGAAAGGCTGGGAGAGACATTCAGCCGGATGCGGGCGGCAGCGGAAGGGATACTCGATGAAGGCTGCAGCCTGAGCGACACGAAGATCTGCATCGACATAATCGATCAGTTCATAGAAGCAGATAAAAACAATTTCGTAACGAAAGTAATGATAAAGATCAACAGAGACTAAGCACTAATCTCAGAAAGGAGGGCAGAGCATGTCAAACAAATACATCGGACAGGCGGTGACCAGGCTGGACGCGCATGACAAAGCGATGGGACGCATCAAGTACACAGATGACCTGTGTGACAAGAGCGCGCTCGTCATCAGGGTGCTCCACTCGACAGTAGCCAACGGCATCGTCAAGTCTATAGACACGAGCGAGGCTGAAAAAATTCCGGGCGTGGTCCGTGTCTTCACATGCTTCGACCTGAAAGAAAAACACTACTTCCCGACTGCGGGACATCCGTGGTCAACAGATCCGAGCCATCAGGACATTGCCGACCGCATTATCATGACGGATCATCCGCTGTTCTACGGCGATGATATCGGCGCCGTGGTTGCGGAAGATGAGGTCGCAGCGTCGCAGGCGCTCGCGATTCTCGAAAAGTCCGTCGAATACGAGGAACTCCCATTCGTGCTCGATGCTCAGGAGGCCATGGAAGAGGGCGCTCCTCTTCTGCATGAGAAATTCCCGAATAACGTGCTCGCTCATACCGAGATACATATGGGAAGCGTAGAGGAAGCCATCAAGGAGCCGGGACTTGTAAAGTGCGAGGGTTGGTATGAGACTCAGCCTGTGCAGCACTGCCACATCGAAAACTTCATCTGCTATGCCTACGGCGAGGGCGACAGGACCGCGGTGGTAAGCTCCACGCAGATCCCGCACATCGCAAGGCGTGTCATAGGACAGGCTCTCGGAATGGACTGGGGCAAGTTCAGGGTCATCAAGCCTTATGTAGGCGGAGGATTCGGAAACAAGCAGGACGTTCTTTACGAACCTCTCTGCGCATGGATAAGCATACAGCTTGGCGGGCGCCTGGTGAAGCTCGACGTTCCGCGTGAAGAGACCTTCATCTGCAACCGTATAAGGCACGCCATCAGATATCACATAACGTCGTGGATGAGACCTGACGGAAGTTTCGCGGCAAGGACTATCAAGGCATGGTGCAACAACGGAGCATACAGTTCGCACGGACACGCGATCGCGGCCAAGGGACTCAACGCATTCCCGCAGCTTTATCCTTGCGACAACATAGACGGTGAGACCTGGACGGTCTACACGAACCGCTCGGTAGCGGGAGCCATGAGAGGCTACGGAATGCCTCAGGCGAGCTATGCTTTTGAATGCCACGCCGAGGACTGCGCGAGAGCAATAGGAATGGATCCGCTCGAGTTCAGACGCAAAAACCTGATGCCTGTAGGATACTATCACGCGTTCTCGCAGAACGAGCTGTATTCGGATACATTCAACCAGTGCTTCGACAAGGGCGCTGAGATCATCGGCTACTACGACAAGGTCAAGAAATACGCCAAGCAGAAGGGGGATATCAGACGCGGCATCGCGGCATCGACATTCTGGTACAACACAGCCGTATATCCTATAGCGCTGGAGACATCATCCTGCCGCATAGTCATGAACCAGGACGGCTCTGTTCAGTTCCAGCTCGGTGAGACTGAGATCGGCCAGGGCGCGGATACGGTAGCCGCTCAGATGATCGCGGATACGGTAGGTATCCCATTCAGCATGGTGCATCCGGTTTCCTGCCAGGATACGGATATCACACCGTTCGGTACCGGCGTATACGCGTCAAGAGGAACATACACTCTGGGATTCTCTGTCAGGCAGACAGCGCTGCTCCTCAAGGAAAAGATACTCGAGGCCGCTCATCAGTTCACACGCATGCCGGTCTACAACCTCGATCTGGTCGATGGAAAGATCATCCGGACAACAGACGGACGCGAACTCATGACGATAGGAGAGCTTGCGCTTTCAAAACTCTATACGACAGACGGATCGCAGCATCTTACAGCTGAATCCACATACCAGATCAAGTCGAATGCTTACTCATTCGGAGTGTGCTTCGCGGAAGTAGAAGTGGATATCCCGATGTGCCGCGTGAGACTGCTCAATATAGTGAACGTCCATGACTGCGGCCAGGTTATCAATCCTCTGCTCGCAGCAGGGCAGGTACACGGAGGCCAGAGCATGGGAATCGGCTATGCTCTCTCTGAGAAACTCATGTGGGATGAAAAGACGGGCAGACCGCTCAACAACAACCTGCTCGACTACAAGATGTCGTCATTCATGGATCATCCGAGACTGGTAGCGGACTTCGTGGAGAATTACGAACCTACCAGCGCGTACGGCACAAAGGGACTCGGCGAGCCGCCTGTATGCCCGGTGGCTCCTGCCATAAGGAACGCGATAGGCCAGGCAACGGGACTGTATATCAACGAGCTGCCGCTGTCACCGCACACGCTCTTCCGCGAGTTCACGGACGCAGGGCTCATAAACGATCCATGGAGAAAAGAAGAGGGAAAGGAGGGCAAGTAGCATGTATGACATAAAAGCTCTGTATGAAGCTGAAAGCGTACAGCACGCGGTACAGCTGCTGCAGGAACACCCTGAAGCGCAGATACTGGCAGGCGGTTCCGACGTGCTTGTGCAGATACGCGAGGGCAGAAGGGCCGGCAAGGAATTCGTCAGCATCTACATGCTCGACGAGCTCCGCGGAATAACGATCGATGAAGAGGAGAACATCCGCATCGGTTCTCTGACAAGCTTCTCACACATAACCAATGACCCTATTATCCAGAAATATATCAACGTGCTGGGCGAGGCCGTGGACATGGTAGGCGGTCCTCAGATCAGGGCGATAGGCACCATCGGAGGCAACACCTGCAATGGCGTGACTTCCGCTGATTCCGCGTCTACTCTGATGGCATGGGACGCGATCATGGAAATGACAGGTCCTGACGGAGTAAGACGCGTGCCTATCAAGGACTTCTATATCAAAGCCAAGGTAGTGGACATAAAGCCTGCTGAGATACAGACGGCGATCCTGATCCCGAAGGAGTCATACGATAAATGCTTCGGCCATTACATCAAGTACTCGATGAGAAACGCCCTGGATATCGCGACCACAGGCTGCTCGGTCAACGTGAGACTCAGCGAGGACAAAAAGTCCTTTGATAGAGTCCGTATCGGTTACGGCGTAGCGTCGCCTATCCCTGTACGCGCTCCGAGCGCGGAGGCGTTCATCAACGGAAAGAAGATAAACGATAAAAATATAAAGAAGTTCGCGGAGACCGTCCTTGAAGACATCAATCCGCGTGACAGCTGGCGTGCCGGCAAAGCCCTGCGTCAGCACATATCCGTCGTCATGGCGGAGCGTGCTCTCCGTGAGTGCGTGGAAATGGCAGGAGGTGAGATATAAATGGCTAAACAGTATAAAGTGGTCCACTGCACTGTCAACGGCAAGGAGATAGAGCAGGTCGTGGACGTACGCGAGTCGCTCACCGACATGCTGAGAAACGACCTTCATCTGACTTCCGTCAAGAAGGGCTGCGAAGTGGGAGAGTGCGGCGCCTGCACCGTCATCATCAACGGCGAGGGCTTCAACTCCTGCATATATCTCGCGGTCTGGGCAGAAGGAAAGGAGATATGGACGCTCGAAGGTCTCACGGGCCCGGGCGGAGAACTCTCGGATATACAGCAGGCGTTCGTCGATGAGGGAGCCATCCAGTGCGGATTCTGCACACCTGGCTTCATCATGACCAGCTGGGAGATAGTAAACTCCGGCAAGGAGTACACAGATGACGAGCTCAGAAAGGCTCTGTCCGGACATCTCTGCAGATGCACGGGCTACGAGAACATTTTCAGGGCTGTAAAGAAGACAATGCTGAGACACCTCGGTAAATTTGAGGAGGCCGAACTGGTCAATTCACAGGGCATCACCGAATATCCGGATCCGATGCCGTTCAAGTAAGGAGAAGTATCATGGCAACTAAACTGTTAATGGCAAAAAGCCCTGAAGAGGCTGCAGTCTCCAAAACAGCATCGGCTGCCTTCGTTGCGGGAGGGACAGAGGTAAACCGCCTCGGATCGGATATCGCAGAAAAGTCGGCGACGCTGATCTCGCTGAAGAGATGCAGCGGGCTTGACGGGATCGAAGAGGATGCCGGATATGTCACCATAGGCGCCATGTGCACCTTCCAGGATCTTGTCGAATCGGGCAAGGTGCCGGGATGGCTAAAAGAGGCGGCTCTCTTCATGGCGTCGCGCACCAAGCGCAACATGGCAACGATAGGCGGCAACATAGCCGCTAAGAGATCCGATTCCTATCTGATCCCGGCGCTCTCGGCGGCCGGAGCCGTCCTGGAACTTCTTGGAAGCGACGCAAAGACGGAAAGGATCGGGATAGCTGAGTATCTCGACGGAGCATATGATGACAAGCTGATCGTTTCGGTTACTGTAGAGAAAGATGTCAGGCTGGTGTCAAAGCGCTACGCGAATACCGCTCAGAGCCATGCGGTACTCACCATGAGCGCTGCCCTTGCAGAAGAGGGTGTATACATGAACGGTGCAGTCAAGAATGTCGGGCTGCTCCATTTCTGCGATCTCGAAAAAGCGTTCAACGAGGATCCGGAGATCAGCGAGGATAAGATCATCGAGATGGTAAAGACCTGCACAGGTCTTCATACGGCTGACGACATGTTCGGAAGCGACGCGTACAAACGCTATCTCATAGCGGTGACCGCCTTCGACTTGTTCAAGAAGCTCAAGGGGAAGGAGGTATAGACATGATCAGTTGCATAGTAAACGGCAAGAAAAGGTCATTCGATATCGACCCTACAAAGAGACTCCGCGAGATGCTGCTGATGAACGGCAACTTTGCCGTACGCGACAGCGACGACGCTGAGGGCTTCTGCGGAAGCGACACCGTGCTGCTCAACGGCACTCCGGTGTTCTCCAATCTTGTGCTCGCAGGCGAGGCAGAGGGATGTGAGATCGTAACTCCTGACAGCCTCGGAGATTCCATGCATCTTTCGATAGTGCAGCAGGCTCTCGTGGATGCGGGAGTCGTGCAGAGCGCGTACAACGCTCCGGCGGCCGCTCTTCTGATGACATGGCTGTTCGATCAAAACCCTATGCCGTCAAGAGAAGAAGTGAAAGACGTACTTTCAGGCATCTTCATCCGTGACGCGGGATACGAGCACTATTATCTGGCTGCAGACCTCATCAAGGAAAAACTGGCGACCGGAAAATACAAAAGCGAGATAGCACCTGAATTCAGGCCGAATCTTAAAGCAGTGGGCAAGGTAATGCCTAAGATCGACGCGCCTCAGCTGGTATCCGGCGAGAGAGCGTTCGTAGAGGACTATGTGGACGACGACACATGTTACATGGTAGTTCTCCGTTCGCCGTACGCTCACGCTTATGTCAACAAGATAGACACATCAAAGGCGGAGGCTCTTCCGGGAGTCATCAAGGTCATCACGGCTTACAACTGCTCTGACGCGACATACATGTCTGCGGGACAGGGCAACCCTGAACCTTCGCCTCACGACAGGAAACTGATCAACAAGAAGGTAAGACACGTGGGCGACCGCGTGGCCGCCATCGTCGCTGAGACGCTTGAAGAAGCGATAAAGGCACGTGATCTCATCGAGGTGGAATACGAGCCTCTGGAGGCCGTATATACGGTCGAGGAGGCAATGGCAGAAGGAGCTCCTCTGGTCCACAACGGCAAAGTGCAGTACAACTCCGGCGCTCCGGATGATCTTGACGAATACAACGCCAAGCTGTCCGGAGACGAGAGAGAGGGCAAGGTGGTATATCAGTTCCCTCTGCACGGAGACATTCTGCATAACGTCGCGGCTGCCAACCACGGCGGCATAGGCGATGTCGACAAAGCCTTTGAGGAGGCCGACGCTGTAGTAGAGGCCACATACCAGACCAGTCAGATACAGCACACTCCTCTCGAGACCCACATCTGCTTCTCTAAGCTTGAAAACGGCAGACTCATCATCTATGCCAGCACACAGGTCCCATACCATGTGCGCCGCATCGTGAGCTGGGTAACCGGGCTTTCGGAAAACAAGATACACGTGATAAAGACCAGAGTCGGCGGCGGATACGGCTCCAAGCAGGACATCCTCGTAGAGGACCTGACCGCTTACGCCACATTCGTGACAGGCAGACCTGTGCTGTATCACAACACGCGCGAGGAGGAGTTCATCGCCAACTCCACCAGGCACCCGATGCGCGTCCACGTCAAGATGGGCGGCAAGAAGGACGGTTCCATTACGGGCATCTACCTCAAGGTAGACGCCAACACAGGCCCTTACGGAAACCACGCTCTGACGGTGCCGATGAACAGCTGCTCAAAGACCCTGCCGCTGTTCAAGTGCGACAACATGAAATACGATCTCACGATCTACTATACCAATACGCCTCCTGCAGGAGCGTACCAGGGCTACGGCACGCCTAAGGGCACATACGGCCTCATGATGGCTATGTGCGAGCTTGCTGACAAACTGGGCGTCGACTACAAGGAGATGGTGCTGAAGAACCACGTTGAAGAGGGCTACATGCTGGAGATCCTGAAGGGACTCGGCGAGGGCCGTGAAGGAAACGTGGTGCCGGTAGGATCGTGCGGACTCAGGGAAGCAGTCGAGAAGGGCTGCGAGATGATAGAGTGGGGCAAGCGCGAAGAAAGCGATGACCCTGACTGGAAGATAGGCAAGGGCTTCGCGATGATCATGCAGGGATCCGGGCTTCCGGGACTTGACCACGCTAACGCGATAGCCAAGCTCGAGATGGACGGCTCCATAATCGTCCTCTCCGGAGCGGCAGATATCGGTACCGGCCTCGACACCATCATCGCCAAGGTAGCAAGCGACATACTCTGCGTACCTATGGACAGGATAACGGTGCTTTCGGGAGATACAGACTCAGGAGCTTTCGATACAGGATCGTACGCTTCGTCAGGGACCTTCTTCAGCGGCAATGCCGCTGTAGTGGCATCCAACAATCTGAAGGACAAGATCCTTGATGAGGCCGCATATCAGCTTGGAGAAGAGCTCGATGACATGGAGATCGACTGGCCGGGAGTTGTCAGATCCAAGAAGACTGGTAAAGAGTTATCGTATTACGACATCATCCACACAGCCACATCTGGCACGGGACGCGGCCACCTCATCGCGCCGGGAAGCTTCACTACAGCGGCTTCCTCGGTACCGTACGGAGCTCACTTCGCTCAGGTAGCGGTCAACGTGAGAACAGGCGAAGTCAAGGTCCAGAAGTTCTATGCCGTGCAGGATGCCGGTACTCCTATCAACCCGGAAGCAGCGCTTTGCCAGATGTACGGAGCCTCGCTCAAGTCCATCGGCCATACCCTATACGAGGACATGATACTCGACAAGGACGGACGCTGTGTAAACGCCACAATGACGGATTATGGAGTCCCTATGATAAGCGAGCAGCCTGACGATTTCAAGGCGGTGCTCATAGACGTCAACGATGCGCACGGACCATTCGGCGCGAAGTCAATATCGGAGATCGCGTGCAACGGCGCGGCTCCGGCCATAGGAAACGCCATCCACGACGCCTGCGGTGTATGGATGCGCAGCTGGCCTATGACACCTGAAAAGATACTGAGAGAACTTGGAAAGATATAGTGAAGGGAGGATGAAACATGCTTTTAGTAGGTAACGGTCAACTTATCACTAGAGATCCGGAATTCCCTTATCTGAAGGACGGCGCTGTCGTTATCGACGGCGAAGTCATCAAGGATGTGGGAAGCCTGGCGGATATGAAGAAGGCTTATCCTGATGCCGAATTCGTGGACGCAAAGGGCGGTGTTATCATGCCGGGTCTTATCAACGCACATACTCATATCTATTCAGGCCTTGCGAGAGGCCTGGCGATCGAAGGCCATAACCCTACCAACTTCTTCGAGATACTCGACGGAATGTGGTGGAACATCGACCGCCATCTGACGATAG
The DNA here is from genome assembly GCA_017510505.1 of Mogibacterium sp. Taxonomy (GTDB): domain Bacteria; phylum Bacillota; class Clostridia; order Peptostreptococcales; family Anaerovoracaceae; genus Crickella. The sequence goes on along the minus strand of JAFWNE010000029.1, from coordinate 70,740 downwards.
ACGGCACAAAAGCCAGCGCGTACGCGACCATTCTCGACTGCATCAGGGACGGCGTGACGACCATCTTTGACCATCACGCAAGCTTCTGCGAGATACCGGGATCGCTGTTCGCGATCAAGGACGTTGCCAAGGAACTTGGCATGAGATCCTGCCTCTGCTACGAAGTATCCGAGAGAGACGGCGAGCAAAAGACTATGGAGGCCATCAAGGAGAACGCTGACTTCGCCAAGTGGGCCATCAAGGAAGACGATGACATGATCAAGGCCATGTTCGGCGGCCACGCGCTCTTCACCATCTCCGACAAGACATTCGAGAAGATGGTAGAGGCCAACGACGGTATGACCGGCTTCCATATCCACGTTTCAGAGGGCATGAACGACGTTTATGACAGCATCAGAAACTATGGATGCAAGCCTATCAACAGACTGCTCTACAACGGCATCCTCGGAGAAAAGACACTCCTGGGACACTGCATCCATGTTAGCCCGGCCGAGATGGACATCATCAAGGAGACAGGCACGATGGTAGTCAATAACCCTGAGTCCAACATGGGCAATGCGGTAGGCTGTGCACCTGTGCTGAAGTTCTTCGAAAAGGGCATCACCGTAGGAATGGGTACCGACGCGTACACGCATGACATGCTGGAGAGCCTTAAGGTATTCCTGATCATCCAGAGACACAACGCCCAGATGCCTAATGTAGCCTGGATGGAGGGAACCAGCATGCTCTTCGACAACAACCGTAAGATCGCGGCCAAGTACTTCAAGAAGCCTCTTGGCATACTGAAGGCCGGCGCCGCCGCGGACGTGATCGTAATGGACTACAAGCCGTTCACACCGTTCTCGGATGAAAATATCGACGGTCACATGATCTTCGGCTTCATGGGCAAGAACTGCAGAACAACGATAATCAACGGAAAGGTCCTGTACAAAGACAGAGAATTCGTGGATATAGATGAAGAGGCGATCAACGCCTGGACTCTGGAGCAGAGCAAGAAGCTCTGGGGCGAACTCAATCACAGAGTTTATTAGTCAGTGCTGAGGAGGGATGATTATGAGTGACATTATGAGACCTATGCCGTATAAGCACCTTCTTGACTGGGTACTTGAGGAGTACGGCAAAAGCAAAAGTATATTCGGTGTTTCCAAGATGGTGAAACACACAAACGGCCAGGCGCTTCCGATCTTCGATGAAAAGATCGAGTCGCCTTACGGACCGGCAGCCGGCCCTAACACACAGCTGGCACAGAACATCATCGCGTCCTATGTAGCCGGCTCCAGGTTCTTCGAACTCAAGACAGTTCAGGACATGGATGGTCCGGACCTCGCTGCCTGTGTCGCAAAGCCTTGCATCACTGCTCACGACGAATGCTACAACTGCGAGTGGTCGACAGAGCTTTATGTACATCAGGCGTTTGACGAATATGTAAAGGCGTGGTTCATCTGCAAGATCCTCGCTAAAGAACTCGGACTCGGCGATCCTGACGGATTCGTGTTCAACATGTCCGTAGGCTATGACCTTGAGGGCATCAAGAAGAACAAAGTGGATACATACATCGACGGCATGAAGGACGCTTCGGAGACAGAGGTGTTCAAGGACGCTATGGCAGTATCCCTTCAGGCTGTAAAGGACGGCAGATTCAAAGTCGTTGATGAGGAATTCGTAAAATCTATTCCGGCAAGGATATCCGGATCGATTACTGAATCGACGCTGCATGGATGCCCGCCTGATGAGATCGAGAGGATAGCCTCCTATCTGATCAAGGAGAAGGGTCTTAACACATTCATCAAGTGCAATCCGACGCTGCTGGGCTATGAGTTTGCCAGAGAACGCCTCGATTCACTCGGATTCAGTTATATCGCGTTTGACGACCACCACTTCCTTGAGGACCTGCAGTGGGCAGACGCAGTCCCTATGTTTGAGAGACTGCAGGCGCTCTGCGATGAGAAGGGACTAGAGTTCGGAGTCAAGCTCACCAACACCTTCCCTGTGGACGTCAAGGCAGGAGAGCTTCCTTCCGAGGAGATGTACATGTCCGGACGAAGCCTCTTCCCGCTGACCATAGAACTCGCGAGAAGGATCACTAAGCAATTTGACGGAAAGCTGAGGATCAGCTTCAGCGGCGGCGCTGACTTCTTCAACATCGCTGAAATATTCGACGCGGGCATCTGGCCTATCACGATGGCTACTACCGTTCTGAAGCCGGGCGGCTATCAGAGGATGAGCCAGATAGGCGAGAAACTCATGGACTGCGGAAACGAAAGATTCGCGGGAGTCGACCTGGCAAAGGTAGAGGCTCTTGTAGATTTCTCACAGAACGGAGGACGCAACCGCAAGCCTATCAAGCCGCTTCCGAACAGAAAGAACGGTGAAGAACTGCCTATGCTGGACTGCTTCACAGCTCCTTGCAGCGGCGGATGCCCTATAGAGCAGGATATCCCTGCGTACCTCGAAGCCATGGAGGAAGGCAGGGCAGAGGATGCTCTGAATATCATACTTGAGAAGAACGCTCTGCCGTTCACGACAGGAACGATATGCCCGCACACCTGCGCTGACAGGTGCATGAGAAACCACTACGAGTCGGCTCTGCGCATACGCGAGGTCAAGCTTATGGCTGCTGAGGCTGCATTCAACAAGGTGCTGCCTGGTCTCAAGGCCGCGGGAGCTGCCGGCAAGAAGGTAGCTGTAATAGGCGGAGGCCCTGCGGGACTTGCTTCGGCATCGTTCCTCTCAAGAGCGGGAGCTGATGTAACGGTATTCGAAAAGAACGACAAGATGGGCGGCGTGCCTCGCTATGTTATCCCGGCATTCAGGATCGGTGATGACGCCATCGATAAGGACGTTGCGCTTTGCTCGGCATACGGAGCAAAGATGGTAACGGGCAAGGAGATCACTTCGGTCAGCGAACTCAAGGCTGAGGGCTTCACGGATATCATCGTGGCCATCGGCGCATGGGCTCCGGGCCGCAAGACTCTGAAATACGGCGATGAGCTTGACGCGCTTGAGTTCCTCGAGGCAGTAAAAGCTGCCCCTGGCTCTGTAGATCTCGGCACAGACGTAGTGGTCATCGGAGGCGGTAACACCGCGATGGACGTTGCCAGAGCCGCTAAGATCCAGCCGGGCGTCAAGAATGTACGTCTCGTATACAGAAGAGACAGAAGAAACATGCCGGCTGATGAAGAAGAACTGGTAATGGCCATCGATGACGGAGTGGAGTTCATGGAACTTCTGGCACCGGTCGGAGCCGAGGGCGGAAAGCTGAAATGTGAGATCTGCAAGCTCGGAGAACCTGACGCAAGCGGAAGACGTTCACCTGTCGGTACAGGCGAGTTCAAAGAAGTACCTGCTACCGCGGTTATCTGCGCTGTCGGAGAGCGCGTCAAGGCAGACCTCTATGAAGGCGCAGGAGCGAAGCTTGATGAGAAGGGCAGAGTCATCGTAGATGAAAACCTCATGACTACGGTAGAAGGTCTCTACGCTGCCGGTGACTGCCGCAGAGGACCTGCGACTGTCGTCAAGGCGATAGCGGATGCTCAGACGATCGCTTCTGCGATCCTCGGAGTCAAGTTCGACAAGTACGCTGAAGTCAACGCCAAGGGCAAAATGGACGAACTGCTTGAGAAGAAGGGAATACTCGCCGATCCTCCTGCAGGAAAGTCTGATCCGAGATGCCTCGGATGCTCCACTGTATGCGAGGTCTGCGCGGATGTATGTCCAAACAGAGCCAACGTTGTCATCGATGTTCCGTACTTCGAAAAGCCGCAGATCCTTCATGTGGACGGAATGTGCAACGAGTGCGGCAACTGCGCTGTATTCTGTCCGTACAGCGGACGCCCGTTCAAGGACAAATTCACTCTGTTCTGGAGCGAAGAGGACTTTGCGGACAGCGAAAACAACGGATTCCTGCTGCTTGACGGCGGCAAGGTCCGCGTAAGACTGTTCGGCAATGCCGGCGACTATGATCTTGCCGATCCGAAGCTGCCTGAGGGCATAGCGGCATTCATCAAAGCTGTAAAAGACAATTATTCATACCTGATAGGATAAAAGATAAATGCTAGTAGTAATAAAAGGCGCCGGCGATCTTGCCAGCGGGATCGCGCTGAGACTGCATCATTCAAAATTCGATGTGGTCATGACGGATCTGCCGGTGCCTCTGGCGGTACGCAGGACGGTGGCTTTTTCGGAAGCCATCCGTCTTGGCAGTACTGTGGTTGAAGATGTAAAAGCAGAAAGGGCTGCAAACGCGGAAGAAGCGCGCGACTGCCTGTCAAGAGGAGTCATACCGGTCCTTGTGGATCCGGAGGCTAAGATCGTAAGTGAACTCAAGCCTGAGATCGTAGTCGACGCGATCCTTGCAAAAAGAAATACGGGAACGACTCCTGATGACGCAGATCTTGTCATCGGAGTCGGCCCGGGATTTACAGCGGGTAAAGACTGCCACGCTGTCATAGAGACCAAGCGCGGGCATACGCTTGGCAGGGTCATCTGGAATGGTACGGCAATACCTAATACCGGAGTGCCCGGCAACGTGGGCGGAGAGACAATAAGACGCCTCATCAAGGCGCCGCGCGCGGGTATATTCCACCCTGAGAAAAACATAGGCGATATCGTCAAAGAAGGCGAGCGCGTCGCTAATGTAGACGGTGAGCCCGTATACGCTCAGGTGGGCGGAAAGATCAGAGGACTGCTTCAGGACGGTGCTCCTGTCAGCAAAGGACTGAAATCCGGAGACGTCGATCCGAGGGGTACTTCCGCGGATCATCTGACGGTCTCCGAAAAGGCGCTTGCCATCGGAGGCGGAGTGCTTGAAGCCATACTTTCATATGCCGGCGACCGGCTGTAGAAAAGAGAGATCATGATAAAGAGGGTAAGAAAAAAGGCATATGTACGCTGCAGAGGCGGAAGTATCAGCTGCACATACGGCTGCATAGGATGCGGCCTGTGTGTCGCCGCATGTCATCTTGCGGCCATAAAGCTTGAGGACGGGTGTCCTCCGGTGATAGACAGGGACAAATGCGTAGGCTGCGGACTCTGCGCCGCCGCATGCCCGCAGCACCTTATAGAGGTCATACTGCCTGATTACAACATACAGGTCAAATGCAGCAACTGCGATGCCGGAAAGGCGGCTCGAGAAGCCTGCGTCAATTCGTGCATAGCCTGCGGGCTGTGTGAGAGAAACTGCCCGGCAGACGCCATACATGTGATCGATAACAAAGCTGTGATCGATCCGGAAAAGTGCATTTGCTGCGGCATGTGCGCTGTCAAATGTCCGCGTGGAGTCATTAGGGACTCCAACGGCGTGATGACCGCCGACTGACCAGGCAGAGGAGGTGAGATCCATTTCTTATACATTCACGGTAAACGGAATAGAAAGAACTACCGAAGAAAAGAAGCCTCTGCTCAGATATCTCAGGGATGATCTCAAGCTCTATTCGGTAAAGGACGGCTGCTCGGAAGGAGCCTGCGGTACGTGCACGATAGTAGTGGACGGACATGCTGTGAAGTCATGCGTCCTTACCACCGACAGGGCAGTGGGCAAAAACATCATTACGGTAGAAGGCCTGAGCCTGCGCGAGAAAGAAGCGTTCGTCTACGCTTTCGGGACAGCAGGATCAGTTCAGTGCGGCTTCTGTATCCCGGGCATGGTCATGGCAGCCAAGGCTCTTATCGATCGTGAGCCGGATCCTACAGATGATGAGATAAAGAGAGCCATAAAGGGCAATATCTGCCGCTGCACCGGATACAAAAAAATAATACTCGGTATCAGAAGAGCTGCCGCCATACTGCGCGGAGAAGAAGAGATAAGGGATATCAGCCAGTTCACCGGCAAGATGCTGCCTGAAGAGAACGAGTTCATCTCAGTCGTCGGATCGAATTACGACCCTGAGCTTGCTTCGGGTATCGCCAACTACGAAAACAGGGGCGAAAGCTCTCAGTACGGAGTAGGCAAAAACGTGTTCCGTATCGACGTCAGAAAAAAGGTGCTGGGCTATGGAAAGTATCCTGATGATATAGGCCCTGAGTACTTTGTGCCTTCGGACAGACCTGACATAGTCATGGAACTCGCCGGATGGACGGAAGATGAATATAAGGAAGCGGAGGCAAAGGGCATGCTGAATGTCGGAGCGACAGTCAGTAAAAAAGACGAGCCGCTCGTAAACATCTGTACAATAGTAGATCCTGACATGCCGCCTATGGCGTATTGCTCGGCGGTCCGTTCGGACTATCCGAGAGCGATAGTAAAAAAGATTAACAAGGAAAAAGCCGAGTCTCTGCCGGGAGTACTTGGAGTGCTTACCGCGGAGGATGTGCCGCATAACAAGGTAGGGCATATCCAGCAGGACTGGGATGTAATGATAGCTGAAGGCGACACCACCAGAATGGTCGGTGATGCCATCTGCCTTGTGGTTGCCGAGTCTCCGTACATTCTGGAGCAGGCAAAGAAGGCAATAAAGATAGAATACGAGCCGCTTGAGCCGGTAAAAAGCATAGCGGAAGCAAGGGCTGAAGGCGCGCCTAAGATCCATGAGAACGGCAATCTCTGTCAGCAGAGGCATGTAGTAAGAGGAGACGCGGCAAAAGCTCTCGCAGAATCCGCGTACATTGCAACGGCCTCGTTCACCACTCCTTTCACAGAGCATGCTTTTCTTGAGCCTGAATGCGCTGTTTCTTTCCCATATGGTGACGGAGTCAAGATACTCTCGACCGACCAGGGAGCATACGACACAAGGCATGAGGTAGCCATCATGCTCGGTTGGGAGGATCAACAGGAACGCATAGTGGTGGAGAATCAGCTCATCGGAGGAGGCTTCGGCGGCAAGGAAGACGTGACGACACAGCACATATCCGCTCTTGCGGCGCTTAAGTTCGGACGTCCGGTAAAGGCGAAGTTCAGCCGCGCCGAATCACTGAGAGTGCATCCTAAGCGTCATGCGATGGAAGGCACTTTCACCATAGGCTGTGATGAGAACGGCATACTTCAGGGACTGGACTGCGAGATCAACTTCGATACGGGAGCTTACGCCAGCCTGTGCGGACCTGTCCTTGAGAGAGCCTGCACTCACAGCGTGGGGCCGTACAATTATCACAATACGGATATACGGGGACACGGCTACTACACCAATAATCCGCCTGCCGGCGCTTTCAGAGGATTCGGCGTATGTCAGAGCCAGTTCGCGCTCGAGTCACTGCTGAATGTACTCGCCAAGAAGGTGGGCATTAGTCCGTGGGAGATAAGATACCGCAATGCCATAGAGCCGGGCCTGGAGCTCCCTAATGGACAAATAGCCGATGTTTCGACGGCTCTCAAGGAGACTCTGGTCGCTGTCAAACCTTACTTTGACGACGCGCCGGAAGACAGGGTAGGCATAGCCTGCGCCATGAAGAATGCCGGTGTAGGAGTCGGCCTTCCGGACAAGGGCAGGGCTAAGCTTGAAGTAAAGGACGGTCTGGTATGGATATTCACGGCAGCTTCAGACATAGGCCAGGGCTGCCAGACGGTATTCATCCAGGATGTGGCGCAGGCAACTGACCTTCCGATCACAAAAATCTGGATGGGTAACAGCAACACTGAAAATGCGCCTAACTCCGGCACGACGTCCGGGTCCAGACAGACCCTGGTCACAGGCGAAGCTGTCAGAGGCGCTGCCAAGCTGCTGAAGGCTGCCATGGATGAAGAGGGCGTGACCGAAGACACATTGGATAAGTTTAACGGCAGGAAGTTCGAGTACGAATACTTTGAGCCTACGGACAAACTCGGTTCAGATAAGCCTCATCCGAAGAGCCATATCGCGTATGGATTTGCGACCAACGTCGCTGTTCTTGACGCAGAAGGAAAGGTTACAGACATTTACGCGGCCTTCGATGCCGGCAAGGTGGTCAATCCGCTGTCGATGTCCGGTCAGATAGAGGGCGGAGTGCTGATGAGTATGGGATATGCCCTGACGGAGACCTGGCCTCTAAAGGACTGCGTGCCTACGGCCAAGTACGGAACACTCGGACTGTTCCGCGCCACGGAAATCCCTGATATCCACGCCATCCATGTAGAAAAAGATGAGCTTCTGGATGCCGCTTACGGAGCAAAGGGAGTGGGAGAGATCACTTCCATACCGGCGGCGCCTGCGATTGCCGGAGCGTATTACGCTAAGGACGGAGTGCTCAGAACGAGTCTTCCAATCGAAAATACATACTATAGCAAGAAAAAGTGAGTGGGGACATGAAAAAGCTCATTAAGAACGGAAAAATAGCGACCGATACCGAAGTCTTCAAAGGAGACATCCTGATACAGGATGAGAAGATAGTTGCGGTCGGGGAGAACCTCAGAGCGAGCGACGCAGAGGTCATCGACGCAACGGGCAAGTACGTGATCCCGGGAGCCGTCGACGTGCACACGCACATGGACCTTGATGTTGGTTTCGCGCGCGCTATCGACGACTTCTATGACGGAACGGTGGCCGCTGCCTGCGGTGGAACGACTACAATAGTCGATCACATGGCCTTTGGTCCTAAGGACTGCAGCCTCTGGCATCAGGTCAAGGAATACCACAAGCTCGCTGACGGCAAAGCGGTCATCGACTACGGATTCCACGGAGTCATGCAGCATCCGATCACTGAAGACAGGCTCAAAGAGCTTGCAGAGATCAAGGAGAAAGAGGGCATCTCGAGCTTCAAGATCTACATGACATATGACTACGGGCTTCAGGATGACGAGATATTCAACGTCCTGCGTGCCGCGAAGGAAGCGGGAGTAGTCATCACGGTCCACTGCGAGAATCACGGAGTACTTACACAACTTAGGAAGGAATTCGTTGAAGCTGGGAAGACTGAAGCGAAGTATCATCCGCTCAGCAGACCTCCGAGAGTCGAAGCAGAAGCCGTGAACCGCATGATTCATCTGGCGGCTCTGGCCGGTGATGCGCCGCTTTATATAGTGCATCTCTCCAGTGCTGAAGGCTTCCACGAAGTCATCAAGGCAAGGTCAGAGAAGAGACCTAATCTCGGAGTCGAGACCTGCATCCAGTACCTGATACTCACAGATGAGCTTTACGATGACCCGCAGGAAGGCCTAAAAGCGATAATGTCGCCGCCGCTCAGAAAGATCCAGGACAAGGAAGAGCTCTGGTTTGCCCTGAAGAATGGCGGGTTCATCGATACTGTAGCGACCGACCACTGCCCGTTCCACTACAAGGAGGGCAAGGCCGAAAAGCAATACGGAAAAGACGATTTCACAAAGTGTCCTAACGGAGCGCCGGGAGTTCAGGAGAGACTGATACTGCTGTTCTCCGAGGGCTTCATGAAGGGACGCATAAGCCTGCCTCAGGTAGTCAAGTACAGCTCTTCTGAGCCATGCCGCATGTTTGGCATGTACCCTCAGAAGGGAAGCCTGGAGCCGGGCACAGACGCGGACATAGTCATTATCGATCCTGAGAAGACTACAAAAATCGATAAGGATTACATCCGAGGGGCATCCGATTACTCCTGCTACGAAGGCATGGAACTTCAGGGCCGCATAGAGCAGGTCTTCCTCAGAGGAACTGAGATCGTAAAAGACGGCGAGTTCCTCGGAAAGAAGGGCGACGGCAGATACCTGAGACGCGGTGACAGCATTCTCTGCGCGGGAATCGAGCCTGAGGGAATAAAAATCTTGGAGGAAGAAGTTCCTGCACCTGAACCGGAACCGGAAGAGGAAATAGCAGTCGAGGCGCCCGTTGAAGAAGCTCCAGTCGAGACTCCTGAAGAGGAGCCTGTAGCCGAGATGCCTGCAGGAAAACCGGCTCCTGAACAGCCTCAGGCGGAACAGATAAGACTGGTTCCACAGACATTCACCGACGAGTCGGGCATCGGTCTGGCGGCAGCTATGGTTCCTGAGGGCTACACTCTCAGCGGCAGGCTGATCAACAAGATCCAGAGCAACCATGTTCCGTTCCACACATGGGTGAGGGCGGTCGACAGCAAGAACGAGATATATCTCTTCGCTGAATCGCCGGAGATGTTCATAGACTACAGAACGGCATTCCTGAAGGCGACTTCAAAGATGGATCCAACACTTGTGCCGGGCGCTGTAAAGGAATTCACCGAACCGGGAGAATACATAAAGCAGTATGCCGAGCGTATGACGGGAGCCAAAATGACGGCGACAGACTGCGGTAAGCTGCCAAGCTACTTCGGAAAGAATCTGAAGAGCTACCACGAGTACCTGCTTCGCGATTACCAGACGCTCTTTGATATAGACGCGTCGTTTGGCACCTATGTGGGAAGATCGAACTCTACCTGCGATGCAATACTGTATAGATTCACCTGCGACATACAGGGACAGGAATATGTAGTGCTGGCAGGCGCTGATTACATGGGTATCGAGTACTACAATCAGGCCACTGCAATGGGCACTCAGGCTGTTGACGGACTGAAGAATCTCTTCGGAAAGGCAAAGGAGAGCGTGAGCGCAGCCCAGCAGGGCGAAAGCTTCGGTGTCGAGATCAAAGGCGAGAAGCGCGACATGGGCTGGTTCATGAAGGGCGGTCTTGTAGGGCAGATGATGCGCGATAAGGAAGCAGGCGTTCAGAATCAGGCGCCGGCCCCAAAGCCTGCTCCGCAGCCTGCAAAGACAGAGGTGCCTGATGTGATCCCGTTCGGACACGCGAGAGACTATGGCAAGCCGACAGAGGTCATAGAGTGGGGAAGCAACGGCAAATACGCAGTCGCCGCTCCTATCAGCCGTGAACGCGAGGCAGCGCAGATCTTCATGCAGTTCGTAGGGACATATCACATGGATCCTGCACTTGCTGAAAGATACAGCGCTTTAAAGCAGCAGCGCAGGCAGAGCAACCTGCAGGAGACAGTACGTCTGCACAACATGGCTCAGCAGAAGCAAGCGGAACTTCGCCAGCAGCAGGCTAAACTCTCTGCACAGCTGGCGCAGAACAGCCGCGAGATATCCGATGGCCTGATGGATTCGTGGAACAAGCGAAGCGCAGCGCAGTCACGAATGAGCCACAATTACTCAGAGGCGGTCCGCGGAGTGGATTCATACACCACACCGACAGGATCGACTATAGAAGCGAGCGTGGCAGCTGACTACGTATATCAGGACAGGTACGGAGACATCATAGAGGTACATGGTCCGGATATTGACCAGAGCCTTGCGAATGCCTTCGACTGGACCAAGCTGAATAAAAGCGAATAGTTTCTAAAACAGCGCTGCATCCGTTGACTTGACATGCGCAGGGTGTATAATGAAATTAATTAAGGATAACAAAAAATATTTTTGGTAAAACATAAATTCAATATATAAGACAGCAAAAGGAGAGAACTATGTCAAAGACAACAGAACTTGCTGAAAAACTGGCGAAGCTGGACATCGCCAACATGTATGAGAACGACTTCTTCCTGACATGGGAGAAGACGGACGATGAGATCGAAGCGGTATTCACAGTAGCTGACGCGCTGAGAGATCTCAGAGAGCGCAACAAATCCTCAAAGATATTTGATTCCGGACTCGGCATCTCGATCTTCAGGGACAACTCGACACGTACCAGATTCTCATTCGCGAGCGCATGCAACCTGCTCGGACTTGAGGTGCAGGACCTCGATGAGAAGAAGTCACAGATCGCTCACGGAGAAACAGTACGTGAGACAGCAACCATGATCTCGTTCATGGCAGACGTCATCGGTATCCGCGATGACATGTACATCGGCAAGGGCAACGCCTACATGCATGAGGTAGTTGACTCCGTAAAGCAGGCGGCAAGGGACGGCGAGCTCGAGCAGAAGCCGACACTCGTAAACCTCCAGTGCGACATCGATCACCCGACACAGTCTCTGGCAGACGCGCTGCACATCATCCATGAGTTTGGCGGCGTGGAAAACCTGAAGGGCAAGAAGATCGCCATGAGCTGGGCATACTCCCCGTCATACGGCAAGCCTCTCTCGGTACCTCAGGGCATCATCGGACTTCTTACACGTTTCGGAATGGATGTAGTCCTTGCTCATCCGGAAGGATACGAAGTAATGAGCGATGTAGTTGAGGTAGCAAAGAAGAACGCTGCTGAATCCGGCGGAAGCTTCTCCGTGACAAACGACATGAAGGAAGCATTCAAGGATGCTGACGTCGTATATCCTAAGAGCTGGGCGCCTTTCAAGGCAATGGAAATACGTACAGATCTCTATGGCAAGGGCGATTTTGACGGTATCGACAAGCTGGAGAAAGAACTGCTGGCGCAGAACGCGACACATCAGGACTGGGTAGTTGATGATGAGATGATGGAGCTGACAAAGAACGGTCTCGATACCATCTACATGCATCCGCTTCCTGCGGATATCCAGGGAATCTCCTGCGAGCACGGTGAGGTCACTGCAAAGGTATTTGACCACGCTCGTGATTCCCTCTATAAAGAAGCTTCCAACAAGCCATACGTGATCGCGGCAATGATCTTCCTCGCAAAGGTAAAGGATCCTGTTGCTGCTCTCAAGAAGCTTGACGGCGAAGCGGATCCAAGAAGAGTATTTGAATAAAGCTCAGAACCGAGTGATCACTCAAGGACAACGATTATGGCAAACAAAAAAATAGTAGTAGCTCTGGGCGGAAACGCTCTGGGCAGCAATCTGGTAGAACAGATGATATCCGTAACGGATGCCGTTAAGCCGATAGCGGATCTTGTTGAGGACGGCTACGAAGTAGTTGTCACTCACGGAAACGGTCCTCAGGTCGGAGTCATTCAGGACGCCATGACACTTCTCTCAAGAGAGAATCCGGAAAAGCATCCGCATTTTCCGCTGTCCGTATGCACGGCGATGAGCCAGGGCTATATCGGATATGATGTCACAAACAAACTTAGAGAGGAGCTTTTGGACAGAGGCATCAACAAGGGTGTTTCCTGCGTGCTTACACAGGTAGAAGTTGATCCTGACGATCCTGCGTTTCAGAATCCTACAAAGCCTATAGGCCCGTTCCTTACCAAGGAAGAAGCGGAGGCCAAGGCAGCGCTTAGAAATCACGTCTTTATCGAAGACTCCGGCAGAGGCTACAGAAGAGTGGTCGCGAGCCCTGAACCGATTTCCATCATTGAGATCGATACCATCAGGACGCTTGCGGATGCCGGTTACGTCGTTATCGGTGCAGGCGGTGGCGGCATCCCTGTATTCAAGACAGAGAACCACCACCTGAAAGGTGCTCCTGCTGTTATAGATAAGGACCGCGCGTCAGAGCTTCTGGCAGAGGAGCTGGATGCGGACTTCCTGATCATACTCACAGCTGTGGAGAAAGCCGCCATCAACTTCAATAAGCCTGATCAGCAGTGGCTCGATGATCTCACACCTGATGAGGCCAGGAAGTACATTGCTGAAGGGCAGTTTGCCCCGGGATCGATGCTTCCTAAGATAGAAGCAGCGGTCAAATTCGCTGAGTCAAAGCCGGGCAGGGTAGCTCTTATCACACTGCTTGAGAAGGCAAAGGACGGCATCAACGGCAAGACCGGAACAAGGATACACGCATAATAAAAGCGCGCCTCTTATGAGGCGCGCATCAGCGCATTTTTGTTCACTCGGAGGTCTTTCTGATCTCATCGAGATAGCTGTAGAGCGTATAGGTGGATATGCCGAAATACTGGCATACCTTAGGACCTGATTTTGTGATCAGGAAGGCGCCGTTATCGTCGAGGAACCTGATGGCACGGATCTTATCATCCTTGCTCATCATGGCTGTCGGCTTACCGACCAGACTGACGCTGTGCTCAAGGAGCTCATCCAGAAGATCAGCGACGTTACGCGATATGGCTTCAGGCTCTGAAGTGAGTCTGTCCTGACCGGTGAAGTCACGCAGCGACCCTTCCAGCGATACCAGCATGCTGATATCGTAGTTGATGCCCAGAAGTCCGATGACCCTGTCTTCATCATCACGTATGAAAAGCGTGGTGGACTTGAGAACTCTGCCGTCGGAAGTCCTGGTCAGATATGAGATACGGTCCTGCAGCATTTTGGGATCCCCTTTGAGGGACTCAAGCACTATATGAGACGGACCGTCTCCTATGGAGCGGCCGGTCACATGGCCATTCTCTATCGCTACGATGGAATGCTCAAGGTCATTGCCGCGGAGATCATGGATGACGACCTCACAGTTCCGGCCGAACTGGCCGGCAAGGCCTTTAGCCATGCGCTTAGCGAATTCAAACTCAATATCGTGATTCATGTGATGTACCCGCTTTCGTGTGACACATTGCATAAGGATAAACTAATTTTACCAAAATAATATTTTTTCACAATAAAAATTAATCATCATCGTCATGAAGGAGGAACAAGATGACACCGGATTATGAAGCGATAAAGAAAGCTGCTGAAAAATACGGACCTGACATGAGCAGGTTCCTCAGAGATATGATCTCACATCCGAGCGAGAGCGCTGAGGAAGGCGAGGTCGTGGCATGCATCAAGGCAGAGATGGAAAAGCTCGGATATGACAAGGTCGAAGTCGACGGACTCGGCAATGTCATAGGCTGGATGGGAGATGGCGACAAGATCATCGCGATCGACTCCCACATCGACACTGTAGGCATCGGCAATATCAATAACTGGGAAGCAGATCCGTATGAAGGCTATGAGACAGATGACATCATCTACGGCCGCGGGGGTTCCGACCAGGAAGGCGGAATGTCGAGCGCCGTATACGGAACAAAGATCATGAAGGATCTCGGACTCATCCCTGAAGGCTATAAGATCATGGTAGTCGGCTCCGTAATGGAGGAGGACTGCGACGGAATGTGCTGGCAGTACATCGTCAACAAGTACTTCAACGGTCCTGAGGATGCCGCTTCTAAGATCGACTTCGTCATCTCGACAGAGCCGACAGACGGCGGAATCTACCGCGGACACAGAGGCCGCATGGAGATCAGAGTAGACGTGAAGGGCGTCTCCTGCCACGGATCCGCTCCTGAGAGAGGTGACAACGCTATCTACAAAATGGCTGACATCATCAGTGACGTAAGAGCTCTCAACAACAACGACTGCACGGAGAGCACTTCTATACGCGGACTTGCAAAGATGCTCGATCCTAAGTTCAACCCGGATCATTACGAAGACGCCAGATTCCTCGGACGCGGCACATGCGCGGTATCTCAGATCTTCTACACATCGCCGAGCCGCTGCGCCGTAGCTGACTCCTGCGCGATCTCGATCGACAGAAGAATGACAGCCGGCGAGACATGGGACAGCTGCCTTGAAGAAGTCAGACAGCTCCCGAGCGTACAGAAGTACGGCGATGACGTTAAGGTATCGATGTACATGTACGACCGTCCGTCCTGGAAGAACGAGGTCTATGAGACAGAGTGCTACTTCCCGACATGGATCAACAAGGAAAGCTCTGCTCACGTAAAGGCTCTTGTTGAGGCTCACAAGGCTCTCTTTGGCGAGAAGAGGATAGGATCGCCTAGCGCGATGCACCTCAGAGACGGACGTCCGCTTTGCGACAAGTGGACATTCTCAACAAACGGCGTATCCATCCAGGGACGTTACGGCATCCCTTGTGTAGGATTCGGTCCTGGTGCTGAGAGCCAGGCTCATGCTCCTAACGAGATCACATGGAAACAGGACCTAGTGACATGCGCAGCTCTCTATGCTGCAGCCATTCCTCTGTATCCTGACCAGGAGAAGACAGGCGACGTAAGCCAGTTCCGTCAGGGCAAAACCAACAATGATATCAAATAGGACAACAATGCTTATCATGAAAAAGCAGGGCTCAGGCAGCCCTGTTTTTTATTTGTTATAATGGCCCGGTTGTGTTATTCTCACAATGTATTGGGCTTTATATGTGTTGTTTTGCTTCGGGTTTAACGGGAAAGGTGTTACGATGAAAAAAATGGAACAGAAGATCCTGGCAGAGGGCAAGGTTCTGCCGGGCGGAGTGCTGAAAGTAGGGAGCTTTCTTAATCAGCAGGTGGATATAGGCTTCATGAGGGAGATCGGAGATGAGATAGCCCGTTTGTTCAAGGACTGCGGAGCGACAAAAATTTTCACCATAGAAGCATCAGGCATACCTATTGCGATATCCGCAGGTTTTGCCATGGGCCTTCCGGTGGTATACGCAAAGAAACACAAGGGATCGAACATCGCATCCGATGTATATACTGTTCCGGTCAAATCGTTCACGCACGGCGATACCAACAACGTTGTAGTGACAAAAGAGTTCATTTCGCCTGATGACCGCATACTCATTGTAGATGACTTCCTGGCTCACGGAAGTGCACTCACAGGACTGATCAGTATCGTAGAGCAGGCAGGAGCTACTGTCGTAGGTTGCGCGGCCGCGATAGAGAAGGGATTCCAGCTGGGCGGCGACGCTTTGAGAGAAAAAGGCTACAGAGTGGAGTCGCTGGCGATAATCGACGAGATGACTGACGAGGGCGTCGTATTCCGCAAACAATAATAACCTGACAGTTCGGACATCTGTATAACAGACTGAACAGTTCTTAAGACGCGTTATATACGCGTCTTTTTTATGGTACAATATACTCTGTATGAATATGGACATAAATGGATTGGATATCAATTATAAGATAAGCGGACCTGATGACGCGGCTCACACCATGGTCATCCTTCAGGGATGGGGCACAGAGATGGGGCTGTATGATTCGGTTGCCGCTGCCGTAAATGACACATACAGGGTCGTTCAATTTGATCTTCCGGGCTTTGGCGCCAGTGATGAGCCGAAAGAGCCATGGAACGTCGATGCTTATGCCGATTTCTTCTGCGGATTCATGGAGAAACTGGGTATAAAGAAGGCCGTACTTTTTGGTCATTCGTACGGCGGCAGAGTCATCATAAAACTGGCAGCCAGGGAAAACCTGCCGTTTGAGATCGAGAGGATAGTGCTCGCTGACAGTGCCGGCGTCATGCCTGAAAAGACAGCCTCGCAACAGTTCAGGGTCAGGATATACAAGCTCAAGAGAAACTTCCTCAAGAGCAAGCTGGTCTACCCGCTGTTCCCGGAGGTCATCGATTACTGGATGAGCAAGCAGGGGTCTGAAGACTACAAGGCTGCAAGCCCTATGATGAAGAAGTGCCTTGTCATGGCGGTCAATGAAGACCTGCAGAGTATAATGCCTCTTGTTAAGCAGGAGACTCTGCTGGTCTGGGGTGATCTTGACATGGATACGCCTATAAGCGATGCGCGTAAAATGGAAGCTAAGATGCCTAACGCGGCGCTCGTTGTGCTTGAAGGCACAGATCACTTCTCATTCCTCTACAAACCTGTGGAATTCAGGAACATACTGAGGTCATTCCTCGGGATCGGAGGTGCGGCATGATGATACGCGCTCTGATCTCACTGGTGCTGGGTGTGCCTGCGATGTGGCTGGCGCTGCGCTACAATATGCATATGTTCCAGCTGAACGGATATATCAACGCTGAGCAGAATGAATGGCTCCGCCGCAACAGACACCTGCAGTGGATATTGCGCTTTGCGGCATGCCTGGGACTTATCGGTATTGCCGGGTCTCAGATCATAAAACAGCCTTGGTTTGGTATAGCGGCTGATATCCTGATCTGGATCACGCTGATAGTTATAATACTCGTCTACAGGCTTCTCAAAGAGATGAACTCCAAGAAACCGCTGAAGTTCACTCCAAGAGTGAAGAGGATGGTGGCGTCGGACATCGTGATATGCCTCGTGCTGCTGATCGTGCTGGTTCTCATAGTCGGAAGAGGCGGCGTCAAGTCTCTCGCAGGATTCCCTGCGGGCGGCTTCATGGCCTTCATAACGGGAATGCAGCTCCATTTCAACAAGTGGGCAAATACTGTCAACCGTCCTGTCGAAAAGGGCGTCAACAACCACTATATAAATGACGCCAAGCGCATACTGAATGAAAACCCGGACCTGACGATAATCGGCGTAACGGGAAGCTACGGCAAGACAAGCGTCAAGTTCTACCTTGAGACACTTCTGAGACAGAGGTACAGGGTGCTGGTCACACCGGAGAGCTATAACACTCCGATGGGCATTGTCATAACGATCAGAAAGTTCCTTAAGCCTTCGCATGAGATATTCGTATGTGAAATGGGTGCCAGATATGTGGGCGAGATCAAAGAACTCTGTGACCTTGTGCATCCTCATCATGGAATAATCGCTTCCGTCGGACCTCAGCACCTCGATACATTCGGGAGCCTCGACAACATCAAGAAGACAAAGTTTGAACTGGCGGAAGCTCTGCCTGAGGGAGGCATGCTCTTCCTGAACGGCGACAACGAGTATATCAGCGAGATGCTGAATGAGAGAAAGGGCAGCAAGCCGGTCTATGACAGTCCTGTGCTGTATTACTCTCATAAGAGCGGAAGCGGATACTACGCTTCGGATGTATCGGTGACCAACCACGGGACCGAGTTTACCGTAAACGCTCCGGACGGCGAATCGGAAAGATTCTCCATGAAACTGGTAGGAGCGCATAATGTCATCAATGTCATGGGAGCCATCGCGGTGGCGCATGAACTTGGCATATCGTTGCCGGAGCTCAGGATACCTGTAAGGAAGATACAGAGCGTACCGCACCGCATGGAGATGAAGAACCATGGCGATGTGACCATAATCGATGACGCTTTCAACTCGAACCCGATAGGATCGAAGGCTGCGGTCGAGACCCTGGCTCTGATGGACGGCATGAGGATACTCATCACGCCGGGCATGGTGGAGCTTGGAGAAGACGAAGCGGAATACAATAGAAAATTCGGCACATATGCCGCTGACTGCTGCGACAGGATATTCCTGGTCGGCAGAAAGCACACAGAGCCAATAAAAGAAGGCATCCTAAGCAAAGGCTTCCCGGAAAAGAACCTTGAAGTATTTGACAACGTACAGGATGCCATAAGCAGGGCGTATGGCCTGAAGACAGAGCAACACAAATACATACTGCTCGAGAATGACCTTCCTGACAATTATTAGGAGACAGAAATGAAGACGAAAGTTGCGATGCTCTTTGGCGGCAAGACCGTCGAGCACGAAGTATCTGTAATATCCGGCATCCAGGCTCTCAAGGCCATGGATACGGAGAAATATGATGTCATACCGGTATACATGACGAAAGAGAACGACATGTACATCGGAAGCGATATAGGCGATATCAAGGCGTACAGGGACATCCAGGCGCTTCTCAAGAAGTCGCAGAGAGTGATCATGGTAAACGACAACGGAAGGGTGCAGCTGGTGCAGTTCCCTCCGAAGAAGTTCGGCGGCATGAGGCCTGTGGATATAGATATCGCGTTCCCGGTGGTGCACGGCACAAACGTCGAGGACGGAGCGCTTCAGGGATACCTTAAGACAGTAGGCATACCGTTTGTCGGACCTGATGTCACGGCATCAGCCATCAGCATGGACAAAGCTGTCACAAAAGCAGTGCTCAAGGAAGCCGGCGTGCCGGTCCTCGACGCCAATGTTTACACCATGGCTGATTATGAAGATCCGGAAGGCATAGCTGATGACATAGAGAAGGCTATCGGTTATCCGGTCATCATAAAGCCGGTAAATCTTGGATCCAGCGTAGGTATCGGCGTCGCTAAAAGCAGAGATGAACTCATAGACGCGATAGACGACGCGTTCAGATACGCAGCCCGCATAATGGCTGAGCACGCCATATCCAAACTCAGAGAGATCAACTGCGCGGTGCTTGGTGATGAGAACGGGGCCGAGGCGTCGGAATGCGAAGAGCCTCTGACATCAGGCGAGATCTTAAGCTATGAAGACAAGTACGTCAGCGGAGGCGGAAAGAAGGGCGGAGCAAAGGGAAGCAGCGGTTCCAAGGGAGCAGGCATGGCTAACCTTTCAAGAAAGATCCCTGCTGATCTGAGCCCTGAAAAGCGCGAGGAGATAAGGGAACTTGCTGTAAAATCCTTCAAGGCGCTCGGCTGCAACGGCGTATCCCGCATCGACTTTATGATCGATGAAGAGGAGAACAAGCTCTATTTCAACGAGATCAACCCTATACCGGGCTCGCTGTCATTCTACCTGTGGGAGCCTGTCGGCGTGCCGTACAGGGAGCTCCTTGACCGCATGATACAGCTGGCCCTTAAGAGAACGCGCATCGAGGAATCGCTGACATTCACATTTGATACAAACATACTGAAGACAGCCGATCTGGGCTAGTAAGAGATAAGAGGTAAGGCAAATGGCAGATATGCTGGATGGATTCAGGAATATCTATGAGGACTTTTACGGAATGACTGACGAGAAAGAACGCAAAAAGGCGATCAATGACAGGATCAGAGCTGCGGAAGAGAAAAGCAGGCCGTCTTCGGCTGCGGGCATAGCCCCGGCAGTGGAGACAGAGGTCGAGACCCTGGTCGAAACTGAAATGAAACCTGTCGCTGTAGCCACCTCAAAAGAAGAGGAGCCTGCAGCGCCGAAAGAGCCGGAAAAGTCAGGCATGGAAGAACTTGAAGAGCTTATCGGACTCAAGACTATCAAGCACGACGTAGAGGAGCTCATTGGTCTCGCCAAGGTCAGAATGATGCGTGAGGAGAAGGGGATGAAGTCGGTCCCTATGTCCCTGCATCTTGTTTTCTCGGGCAATCCGGGGACGGGCAAGACCACGGTCGCAAGAATACTTGGCAAACTGTACAAAGAGATCGGCATTCTTGAGACCGGTCAGCTGATCGAGACTGACAGGGCCGGTCTGGTCGCGGGCTATGTTGGACAGACAGCCATCAAGACATCCAAGAAGATAGAAGAGGCGATGGGCGGGATACTGTTCATCGATGAGGCATATACACTCAATCAGAAGGATGAGAACTTCGGCCAGGAAGCGATAGACACCATTCTGAAAGCCATGGAGGATCACCGCGACAAGTTCATCGTCATAGTCGCCGGGTATACCGAGCTGATGAAGGATTTCGTGGAGAGCAACCCGGGACTCAAGTCCAGATTCAACAAATACTTCTATTTCCCTGATTACACGGTGGACGAGCTGCAGGCCATTTTTGAGCTGCAGTGCAAGAAGTATCAGTACACGCTTACTGAGGAGGCGGACGCCGCGGTACGCGAGGAGATAATCAGGCTCGAAAAATTCAAGGGCGAGAATTTCGCGAACGCCAGAGAGGTGCGTAATCTCTTTGAGAGGATAATCACCAATCAGGCCGCGAGAGTTTCGAATCTTGAGGAAGTCAACGAAGAGATACTGACGACTATCACACTTGAAGATCTCACGGATGAGTACGATGAAAAACCGCTGATCCTGCTCCCTGAAGAGCCGATGGAGATAGAAGAGGAAAAGCCTGCGGAAAAGAAGAAAAAATTCAAGCTCACGGAAAAGGAACCGATAATAAGACGCTGAGGCAAAAGGAGCAGACTGTCAGTGAGAGATCTATTTACTAAAAAGAACGTTTTTGAATTTGCACAGATGGTAGCGGGAAACGCCATCTGTGCTTTTTCAGTGACTTGCTTCGCGCTGCCGTACAATATGGTAGTAAGCGGAATGAGCGGTATAGGAAGGATGGTAAACATCTTTACAGGGGCAAGTGTCAGCTTGGTCGTAGCCGCACTCAACATAGCGCTTTTCATCACAGGCGCATTGATCCTGGGCAAAAGATTTGCTGCGACCATAGCTCTGGGGACTTTCGCTTTTCCGTTCTTTATGGGTATATTCGAGCAAATGACGTCACTGCACCACCTTGTGAATGAGCCTATGCTCGCGGCAATATGCGCGGGAGTGCTCGACGGTGTAGGACTAGGACTGGTCCTGAGGCTCGGGGGATCTACAGGCGGAATAGATGTTCCTGCCATGATAATGAACCGTAAACTGGGCTGGAAGATACCGACCGTTATGGCGGCCATCGACATAACTATTTTTATCATACAGATACCGGTGACCGAAACGGAGGGAATAATCCTCGGAATACTCTATGCACTGGTCTACAGTTTAGTAATGGACAAAATGATAGTACTTGAACAGGGAGGCTATCAGATAATGATATGGACCGAGAAGATACATGAAGTGAATGAAGAACTGCTGAAGGCAGGCTTCGGAACATCGATCATCAGGGGAGTGGGAGGCTATCTGAGAGAGGACAGGGATATCATCCTCTGCGCGGCCGGAAGCAGAAACTTCAACAAAGTCAAGCGTACGGTACTGGCCATAGACAGCGTAGCCTTCATGACCATTACCAGCGTGAACGAGGTCAACGGAAACGGATTTACGTATATGCTGGCAGATGAGGATTATGTATCCGCGCTTGAGGACAGACATGATGGACGGAAACACGATTGACATACTGCGGGACACAGATAGATTGTTAGCACTCTCATCAAGAGAGTGCTAAATTTTTCTTTACAAACCTTGAAAACTGTACTATCATTATGTTGCAAATAATCGGGATGCCAAAAAAGCATCAGAAAGGAGTGCAGAAATGAACATTGAAAAATACACTCAGAACGCGCAGCAGATAGTACTTGACTGCCAGAACATAGCGGTCGCCATGGGCAACCAGATGGTGGATGGCGAGCATATACATCTTGCTCTGCTCAAACAGCAGGATGGCCTGATCCCCAAGCTTCTTCAGTCGATGGGAGTGAACATCATCGCGGTGACAAAGGACGTTCAGGCAGAGGTAGACAAGATAGCGAAGGTGTCCGGCGGTGCCGACAATATGTACGGGACACGCAGGTTCAACAAGATCTTCATGGATGCCGAGGCTCTTGCTGATCAGTTCAAGGATGAGTATGTGAGTGTTGAGCATATTTATCTTGCTCTTCTCGCGGAAAAGGGAACGCCGAGCGAGAGAATATTCCTCAGATATGGCATCACAAAGGAAAAGTTCCTTGAAGCTCTTACCAAAGTAAGGGGCAATCAGAGGATAACCAGCCAGAACCCTGAGGACAACTACGAGGCGCTGGCAAAATACGGCAGAGACCTTGTGGAGATGGCAAGGGCAGGCAAACTGGACCCGGTCATCGGAAGAGACTCCGAGATAAGACACGTTGTGCAGATACTGTCCCGCAGGACAAAGAACAACCCTGTGCTCATAGGCGAGCCGGGAGTAGGAAAGACGGCTGTAGTAGAAGGCCTCGCCCAGAGGATACTTGCAGGCGACGTGCCTGAAGGTCTCAAGGACAAAACAGTCTATGCTCTGGACATGGGTTCTCTCATAGCGGGCGCTAAATACAGAGGCGAATTCGAAGAGAGGCTCAAGGCCGTACTGAACGAGATAGAAAAGTCTGAGGGCCGCATAATCCTGTTCATCGATGAGATCCATAACATCGTAGGAGCCGGAAGCGCAGAAGGCGCAATGGATGCGGGCAACCTGCTCAAGCCGAAGCTGGCAAGAGGCGAGCTCCACTGCATAGGCGCTACGACTCTCGATGAGTACAGAAAGCACATAGAGAAGGATGCTGCTCTTGAGAGAAGGTTCCAGAAGGTAATGGTCGATCAGCCGACCGTCGAGGATACGGTATCCATACTCCGCGGACTCAAGGAAAAGTTTGAGATCCATCACGGCGTGCGTATCACGGACAGCGCTCTTATCGCGTGCGCAACGCTTTCGGACAGATACATCAGCGACAGGTTCCTGCCTGACAAGGCAATAGACCTCATGGACGAGGCAGCCGCCCGTATCCGTACAGAGATCGACAGTATGCCATCCGAACTCGACCAGATATCCCGCAAGATAACCCAGCTTGAGATAGAGAAGCAGGCTCTGGCCAAAGAAGAAGACAAGGGATCCAAGGCAAGGCTTGAAGCCCTTGAAAAAGAACTTGCTGAACTCAAAGGCGAAAGCGATGTCATGAGGGCACAGTGGGAGAACGAGAAGGCGGACATCCTTGAGGCAAAGAACCTCAAGCAGCAGATAGAAGATGTCAGACTTGAGATAGAGGATGCTGAGAGGCAGGCCGACTATGAGAAGGGCGCCAAGCTGAAGTACGGCGTGCTGCCTGACCTTGAGAAAAAGCTCGAAGAGAAGAAAGCAGCAGCCGACAAGAGAGAAGAGGAAAGACTGCTTCAGGAAGAAGTAACGGAAGACGAGATCGCTGAGGTCGTATCCGGCTGGACAGGCATACCTGTCAGCAAGCTGATAGAGACAGAACGCGATAAACTCCTCAGATTGCCGGATATACTGCATAAAAGGGTCATCGGTCAGGACGAGGGTGTAAAAGCCGTCTCAGAGGCGATTTTGCGCGCCAGAGCGGGTCTCAAAGATGAGAACAGACCTATCGGATCGTTCATATTCCTCGGACCGACCGGAGTGGGCAAGACAGAACTCGCCAAAGCGCTTTCGGAGGCTCTCTTCGACAGCGAGCGCAACATGATCAGGATAGACATGTCCGAGTACATGGAGAAGCACTCGGTATCGAGACTTGTGGGAGCTCCTCCGGGATATGTGGGCTATGACGAGGGCGGACAGCTGACAGAAGCCGTGCGCCGCAAACCGTACAGCGTTATCCTCTTTGATGAGATAGAAAAAGCGCATCCGGATGTATTCAACATCCTTCTGCAGCTGCTGGACGACGGACGTCTTACAGACAACCAGGGACGTACGGTCGATTTCAAGAACACGATAGTCATCATGACTTCCAACATAGGAAGCATGGATCTTATCGACAACATGAAAGAAGACGGTACGATAGACCCTGAAGTTGAAGAAGCCGTCATGGCTAAGCTTCGCGCGGGATTCAGACCTGAATTCCTCAACAGGATAGATGACATAATATTGTTCAGCCCGCTGACTAAGGAGCAGATAGAGGGTATAATAAAACTGTCATTCAATGACATAGCCGGCAGGCTCAAAGACAGGGATATCGACCTTAAGATCACTGACAGGGCGCTCGGATTCATCGCAGACGAGGCTTATGATCCGCATTACGGCGCAAGACCTATCAAGAGATACCTGCAGCAGCATGTAGAGACCGAGATAGCAGAGGGCGTCATAAGGGGAAGCATAGTCGACGGACAGGCTCTGACAGTCGATTCCGACGGAGAAAAGCTCATCTATGAGTCGGCGGATAAAGAAGCATAAGCATAACTGATAAGTATTATGCGTTAAATAAAACGCGAGAAGAGGACAGCGTCATGCAGACTAAACTCGGAAGGAAATTCTGGATATCCATGCTGATATTCGGACTCATGGGACAGGTGGCCTGGGTCGTGGAGAACATGTATTTCAACGTGTTCATCTATAAGATGTTCCATGCGACGGCCGCCGACATATCCCTTATGGTAATGGCAAGCGCCGTTACTGCGGCTCTGACTACGATCATAATGGGAGCGGTGTCCGACAAGGTCGGGAAGCGCAAAGCCTTCATGAGCGCAGGCTATATAATATGGGGTATCAGCATAATAGCCTTCGCGTACATACACAGTGTCGCTCTTACCATAGTCATGGACTGCGTGATGACATATTTCGGATCCACAGCCAATGACGCGGCATATAACGCCTGGCTGACAGACAGGGGAGACTCCACCAACAGAGGAAAGATAGAGGGAGTCAACTCGATGATGCCGCTTGTGGCCGTACTGGTGGTGTTCGGAGGGTTCATGAGTTTCAATCTCGATGAGCATTCCGCCTGGGTGACCATCTACTATGTAATCGGCATCGCGACTGCGCTCATAGGCGTGCTCGGATGGTTCATAATCGAAGACGATCCGGGGCTTAAGAAGTCCGAAGAGAGCATGGGCGAGACCCTTGCGTACAGCTTCAGACCATCCGTAGCAAAAGAGAACAAGACGCTATACCTGACGCTCCTCAACTTTGCCGTATTCGGCATATCGATACAGATATTCATGCCGTACCTGATCATTTATTACGAAAAGACACTCGGTCTTGCCAACTACGTCATGATATTCGCTCCGGCCATCCTTCTGGCTGCCGTGGCCACCGTGTTCTACGGCAGACTATATGACAGCAGGGGATTCATGAAGAGCATTCTGCCGGTAGCGGCAATGCTGCTGGTAGGGTATACTATATTATATTTCACACAGGCTCATGCAGCCCTCCAGGCGTTCATCGGCTCGCTGATCGCCATGACCGGTTATCTTGCCGGAATGTCGATATTCGGAGCCATGATAAGAGACAACATCCCTGAGGGCAGAGCGGGGCAGTTCCAGGGTGTCCGCATAATAGGACAGGTATTCGTACCGGGGCTGATAGGACCTGCGGTAAGCGCATGGCTTCTCAGGAACGCGGACGTTATAGTAAACAGCGACGGCACGGAATCGTTCCTGCCGGGAAAGGTCATATGGTCGGCGTCGGCAGCAGTCATAGTGATACTTGTTGCCGTGCTGATGCTCACCATGAGGGAGAGAAAGGAGAACTGATATGAAAGTGATCGCAACTGACAAGGCTCCGGGAGCAATCGGACCTTATTCACAGGGCTTTATCGTGAATGGATTTGTCTTTACATCAGGCCAGATCCCTGTAGACCCTGCAACGGGCGAGGCGCCTGAGGGCATCGAAGCGCAGGCTCATCAGAGCTGCAAAAACGTAGGGGCTCTTCTTGAGGCAGCAGGCTCGGGATTCGACAAGGTCATCAAGACCACATGCTTCCTGGCTGACATGGGCGATTTCGCGGCTTTCAACGCGGTATATGCTGAGTATTTCACATCAAAGCCTGCAAGGAGCTGCGTCGCGGCAAAGGCTCTTCCAAAGGGAGTGCTGTGCGAGATAGAAGCGATAGCCGAGGCATAGGAGACCGTTCACCGGAAGGAGAGGGATAATGAGTACATTACTGGTTAAAAACATCCGCGCGATAGTATCATGTGACGGCAATGACACCGTTTATGAGAACGCGAACCTGTTTTGCAAGGACGGACTCATAGATTATATCGGACCTGAAGAGCGCAAAGCGGACAAGGTCATAGACGGAAGCGGCATGCTCTGTTATCCGGGTCTTGTGAACGCGCATCACCATCTGTATCAGGTGTTTTCACGCAATCTTGAAAAAGTGCAGAACATGGAGCTCTTCGACTGGCTCAAGACGCTCTATGAGATATGGAAGAACCTGAATGAGGACACTGTGTATCTGTCATCGCTCACCGGCATGGGCGAGTTGATGAAAAACGGCTGCACAACGGTATTCGACCATCACTACGTATTCCCTGCGGGGGCGGGCGATCTGATCGGCGCTCAGGCTGCGGCGGCGGACAAGCTGGGAGTGAGGATGCATTTCTCGCGCGGCTCTATGGATCTGTCCGTCAAGGACGGAGGGCTTCCGCCTGACAGTGTGGTGCAGAGCGTGGATGAGATCATGAAGGACAGCATAGACCTGATAGACAAGTATCACGATACGTCTTTCCGCTCAAAACGCCGCATAGCGCTGGCACCGTGCTCACCGTTCTCGGTATCCGAGGACCTGCTTCGCGAGTCGGCCATACTGGCAAGAGAGAAGGGCGTGCGCCTGCACACACACCTTTGCGAAACGAAGGATGAAGAAAACTACATGCTTGAACGCGAGGGGATTCGTCCGCTGACCTACATGGAAAGAGTGGGCTGGATAGGAGATGATGTTTGGTATGCCCACGGCATACATTTCAACGATGAAGAGCTCAAGCTGCTCGCTGATACAGGCACAGGCGTCTGCCACTGCCCGATCTCAAACATGAAGCTTTCATCCGGCATCGCCCGTATCCCGGAAATGCTCGAGATGAACATCCCTGTAGGCCTTGGTGTTGACGGATCGGCATCCAACGACGGATCTGACATGCTCGAGGAACTCCGCGTGGGATTCCTGCTGCACAGACTCAACTCCAGCAGACTTGCGCCTACAGGCTATGACATGCTGAAGATCGCTACAAAGGGATCCGCCAGACTGCTCGGAAGAGACAAGGAGATAGGCTCGTTAGAAGTGGGCAAGTGCGCCGACTTCTTTATGGTAGACTCCGGCCGTCTTGAACTGGTAGGCGCGTGCTATGATCCTAAATCGGTGCTTGGCACGGTAGGCTTAAGAGGAGCGGTGGACTACACAGTCATCGATGGCGAAGTCACTGTTGAAAATGGAGCCATCACAGGCATAGATGAAGAGAAGGTAGTCGCTGACTCCAACAAGGAGCTCGGCAGATATCTCGCATCGGTCTAAACGCAATAAAAGAGGGCATCCGGTTCATTATCCGGATGCCCGTTTTTTTATACTCTGATGCTGATCTCACCGGAGTTCAGTACTTCTTCCGTACCGTCCGGATACCGGACCACCAGACCGCAGTCC
This sequence comes from Mogibacterium sp., assembly GCA_017510505.1. Classification (GTDB taxonomy): domain Bacteria; phylum Bacillota; class Clostridia; order Peptostreptococcales; family Anaerovoracaceae; genus Crickella. The sequence goes on along the minus strand of JAFWNE010000029.1, from coordinate 42,581 downwards.
CTGTCTATATCCAGAACGTGGGCTTTCAACGTCGCGTCTTTTTTCAGGACTTTTATGTCCTTGTCTATCACCATGGAGCGCGTCCTGTATTCGTCATATACCGCGTCGCTCTTCGGATCGTCGTAGTACTTCATGAAGCGGTTGAGCACTTCTGCCACAAGGCTGTTTTTAAGATCTACCTCTGGCTTATCGAATACACAGCCTGCTGATTCGGATATCTCAGGAGGGAAGCCGGCTTCTGGAGCGTACGCGTTGATGCCAATACCGACTATCACGCACTGGAGAGCTCCGGAAGGTACTTCATACATCGCCTCTGACAGTATGCCGCAGACTTTCTTGCCGTCGACAAAGATGTCATTGACCCATTTTATTTCTGCCTTTTTGCCGGAAAGCGCCTCTATGGATTCACTGACCGCGACGGCTGCCATGGTCGTCAGTCCCAGTACCTGATCTCCCGTTAAGCCATGCGGTCGGAGCAATAAACTCATATAGATGCCGGTACCGGCAGGGGAGTAGAACGATCTTCCTCTGCGGCCTCTGCCCGCTGTCTGAGCTCCGGCGACGGCAACATAGCCCTCAGCTTCGCCGCTTTTGGCCTTTTCATTGCAGAGAGTGTTGGTCGAACCCACGCTTACGAACACCTCGGGCCTGAGACCCGCGCAATCCTCGCTCAGACGGCTGCGGATGCCGCGCACGGAAAGTACGTCAGCGTCCTTATCGAGACAGTAGCCCCTGTTAGTGACTGCTTCTATTTTATAGCCTTCCTTTTGAAGGATCTTGACGGCTTTCCATACCGCCGTTCTTGTGATATTCAGTTCTGAAGCGATCTGCTGTCCGGAAATGTAAAAGCCTCTGTTTTTCTCAAACAATTCCAGAACCGTATCCTTCGTACTCATTTTCCAACCTTCATTCTCTCTTACAAAAGGGGTAGTATTAACTAACTAAAATATTAATACTGCGTTAATTGATTATCAATACGGTTGACAATGTGAACTCCATTTTGTACAAATCGTGGACATCTATGAAAAGTATGCTAATATTTTCATCAGGAGGACATTGCTATGAACAGACCGGAACTGCTGGCTCCTGTAGGAGGCAAAAGGCATCTGATCGCAGCCGTTAACAACGGCGCGGATGCCGTATACATGGGAGGCATGGCTTTCAATGCCAGGATATTTGCCGACAACTTCAGCGATGAAGAACTGCCGGATGCTATAAACTACGCTCACACGCACGGAGTCAAGGTCTACATGACCATCAATACCCTGATAACTGACGGTGAGCTTGCGAGGGCATTCGACTACTGCAATTACATATACGGGCTCGGAGTCGACGGCGTCATTATCCAGGACATGGGCCTGGCCAGATTGCTGCATAAATATCTGCCGGATCTTCCGCTTCATCTCTCGACGCAGGGTACTCTCTACAATAAAGAGGGAGTCTCGGCCGCGGCAAAGATGGGCTTTTGCAGGATCGTTCCCGCAAGAGAGCTTTCGCTTGATGAGATCACGGATCTGGCCGCATGCTGCAGGGCCATGGAACCGCCGATGGATATCGAGGTGTTTATACACGGGGCGCTGTGCATGTGCTATTCGGGACAGTGCCAGATGAGCCGCATGCTGGGAGGCGGAAGCGGCCGCACCGGGAACCGCGGTACCTGCGCTCAGCCTTGCAGACATGCCTACAGAGGCGACAGCGGCGAGGCGTATTACGCGCTCAGCCCAAAGGATCTTTGTCTGATAGAGAGGATACCTGAACTCGTGATGTCAGGAGCCTCATCCTTCAAGATAGAAGGACGCATGAAGAGCCCTGAATACGTGGCGATAGTGACTAAGATCTACCGCAAGTACATAGACCTGTTTGATGAGCTTGTAAAGGAACACGGACCAAAGAAGGCGGCAGAACTGTATTCGGTCGATGAGAACGACATGCTCGATCTCAGACAGATATTCAACCGCGGGGATTTCACGGAAGGATATCTTCACGGGAACCCGGGTGAGGATCTGCTTTCCGGAGCCAGCCCTAAAAACCAGGGACTGCTTCTGGGCCGCGTGATAGCGGTCATTGACAGCGAGAACAAGGTCAGCGAAAAGGACGAGAGGGCAGCAGCCCGCGGAGCGCTGAAACGCGGCCGCGAGCTTGTATGCATAGAACTTGCCCGGTCTGCAAAAGAACAGGGCATGGTGCTTGATATGGGCGACGGCATAGAGTTCATAAGCGAAGAAGATGATTACCTGGTCAATTCGCCTGCGGGAGGAGTGGTCACGTATGTGAAGGATATAGGAGACGGATGCATACTCGCGGGCGATTTTGCCAGAGGAGCATTCACAGGCGATGCTGTCTACAAGGTTACAGATAAAAAGCTGCTCGAGGCCGCTCTTGAGACGCCTGAGAAGAAACTGCCTGTGACCATGGCATTCACGGCAAGAGAGGGACAGTTCCCTGTGCTTATCATGACTGACGTAAGGGCAAACAGCAGCGTCGAGATAAACGCGGACCACGTGATAAAGCGCGCGGAAAAAGTCGCGACTGACAAGGAGAGGATAGAGTCTTCCCTCGACAGGCTTGGCGAGACTCCGTTCAGTCCGGGACTTACCGGCATAGACATACAGATGGATGATGACATCATGATGCCTCTTTCCATCGTTAACAGAATGAGACGCGAGGCGGCTGAAGAACTCATCAGACGCCGCAAAAGGCAGGTAATTGAGAACAGAGCGCCTGCGCTGAGCAGAAATGCAGCCGGCGTCATAAGAGATGATGAAGATCTCGGAAGAACCGTTCTGGATGCAGGCGAGTGGCAGAGCAAGGTAGACGCGAGCGGTATCAGACCTGTCGCGCTTCAGGATTTCATGGCCGCGAAGGCAGAAGGCAAGGAATTTGTACCGGGCACAGTCCCGTACATACTGAACGTGTCGAAGGGGAAACTCGACAGATACATTGAAGAACACTTTGATGAGATAGCGGACGCGTGCAGGGAGTGCGGCATACTGATAGGCAACCTCGGATGGATAGAGAAGTTCAGTCAGGCGGGTGTCAAGGTCTTCGGAGATTACGGTCTCAACGTCTTCAATGAACAGGCGAGACTTGCGTACAAGGAACTTGGAGTAAAGCTGTACATGCCTTCTCATGAGACCGGAGTCTCAGACGAGAGGGGCATCCCGCTCATGATAAGCGAGCATCCGGTAGCTGAAAAAACGCTGACCGACAGAAAGGGAGGCGTTCACCGCATAGAAAGATCGGCTTCCGGCGATAAAACACTTATATTCTAGAATCTCTAAACAGATACAAAAATTGCGGATTTATTATATAATATACAGGATAGGGAGGAACTGTATATGCTTGATATTAACAAAACCCCAAATGATACCGAAATGGTAATAGCCCTTAAAGGAAGACTGGACACACTTACCGCGCCTCAGCTGGAGGAAGAACTCAATTTGGCAACAGAGGGCGCAAGCTGTCTGGTGTTCGACTTTACTGAACTTGAATATATTTCAAGTGCCGGACTTCGTGTGCTGCTTTCAGCGCAGAAGACCATGAACGCAAAAGGCAGCATGACAGTAAAGAACGTCTCCGACGAGATCCGCGAGATTTTTGATGTAACGGGCTTTTCAGATATCCTGACGATTGAGTAGGAGCACGGTAAATGAATATCAAATGGGACAATGACATCGTCACGATCGCGCTTGAGGGTCGCATAGACTCAGGCAATTCCGGTGATGTCGAGAATGAAATACACGAAGCCATAGGCGATAAGAAGCCAGCTTCCGTTATTCTTGATGCATCAGCGCTCGAGTATATCTCGAGTGCCGGTCTTCGCGTGATCCTGCGGCTCAGAAAGGATAACCCTACGCTTCGCGTGATAAATGTTTCATCCGAAGTGTTCGAGGTTTTCGAAATGACAGGGTTTACCGAGATGATGAGCGTGGAGAAAGCTTACCGTCAGGTATCCGTAGAAGGGTGCGAGGAGATAGGACGCGGCGCAAACGGTACCATCTACCGTGTCGACAAGGACAACGTTGTCAAGGTATTCAATGATTCGGATTCTCTTGATGACATACAGCACGAGCGTGAGGTGGCGAGGCTTGCCCTGATACTCGGGATCCCGACCGCCATCTCATATGACGTGGTGCGTGTAGGTGACAGCTACGGCTCGGTATTCGAGTTTCTCAACGCGACGTCATTCTCCAGAATGATAGCCGATGAGCCTGAAAAACTCGACTGGTGCGTACAGGAGTATGTAAAGATGCTCAAGCTTATCCACTCGACGCTGGTCCCTGAAGGCAAACTCCCTGATATGAAGGATACTGTCGTTGGCTGGGCAAAATTCATGCAGGATTACCTGCCTGAAGACAAGGCAAAGAAGCTGCTTTCCATGGTTGAAGCCGTACCTCAGGACAATCACATGATCCACGGTGACTACCACACAAAGAATCTGGAGCTTCAGAACGATGAGGTGCTGCTCATCGACATGGACACACTGGCTGTGGGCAACCCGGTATTCGAACTTGCTTCGATGTTCAATGCATACTCCGGATTCTTCGAGATCGATCATGAGGCCATCAAGAAATTCCAGGGATTTGACCTTGAGACAGCGCATAAGTTCTGGCAGAAGACTTTGAGAACTTATCTTGAGACCGATGATGAAGAGGTCATCAAAAGCGTGGAAGACAAGGCGCGCATAGTAGGATACACAAGGCTCATCAGACGATCGATCAGGCGCAAAGGTCTTGAGGATCCGGCACGCAAGGCGGAGATCGACCTCTGGACGAAAGAACTCATCGAACTCCTTGACAAGTACGATACTTTGCTTTTCGATGTGGATCTTAAGAGAGAAGCGCCAAAGGATGAGCTCGATATAGAAGCCACTGAAGAAAATCTGGACACAGTCACCGCATTCGTGGATGAGCGCCTTGAAAAGGTAGGCTGCTCAACGAAGTCACAGATGCAGATAGACCTTGCTGTTGAAGAGATTTTCATAAACATAGCCAAGTACGCTTACAAGCCGGACAAAGGCAGAGCTACTGTCAGGGTAGAAGTGAACGATGATCCTGTTCAGGTGAAGATCACCTTCCTCGACCACGGCAAGCCTTATGACCCGCTTGCTAAAGAGGATCCGGACGTTACACTCTCAGCAGATGAACGTCCGGTAGGAGGACTGGGTATTTTCATGGTAAAGCAGTCCATGGACGATGTAATTTACGAATACAAGGACGGCGCCAATATACTTACGCTCGTAAAGAGTCTGTAATAGTTTTTTAAAGGATGATATAATTCAAATGTCGTGATATTTCTTATTTACAGGAGGGTAATAAAATGGCAGATAAGAAAACGGTAGATAAGGTAAAAGAACTGCTCGACGGTCATGTATATGCTCCGCTCAAGGACGCAGCTGAAAAGTGGCTCGCAGAAGCAGATGAAAAGTACGGCGACAAGTTTGACGAGCTGAAAGAAAAGGGCGGCGAAGCATGGGACAAGCTGAATGAGTCGGCTGAGAAATTCTCCGAGAAATCGATAGAAGCCAATGAAAAGCTGATAAAGGCTGGCGAGAAGTTTACAGACGCAGTTGAGAAATTCTCCGATAAGGCAGCTCCTAAGATCGATGAGCTGAAGGAGAAAGCAGCTCCTAAGATCGATGAACTCAAAGAAAAGGCAGCTCCGGCACTTGACGAACTCAAGGGCAAGGCTGCTCCTGTAGTCGACAAGGTCACAGAGAGCGAGTTCATCAAGCAGCTCAAGGCAGGAATCTCTTCTCTCGATGAAGTCATCGACACATTCAGCAAGCCTGAGATGAAAGAGAATGTCGGCGAGGAGGCAGCTGAACAGATCAGGAAACACGCCGAGGCCATGAAGGCTGAGGGCAAGAAGTTCTGCGACTGCCCTGCATGCACAAAGGCAAGAGAGATACTGAAGGATCTCGGAGTGGATATCGAGGCTCCTGAAGTAGGAGAATAATCATTTGAATTAAAGCAAAGATACAGCCGCCCGGAGTGGCGGCTGTTTGTTTAAGGCGGAGGTGCCTTATGGAAAAACACAAAATAGTTGTGCTTGACGGATATACGGAAAACCCGGGGGATCTCAGCTGGGCTCAGCTTGAGGAATTCGGAGAAGTAACGGTATTTGACCGCACGGCTTATGCGGAATCAGACCTGATAGCAGAGAGGATAGGTGACGCGGACATAGCGGTGATCAATAAGACACCGGTCAGCGCCGCTACTATAGATAAATGTCCAAACCTCAGAGCGGTATTTGTGCTGGCGACCGGATACAACGTGGTCGACGTCAGGTACGCCCGCAGTAAAGGGATAGACGTGGTCAATGTACCGACATACGGCACTCATATCGTGAGCCAGTATGCCGTCAGTCTGCTTATGGAGATTTGTTCGCATATCGGACACCACGACAGGGAAGTCAAATCAGGCAGATGGCAGAACAATGTCGACTGGTGTTTCTGGGATTACCCTATGATGGAACTTGCCGGCAAGACGGCGGGCATCATAGGCCTCGGAAGGATAGGCAAGGAGACTGCGAGGATACTTGGCGCGCTGCATCTTGAGGTGCTGGCTTATGACTCTTTCAAGTCGGATGAAGGAGCAGCGCTTGCCAAATATGTGGAGCTGGACGAACTCCTCAGCCGCTCGGATATCATATTCCTGCACTGTCCGCTTTTCCCTGAGACAGAAGGGATAATAAACAGGGACAACATCGCAAAGATGAAGGACGGTGTCATACTGATCAACAACAGCAGGGGGCCACTGGTCAACGAGCAGGATCTCGCTGATGCGCTGGACAGCGGCAAGGTTTACGCGGCTGCAGTGGATGTGGTCTCGACTGAGCCTATAAAGGCGGATAATCCGCTTTTGAAGGCAAAAAACTGCATCATAACACCTCATATATCCTGGGCGGCAAAAGAGGCCAGACAGAGGATAATGGACATCACAGCGGACAATATCCGCGCCTGGGCCGGGGGCAAACCGGTGAACGTGGTGAATTAAAGAATGAAACTTGTATTCGCAAGCGATTCTTTCAAAGGAAGCATCGACTCATCACGCGCGGCGGAGCTGCTCAAAGCTGCCGCCTGCGAAGTGTTCGGTGAAGCCGAAACAGTCAGCATACCGCTGGCGGACGGGGGAGAGGGCACAGTAGACGCTGTGCTCGCTTCTTCGGATGCAAAGGCCGTGACTGTCACTGTACACGGGCCGCTTATGGAACCGGTTGAAGCGAAGTACGCGCTTTTTGATGACGGCAGAGCTGTGATAGAAATGGCGTCCGCATCGGGCCTGACTCTGGTTCCTGAAGACAGAAGAGATCCGCTGGAGGCTACTTCTGCCGGCACCGGAGAGCTTCTGCTTGATGCTCTTGAAAAGGGAGCGAGAGACATAACGATAGCAATAGGCGGCTCCGCTACCAATGACGGCGGCATGGGCTTTATGAGAGCTTTGGGCGCTGTCTTTTTTGACGAAGACGGCAATGAGCTTGATGGCAGTGGGCGAGACCTTGCGGATGTGTCCCATATCGATCTTTCATGCCTTGACAAGAGGCTTGCGGAAGCGCGCCTAAGCGTGATGTGCGACGTAGACAATCCGCTGACGGGAGAAAACGGAGCGACATACGTATACGCTCCGCAGAAAGGCGCGGATGAAGAAGCCCTTGCTGAACTCGAAAGAGGAATGCGTAATTACAGGGATGTGATACTGGATCTTACCGGCATCGACTGCGACAGGGTAGCCGGAGCCGGAGCCGCTGGAGGCATAGGGGCCGCGCTGTATGCATTGCTTGGCGCAGAGCTTAGGCCGGGAATAGAAATAATGCTTGACCTCACGGGGTTCGATAAAGCGCTCGCCGGAGCCGACCTGGTCATAACGGGCGAGGGCAGAGCCGACTTCCAGAGCCTGCACGGAAAGGCCATGCAGGGCATTGGCAAAAGGGCAAAGGAGAAAGAGGTGACGGTCACCGCGATAGTCGGATGCCTGGGGGAAGGCTGGGAAGGACTCTTTGACTGCGGTATCGGAAAGATCATACCTCTGGCGCACGGCAGCATAAGCCCTGAAGAGGCGATGGAGAGAGCGGAAGAGCTGTATTACGACGCAGCGCTTAAGTTCTTCAGGGAATATAAGGATGCCCGCGAAGGAAAGCACAGACTGAATTATTACTGGACATAAGAAAACGATTGTTGTATCATCACGCGTGGACGTCCGCAGAAAACAGACGTCTGAAGCAGTTCGGGTCCGATATCCTGCTTCTAAAATATCAAAACCAAAGGAGAAAGAAATAATGAAAAACACCGATCCAAAGGTGCAGAGGCTCACGCAGGGAGCTGCCATCTCGGCGCTTTACGTGGTCCTTACACTCGTTTTTGCCCCGATATCTTTCGGGCCGATACAGCTGAGGATAGCAGAAGCGCTTTGCATACTGCCTATGTTCACGCCGGCGGCGATACCGGGTCTTTTTATTGGATGTCTGCTGGCAAACCTCATTGGAGGAGGCGTCATACTTGACGTCATATTCGGCAGCCTCGCAACGCTCATTGGCGCGGCGCTGGGCTATCTTCTCCGCAATAACCGCTGGCTGGTACCTATCCCTGCCGTGATCGCCAACGCTCTCATAGTGCCGTTCGTCCTGAAGTACGGCTACGGCGTTGTGGATACCGCCATCCCGATCCTGATGATCCAGATCCTGGGCGGAGAAATACTGGGATGCTATGTGCTGGGAGAGATCTTCTGCGGCGCTATTCTAAAGCGCAGACAGATATTCGACAGTAACGCCGACAGCATGTGACAGTAAAAGGCAAAACAAAGGCCGGAGATGTACTCCGGCCTCTTTTTGTGCCTGTTTATATGCAACTCTTATTTGGCGTTCTTTTCCGCGAGTTCTCTGACGATGCGGTCGTATTCGTCCTCATCGAGTATGTAGTGCTTCTTGTAGAGCAGGTAAGCGCCTATCATCATGATGAACGGTATCAGGACCATCACCAGCAGTATGCCATGGCTCTGGCCGGCAGTTACCGAATTGATGACGGTGTCGATCTGAGCCAGCTTGTCGGCCTCTGTGATCGTTCCCATGTTTGCGGCCTGCTCCAGCGAACTGATCTGATTTGTGTAATTTGTGACTCCGAAGATCAGGTACGAAACAGAAGTGAGCAGTACGCAGAGGGCGCTTCCGAACTTGGTGAAGAACGGTCTGATCGAGGCGATTATGGCTTCGTCTCTGGTGCCGTTCTTATACTCGTTGTATTCGACTGTATTGAAGACGGAGAGCATCATGATCACGTAGTAGCAGTTCATTCCAAGCTGAGCCAGCATGTAGCCGACAGTCGTGATCCAGAACGAAGGCATCTCTGCCGGCATCAGGAATCCGGCAGCCAGCATCATCGCGAATCCAACAGCCATTATCACTCCGAAACCTTTCATCAGCGTCTTTCTGTTCCACCTGGACGAGAGCCACGGATAGGCGATCAGAAGTATTCCGGATGCGGACAGACCTATGGTAGAGAAGAGTGAGTAGAGGCCTCCCTTATATCCATATGTGAAGTAGATGTATGTGGAGCCTATGCCTCCGACTATCAGGTCTGCGCCAATCTGATGGAGCAGGAATATGAGGCACATCCATGACAGCTGATCGTTATTGGTGATCGTCGAGATGATCTTCTTGAAGCTGACAGGAGGCGGTGTGGTATCCATGTACGATCTGTCTTCTCTGACTCCGAAGATTGTGATACAGAGGAAGAGAGGAGCGAGGATGCAGAATATGAGAGCGACCACTCCGTAAGCAGTCTGAGCGTTTCCTCCTATGGCTCCGGATCCTGTAGTCAGCATTGGTATGAAGAGTCCCGCGAGGCCTCCGCCGATACCGGCTGCGAGGTTGGTCATGGCAGTCAGCTTGTCACGGGTGCTTCCATCCTTGCTCAGCGATGGGATCATGCCCCAGTATGAGATATCGTGCATCGTGTATGCAATGCTGTACGCGAAGTAGATGATCCCAAAGAACCATATGAATGCCCAGCCCTCAAGCCTGACGTTGAACGCCAGATAGACCACGATGGATGTGCTGAGGATACCTATGACCAGCCATGGTTTGTACTTGCCCCAGCGGGTCCTTGTACGCTCTATGATATTTCCCATGAGTGGGTCGTTCAGAGCGTCAAATACTCTGGCGCCTATCATGATGCCCGTGATGGCCATCAGCTGTGCAGGCGTCAGATTGTGCGTGAAGAGTACATAGACCAGAATGAAGTTCGTAAACAGGTTGTAGATCATATCCCTTCCGAAAGTACCGAGAGGGAAGAACCAAAGATTTCGCTTAGCCTGTTTTTCTGTGATGCCGGTATATTCCACGGCAGCTTCTTTGTTTTTGCTCATGTTTTTACACCTATAATACTTGTTATAACTTACTCATATTTTCTGATCCAGTCGAGGAAATGCCTGTCTGTCCAGTCTTTCTTATTCCACAGTTCCCTGAGCTTATCATAGTGCACGCGCTGCTCCTCATCGTAATCGCCCATGTTGTCCGATGTGAGGAAGAAACTGCCGTACTGTGCCAGCACTTTCGCGTGGAGGTCTTTCTGCTCCTCTGAGAGCTTTATATTGTCCCTTCTCAGGAAGAAGACATCCGGATCGTTCAGGAAAGCTCTGCCATCCAGGCCTCTTCTGTAGAATGTGTTGAGCAAAGCGTGCTTTGTGGACGGATATTCTCTGTTGACGTTCCTCATGTACGGAACGTTGTTCCAGTCGAGGCTCGCGTCGCAGCCTATCCTGCAGTACTCGACTTTTCCAAAGGCAGGCCCGAGAGGTACACCGCATCCGAGTATCTGCTTGTCGCCGCATAGTTCCCTCAGGAAGTCCATCGCGCGGCACATGCGTCCTCCGCGGCTCTCGCCGTCGAATTCTCCTCCGGCAGTCGGCCATGGAGCTGCTCCGTACAGGAAGTCCAGTTTTACCAGATCAAATCCCCAGTCATTGAGCACCGTATCGAAAGTGCGCTTCAGGTAATCGCGGACGCCCGGATGATCAAAATCCAGAGCGAAGAATCCGCCCCAGTTGCATCCCGCGTACCAAGGCTTTCCGTGATGTCTGAGAAGCCAGTCAGGGTGGTTCTTCACCAGCTGGGACTTGCACTGGGCTGAATACGGGGCAAGCCATAGTCCGGCCTTGAAGCCTTTGTCATGGATGTCGTCCACGGAAGCTTTCATGCCGCGAGGGAAACGCTGCATATTGCAGTCCCAGTCGCCGACCTGCACCTGCCAGCCGTCATCGATCTGGAAGAGGTCGCCGGGTTTCAGGATGCCCGCGGCCCCCTCAAGATCCGTAGTGATGGTCTCGTCGCTGATCTTGTCATAATGATTGTACCAGCTTCCGTAGCCCGCAAGAGGCTCAGCAGGGATGCGTTTGATCCCGGATGCTTCGAACCATTCATCAAAGACTTCATCATGTCCGCCCTCGAAAGCAGCGATGTGAACGTTCTGATCGAACCTTTCGCTGCCGGCGTCCTTACTTATCTTGAGCTCGCCCTTGATCATGTCGTATTCGAAGATCGTATAGCCGTTGGTCTCGTCAGTAGAACCTATGAAGAGGTATTCGTCGTCATGTCTTTTATAGAAATACGTAAAGCCGTGGAAACGTCCCGGCTTGCCGCTGTAGTTCATAAAAAAAACATCGCCGTATTTGGTTGTGCCCCAAGGGGCTCCGAGAAATCTGAAGATTCTCTTTACACCGATGTGAGTGTCTGTCGGAGCTACCTCAAATGAAGGTGTCCATGTCTGATATCCGTTAAAGAATGCTCTTTCATTTTCTTTACACGGCAGTTCTATAATGAGCTCTGACCCGTTGTCTTCCTTTATGAATGGTGTAAGATCTATTTTGCTCATAGCATCCTCCTTTTTTTATCCATATGATTATACATTAGGTTGAATGACCATGACAAATGGTGTTTAATTGGGTTCGGAAGGGGTGGAAGACTAAGTGTCAGATACGTATAAACATAAAATCAAACAGGATGCGGAAAAGATCGCCGGCATGTTCGCTAAAAAGGATATTGCCGTCATTTTTGTTGCGCTGATACTGGCCGCCGTGCTTGCTGTCACATGCGGCAGATCCGCATCCGGTCATATGGATGCTTATGTTGCCGGCACTTCGAACGATACGGCCGTATACCTGATAGGTAAGCCTCTTCCTGAAGAGGATAGTGAAGGGGAGCAGACCGGCACGGGTACCGTAACAGCAAAGGAAATCGACAGACTGGTTCGGGGCACCCCGGTATACAGAACAAACAGGATAGTGGAGATAGATGGAGTAAGATATGTCGCCATCGACAGCAAAGAGGGGAGCCTATCCTCTGAAGAAAACCCTGATATCCTCAGCAAGGTGCCGAAGTACATACGCGAAGATAACCTCGCGGCGTCGCCTGAGGATATAGTAAAGGAAACAGAGGTATATGTAAGGACTCCTGTGACTATATATGCTGAGGAAACAGGCCCCGCTATAGCCTCATTCGCACCTAAGAGCACCTGCCTTAAGGTGACAGGCTATGACAACATTGACGCGAACGGATATGTCAACAAATATAAGGTGGAATATCAGGAAGGAGACAGTGTCGCAGAAGGTTATGTGTATGGAAAGTACATGACGGATACTCAGGAAAAGGCCGATGCTGTATTTAACGATAACGGTGTATACGACAAAGCGAAGAAGGATAAATATGGCATAAACCTTCATGGAGGCAAGGCCAGCCATCTGGACTATTACCCATATGAAAGGCCTGTGATAGAAGGAAACGAGTTTTGCGCAAATGCACGCGCGATGTATCTGAACTGCGTGGCAGCCGTGAAGCCCAAGAAATATATAAAGATCATAGAAGAAACCGACTGCAACGCCGTGGTCGTGGACATAAAGGACGGAGTGCTGGCATACAAGTCGGAAACAGCAAAGGAACTCTCGCCGCGCTCATACAAAACGGCATATGCCTCCTTAGAGGACTATAAGAAGGGCATAGACGCCCTCAAAGAGACCGGTGTATATCTGATAGGGCGCATCGTCGTTTTCAATGATCCTATATACGGAAAGGATCATCCTGACGAGTGCATCGTCTACGGCACAAACACGGGATGGCCCAGCGCTTACTCACGCAAGGCCTGGGAGTACAATGTAAGGCTGGCTCAGGAGGCCGTAAAGGAATTCGGCTTCAACGAGATACAGTTCGATTATGTAAGGTTCCCTGAGAACACGTACACCATGTCCAAATCCGGCGCGGCTGATTTCCGCAACAAGTACGGAGAGGAGAAAGGGCAGGCCGTTCAGAACTTCTGTTTCTATGCTGCGGACCAGATCCATGAGGCGGGAGCGTATTTCTCCGTCGATGTATTCGGCGAGAGCGTGTACGGATACATGACAGCTTACGGACAGTACTGGCCGGGCATATCCAATATAGTCGACGCTATCAGCGCCATGCCATATACTGACCACACGGGAGGACCGGGCGCGTGGAATGATCCGTACAGTACAATGAAAAACTGGGGAAAGAGGGCAAAGAAAAAACAGGACATGCTGCTCAGCCCTGCCGCAGCACGCACCTGGATAACCGGCTATAACACACCTTACTGGGCCCCGACCGTAAACTACGGCGAGGCAGAACTTAAGGCTCAGATCAAAGGGCTGAAGGATGCAGGCCTGGAAGGGGGATTTATACCGTGGAATGTCACGAACAACATTGAAAAATACAAGGAGTACAAGGCCATCTGGAATGAATAGGCTGCGAAAAAAAGACTGCCGTTTTACCGGCAGTCTTTTTCTTTTGATGTGATTAGCAATTAGATCTTCATTGCTACGTCCCAAGCGCTCCAGATTACTTCTCTCAGAGCTCCCCACTTGACGCAGGTTCCTACTCTGTGGAGGTGCTTGTTCTTGACTGATGCGAACTGGTCGTTCGGAACGAATCCGATACCGTTTACTACGCAGTCGCACTCTTCCTTCCACTCTTCACCTGTCTCGAAGTTCTTGATCATGCAGAAGCCGTCGCCGATCTCTGTGACAGAGCTTCTCAGATGTACAGGAACTCCCTTGAACGGCAGAGCCTCTCTCAGGAACGAGGAGTTAGCAAGGCATGTGCCAGGAGCTACGATCAGGTCGTCCAGGAACTCAACGACTACAGGCTTTTTGCCGGCGAGTACCGCATCATATGCAGCTTCGCAGGAGGAAAGTCCGCCGCCGAGGAAGACGATCTTCTTATACTTCTTGGCGTTAGGTCCGATCAGGAGATCTGTGAATGTGATAGCCTTGTCGAATCCCTTGATGTTGAGAGCCTTAGGGAATGTACCTATCGATACGATTACATCATCGTATGCCTTGAGCAGGGCATTGATATCCTTTATCTCGGAGTTGAGTCTGATGTCGATATCCCACTTCTTGAGCTCTCTCTCATACCACTTCATGAGCTGCTTGTCAGCATCCTTGAAGGACATTGCGGAAGCTGTGTTGTACAGACCGAAGATCTTGTCGCTCTTCTCGAATACTACAGGGTTGTGGCCTCTCTTCTTGAGTACCAGAGCTGCCTCGAGTCCTCCGAAGCCTGCGCCTACGATGGCAACTTTCTTAGGCTTGTTGGTAGGAACGATCTTGTACTTGTTGTGCTGCATCGTCGAAGGTGTCAGAGCGCAGCGTGCCAGCTGGAGCGAGTCGAACAGAGGCTGTGTGTTAGCTGTGTGTTTCGACTTCGCGAAGTTGAAGCATGCGTTGTGGCATCTGATGCAAGGCTTGATCTCGTCTTCTCTGTCTTCCTTGATCTTGGTTACCCACTCAGGGTCAACGAGGTTCTGACGGGCGATACCGAGAGCATCGATCTCACCCTTCTTGATAGCCTCAGCAGCAAACTTGATGTCCATCTTTCCTGCGCAGACTACAGGCTTGTCAGTGAACTTCTTGATGTGAGCTACATCCTCGAAGTTGCAGTTGTCAGGCATGTAGACAGGCGGGTGAGCCCAGTACCATGCATCGTATGTACCGTTGTCGCAGTTGAACATGTCATATCCCATGTCGCCGAGGTACTTGATGGCCTTTTCGGATTCAGCCATGTCACGTCCGAACTCTTCGAACTCTTCGCCCGGCTGTGCGCCCTGGAGCCAGCCCTTTGTCTTGGATACTACGGAGTATCTCAGAGCAACAGGGAAGTCCTGTCCGCACTCTCTCTTGATAGCCTGAACTATCTCGACAGGGAATCTGAATCTGTTCTCGAAGGAACCGCCGTACTGGTCAGTTCTGTAGTTCATGTTTGCGAGTGTGAACTGGTCGAGGAGGTAACCCTCATGTACAGCGTGGATCTCAACGCCGTCAACACCTGCGTCCTTGCAGAGCTTGGCTGTCTTTGCGAAAGCCTCAACCATTTCCTGGATCTCCTCGATGGTCATCATTCTCGACTTGATCGAAGGATACCATCTGTTTGGAGTCTCACCTGCGGAAGCGCAGCAGTACTCGATGTCTACGAATGGCTTCGAGACTGCGCCGAGAGCCTTGTTCTCAAGCATCTTAACGAACATGTCGTTGATAGCCATCGAACGTCCGAATCCGCCGGCGAGCTGGATGAACAGCTTGGAGCCTGTCTTGTGGAACTCAGGCATCCACTCAGCGAGATCCTTGAACATCTTCTTGTTCTGATAGAGCCATCTTCTGCCCATTGTGTCTCTGACGCACTGCATGCCCGGGAGTACCAGACCTACGCCATCCTGAGCACGGCCGAGGATGTGGTGAGCTGCCTCTTTGTCGAAATGGCAAGGCTCGAGCCAGCCGAACAGGGATGTTCCGCCCATGGAAGTCTGTACGATCCTGTTAGGGATCTCTACGTTACCGATCTTCCAAGGGGTGAATAGAGGTTCATATTCCTTTTTCATTAATTTATCCCTCCCTAAGAAATAAAAATAACTGCCCTCATTACTTTCAAATGATAAAATGCACACCAAAAGAAACTGGTTGCTACATATCAGTTTCATTTTAGTGCAATGGACGTTTTTAGTCAATTGAATAATACCCTTAAACAGGGATTGTGAAGAACATGACAGGGCATGCATTCAATATGCGCCAATAATATGGTAGAATACTTTCTAAAGCATGTGACTGACCGCCTTAAGAGCGGTAGAAGAAAGAAGGGTTAGGACATGGCTTACGATTTCAGGATTAAGACGTTTACGGATGAGCGTGCGTACCACAATACCGCGATCCTTATTTACCTTAAAGCCGTCAAAGCGGCGCTTGGAGATGTGGATGTCACCATAGGCAATTCACTCAACCAGGGCTATTACAGTTACATCAATAAAGGCGGCGCGCAGCTGACCAATTCCGATATACATAAGATAAGGGATATGATGGACAGGTTTATTGCCCAGGATCTTGAGATAGTGATCGAGAAAGATAACGTAGGCCACGCGAAAGCGAAGTGGGCTTCCCTGGGATATCCCGAGAAGGCAAAACTGCTTGAGGGCAGACCGGATGACGAACTTGTTGAGATAGCGAATCTTCACAACTATCGCAACTGCATGTATTCGGATCTTCTTCCATCATCGGGATATATAGATCTTTACGATATCAGGCCGTACAGACAGGGCCTTCTGCTGAGGCTGCCTAACGCCCTGCACGGACACGCCATACCAAAGTACAGAGACGATGACAAGCTCTATGAGGCTTACGCCGAGTGCAGACGCATACGCAGATACACGCGCATAGATTATCTGGCGGATCTCAATGAGCAGATAAAGCTTGGCAACATAAACGAGGTCATAGAAGCGAGTGAGTGGCTGCAGGCGAGACAGCTTGAGGAGTTTGCCATCAGAGTAGTGGAGGAGCGCAAAAAGGTGGTGCTGATAGCCGGCCCGTCCAGCAGCGGCAAGACGACAACCGCAAAGCGGATATGCGAGGAGATCGGGAGACTGACCGGAGAAGATCCGCTATACCTCGGAACGGATGATTACTTCGTTGAAAGGGGGATGACTCCGCTGGGACCGGACGGCAAGCCCGACTTCGAAGGACTCGGAGCCGTCGACCTTCCTCTTTTCAACAAGCAGATGGAAGATCTTCTAAACGGTGAAACTGTTGACCTTCCTGAATTCGACTTTATGAACGGCACAAAGGTGTTCGGGAAACGCATCACGAGCCTTAAGGAAAACCAGATTCTCGTTATAGAAGGCATACACAGCCTGAACGATGTGCTGACGGAGCATATTCCGAGATCGGATAAGTTCAAGATCTACATCAGTCCGCTTACTCAGATAGCGGTCGACAGACACAACAGGGTCTCCACTGCTGACGCGAGACTGCTGAGACGCATGGTAAGAGACAATCAGTTCAGAGGCTACAATGCCGAAGCCACGCTTGCCGCATGGCCTAAGGTAAGGGCGGGTGAGAGCGTAAACATATTCCCGTACAGTTCCTCAGCTGATGTGGTTTTCAATTCGAGTACGGTATATGAGACAAACCTGCTGAAGACATATGCGGAGCCGCTGCTTCTGGCTATAGATGAGTCAAGTGAGCAGTATGCCGAGGCAAAAAGGATACTTCGTTTCATGAAGTACTTTGACAGGATCGAGTCTGACGAGGCTGTGCCGGACAACGCGATACTGAGAGAGTTCATAGGTCCGCGTAAGTGACAGAGAGGAGAACACATATGAAAAACAACAAAAAAGGCGGCGCTACGGTATATCTTGTCATCATATCGATACTGGTGATCGCGATCGCTTTCCTGTTCATAAAACTCAACTGGAGGCGATTCAAGGCTGAGGCGAGTTTCGGCTTTACGGTAGTGGCGGCAGTTCTCGCGGCGCTCCTGATACTCTTCCTGATGATAAGGCACAGCATCAGAAAAGCCAGAAAAGAGAAAGAGAAGGAAAGAGAAAGGATCGAAAGAGAAAAATTTGAGGCTGAGATCATAGCCGCGGGAGGAACACCTCCAACGCTGGGCAATGGCAAGTTTGAGGCGTCCGACATCAGCGAGGCTGCTGGTAAAGCAGTGGACAAGGTAGGCGATCTCTTCAAGGAAGATAAAAATGAGTAAGGTTCTTATAATAGGCGGATCACGCGGGATAGGCGCGGAGGCGGTACGGCAGTTCAGAAAAGCCGGTCATGACGTCGTATTCACATACCACAGGTCAGAACTCGATGCTGACGCGCTCAGGCAGGAGACCGGAGCGACGCCTGTAAGATGCGATGTAAAATACTCGGATTCCGTAAGGATAGCCGTGGAAAAAGCAGTGAGTGTGCTGGGACAGATAGATGTCCTTATATGCAATGCCGCTATCGCTGACTTCAATCTGATAAACGAGATAGAAGAGAGCAGGTGGGAGGAGATAATCGATACCGATCTGAACGGGGTTTTCTATTGCATCAGATACGTGCTGCCTTCCATGATAAGCCGCAAGGACGGCTGTATCATCACTGTAGGCTCAATGTGGGGCCAGGTGGGTGCTTCATGCGAAGTTGCGTATTCCGCCGCTAAGGCGGGCGTTATAGGGCTCACAAAGGCACTTGCGAAAGAGGCAGGGCCATCCGGAGTCAGAGTCAATTGCGTATCGCCGGGAATGATAGACACGGAGATGAACGCTTCGGTCGATGAGACGGCAGTTGAGGCGATAAAGGATGAGACCCCTCTGTGCAGAACCGGAGATCCTGCCGAGGTGGCGAAGACGATGCTCTTCCTGGCATCGGATGACGCGTCATTCATAACCGGACAGGTGATAGCCGTGAACGGCGGACTGGTCATATAACAGGCATCGAAAGCGGGCCCCTGAGGGCCCGTTTCCATATCTTGTGGCATGCCGGAGAAGCAGACACAAGCATAAAAAATGTAAAGATATCTTTACCTACATATTGTGCAAAAATGTAAAGCAGACACTACATATTGTGTCTGCTTTTTATTTTTCGCTATTTTTCCATTTGTAAAGGCAACTTTACACAAAAAAGTGGGGAAATCATAACAAAAAATAAGGGAAATCGTTTGAATGGTGGGGAAAAGTGGGGTAAAATCGACTTGACACCAAAGATGAAAACTAACAGAAAAGAGGCCGCAAAGCCTGCAATTCCAACGAAAATGTTTCTAGGCACTTATCAGAACAAAATAGATGATAAAAACCGCATGGCGGTCCCTGCGAAATTCAGGGATCAGCTTGGCGGCAGGTGCGTGCTCACCAAGGGCTTCGACGAATGTCTGTACATCTACACAATGGAGGACTTTGAGGAGATGGCCGCTAAGATATCGGCGCTTCCTCAGTCGGACGCCGACTTCCGTGAGTTCATCAGGGACTTCTTCGGAAATTCGGAGCTTTGCGAACTCGATGGCCAGGGAAGGATCAAGATACCGCAGAACCTCAGAGAGTACGCGCGTATCACTAAAGACCTGATCACTACCGGAGCCATGGACAAGGTGGAGATCTGGAGCGCTGAGGCAAAGGCGGACTTCGACATCGCCAAGAAGATGAAAGACAAGAAGTTCACCGACAAGCTCAGAGAATACGGAATCTAAGGGGACATCATGGAATTCGAACACGTACCCGTACTGTTTAACGAAGTGATGGATGCCCTGGATATAAAACCGGACGGCATATACGTCGACGGGACCGTGGGAGGCGGCGGACATTCCGAAGGAATCTGCCGGAGGCTCACGGAAGGCGGGATGCTGATAGCGGTGGACAGGGACCGTGAGGCTCTGGCCGCGGCTGAGCAAAGGCTCGCCGGATACGGATGCAAAAAGAGATTCGTGCACGCGAATTACAGCGATGCCGAAGCGATAGCCGCAGCAGCCGGCAGAAAGGTACAGGGCATACTCCTTGATCTGGGAGTCAGCTCTTACCAGCTGGACAATCCGGAAAGAGGTTTCTCTTATATGCAGGACGCTCCGCTCGACATGCGGATGGACGATACCGACAGGCTCACCGCCTACGACATCGTGAACGGATACTCCCGGGATGAGCTGACAAGGATCATCAGAGACTACGGAGAAGAGCGCTGGGCATCCAGGATAGCCGAATTCATAGTCAGGGAGAGGGCAGAGTCGCCGATAGAGTCGACCGGGAGGCTGACAGAAGTGATAAAGGCGGCGATACCGTCAAAGGCCAGGCGTACGGGACCGCACCCTGCAAAGAGGACCTTCCAGGCGATACGCATAGAAGTGAACGACGAGCTGGGACATCTGAGAGACGCAGTCGAAAAGCTCCCGGATCTGCTCGAAAGCGGAGGCAGGATAGCAGTCATCACATTCCACTCGCTGGAGGACCGCATCGTAAAGACGGAGTTTGAGAGAAGACTCGACCCGTGCACTTGCCCTAAAGAGCTTCCGGTATGCGTCTGCGGCAAGGTGGCCGATGTAAAGAGAGTCACAAAGAAACCGGTCGTTCCTTCTGAAGAAGAGACCGAAACCAATCCGAGAGCCAGAAGCGCAAAGCTGAGAGTTCTCGAAAAGTTATAGGACAGAAACACACTTACAGGACACAGGGAACCATGGAAAGCAGAGCAGAGAGGATCAGAGCCGACAGAATAAAGGCGGACAGAAGAAGCTTGGCCAGACTTCTGGCTGTAGTGATGATAGGCATATTCGTACTCGTTGGTATGAGGTCTTATGCGGCGATCATTCAGCATGAGAACAACGTGCTGCAGATGCAGAACGAATATCTTCAGGCGGAGATAGACTCCCTGAGCAGCCAGATAACCGAGGAAACAAAGGTAACAAAGATAGAGCAGGTGGCTACAAAGAAGTACGGCATGGTCTATCCGTCAGCTGACAATACGGTAATACTTAGCTCCGTTCAGGCTGAAGTAAGCAATCTGGCTTCCATAATAATCAGCGAAGCATACAATTGATTATGGCACGCATTATAAGGTGCCACTGACCGGTCACGGCTCGGTGGCATTTTTATTAGAACTAAGGCATCTAAATACAGTATTTGCCTTTAAATTCCAGCACAATATGTGGTATACTATATCCGTATGACTGTGTTTGAATGAGGAAGTATGGACACAAGCAAAAGAAGCGACAAGAAGAGAGAAAAAATAAGAAGAAGGGCACTTGAAGACAATCCCAAAGTGATCACTTCAAAAAACCGCAACAGACTTGCTGCGGGTTTTGGTGTTATGCTCTTTTTGCTGTTTGTGCTGATGCTTCGAATGGGATACTGGCAGATCTACAAGTCTGATGAGCTGAAGATAATGGCAGCCGAGATGCAGAAGGTCGATACAGAGATCGATCCTGTAAGAGGAGCCATTTACGATTCGCGAATGAATACGCTCGCGGAGTCAGTGACCGAATATGAGCTCTACGCTTACACACAGTACATCTATAAAGATGAAAGCATAAGCAATGACGACAAGGCCAAGGCGATACTCAGCCTCTCCAATGTGACCGGAAAGGATGCCGCGGAGATGCAGGCACTTCTTGAGGGCGAGGAGAACCTTGTGCTGATCGCGGACGGCCTGACAAGAGAACAGGTGGAAAGAGCTCAGCAGTTATTCGGCAGCAATGTTGTAATAAAGACAAGAGCTGCCAGGTATTATCCTAACGGCGCTTTCGCGGCTCAGGTGCTGGGAGGCGTCAATTCGGAAAATGTCGGACGTTCCGGCCTTGAGTATGAATACAACTCGCGGCTCGCGGGTATCAAAGGAAGAGCCGTAAGAGTCACGGACAACAACGGAAATACTCTTTCAAACGGAAAGACCAGATACTATAAGCCGCAGGACGGATACAGCATCGTTACTACGATCGATTCGGTCATACAGCACTTTGTGGAAGACGCCCTGGAAACCGGCATGAAAAAGACCGGCGCCGATGCCATCACCTGCATAGTGATGGAGCCTAAGACGGGAAACATACTCGCGATGGCAACGACTCCGGAATATGATCCTAACAACTCCTCGCAGCCTTCCGATCCGGAAGCTCTCAAGGAATTCGAGGCTATGACCGATGAACAGAAGACCAATTATCTCAGCAGCATGTGGAAGATAAACGCTGTGAGCGATATATATGAGCCTGGATCGACGTTCAAGCTCATCGCCGCTGCCGCGGCTCTTGAATCCGGCAGCGCCGATGATAATTCGAGATACACGTGCAAGGGCGGCATCCGTGTTGACGATTATACCCTCCACTGCCTGGCCACACATGGCAAGCAGTCGCTCAAGGAGGCTGTAGGAAACTCATGCAACCCGGCTCTTGCCCAGGTCTCGCTCGATATGGGCGCCAAGACCTTCTACAACTACATAGATCTTTTTGGATTCAACGATCAGACCGGAGTGGATCTGCCGGGCGAGGGATATTCGATCGTCAAGGACCCTGACAACATGACAAGGGTAGACCTTGCCACTACCGGATACGGCCAGGGAATAGCCGTAACGCCGCTGCAGCTGCTCTGCGCGGTAAACTCTTTCGGTAACGGCGGAGTACTTATGAAGCCGAAGATCGTAAGTAAGATCGTAGACTCTGAAGGCAATACTGTCGAGGAGATGGAGGATGTCAAGGTCAGGCAGGTGGTTTCCGAAGAGACCGCGGCCAAGATGGCCGACATAATGGAATACTACGTTTCTGACGCAATGGGTACGACCGCATATATTCCGGGCTACAGAGTGGGCGGAAAGACAGGTACAGCGAACCGTGTATCCGGCAAGCGCTACAGCGATGAGACGAATACGTCATTCGTAGTAATGGCTCCGATGGATGATCCGGTCATTTCGATGATATGTATCGTATACAGACCTACCAAGAAGATGTACGGATCCAACACAGCCGGTCCTATCGTCAAGGAGATCACAGAGAAATCTCTGGAGTATCTCGGTGTGGAGCGCAGGTACACGAAAGAGGAAGCTAAGGCAGCCAAGAAAAACAAAGTCAAAGTGCCGGATATCACCGGTATGGACAGCCTTGACGCTATCAGCAGGATAGAGTCTTACGGGCTTAAATACACAGTAATGCCGGAGAGTCTGAAAGGTCAGTCGTTCGTAGTAGTCGACCAGTACCCGAAGGCAGACACTAAAGTAGATAAAGGATCGATAGTTTATATTTACAGCGAATAATATGGTTAACACTCACGGAACAGGTACATACGCATTAATAGCAGCCATAGGCTTTGCCGTCTCGATGCTCGTCACGGCACGCATGATCCCTTTCATGAAGCAGAAGCAATTCGGCCAGTATATAAGGGAAGAAGGGCCAAAGGAGCATCTTAGCAAAGCGGGGACCCCTACGATGGGAGGCATAGCCTTCATACTGGGAACTACCGCAGCAGTCATAGTAAGCATGTTCATGCCGGGGAGCGATACCATGGGCAAGATCGCGATACTTCTCAGCATGTACGCGTTTGGCGCAGTCGGATTTATCGATGACTATAACAAGATAGCCAAAAAGCAGAACGAAGGCCTCACACCAAAGCAGAAGCTGATACTTCAGGCTGTTTTCGGACTAGCGCTCGCGATATTCATGATGTCAAAGGAAGGTACGGCCATGTTTATCCCGTTCTTCCGCAAGACGGTAGACATCGGCATACTGTACATCCCGTTCGTCGTGTTCATCGAGATCGCCATGGCTAACGCCGTAAACCTCACGGACGGATTAGACGGACTCGCGTCCAGCAACTCCGCTATCGTAGCGTGCACATTCGCGATAATCGGCATGAGCGTCCATGGGGGAAGCGAACCAATGGCAGTTGCAGGGCAGGCACTGTTTGGCGCTCTGGTCGGATTCTTCCTTTACAATCACTATCCGGCTCAGATATTCATGGGAGATACCGGTTCCATGGCCCTGGGCGGAGTGCTCTCGGCGATGGCGATAGTGGGACACATGGAATGGCTGCTTCCGATAGCAGGACTGATCTATGTGATAGAAGCCCTGTCAGTAATCATACAGGTAACATATTTCAAGAAATCAGGTGGCAAGAGAGTGTTCAGAATGGCACCTATACACCATCATTTTGAGCTTGGCGGATGGCACGAGACAAAGGTCGTCAAGATGTTCTGTCTGTTCACATTCATATGCTGCATTATCGCGTATTTCTCAGTTAGATAACGCATGCGCGAAATACACAAAGGGTAAAAGAAAAAATGAAAAGAGGAAAAGAATACATACAGTCACTTAAAGGTAAAAAAGTGCTTATAGTCGGTCTGGGCAAATCCGGAAAAGCTGCTGCGAAGGCTCTCAATGAAGCCGGAGCAAAAGTTTCCGTGCAGGATTCGAAGACCTCTGACAAGCTCGATACACAGTTCATCCAGTACATGCAGAATGAAGGCATTACGGCATACCTGGGCAGCGTACCTGAGGATATGACGTCATTCGACATGCTGGTGCTGAGCCCGGGTGTCCCTCCAACGCTTGCTCATATAGAGGAAGCCCGCAAGGCAGGCATAGAGATAACAGGCGAGCTCGAGATGGCATACAGACTCGGAGAGGGGCAGTTCATAGCCATTACAGGCACCAACGGAAAGACGACCACTACGACACTCGTAGGGGAGATATTCAAGGCTGCGGGACGTGATACGGCTGTTGTGGGCAATATCGGAAGCCCGGTAGTGGCCGAAGCAGCAGGCAGCAAGGAAGACAAATGGCTCATTACAGAGGTATCGTCCTTCCAGCTCGAAACCACATCCTGGTTCAGGCCCGTGGTGTCCTCAATACTGAATCTAACACCGGATCATCTGAACAGACACGGTAACATGGAGGCTTACGGAGCAGCCAAGGCGCGCATAGCGGCAGAGCAGGGCCCTGATGAGTTTTTGATAATCAACCTTGATGATCCGCTGGCTTACGCACTCAAAGACGGCACCGCGGCAACAGTCATACCGTTCAGCAGAAAGACGGTTCCTGCTGCCGGAGCATACCTCGACGGTACCAGGATCATGGTCAGGGGACTTGACGGAACCGATCACTTCATCTGTGACAGATCTGAGCTGAAGATCATAGGTGATCACAACGTGGAGAATGTGCTTGCCGCATCCGCGATAGCGTTTTTCGCAGGCATAGTTCCTGAAATCATATCCGCTGCTGTAAGAGAGTTTCCGGGAGTGGAGCACAGGATAGAATTCAGCGGCAATGTCGATGGAGTAGACTATTTCAACGATTCAAAGGGCACCAATGTAGACGCGGCTGTAATAGCGCTCAAGGCCCTTAAGGATGGCGTTATCCTCATAGCCGGCGGAGACGGCAAGAGTCAGGATTTCACGGAACTTGCGAACCACTTCAAGGGATGCGTAGAGGCTCTGGTGCTGCTCGGAAGGGATGCACCTATCATTGAAGAAGCGGCAAGAAAGGCCGGCTTCACAAACATTTACAATTGCAAGGACATGCCTTCCTGTGTTCGCAAAGCGGCAGAGCTTGCGAAACCGGGACAGAAGGTACTGCTGTCGCCTGCGTGCGCCAGCTGGGACATGTACGACAACTTTGAACAGAGAGGCAGACACTTCAAGGAATGCGTAAAGGAGATGCTGAAGTAAAGAATAAAAAGAGCATGGCCGAAAAGGCAGCGACCCGCAGAGCCATCAGACGTGAAAGACGCGGTCAGAACAAGATGAGCGTCACGAACGTAGTTGATGAGACCAAAAGCTTTGGCCGCGGACTTGGCAGGGTAGTTTCAGGCTACGACTTCGGAGTTGTGGTCTTTGTTCTGGTGCTCTCGCTCTTTGGTATAGCGATGGTTTTCAGCGCAGGGTATTATCAGACGATCAACACCGCCAATCCTGACCCAACATACTATCTCGTCAGACAGGCGGTATGGGTGGTGAGCGGACTGTTCATCATGCTGGTAGTTGCCAACATTGATTATCATGTTTACATGAAGATCAGTAATCTGATCATGGTAATAAGTCTTGGTCTGCTTGTTGCCGTTATCCTTACGAGTTCCACCGTAGGCGGAGCTCAGAGAGGACTATTCGGACTCAACATCACGCCGAGTGAATTCTCCAAGGTCGCAATTATCGTATTTACGTCATGTTTCCTGGTCAAGGATCCTTCAGCTATCCGGTCCGCAAAGGGTCTTGGGGTACTGCTTATCGTAATGGGTCTGCACTTTTATCTCATTGTAAGGCAGCCTAACCTCTCGACAGCTATCGTACTGGTCGCCATCATGATATCCATCATGCTGGTGGCAGGGCTGAATATACTGTTCATGGCTCTGCCTGCTGCGGGAGCTGTTGCCGGATACTTCTATATAATCACGGCAAAAGTACCGGAACACTGGTACAACAGGATCAACAGCTTCATGGATCCTTTCGCCGACAGACAGGGAAGCGGATATCAGGTAACACAGGGTCTTATTGCTCTGGGCAACGGAGGACTCAAGGGACTTGGATTCGGACGCAGTGTCGCCAAGACCCTGTACCTGCCGGATCCTCAGAACGACTTCATTCTTGCTGTAATAGGCGAGGAACTCGGATATATAGGCTTCGTATTACTGATGCTGGTATACATCATACTTATTTGCAGACTGTTCATGGTAGCGCTCAAGGCAAGGGACAAACTGGGATTCTACCTTGCTACGGGAGTTGCCGTCATGCTGGGACTGCAGGTCATCATCAATGTCGCGGTAGTAACTTCATCCATGCCGGCCACCGGCATCACACTTCCGTTCATCAGTTACGGAGGCACATCCATGTGGTCGTTCATGATAGCGATAGGTATAGCGCTCAACGTATCACGTAAGCAAAGGACGGCAAAGAAATGAGGATAGTGCTGACAGGTGGAATAACAGGCGGTCATATTTATCCTGCGCTTGCCATAGGAGACAAATTCAAGGCGGAGGATCCGTCCTGTGAGATCATTTTTATTGCAAAGGGTGAGCCGCTTGAAAAACAGATAATACCGGCTCACGGCTATCCGCTGTATGAAGTCGATTCGACCTGGCTGGACAGAAGCGATCCAAAGAGACTTGTGACCACTTTCAGGAGAACGATGAAAGGCACACGTGATGCCGTAAAGATACTTAAGAAATTCAGACCTGACGCCGTAATAAGTACGGGCAGTTTTGTGAGCGTTCCTGTGGTACTGGCAGCTCAGAGACTGAGGATACCTGTTTATCTGCATGAGCAGAATGGTTTTCCGGGTGTATCCAACAGGATGGCAGCCGGCAAGGCAAGGAAGGTCTTTCTCGGATTCGAGTCAGCCCGCCAGTATTTCAAAAGCACAGACAACATAATCTACAGCGGCAATCCTGTCAGATCGGAATTTGCAGGCAGAGATATCACTGAAGACAGAAAGGCTCTTGGGATACCGGATGATGACCTCGTCATTCTGGTGTTTGGCGGAAGCCTGGGCTCCGAGACTACAAATCAGGTAGGCGAGGCCATTGCCAGAGAGTATGCGGATAAAGACGGATACACGGTCATATGGGGCACCGGTAAGAATTACTATGACAAGATAAAGGAAAGACTGGACGGGGAAGGATTCGCGCCGGAAAACGTAAGGATCAGCGCGTTTATTGACGACATGCCTCTGCAGCTTTCCGCCAGCGACCTTCTTATAAGCCGCAGCGGAGCTCTCTCTACGGCAGAAACAACGATGGCCGGGAAGGCCGCGATATTCATCCCTTCACCTAATGTGACCGCAGACCATCAGTATTACAATGCCAAAGCGGTGGCAGATGAAGGCGGCGCTATCATAGTCAGAGAAAGCGACGATATCACTGACAGAGTCCTTTCAATAGTTAGAGAACTCGATTCCGATAGGGATATCCTGAAAAGCATGTCAGAAGCAAGCAGAAAAGTCGCTCCTACCGAGGCGACGGATATCATATACAAAACGGTAATGGAGACATACAGGTAAGATTTGCAGGAAGATTATCAGGACACCATAGTTTTGAATAAGGAAGAATCCGAAGCTCTTGAAGCTGAGGTAGCTGAAGCTCAGGCAAAAGCGCAGGAAGAGGCTGAAGCTGAAGCCGAAACTGAAACAGAAGCCGAAGCCGAAACGGAAATCGAAGGCGAGGCTGAAACAGAAGACGAAGCTGAAGCAGAAACCAAGGAAGACTCGATACCTGAGGATATCGAGTACACTTTGCTTGTGCATGAAGTCCCGGATCTTACTGTTGTCCTGCCTAAACCTGAGCCTGCAGCAGCCGTGCTTGAAAGGGCTGTGGGACCGGGAGAGGACGATGAAACTCCTGAAGAGGCTGATACAGAGGCAGAGGCTGAAGAAGAAGCTGAAGAAGGGGAAGTTTCTGAAGAAGAAAAGACTGAAACCGGATACGGACTCCCTGAAGGGCACGTTGAGATCGGCGAGCTGAACAAGAGGATAGCAGCCCGCCGCCGTTACAACGAAAGGAAAAAACGCAGATTCAGGGCGAGATTCTACATCATTGCTACCGTTCTGATAATGGGAGCATTCTTTGCGGTCTTGTCAGTGTCGAGCATATTCACCGTGGATTCCATAGAAGTAAGGGGAAACAAGCACTACACGGCAGAGGAGATCATCAACATGGGACACGCGGTTCCGGGGAGGAACCTGTTCTACGGGCTCAATAAGAAAGAGATAGAGGAGTATCTGAAACAGAATCCGTATATCAAGAGCGCCAGAGTATCAAGAAAGCTTCCGTCCACCATGGTGATAAAGGTCACTGAAAGAAAAGAGAAGATGGCGTTCAGATATGATGATGATTATCTGGTCATGGACGGAGAAGGCATACTTCTGAAAAAGACAAGAAATGTCCCTAAGACCACGCTCATAGACGGCATAGTGATCAATAAGATAAAACTTGGTGAAAAGGTCGGTGCCGAGAACGGCGACCGCCTGGACAAGGCTCTCGAACTCATCAAGGCGACATCAGACGCAGACCTTTACTTTGTAAAGATCGACATGGAAAAAGAGAGCAAAATCAAAGCATACATATACGAAACGCTGGCCGTTAAGACGGATTACGACACGCTGATGACCAATCTGGAGAACGGAAGGCTGCATCTTGTGGTCGAGAAATTGTTCTCTGAAGGCATAGAAAGGGGCACCATAACCTTCGAGGAAGACGGTTCAGCCTCGTTCATGCCGGCTATCTAGTTTACAAGTAATTGTGTCTCGTCAAGCAAATACACCCTAAATGTTGTGGCTTTTTGCTGAAAACTAATGCATTCAGGGTTTTATTGTGCTACTATTACCATATATGTTTATAAGTATATTATTTTGAGGAGGACTTCATTATGGAATTTGTTTCCGACTTTGTTTCCGAACCGGACAATGCCGCGATCATAAAGGTCGTCGGTATCGGCGGCGGCGGATGCAATGCTATAAACCGCATGGTTGATGCCGGACTGCAGGGCGTCTCCTTCATCGGCGTCAACACAGACAGACAGGCGCTCTCAAGATGCAAGGCAGAGATCAAGATCCAGCTCGGCGAGAAGATCACCGGAGGCCGCGGAGCAGGCGCTAACCCTGAGATCGGCCAGAAGGCAGCTGAGGAAAGCATCGACGAGGTTATCGCAAACATTCAGGATGCCGACATGGTATTCATCACAGCCGGCATGGGCGGCGGTACAGGCACAGGCGCAGCACCTATCATCGCGAAAGCATCGATGGACTGCGGAGCTCTTACAGTTGCCGTAGTTACCAAGCCTTTCACTTTCGAGGGCAAAAAGCGCTGGAACCGCGCCGCAAAGGGCATACAGTATCTCAGCAATTTCGTTGATTCGCTCGTAGTCATCCCTAATGACAAGCTGATCGACACAAGCGACAAGAGCACATCCATGCTCGAGGCATTCGCGATGGCTGACGACGTTCTGAGAAAGGGCGTTCAGGGCATCTCCGATCTGATCTCCGAGTACGGACTTGTTAACGTTGACTTCGCTGACGTAAGGACAGTCATGGAAGGCCGCGGCATCGCTCACATGGGCGTTGGCACAGGCGAGGGCGACGACAAGATCGAAGAAGCTATCCAGAATGCTATTCACAGCCCGCTGCTCGAGACATCGATCTCCGGCGCAAAGTCAATCCTGCTCTACGTTACGGGTGGATATGACATGGGAATGCTGGATATCAACACGATCGCCGACAGAGTACAGAGCGAGGCAGATGCAGACGCCAATATCATCTTCGGTGCTACTATCAGCGAAGACATGCAGAACAAGATATCGGTCACCATTATCGCGACAGACTTCGGCGGCACGGGCGTTGAGCCTGTGATCGCGACACCGCTTGGCGAGAAGGACACCATGGCTGCTGTCAGAAGGATAACTGTTGACGGTCTCGATGCTGTTGAAGTCGAGCTCGACCAGCTCTTCGATGACGACAACAAGGCTCCTGCGCAAGCTGACGAATTCGACATTCCGGAATTCCTTAAATAAGCCGGACGATCCGACCCGGCCGTAATGCCATGCTGATCAGGATAACATCTGGAGACAACAGCAGGATCAGACTCGTCAGGAAGCTGGCGACCCGCAAGGGGCGCGCTGCTGAAGGGCGTTTTGCAGTAGAAGGCAGGAATCTCGTCACAGAGGTCCTTGAGAAGGATCTTGACGTTGACTTCATAATGATACCTGCCGGCGCGGCAGATGATGTCCCTGATTTCATCAGGAAATGTATAGATTCCCCGGATGTAACGGTCTGCGAGGTCCCGGCGCGTGAATTCGCCGGACTCACGGATGCTGAAAACGGAATAGGCATGCTGGCAGTCGTAAGACTGCGTGAATACGGTCCGGATATTCTTGACGGTCTGAGACCGGATGATAATGTTCTGGTACTTGACCGCATCCAGGATCCGGGCAATATGGGCACACTTATAAGGACTGCAGTTGCCGCGGGCTATAAGGCCATAGTCGCCATGAGCGGTACAGTGGACATATATTCACCTAAAGTGCTCAGGGCGACCGCCGGCATGGTATTTGAGATACCGGTCATTTATGTCCCGGACAATGAAGCCCTTATGGGCATGCTCGGAAGATCCGGAAGACGTATAGTCGTTACTGACGTGAACGGCGGTGTGCCGTATTACGAAGAAGACCTGAGCAGGGGGATAGCCCTTATTATAGGCAACGAGGGAAGCGGCGTATCTGACACTCTTATGGAGACGGCAGATGTAAGGGTGACGCTTCCGATGAAAGGAAGGATCGAATCGCTCAACGCGGCAGTCGCTGCAGCCATCCTGATGTATGAGGCTGTACGCGGCAGATAAT
Organism: Mogibacterium sp.; assembly: GCA_017510505.1. Taxonomy (GTDB): domain Bacteria; phylum Bacillota; class Clostridia; order Peptostreptococcales; family Anaerovoracaceae; genus Crickella. The sequence continues at coordinate 11,490 of JAFWNE010000029.1, read as the reverse complement.
GAGAAAGAACAACACGAGGTAAGAAATGGAAAAGAACAGAGCCGACGTAGTTATATGCGGAGCCAATTATGTGCTTTCCAGCGAAAAGAGCGAGGAGCGCATAAAGGATATCGCAAAGATGGTCGATGAAGAGCTCAGAGCTACAAGCAAGGCGCTCAATGTCAATCCGAATTACAAGGCTGCGGTACTGACAGCGCTCAATATCGCGGAAAAACTCATGGACAATACAGACATGACGCTCAAGCTCCAGACCGAAAACTACCAGCTTGACAACGACGTCAAGCACTACATCCAGTTATGGGAGCAGTCCAAGAAGCAGGTAACGGACCTTAAGGACAAGATGTCTTCAGAGGTCGACAGGCAGACTCAGAATTCTGAAGATCAGAAGAAACTTCAGGAGAAACTTGTCGAGATGGAAAACGCATATTTCGACCTGCAGATGGAGAATGTCAATCTCAAGAACGAGCTGAAGTCTATAAAGAGACTGAACAGCAGCGAAGATGAATTCTAAGATACTCACACTCCTCGAATTCAATAAAATACTTGGCCTTCTGCGCGATCAGGCGGGCTCGGGTCTGGCTAAAGAGAGAATAGACAGCCTTGAGCCGATGACCAATACGCGCATGGCAAAGGATGCACTAACGGAAACTACGGAAGCGGTTTCCGTTATTTCCTATAAGGGAAGCATTCCGGTCGGAGAAATCGGAGACATAAGCGGCATAGTGTCAATGGCAAGGAGGGGCAGATGCCTCAGCATGAGGGAGCTCCTTCAGATAAGGGTCAGCATAGCTTCGGCCCGCCAGGTGAAGACATTCCTTAACAGTGACATGCCTGAAGGACTCAAGGTGATCCCTGAGATCGCGGGATTGCTCGATCCTGTAACGAAGCTCGAGCAGGATATTTCCAATGCGATAATCAGCGAGGACGAGATGTCTGACAACGCTTCTCCGGCGCTTAGAGCCATAAGACGCGACATCCGCAACAAGAACGATCTCATAAAATCCCGCCTGCAGAAGATGATAAGCTCGGGATCCGCCAAAACGCACCTTCAGGACGCGATAGTCACCATGCGTAACGGCAGGTATGTAATCCCGGTCAAGAGAGAATACATAAGCCTCTTTCCGGGAATGGTGCACGACCAGTCATCGACGGGCGCCACTCTCTTTGTGGAACCTCAGTCAGTTGTCAATCTGAACAACGAGCTGAGGCAGCTTGAGCTGGATGAGCAGGCGGAGATCGTAAGGATACTTGAACTCTTCAGCAGCAGGGTCGGCGAGCATCACCAGAGCCTGCTGAATGACCAGAGGCTGATGGCCGAACTGGATTTCATAAACGCGAAGGGCAAGCTGTCATGCCTTATGGACGGCGCGGAACCGCTCCTGAACGAAGAGAACTACATAGATATAAGGACCGGACGCCATCCGCTGATACCTGCGGACAGGGTGGTTCCGATCAATGTTGAGCTTGGGCACGACTGGACGACGCTCCTCATAACCGGCCCTAACACAGGCGGCAAGACGGTCACTCTTAAGACGATAGGTCTTCTGTGCCTTATGGCGCAGAGCGGACTTCACATACCTGCAGATGAGAGAAGCAGCCTGCCTGTTCTCAAGGAAGTATTCGCCGACATCGGTGATGAGCAGAGCATAGAGCAGAGCCTCAGTACCTTCTCATCGCACATGAAGAACATAATCGAGATTTTTGAGAGCGCGGGAGAGGGCAGCCTGGTGCTCCTGGACGAGCTGGGAGCAGGCACGGACCCTCTTGAAGGAGCGGCGCTTGGCATAGCGGAGCTTGAAAGGCTCAAGGAAGCCGGTGCTCTTGTTGCGGCTACCACTCACTATACCGAACTGAAGAAATACGCTCTTTCGACGCCCGGAGTGGAGAACGCATCAATGGAATTCGACGTTGAGACGCTCTCGCCTACATACAGGCTGAGAGTTGGTCTTCCGGGCAAATCGAATGCCTTTGAGATATCCGAGAAGCTGGGCCTGGACAAGACCATAATCGACAGGGCGACTGAACTGCTTGGTGAAGAGCAGCTCGAATTCGAAGAAGCCGTCAGCAGAGTCGAAGCTGACCAGGCAAGGGCGGAAGAAAGACTCGCAGAAGCGGGCAGAGAGATAGAAGCCGCTCATGAGGTCAAGACAGAGGCGGAGAAAGAACTTGCAAAGGCCAGGGCAGAGGCCGCTAAAATCGTGGAAGAAGCCCGTAAAAAGGCCGGCGGCATGTTGAGAGACGCCCAGGGAACCATCGACGAGATAACCGCAGAACTCAGGGATATCCAGCATAAGAAGAAAGATGCCGGGTTCAACGAGGGCCACATAGCGGGCGGAGCTGCAGACGGACGCAGAAAACTAAGACAGGCTGAGTCCGCGCTCAAGCCTGAAAAAGCACCGGAGGTACAGACCATACAGACCGGCAAGACGCCTGAGCCTGAAGATATCAAGGTGGGCATGAGAGTCAAGTATATGAAGCTGGGCCAGACCGGAGACGTGGAGAGCCTGCCTGATTCAAGAGGCAATGTGAAGCTGAGACTCGGATCCATCAGAATGGATGTCAACGTCAGGGATCTGGTAATAGCCGAGTCGGAGCCTCAGGGCCATAAGGAGAAAAACAGAGCAAGATACGGCGATCTGTCGTTCGGCAAATCCAAGACCATAAAGACCGAGATCAATGTTATAGGAAAGAACCTTGAAGAAGCGTGTGATCTGGTCAGCAAGTACATCGACGACGCATTCCTCGCAGGACTCAAGACCGTCCACGTGATACACGGTCGCGGCGAGGGAATACTCAGAAGCGGAGTAAGACAGGAACTGTCACACAACAAGCATGTGAAGTCATTCAAGTCCGCTCCGTACAATGAAGGCGGCGACGGATGCACGATAGTGGAACTTAAGGACCGTAAATGAACTGAAATATAGTAATAAACGGCCCGATTTGATATAATTACCTGCCTGAATAATAAAGTGGCAGATAAAACATTACAGTAAAGGACTAAAAATGACAGATTTCAAGGACATAATTGCTGAGAAAATATATGATGAGTCGCTCGGATTGTCGCAACAGGACATAAAGAGCATGATAGAGATACCGGCAGACGAGAAAATGGGCGATTACGCCTTTCCGTGCTTCAGGCTTGCGAAGGCTCTTCGCAAGGCTCCGCAGCTCATAGCTGCGGATATTGCCGCCAAGGCCGGCGGTTCTGAAGCCTTTGCAAAGGTAGAGAATGTCAATGCCTATGTCAACTTCTTTATCGACAGAGCCTATTTTGCAGGTGAAGTCGTAGAAGAAGTAAACAAGCTGGGCCCTGAATACGGCAGATCTGACTATGGTCAGGGACGCAAGGTGATCGTCGAATACTCATCTCCTAACATCGCTAAGCCGTTTCATATAGGCCATATAAGGAGTACGGTGATCGGAAACGCTCTTTACAAGCTCTATGATGCTGTAGGCTATGATGTCACAAGGATCAACCACCTTGGAGACTACGGCACACAGTTCGGCAAGATGATAGTCGCTTACCGCAAGTGGGGAAGTGAAGAAGAACTCGCCAAAGAGCCTATCAAAGCGCTTCTCGGATACTACACAAGGTTCCATGAGGAAGCAAAAGAGCATCCTGAACTTGAAGACGAGGCCAGGGAGACCTTTGTAAGACTCGAAGCCGGCGAACCTGAAGAGCTAGAACTCTGGGAGAAGTTCAGGAAACTGAGTCTTGAAGAATTCAACCGTGTCTATGACATGCTGGGCATCACTTTCGATTCGTACGCGGGAGAAAGCTTCTATTCCGACAAGATGCCGAGATTCATACAGGAACTCAAGGACAAAGGCCTTCTGGTGGAATCACAGGGCGCTCAGATCGTGGATCTTGAGCCTTACGGCCTCGGAGCTGCCATGATCACCAAATCCGACGGATCCAGTCTGTATGTCACAAGAGACATCGCAGCCGCGGTATACCGCAAAGAGCACTACGACTTCTATAAATGCATCTACGTCGTGGCATCGCAGCAGAACCTGCACTTCAAGCAGTGGAAGAAGGTCCTCCAGCTCATGGGCTATGAGTGGGAGAAGGACTGTGTCCATGTACCGTTCGGCCTGGTGAGCCTGTCCGACGGCGATGACATCAAGATGATGTCGACACGCGAGGGCAGAGTCGTGTTCCTTGAAGACGTTCTCAATACAGCAGTTGCCAAGACGGCTGATATAATGCGCGAGAAGGAAGTTCAGGGAGTGGACATCGACGAGGTGTCCAGGGAAGTCGGCATCGGAGCTGTCATTTTCCAGGAACTCTCCAACAATAAGATCAAGGACTATGTGTTCTCATGGGACAAGGTCCTCAACTTTGACGGCGAGACCGGCCCGTATGTACAGTACACACACGCAAGAGCGTCAAGCGTACTCAGAAAAGCAGCGGCTGCGGGAGTCGATGTAGATTCACTCGGAAGCATCGATGCTTCATACCTCGGAAGCGACAGCGCTTATGCTCTCGCGAAACTCCTTTACAGAGTGCCTGAGGTGGTCATCGAAGCGGCAGAGAAGTATGAGCCTTCAATAGTCACACGCCACCTGGTAGACATCGCGCAGTCGTTCAACAAGTTCTATCATGACGAGCACATCCTTGTTGATGATGAGAAGGAAAGGGCGGCAAAACTGTCTCTCGTAAAGGCTTCAAAGACTGTGATCGCAAATTGTCTGGGGCTGCTTGGCATAGCTGCTCCTGAACGCATGTAACGATATAATCGAACCCGGACGACCGGATACGAAAGGAAGAACAAATGAAACTCCTGCTGACAACGATCAAATCGGACAACAAAAGAACCGACCTCGAACTCAAGTATCTGTTCAGCGTGGTCACCGATTCACCGGTGGACGTACAGCTCAGGACCTATGAACGCACTGACCTCTACGCGGACATATTTGAAGATATCGCTACAGGCCAGTACAACATGGTCTATTTCCATGCCAATGATGAAAACGAAGCAAAGCTCAGGCACGTGGCTGAAATGGTCAAGAAAGCTGTACCGAGCATCGCGGTGCTTTTCGGCGGCATGCAGGTGTCGTTCGAGACACGCAGTTTCATGAAGGAATTTCCTTTTGTCGACTATGTGATCAGAGGTGAGGGAGAGAGCGTGATGTTCAACTTCCTCAAGTCTATCCTCGACTATGAATTCGACTTCGAGAACATAGCCGGCCTTGCATACAGAGAAAACGATGAGATAATCGTCAATCCGTACGACGCCCCTGTAGATGTAGAGTCATTGCCTTTCCCTTACGAGAGGTTTGAAGCGGGCAAGGGTACTGTCTATTACGAGACGATAAGGGGCACTTCGGACAGGACCGTCTATTCTCAGCATCTTCCGGATGCAAGAGTAAGGGCTCTCAGCCTCGGCAGAGTCTGCACAGAGCTCAGATACTTCCTTGCCAAGGAAGTGAGCCGCGTGGTGTTCCTCGACAGGTTTTTCAACTTCAACAGTGAGAGAGCGTACAGGATATTCGAGTTCATCATCAACAACGACAACGGCGTCACATCGTTCGAATTCAACGTGAACGGTGATGAACTTGACGAAGAAACAATAAGACTGCTTTCTGAAGCCAGGAGCGGGCAGATAATATTCAACATCGACATTGCGAGTACCAACGCGGAAGTTCTGGCAGCCATTGGCAGGGGAGAAAACATCTACCGCCTCATGTACAACACCACAAAGCTTCTGCAGGCAGGCAATATCGTGACGGAGATACACGTGAAGGCCGGATTGCCTCTTGAGACAGAGGCGATGTTCGCGAGATCCTTCAACAAGGCCTTCGGAATGGCAGAGGGAATGCCGGTCCACATCGATGGGCTTTATATAAGCAAGGGCACCGATCTCAGAGCAGATTCTAACGCGTACGGCTATGTATTCGCGTATGATTCTCCTTATGAGGTCATTGCGACGAGCCATATGACCGCGGAAGAGATGCTGAGGATCAGAGGCATTGCCCGCACGGTCGAAAGCTATGTGGGTGACGGCGGATTCAAGAAGTCCACCCCAAGAGTGCTGAATGACACGGGTATCAAACCATACGATCTGTTCAGCAGGCTTTCCTCATTCATCACAAAGAAAGGTCTTGGCAGCAAGACCCGCAAGAAAGAGCATCTGGCGCGCATACTCTTCGCGTTCGCCGGAGGTCTGTACGATGACCTTGCCGATCCTGTGAAGCTTGACATCCTCAAGGATGTCATTTACGCGGATCTTGAGACAATGATCTCGGAAGACGCGATCAAGAAGTTCGATAAAAAAGGCTGGGATATAGATTGAACGAATCAGAAAACAAAGACAGAATAAGCAAATACCTCTCTCCGCGAATTCAGAATATGATGTTCGCGGAGCTTTCTCCTGATTACCTTGAGAGGACCAACGCGGCTGAGATCCTCAGCGGGATCCCCGTTCCTGTCGGGATAGAGGGGAGCGACGCCAAAGGAACTATCGACCTTAAAAACATCGTCCTCAACATGGCGAGAGTCATGGGAGGCGACCCGCTCTTCCTCTACGCGGATAAATACGCGGATTTCATCAAACATGCGGTAGGAGAGAACGCTGTAGCCATGCTGGTGTCCGAAGGAGCACATTCAGCTGACATGGGCGATTTTGAGGATGCCTGCATGCTGCTGAGAGCAGCTCTCAGGCTTGACCCTAAGTCAAGAGAAGCTCTTTACCTTTATGCCAGGGCCTGCAAAGAGGCATATGAGACGGAAGCGGCCGCGGCAGAAGACGGCATGGGCGATGAGGAGAGGATAGGTCTGTTCAAGGCCGAGTCTTCCGAGACATTCGAACTCCTGACTATGATCCATCCGGATTTCGCGATGGGATATTATTTCCTTGGATATGCGTATCTGAATATGGGCCTCTACCTCAAGGCAAGGCTCACATGGCAGGACTTCCTCAGACTGTCCGCAGGAAGCGAGACCGAGATCCATGAGATGGATGATGAGCTGCTGGCATCTCTCAGAGAAGAGATATCCGAAAGGGTGGAAGAACTCGAAGAGCCTGTCCAGATCGAACTTGGATGCAACAGCATCATGGGCGGAGACTTTGTCGGAGGAAAGGACACTCTGATGAAGTTTACTGAAGGCAGATACTCGCAGTGGTGGCCGCTCTGGTATTATCTCGGTGTAGCTGAGGCATCCCTTGGCAACGCGGATGAAGCGATCGCAGACTTCAAAAAAGTCTTGACACTTTCACCGAGCAATACGGACGCAATGGATGAACTTGTCCATTTGTATGAAGCAACAGGGGATAAGGAAAACGCCGCAAAATACCGCAATAAGATCGGTATAGTCAATAGCAACAGAGAAGAAGAAAACGGAGCCATATGACTCCGTTATTTTTTTATCAGATATGTGTTGAATATGTGAAGAAGAGTGTTATAATTAGGTCGTCAATATACCCGAAAACGGGCAATTGTGTCATAAATAAGGAGGTTTTATTATGACTGGTTTATGGATGGGATTGGTAGGACGTGAGTCCCTGATCGCAGCCGATGACATGTGGGGACTTCTTGTAGTCATGACCGTTGGCGTATTCTTCTCCATCTGGCTGGAGCAGAAATACACATGGGCTTCCAAGGTTTCCGGCGCTATCATCGCTCTGATCATCGCTATGGTCCTTGCCAACCTGGGAGTAATCCCGACTTCATGCGTACTCTACGATGACATCGTATGGGGCGTGATCGTTCCTCTCGGTATCCCTATGCTGCTTCTCCAGTGCAACATGAAGAAGATCTGGGCTGAGACCGGACGAATGTTGGTTATCTTCCTGATAGGTGCTGTGGGTACCGTCTGCGGCGCATATCTCGCTTACTTCCTGCTCAAGGGACCTTACGGCAATGCTGCGGACCTCGCAAGAGTAGCTTCGATGATGACAGGTTCATACATCGGCGGTGGTGTAAACTTCGCTGCCATGGCTTCTCAGTATGCTGCAGGTGAGGACGTAACAGCTGCTGCTACAGTAGCGGATAACCTGCTGATGGCTATCTACTTCTTCGTACTTATCTTCTTCGCAGGAAACAGCTGGTTCCGCAAGAACTTCAAGCATCCTCTGATCGAGGAAGTCGAGTCCGGCGCAGTAGATCTCGAAGAGGCAAAGACACTTGCTGCTCAGTTCTGGAGCCGCAAGGACATCTCGCTCAAGGATATCGCTATCAACATCGCTTATGCTTCCACAGTAGTTTGGGTTTCCAGACTGGTTGCAGGCCTGTTTGGCGGATTTGAGCCAAACGGCGTATTCATGAACTTCGTAGTAAGGTTCCTCGGATCCCAGTACGTATGGATCACAACATTCTCCGTACTTGTTGCTACGTTCATGACAAAGACAGTAAAGGAAATGCACGGATCTCAGGAGATCGGTACTTACTTCATCTACCTGTTCCTCTTCGTAATCGGTGTTCCTGCAAACATCTACACCGTTGTTACAAAGAGCCCGCTCTTCCTTGTACTTACAGCTATCATGGTATTCGTCAACATGATCTTCTGCTTCGGAGCTGCCAAGCTCTTCAAGTTCAACCTTGAGGACGCTATCATCGCTTCGAACGCGAACATCGGCGGACCTACAACAGCTGCAGGTATGGCTATCTCGCAGGGCTGGGTCGACCTCGTTGGACCGGCAATGCTCACAGGTACATTCGGCTACGTTATCGGTAACTATCTCGGAACCATCGTAGCTGTATCGCTTGGACTATAGCTGAATACTGATCAAAGACAGGCGCTTTGGGCCATGCCCGGGGCGCCTGCCCGTTTTTACAGGAGAAAAGAAATGAAGTGTTTTGACGCACACAGCGACATCTGGACAGATGTAACTATAAAGAGACTGAAAGGTGAGACCAACGTGTTTCACAACCACCATTTTGAAAGACTTCAGAAGGGCGGAGTAGAAGGGACCATCCTCGTTCTTTGGGTGGATCCTCCTCATATCAGAGATTACGCAAAAAGGACTCGCGAGATCTTCAGCTGTGTATCCGATGAGATCGCAGAGGCTAAGGACTTCAGGATCGTAAAGACTTACGATGAGATGATGAAGGCCAGGGAAGACGGAGTTTTCTATATAATGATCGGAGTAGAAGGCATGGCATATGCTTCGTATGATCCGACCTTCGCCAAACTCGATGAGTACTATGACTTCGGTGCAAGGCACGGCATGCTGACATGGAATGAAGAAAACGGCTTCGGACACAGCGCGGCATCGGGAAGCACCGAAGGACTCAGCGATCTCGGAAAGAAGGCTGTTCTGCACATGATCGACAAGAAGATGATCGTAGATACATCCCACCTCAACGAGGCGGGGTTCTGGGATATCGCCAGGATCATGGACGGCCGTCCGTTCATTGCTTCGCACTCAGACTGCAAGAAGTTCAGCTCGCATCCGAGAAACCTGACTGACGACCAGCTCAGAGCCATCAGGGACGCAAACGGCTGCGTCGGACTCAACGCATGGAATGAATTCCTCGATGAAGATCCGGCTAAGGGCGATATCAACAGACTGGCTGACCATTGCGAGCACATGATCGATATAATGGGCATCGACCACGTTGGCTGCGGCTTCGACTTCTGCGGCTTCCTCGGAGACCCTAATGACCCGGAGGTCTATTCCGGAATGGACGCAGTGACAGCAGGGCTCGAGGACTCAAGCAAGATCCCGCATCTCTTTGAGATACTCAGAGCAAGAGGAATGCGTGAGGACGAGATCGAGAAAATCGCGTTCAGGAACTTCCACAGGATCGTAAAAGAAGTCGTTGGGTAAATCCCTGACTTCGCATAAGGAGGAAACATCATGGTTGATTACAAGAAACCTATCCCTAAGATAGAATTCCTTTCGAACAAACTGCCTGTAGCCGATCCGTCGGATGAGCCGATGGTCTACATGGACGACAGGTTCATCACTAACTCGTGGTATAACAAATGGCCTGAGGACAACATGAATCCGCTTCCGGGCTCAAGTCCGAGCATCATGTGCCGCAAGACAGTCTTTGAGATGGTAGAGAAGGCTGAAGCATTGCTGCCTGAGGGCTATAAATTCTCGATTTACGACGCTTACAGACCTGTGGCGGTGCAGCAGGCCTTATGGGACTATTACAGGGCTAAAAAGGTAGAACAATTTCCTGACGCGACACCTGAAGAGATCGATTACCAGACGATGTTCTGCGTCTCGTTCCCGTCGTACAACATTCTGCTTCCTTCGCTCCACAACACGGGCGGTGCAGTTGACCTGACCATAGTAGGACCGGACGGAAAAGAACTTGACATGGGAAGCGATTTTGATGAGTTCACCAACAGAGCCTGGACTACATATTACGAAGAGGGCGGAGAAGGCGAAGGCGTCAACGACACCGCAAGAGACAACCGCAGGATGCTCTACAACGTTATGACAGAGGTCGGATTCACCAACTTCCCGTCGGAGTGGTGGCATTTCGACTACGGCGATGAGAAGTGGGGACTCTTCACGGACAACGCGCCAATCTACGGCGGAGTTCTTGACGCTGAGGTAAGAAACACTGTCCCTTACAACAACATGGAGCTGGTAAGAAAATCTAACGCCGAGCAGATGAAGATGGTCAAGGAGATCAAGGACCTTAGGGAAAAATGCAAGGCGCTTGATGAAGAAGTCGCTTCGGTGATGAGAGGATAGTACCCGGATGAGATCCAGCAGACATATCGCAAAATGGCTCATAATAACGCTTATCATGGCGATAGGCATAGGCACTTTTGCCGGGCTTACCGTCAGAAATGAGAAGCAGAAGGAAGAGACAGAGGCTCAGTCGTCGACTTATCTGACCAACCAGAGGCAGAAGGATATCGACATGAAGGAGCTCAAGACTCTTTTGGGCGATTTTGATGCGGAAAACGGCCAGTGGCATCTTCTGATCGACGAGGATCACGGAGACAAGGGTCCGTACATGTCCCTGAAGGACGGAGAAACCGGCTTTGAAGGCCGCATCATGTATCTCAAGAAGGGAATAGTCATTGTGGAAATCGACGAGGATCTGTACAGCGGCATGCCGGATGGCTGGGAGCCGGAAGGCAAGGGCAAGTACGCCATCCTCGACTACGCTCTCACGGACGGAGGCATAAGGCTGGGTTACAGGGGCAATGAAGTGGATTTCGGCAAGACATCCGAATAAGAAAAAGTTTCTGAAAAAATGAGTGATTTGGGGTGTTGACATCAATACCCCAAATCCACTATAATGTTCAAGTCGCAATCAAGCGGCAAACGTTCCGAGGTAGCTCAATGGCAGAGCAACCGGCTGTTAACCGGTAGGTTGTGGGTTCGAGCCCCACCCTCGGAGCCATTTTTAACAGATTATGCCGGAGTGGTGGAATTGGTAGACACCTGGGACTTAAAATCCTATGGGTAGTGATACCCGTACCGGTTCGAGTCCGGTCTCCGGTACCACTTCGAACAATTTAATGACGCGGGGTAGAGCAGTTGGTAGCTCGTCGGGCTCATAACCCGGAGGTCG
>JAFWNE010000028.1:0-6625 GCA_017510505.1 Mogibacterium sp. | reverse complement strand
TGGACCATGTCTTGATTACTTGTTTTTCATTGGCTGCGTTCATCTCTTCGATTCTCTTCAGAAGCTTCTTGTCGACGAACGGGCCTTTCTTAAGCGATCTTCCCATTAATTTGCTCCTCTCTACTTGCCGTTTCTTCTCTTAACAATGTACTTGTTAGAGTCTTTGTTCTTCTTACGTGTCTTGTAACCGAGTGTCGGCTTGCCCCATGGAGTGACAGGACCCTTACGTCCGATCGGAGCTCTACCTTCACCACCGCCGTGTGGGTGATCGTTAGGGTTCATTACGGAACCTCTGACTGTAGGTCTCCATCCCATGTGTCTCTTGCGGCCGGCCTTACCGATCTGGATGTTGCCGTGATCGATGTTGCCAACCTCGCCGATTGTGGCTCTGCACTTCATACTTACCATTCTGACCTCTCCGGACGGGAGTCTTACCTGTGCGTAGTCTCCCTCCTTGGCCATCAGCTGAGCGCCGTTACCGGCTGCTCTTACCAGCTGTCCGCCCTTGCCCGGCTTGAGCTCGATGTTGTGGATGATCGTGCCGAGAGGAATGTTTGCGATCGGCAGTGCGTTGCCCGGCTTGATGTCCGCGTTCGGACCCGACTCAACGACGTCGCCGACTTTCAGCTTATTAGGAGCGATGATGTATCTCTTCTCTCCGTCTGCGTAAACGAGGAGTGCGATGTTTGCCGTTCTGTTCGGATCGTACTCGATCGTCTTTACTGTTGCAGGGATATCGTCCTTCGTTCTCTTGAAGTCGATGATCCTGTATTTAGGTCTGTAACCGCCGCCTCTGTGTCTGACGGTGATCTTGCCTCTTACGTTTCTTCCCGAGTGCTTCTTAAGGGTGACGGTAAGAGACTTTTCCGGCTTATCGGTAGTGATCTCCTCGAATGTGGAGACCGTCATACCTCTGAGTCCCGGGGATGTCGGTTTATACTTTCTGATTCCCATTTCCTACTGCCTCCTTAATTACATGTCTGAGAAGAGCTCGATCTCCTTGCTGTCAGGAGTGAGTGTAACGATCGCCTTCTTATATGAAGATGTCGTTCCGAATGTTCTTCCCAGTCTCTTTCTCTTTCCGCTGACGTTCATGATGTTGACCTTGGCTACGTCTACGCCGAAGATCTCTTCGACAGCCTTGCGGACCTCGGTCTTGTTTGCGGTCTGCGCAACCTTGAATGCGTACTTCTTCTCCGCAGCCATATCCATGCTGTTCTCAGTGATGATAGGCCTCAGTAATACGTCGTATCCAGTCTTCATTATGCGTACACCTCCTCGATCTTCTTGGCTGCTGCCTTGGTGAGCACGAGTGTGTAGTGGTTTACGATCTCGTATACGTTCATGGTGCTTACCAGTGCTGTCCTGACGCCCGGGATGTTGTGAGCGGATCTTACAACGTTTTCATCCTTCTCATCCATGACGATCAGCGCCTTTTTGTCTGCCTTGATGTTCTCGAGAACCTTGACCATCTCCTTGGTCTTAGGCTCTGCGAACTTGAACTCGTCTACTACGATCAGCTCGTTATCAGCAACCTTTGCGGAGAGCGCCGACTTGAGAGCGAGTCTCTTGAGCTTCTTGTTGAGCGAGTATCTGTAGTCTCTTGGCTTTGGTGCGAATACCACTCCGCCGCCGACCTGTGATGGGTCTGTCGAGCTACCCTGTCTGTGGCGTCCTGTTCCCTTCTGTCTGAAAGGCTTGCGGCCGCCTCCTCTGACCTCAGCTCTTGTCTTTGCGGACTGGGTTCCCTGTCTCTGGTTTGCCAGGTAGTTCTTGATGACTGCCTGTACTGCGAATTCGTTTGGCTCGATTCCGAAGATCTCATCGTTCAGAGTGATGTCTCCGACTTTCTTGCCTTCAACGTTTACTACGTTCAGCTTTGCCATTTTCAGTTCCTCCTTTCCGCTTACTTATCCTGACCCTTGACCGCCGGTCTGATCTTCAGGAGTCCGCCCTTCCTTCCCGGAACGGCGCCCTTGATCAGCATGATGTTGCGATCTTCGAGCTTCTTAACGAGCACTACGTTCTGAACTGTGACTGTATCTCTTCCCATTCTTCCAGGAGCTTTGTTGCCCTTGAAGACTCTTGAAGGATAAGTACCGGCTGCCAGTGCTCCGGCGAGTCTCTTGTGCTTTGAGCCGTGGCTCATCGGTCCTCTGCGGTGGCCGTGTCTCTTGATGTTACCCTGGGTTCCTTTACCCTTGGATGTTCCTGTAACATCGAGCTTCATGCCTTCTTCAAAGTCCGCGACCGTGATTTCCTGACCTACTTCGTAAGTCTCACCCTCGCCCGGCTTAAACTCAGCGAGGTACTTCTTTGTGCCAACGCCTGCCTTCGCGTAGTGTCCTGCGAGCGGCTTGTTGACTCTCTGCGGCTTCTGATCTTCGTAGCCCACCTGGACTGCGTCATAGCCGTCTGTCTCGACAGTCTTTACCTGAACGACTGCCACCGGGCCTGCCTCAACGACAGTTACCGGGATGACTGTTCCGTCTTCTGCGAAGATCTGAGTCATTCCGATCTTCTTTCCCAGCAATGTTTTCATATGTGTTTCCTCCTGTTCTTACAGCGGATCACTCCGGTTTGGCTCTGCCGGTGCTTGGGTCCGGCGTCCCTCTCGTGTGATCTTACTAATACGGATTAGAGCTTGACGTAGATATCAACACCTGCAGGTGCGTCGAGCTTCTGCAGAGCCTCGACCGTCTTGTTGGTCGCGTTTGTAACGTCGATGAGTCTCTTGTGTGTTCTCTGCTCGAACTGCTCTCTGCTGTCCTTGTACTTATGGACCGCTCTGATGATAGTAACGACTTCCTTCTCTGTCGGAAGCGGAATAGGTCCGCTTACATCAGCGCCCGTCTTCTTGACTGTCTCTACGATCTTCGCAGCATACTTGTCCAGAAGAGCGTGGTCATAAGCCTTCATTCTGATCCTGATTTTCTGTAATTCGCTCATTGCTTTCCTCCTGTTTTGGTTTTTCGTACTAATTTTCGCTATGCTTGTACAGGACTTCGCCTGCGCCTGCCTCTCGCGGGGCTCCATGCAACTCATTGGAATCCCTTGAAATTTCAGCGTTTTTGCTGTCCCTGTGCCCTTCGCCGAAGTGCCTTACACTCTTTCGCGCGTTTCCTATGGTATGGCACACAACAAAAAAGCGAAACCCTTCGCCCCCATCGTGTGAGGACTTCTCGGCAGAAATTATCCGCTAGCACGGTAACTTCCTGCTTCTTCGCGTTTAACAAGCCTTTGAATTATATATACAGGCGCACCGGAATGCAAGCCTTTTTTGAAATGTTTTTTGAGTATTTTTGAGGGTGCACAGAGCCTGAAATGCTTGAAATTTGGGGCTTTCTGATCACGGATGCCCAACACTGTGTTCCGCGTTTCCTCTACCACCACGGATTGTGCTCTCCCATACCCCTGCCCCACTATATATAGATTGGCGTTCAGTATCTCTTCTAACTGTATGTTGAAGCAAAAGAAAACGGTGCATATTCCGTTCATTTATCCGGAATATTCACCGTTATTTCGGTCAAAGCCCATTGGCCTTTAGCCCGGTGGCCACTGCATTGCGCGCTTGCCGAGTATGTGGATATGCAGGTGCTTTACTGTCTGCTGTCCGTCCTCGCCGGTATTGATCACGCAGCGATAGCCGTTATCCAGTCCCTCCTGCGCGCAGACCTCTTTGATCTTGAGCATCATGTGCGCCATGAGGTCGGCATGCTCGTCTGTCAGGTCGTCGAGCGATGCCACGTGGATCTTAGGCACCATCAGCATGTGAACCGGAGCCTGCGGCGCAGCGTCGCGGAACACAGCGATCTTGTCGTCCTGGTAGACCATGTCCGTAGGGATTTCGCCGTTCGCGAGTTTGCAGAAGATGCAGTCATCCATGTCTCCTATCCTCCTTTTTATCTTTACAAACAGCCTTTGTATCTTCGCTCTAATTGTATTCTTCATGGCTATATTATTCAAGGACCGCCAGAGCCCCGTCCCTGAATGTACGGGTCAGGACAACCTTATACAGTTTGCCTGCCTCGATCCTTCCTTCCGGATCCTCTATGTATGTTTTGATGTAATTGCCCGTGTAGCCTGTAGCGTATCCGTCGCAGGATTCTTCGATGAGGACTGTATGCGTGACGCCGAGGTTGGCCCCGGTGAATGCTTTTGCAGCCTTCTCGCCGAGGCTCTCAAGGACCTCCGCTCTTTCCTTCTTGATCTGTTCAGGGACCGCGTCCTTCATAGCGGCTCCGGCCGTACCCTTGCGGGGCGAGTAGCGGAACACATGCGTCCTGCCGAAGGCTGACTTCTTTACTATGTCCAGCGTATCTTCAAAGTCTTTCTCCGTCTCGCCAGGGAATCCGACGATGATATCCGTTGTGATGCCAAAGAGCGGGTCGTGGTTACGGAGCATGAACACGATATCCAGATACTCCTCGCGAGTGTAATGGCGGTTCATGGCTTTGAGCACGGAGTCGCTGCCGTTCTGCACGGAAAGGTGCAGATGATGGCACAGCCTTCTGTGCCTGATTATCTCTTCGACGTTGTCCTTGTCCACCACCGTCGGCTCAAGAGAGCTGAGCCTGATTCGGAAGTTTTCGGAAGTCTCCAGCTCGTCCAGCATGGTCAGGAGTTCTGACAGGCTGTGCTCTGCCCCGGCTTCCGTGCCGTAGAGAGCGGTGTTGATCCCCGTTAGGACCACCTCCCTGAACCCGGCCTCGACCAGGTCCCTCACCTCTTCGACTATCTCGTCCGCTTTGCGGCTCCTTACCGGACCCCTTGCGTAAGGGATGAGGCAGTACGAACAGAACCTGTCGCAGCCGTCCTGGATCTTTATGTAAGCGCGCGACATCTCGCCGCTGGCCGACTTTATCTTTCCCAGGTCCTCATAGAAAGTGAGCTCGTCGCGCGGGATGACCCGCACTTCCGCGTGGCCGCGGTCAGCATCCAGTCCTTCTGCCGGAGCCTCTGTGCTGCTTTTGGCCACAAACTTTTCCATCACAAGACCGCAGATCTCCGATTTGCGGTTGTTGCCCATGACCAGATCGACTTCAGGCATGGCCGCGACATCTTCAGCGGCGACCTGCGCATAGCAGCCCGTCACAACGATGACCGCATCCGGATTTGTCTTCTTTGCCCTGCGGATGAACTGGCGGGACTTTCTGTCCGCTATATTGGTAACGGTGCAGGTGTTTATGACATAGACGTCAGCAGGATCTTCCTCGCCTACGATTTCTGCTCCACGGGAAACGAAGGCCTCCTTTATGGCCTCCGTCTCATAGTGATTCACTTTGCAGCCCAGCGTATGGAATGCGACTTTCATTTGACCTGTGTGTGCTCCTTTTGGATTTGTCAATTGAGTCTATCATCCTGCTGACATTCGGTCAACTTTGCTCTGCGGCTGCCTCATCAGCCGCTTCATCAAAAGGGAGCGCTTCCGCCTGCTCCTCCATTGCTGCTGTGTTCTGTGCCGCTGCGGGGATCGGCGCTGCTTCCTGACACGGACTGCTGCTTGTATATCTCAGCCCGTATCTGTGGGCGAGCGCCTTTACAAGAGTCTCTGCCTCTTCCTCAAAGAGCGTTATGCCCTTAGTCATCCTCGCGTGGTCCGGATCCCATTCGCGGATATCCACCTTTGCCTTGCCTCCGTTCCAGGCTACGATGTTCACCTCTTTGGTCCACCCGTTATCCTTTTTTGTGAGCACCCCGATATGTTCCATCAGATCGAAACGGACTTTGTCATTGCTCCCCTGTGAATAGCTCTGATTGTATGCCATTTTATTCTCCTTCCTGGTGAAGTATTTCTCTGTTGTCAATGAGTTTTGATGGTTATCGATCGCGCTCTCGATGTGCCTTGATGGTATATCTTTTATATAAAACTGTCGAACGGAAAAAGCACTTATTCCTGCACTCAGAGCACTTGTTTTGATGGCCGGCACTTTTTTCCAATTTATGCTTCCGATCTACGGTCTAATAAAAAATTATCTGTTGAGCAATTGCCTCAGCACGAAAAAAGACACCGCCTAAGCGGTGTCTTTATATAGCTTTTCGAAGTGATTACTCGATAACCTCGACTACTACGCCGGATCCAACTGTTCTTCCGCCTTCTCTGATAGCGAATCTCAGTCCTTCCTCGATAGCGATCGGTGTGATCAGCTCGATCGTCATGACGACGTTGTCGCCAGGCATGCACATCTCTGTGCCTTCAGGCAGACTCAGGTCGCCTGTTACGTCTGTAGTTCTGAAGTAGAACTGCGGTCTGTATCCGTTGAAGAACGGTGTGTGGCGGCCGCCTTCCTCTTTCTTCAGTACGTAGACCTGACCCTTGAACTTTGTATGCGGATGGATCGTACCAGGCTTTGCGAGTACCTGTCCTCTTTCGATCTCTGTTCTCTGTACGCCTCTCAGCAGTGCGCCGATGTTGTCGCCTGTCTCTGCCTCGTCGAGTGTCTTTCTGAACATCTCTACGCCTGTTACTACGACTGTTCTCTTCTCGTCTGTGAGTCCTACGATCTCTACGCTGTCACCAACCTTGAGCATTCCTCTTTCGACTCTGCCTGTTGCTACTGTTCCACGGCCTGTGATCGAGAATACGTCCTCGACCGGCATCAGGAACGGCTGGTCGTTTGCTCTC
>JAFWNE010000027.1:0-65606 GCA_017510505.1 Mogibacterium sp. | reverse complement strand
GACAGAAAGGAGGGTGAATGATGGGTACAGTACTTACAGTTGACAACATCAACGTTTACTACGGAGCCATCCACGCCCTCAAGGGCATATCGCTCGACGTAAACAGAGGCGAGATCGTAACGCTTATCGGAGCCAACGGCGCCGGCAAGTCGACGACTCTGCACACCATTTCCGGACTGCTCCGCAGCAAGACCGGCGACATCGAGTTCCTTGAGAGCTCAATTGCCCACGTGCCGGCTCATAAGATAGTCGCGATGGGTATCTCGCACGTTCCTGAAGGCAGACGCATATTCCAGGGGCTGACCGTAGAAGAGAATCTGGAGATGGGAGCCTTCGTAACAAAGAAGGACCGCATCGCCCATAACCTTGAGTATGTATATGAGCAGTTTCCTAGACTAAAGGAGAGGACTTCGCAGATAGCGGGCACGCTCTCCGGCGGTGAGCAGCAGATGCTGGCCATGGGAAGGGCACTGATGTCAGACCCTGAGCTTCTGATGCTTGATGAGCCGTCGATGGGGCTTGCTCCTATCCTTGTTGATCAGATTTTTGATATCATCAAGAACCTCAACAAGGCCGGCACGACCATCCTTCTGGTAGAGCAGAACGCGCAGATGGCGCTTTCCGTAGCCGACAGGGCATACGTCATCGAGACGGGACGAATCACCCTCTCGGGCACGGGCAAGGAACTTGCACAGTCCGAGGAGGTCAAAAAGGCATACCTGGGCGGCTAAATATTCATTCAATCTTCATCAAAGGAGCGGCTCTGCCGCTTCTTTGTTTTTGTTATTTGTGATATTATTGACGGGTATACAGTTGAAAAAAAGGGGGACATTATTAATGCTCACAAAGAAAAGATCACCGCTTTTATCGCTATTGCTGATCATCGCAATGATGTTCATGCTTGCTTCGTGCGGCGGAAAGGGCGGCGATTCCGGACAGTCCGCTGAGCCCGCGGAACCAGAAGAAAGCACAACTCAAAGCGCGGAAGTCATCAAGACGCTTGAGGAAATCGATACGGAGGACATGCAGGACATCCCGCTCCAGATCAAATCGATAACTCTCTACGATGACGGCACGCTTAAGATAGTCCCGGTAGAGGATCTCCTGAAAAACGCTGAGACCAACAATGAAGTAGTTGACGGAGCAGTCTATCCGTTTACGGACAGCGGCAAAGTAAAAGATTTCTATCTTGTCAGGTTCGGCAACGGAGGATTCAGAACGCTCATCTGCCTTATGGATGACGGGACGCTTTCCGCCCTCAGCGCCAACGAGCTGATAGAGGATCATATCTTCATAGTCATGGACAGGCTTACGGGCAGGGAAAACTATGTCAAGGTAAAGGAAGTCACGTATGATGACGCGTTCGGAGCCGTTGGCATTACAGAAGACGATGAGGAAATAGACCTTGATTTCAGTCTGGATTTCTAACGTATTCAGGCGTACTTGTGATATACTATAAACGGGTTATTTTGGACTGTGCCGCATGGCACGAAAGGAACATAAATGGCAGTACAAGCATTGGATCAGCACAAAGCGATCACGGACTGGTTTGAAACTGATTTCAAGGAAGCAGCAAAAACCACAACGAAGACTTCGAGACTTGAGGACGGCAGACTGAGCTACAGTTTTTCAGTCGTCAACGGGTCGGGTTTTGATTTTGACAGATTCTCTTTCAAGATCAAAGTCATCGACAAGACCAATAACAGGGAGATAGGCACCGCGAAAATCAACGCGGGCAAATGGGCTGACGGCGAGAGGAAGAATTTCAAATCGCGTCTTGCGATCCCGGCTGAAGCGAAGAGCCTGTCTTTCGTGATGTACTCGAATTCACTCGACTATGAGGCTTCTCCTGCGGGAATGGTCCAGCCGGCCGGCAAAGACCTCAGCGACGCGCTCAGAGACATGGGCGACGCGCTTTCGGGTTCTGACGGAAGCGGCGGCGTGTTCGGAGAACTCTTCGGCACCGGCGGCATGCCTCAGGGCACTACCGTAACGAAGACCACCACGACCAAGACCGTGAACGGAAAGACTACAAAAACGACAACGACTACAACGACACGTCCGGCAAGCACTTCTGCTACACGCACAAGGACCACCAGCCAGACGCCTCAGCGTCAGAGCAGCAGCGCCAGACCGGCAAGCCAGGGAGGCTCTTTTACACAGCGACGCACCGAAAAGATGCTCAACAAGAAGAGACTCGGTAAGTCCGGATGGACCATGGCCTCCCTGATAACAGGACTGCTCTTCCTGATGTCCGCTGCAGGATCGTCAGATACTCCTGAGATGAGGCTGGCGTTTGGCGCAGTGGGAGTCATTCTTCTAGCCATTGCCGGAGTAATGAAGCTGGTTCTCAGCACAAGGGCCAAGAGGATAAGGACTTACGAAGCAAAGATCAACAAGAAGGGCAACACTTCGATCGACGATCTCGCCGCTTACGTAGGAAAGCCTTTCAGCAAGGTCGCTGATGATCTTCAGGCTATGATAGCCGACGGCTTCTTCCCAGAGGCGTATGTAGACATAAACAACAGACTCCTCGTAATGACGCGCAACGGCGAGCCTATCGAGTCGGTAGAGAGATCCGCTGCGGAGAACAAGAAGGCAAGACGCAAGGCCGGACGTGAAGGAATGGCTCCTGAGTCGATCGACGATCTCATTGCCATGACGGATGACACAGAGATCAAGGGCAAGCTCAAATCACTCCGCACTATCACAAAGAAGATAGACGCGAGAGTCGAGGAAGTGCCTGAACTCGAGAAGCAGGTCAAGGACTTCAGAGAGAAATACTATCCGGAAGTCGTCAGGCTTACAGACCAGTACAACGAGAAGATAGCAGATATGGGCAAGATAGGCACAGAAAAGCCAAAAGAGGAAGTCACAACAGATGCTTCCGGAGCTCCTGTGCTCAACACCAACCCTAATTATCTTGAAGAGCAGGCAGCCGCGATCAAGACGCAGCTCATCAGCCTCATCGATTCCGTTACAGAGGCTTCGGAGAACCTGCTTGAAAGACTCCATGAAGATGATATCATGGACATCACCACAGACATACAGAGACTGCAGACCACGCTCGCAAGCAAGGGTCTGCTGGATTCCGATTTCGATATCTAATAGTTAGTTAAAATAAGGAGGACAAGATGGCAGATTATGAACTTACCCCTGAAGCTGTAGTAGACGCAGCAGAGACACAGGCGGCAGTACTCGAGGCAGAAGTACAGGAAGTTGCGGCGCAGGCTGCGGCTATCGATGTAGCACCGGCGATCGACTTCGCTCCTGAATTCACTCAGGTAGAAGAGAAGAAAGAGGATACGCTTTCAAAGTTCACACCTGATGAGCAGAGACAGATCAGGGCGGTTGCCGACAAGATCGATATCAAGGACAGCAACGCGGTCCTGAGCTATGGAGCGACGGCACAGCGCAAGGTCTCCGATTTCGCTGACGGCGCTCTCGAGAGCGTAAGAGCCAAGGATATGGGAGAGACAGGTCAGGTACTGACATCCCTGCTCGTAGAGCTCAAGAGCAACAGCGAAGAAAAGAAGAGCTTCCTCGGCAAGCTGTTCGGCAGCGCTGAGAAGAATTTCGAGAGACTCAAAGCCCAGTACAGCACAACAGAGGCCAACATCGACAGACTTGTCAAACTGCTTGAAGGCCATGAAGAGCAGCTCCTTAAGGACATCGCTCAGCTCGACAAGCTCTATGACAAGAACAAACTCTACTTCAAGGAAGTTTCGATGTACATCGAAGCCGGCAAGCTGGCTCTTGAGAAGGCAAAGAACGTTACACTCCCTGAGCTCGAGGCAAAGGCTAAAGAGACAGGCGCGGTAGAGGACGCACAGGCGGCACAGGATTACGCAGACATGATCACAAGGTTCGAGAAGAAGATCTACGACCTCGAACTCTCCAGAACAGTATGCCTGCAGACAGCTCCTGAGATCAGAATGGTACAGAACTCCGACACCATCATGTCCGAGAAGATCCGCTCCACCATCGTGAATGTCATCCCTATGTGGAAGACACAGATGGTGCTGGCGCTCAACAATTACCATACACAGAAGGCCATTGAGGCTCAGCACGCAGTCACAGAGGCTACGAATGAAATGCTCAAGAAGAATGCTGACGCTCTTCACCAGAGCACTGTTGATACAGCAAAGGCCAGCGAGAGAGGTATCGTCGATATCGAGACACTGCAGCACACCAACGAGCAGCTGATCACAGCTCTCGACGAGATCAAGCAGATCCAGGAGGACGGCAGGGTCGCAAGAGCCGAGGCCGAGAAGGAACTCGCAAGGATCGAGCAGGAACTCAAAGACAAGATGCTTGGTATCGCGGCAAACGCGAAATGGACAGGCGAGGATATCGCTGCTTCAAGAACTGAGTAGCAGGTAATGGCAGAGAAAGACCGCAAAGACAAGAATACAAAAGAGAAGAGCCGGAGAAGTCCGGCTCTTGCTCTATTGCTTGTACTGCTGATAGCAGTGGCATTCTTTGTGATGTCCGATGTGCCGTTCATCAAGAGCGCCAGGGACGCTGTGATGGAAAAGCTCGGTTATGAATCGATAGAACCGGGCGATGAATCAGAAAACGGCGTCAGCGAGAACGGCAGCGGTAATGAGAATGGCAGCAGCTTCAGCGGCGAACTGGATGCGTCTTCGCTTCCTGAATGGGACGGAAACCATTATGTGCAGGTGAACGGAAATGCGCCTGAATTCCCTAATGAGGTATATGAGCGTGCCGGACTTGTAAAGGACGGCGACGGCTGGAAGACCAAGGGCAACCTGCTGGGCACCATCGACTCAGGCAAGTTGACGCCATATGAGTATTACGGAAGCCTGGACAGCCTGGGCAGGTGCACTTACGCGTACGGATGCCTGGGCAGGGAGACCATGCCAGAAGAAGGCGCCGAGCGAGGAGACATTTCTTCCGTACATCCGTCAGGCTGGGCAAAGGCGCAGAACTGGGAGCGCTGCCACCTGATAGCATGGGCTCTCTCGGCGGAGAACGCCAATCCGTCCAATCTTATTACGGGCACACATTATCTGAACTATGACGGGATGAGACCTCTTGAAGAAGAGGTAGAGCATTACATCTGGAACACGGGCGACCATGTGCTTTACATGGCTAAACCATGGTTTGCCGGGGATGAGAAGGTGGCCAGGGGAGTGCAGCTGACAGCTGTCTCTCTTGAGGACGGCGGCAAGGGCATATCGTTCAATGTTTACTGTTTCAATGTGACGCCAAATGCCGAGATAGATTACAGGACCGGAATAGTGACGACAGAAGAGCAGGCGGTACAGGAGGCCAGATTGTATGTTATAAATAAGCGTTCAAAGGTATTCCACTATCCGACTTGCGAGGGTGCGCAGAGCATATCTCCGCATAACCGCGAAGAAGTAACGGCGACCCGCGTCGAACTCACTTCGCAGGGGTATACGCCGTGCGGGTACTGCGAGCCATGACACT
Organism: Mogibacterium sp.; assembly: GCA_017510505.1. Lineage (GTDB taxonomy): Bacteria > Bacillota > Clostridia > Peptostreptococcales > Anaerovoracaceae > Crickella. The sequence goes on along the minus strand of JAFWNE010000027.1, from coordinate 60,149 downwards.
ATTGTTTTTACTTGTTTTTAAGCACCCGGAAGGGTGCTTTTAGATTGACCGCACAGGCGGTTAGTTGATAAAATTTATAGGCATTCTTTATTGGAATAGCTTTATATGTTATCGCTAAAACTTTTGCAGTTATTGGAGAGCAATATAGGAGGTAAAAACTCTTGAAGAAAAAACTCAAAAGAACAGTTGCTCTGTTGACAGTGCTGGCGATGTCCGTACTGCTTCTGGCAGGCTGCGGCGGGTCCTCCGGCGGTGAAGAAGCCCCTTCGGGAAACACCAATGGAATCACGGTCTTCAACTCAAAGATGGAGATCCAGGATCAGCTGCTCCAGATGGCAGAAAAGTATGAGGCGGAGACAGGTGTCCACGTAGAGGTTTATTACTCAAGTGACACGGTCTCGGCTCATATGGCAACAAGGTACGCATCAAACAACCCGTACACACTGTCGATGGTAGACGCCAAGGATATCTATTCCCTGGCTGAAGAGCACGCTATTCCTCTCGATGATGAGGAATGGGTAAAAGACACGGGTTATGCGATCAGTATTGGCGGTCATGTATACGGATTCCCTGTTTGCGTAGAAGCAAGGGGCATCATTTACAACGGCGACGCGATCAAGAAAGTTACAGGCAAGGACTTTGATCCTGAGCAGTACAAGACACTGACAGCGTGGAAGGGACTGATCGAAGAACTCAAGAAGGGCGGAATGGAATCGCCTACGGGAGTCATGAAAGAAGACTGGTCACTCGGAGCCCACTATCTTGCTCAGGTCTACGAAGAACAGGATGATCCTGACGCATTCCTTATGGATCTCAGCGCAGGAAAAGTCAAACTTATGGAGAACGAGAAGTTCAACTCCCTCATGGACACATTCGATGTTCTGATGGAAAACAACTACGCCAAGGCAAGCGCCATCTCTGCAGAGCGTGAGATCTCCGAGAAGAAGCTGGCAGAAGGCGAGATCGCGTTCATGTTCGGCGGTAACTGGGACTGGTCGCAGATCAACCAGTTTGACTACACAGAGAACATGGGCATGATGCCTGTTCCTCAGGATCTTGATGACGGAATGAACGAGATGCTGGTTGGCGGAGGATCGAAGTACTTCTTCATCGACAATTCCTCCAACACATCGGAAGAACAGAGACAGCAGGCCAAGGATTTCCTCAACTGGCTTATCTACAACGAGAATGGACAGTCATTCCTCGTTAACGACTGCGCTCTTGTTCCTGCGTTCTCGAACATCGAACTGCCAATCAGCGATCCGCTTGGCGCTTCGGTAAGCAAGTACACCAACGCCGGCAAGTTGATCCCTAACTACAACTACATGCCTGACGATCACTACGCTATCCTCGGAGCCATGTTCCAGAAGTATCTGGCCGGCATCAGCGATCGCGAAGGATTCGCCAAAGACGTTGAGACGTACTGGCACACAAAGACTCTGACAAGCCACTCAGAATAGGAAAGGAGGACTGAATAATGGAAAGAAACACAATGGCTTATAAGTCAAAACAATTCCTTATGTTTGCAGGTCCGGCTCTCATCCTGTTCTGCATGGTCATCATCATTCCGTTCATCTACGGACTGTTCCTGACCTTCACCAGCTGGGACGGAGTCAGTGCTGAAAAGCCTTTCGTAGGCTTCGCAAACTATGTATCCGCTTTTAAAGACGCGTATTTCTGGTCAGCGATCGGCAGAACGATCATCTACTCGGCGTTCGCCGTGGTATTCGTCAACGTCGTCGCTTTCCTGCTCGCTTACATGGTAACGAGCGGTGTAAAGGGCCAGAACTTCTTCCGTGCCGGATTCTTCATTCCTAACCTGATCGGCGGAATCGTACTTGGTTATGTCTGGAAGTTCGTCTTCAACCGCGCGTTCGTAGCTATCGGAGAGGCGATCTCCGGAGGGACGGTGCCGTCTCTGCTATCTACGACCGGAGGTGCGATGTTCTGCCTGATACTGGTATCAGTCTGGCAATACGCGGGCTACATGATGCTGATTTATGTAGCCGGATTCATGAGCGTATCCGACAGTCTCAAGGAAGCGGCCATGATCGACGGCTGCACTCCTTCACAGGCGATGCGCAATGTGACGATCCCTCTGATGAGGACGTCATTCACAACCTGTATCTTCCTGAGCATTACGAGATGCTTCGTAGTGTACGATGTCAACCTGTCATTGACAAAGGGCGAGCCGTTCTTCAGCTCCGTAATGGCAGCCATGCACGTATACAACAAAGCGTTCACGTATAAGGATTACGGCACAGGCCAGGCTGAAGCTCTCATCCTGTTCATCGTCTGCGCGATAATCGGAATCACTCAGGTATATGTGAGCAAGAAAGGGGAGGTGGAAGCATAATGACTCAGAACGAAAAGGCTGCTGCAGCCAAGAAGAGAAAACACGCCATTATGATCGTCCTCCTGGTCGTTGTATTCATCCTGTTCATCGCACCGTTCATTCTGGTGCTGATCAACGTATTCAAGGATCAGGCTGACATCACCGCGAACCCGCTTTCGCTCATAGGCGAGCACGGATTTACAACGAAGAACTTCCCTGACGCAATGGCAAAGATGGACTTCTTCAATGTATTCAAGAACTCGCTGATCATCACCACATGCGCTACGATACTGACTATCCTCGTATCTGCGATGGCATCGTTCGTTATCGTACGTAACGGCAAGTGGAAAGCTTGCTCAGCGCTCTTCGCGCTCATGATCGCTTCCATGGTGATCCCGTTCCAGGTACTGATGGTACCTCTGGTATCCGTATACGGCGGAGTGTTCGGCATTCTCAACAGCCGTCTCACCCTGATACTGATGCACACGGGCTTCTCTGTATCCATGGCGACCTTCATGTTCCACGGAGCGATCCACTCCAATATACCATTGGAACTCGAAGAAGCGGCGCTTATTGACGGCTATACCAGATGGCAGACATTCTGGAAGATCGTCTTCCCGCTTCTCAAACCGACAGTTGCCACTGTAGCAATCATAGACGCCATGGCGTTCTGGAACGACTACCTCCTGCCAAGTCTGGTACTCACTGACAAGGAGATATACACGATCCCGATCGCGACTCAGGCCTTCTACGGAACTTATTCCACGGATATCGGTCTGGTAATGGCAGCGCTGCTGCTGGCCATGCTGCCTATACTCATCCTGTATCTCTTCCTGCAGAAGTACATCGTTGCGGGAGTTACTGCAGGAGCGGTAAAGGGCTAATCATAAGTTTGCAAAGGTAAGAACTGATAATCGATGGATAAATTCTTTGACTCCGGGAACCCGGTGATGAAGTTTCTTGCAAGACTGGTGGACCTTGCGGTACTCAACATTTTCACGGTGCTGTATTCCATCCCTCTGGTAACAGCCGGAGGAGCCATGGCCGCAATGAATCACGTGCTGCTGCACCTTGTAAGAAAAGATGAGACATATGTAATAAGGATGTTCAAGGACTCCTTCAGGGAGAATTTCCGTCAGAGCATACCCGAGGGACTGCTGGTGATACTTATCGGTATCATAACCGCGGTCGATATGTGGGCTCTTCACGGATCCGAGTCAAGGCTGATGACTCTGATGATGATCATCATCACGATAGTCGCGGTATTCATATTCGTAACGGCAGTATACATGTTTGCCCTTCAGTCGAGATACGAAAACACTGTGAAGGGAACGATCGTGAACGCGGTCAGGCTGTCGCTGGGCAATCTGCCGAGAACAGCCGGCATGGCGCTCGCATGGATCGCCTGGGTGCTGGTACTTGTCTATCTGCATAAAGCCGCGCCGCTGGCGTTTCTGATCTACGGATTCACTCTTCCGGGTTACCTCTGCGCGATGCTGTATGACGGCATCTTCAGAGATCTGGAGAAAGAGTGACGGATATCAGTCAGGACCGGTCAAGTATATTGGAATAAAGGAGATATAAAATGGCAAGTTTATCATTAAAACACATTGAGAAGATCTACGAGAACGGTTATCACGCTGTTCACGATTTCAATCTCGAAGTAGAAGATAAGGAATTCATTATCTTCGTAGGACCTTCCGGATGCGGAAAGTCCACAACTCTGCGTATGATCGCCGGCCTCGAGGACATCTCCGAGGGAGAGTTCCTCATCGACGGAGTCAAGATGAATGACGTAGAGCCTAAGGACAGAGACATCGCTATGGTATTCCAGAGCTACGCTCTCTATCCTCACATGACAGTAAGAGATAACATGGGATTCGCGCTCAAGCTCAGAAACGTTCCTAAGGAAGAGATCGACAAGAAAGTCGATGAAGTAGCCAAGATCCTCGACCTCGAGAAGCTGCTTGACAGAAAGCCAAAGGCTCTCTCCGGCGGACAGAGACAGCGTGTAGCCATGGGCCGCGCAATCGTAAGAAACCCTAAGGTATTCCTCATGGACGAGCCTCTGTCCAACCTCGACGCCAAGCTGAGAGTACAGATGAGAACAGAGATCGCCAAGCTCCATGAGAGACTGGGAACCACGATCATCTATGTAACTCACGACCAGACTGAGGCCATGACACTCGGTACACGTATCGTTGTCATGAAGGACGGAATCGTTCAGCAGATCAACACTCCTGAGCATCTTTACAACAAGCCGTGCAACCTCTTTGTAGCCGGCTTCATCGGATCGCCTCAGATGAACTTCCTCGACGCTGTTGTCGAGATCAAGGGCAATGACGCGTTCCTGCACATCGGTGACGATGTTCTGAAGATGCCTGCTGACAAGGCCAAGATCCTCAAGGACGGCGGATATGACGGCAAGACAGTCGTATTCGGAATCCGTCCGGAGCATTTCGGTGACGGCAGAGGCCAGGAAGGCAAGCAGAACACTCTCAAGTGCAAGGTCGAAGTACGCGAGCTGCTTGGCGCAGAAGTATTCCTCTATGGAGACATCAACGGCAAGCAGTGCACAGCCAGAGTCGATCCTGAAGTGGACCTCGTGAACGGAATGGAAGCTACATATTCAGTGGATATGAGAAAGATCCAGCTGTTCGACAAGGAGACAGAAAAGAGCCTGCTCTGGGCTGTATAGTCAGCGGACAAAGTAATGACAAGGGCTGCCGCTTTTATGTGGCAGCCCTGCTGTATTTTTGATTATCACACGCAGAAAAAGTGTTCTGCATACAGAGACATGAGCATACGTTTTATAGAAGAAACAAAACACCTGATACTCGAAACAAAGAATACCGGTTATCACATGAAGATAGACAGGCTTGGTTATCTTCAGCACATGTACTACGGACCGAAGCCGGGGCAGGACGATCTGTCATATGCGTTCCGTTTCTATGACCGGGGATTCTCAGGCAATCCGTATGCGGTGAGGGATGACCGCACATATTCTCTCGATTCCATGGCTCAGGAATACACTTCCTTCGGCGTGGGTGACTTTCGAGTCAACAGCATCGCGGCATCCTGCTCTGACGGAAGCCGCTGCGCGGAATTCAAGTATGTATCACACGAGATAATTGACGGCAAGTACAGCATATCGGGTCTGCCTTCGGTATATGATGAGAAAGGCAAGGCTCAGACACTGATAGTGACGCTGATCGATAATGCCGCGAATATCGGGATAAAGCTGTATTATGGTGTACTTGAAGATCTTGACGTGATCACCAGATCCGCGGAGATCATCAACACCGGAAAAGAAATGGTATGGCTGCGCAAGGCTTCCTCCATGTGCCTGGAGCTGCCTTATGGAAACTGGGACATGATGCACTTCCACGGTAGGCATTGCATGGAACGCCAGCCGGAGAGAATCAGGCTCTTCCATGGCGTTCACACCCTGATTTCCGGCAGGGGGATGTCAAGCCACCAGCACAATCCTTTCGTGATCATTTGCGATCATGAAGCGACGGAAGACAGCGGCGCCTGCTATGGCATGATGCTTATGTATTCGGGAAACCATAAGACCGAGGTAGAACTCGACCAGTTCGAGAGCGTCAGGGTGGTGATGGGACTGAATGATGACAGGTTCCGCTGGGAACTTGAACCCGGAACATCGCTTCATACACCTGAAGTGATACTGACATACGCTGAGGGACTGACAGCTCTCTCGCATAACTATCACCGTACGATACGCAATAATGTCGTGCGCGGAAAATACAAACTGAGCCACAGGCCTATACTGGTCAACAACTGGGAAGCGACGTATTTTGATTTCACAGAAGACAAACTGCTGGGAATAGCGCGCAAGGCCAAAGAACTGGGCATGGAAATGCTTGTGCTCGATGACGGCTGGTTCAGAAACAGAAAAGATGATAAAGCCGGTCTCGGTGACTGGGTCACCGACACCGAAAAACTTCCTCATGGCCTCAGCGGACTGATCTCCAAGGTCAGAGATATGGGCCTTAAGTTCGGGCTCTGGATAGAGCCTGAAATGGTAAGCGAGAACTCAGAGCTGTACAGAAAGCATCCGGACTGGGCGCTGACAGCGCCGGGACGCGCTCCAATGATGGCACGCAATCAGCTGGTGCTCGATCTGTCCAACCCTGAGGTACATGAATATTTATACGAAATCATTTCCGGACTGCTTCGGAATAACGATATAGATTATATAAAGTGGGATTTCAACAGGCCGATATCCGATGTCTATTCTCATTCGACACCTTCGGCCAGACAGGGCGAGGTGCCGCACCGCTATTATCTTAGCCTCTATAAACTATATGACAGGCTGACCAAAGAGTTCCCCGATGTGCTCTTTGAAGGCTGCGCGGGCGGCGGAGGCCGGTTTGACGCGGGAATGCTTCAGTACTCACCGCAGATATGGTGTTCGGACAATACCGATCCGGTGTCGCGTCTGGCTATCCAGTACGGCACATCGTTCGGATATCCATGCTCAACCATGGGAGCGCATGTGAGCGCGTCTCCGAACCATCAGACCGGCAGGGCGACACCTTTGTCAACGAGGGGAGTCGTTGCAATGGCGGGCACTTTCGGATATGAGCTCGATCTGGCTAAACTCACGGACACGGAATGCGAGGAGATAAAAAAGCAGATTGAGAGATATAAGGAGATAGAACCTGTCATCCATGACGGAAGTCTTTACAGGCTCAGCGATCCGTCCGAAAACAGCAGGTATTATTGCTGGGAAAATGTAAGTCAGGACAGGAACCGCTGCATACTCAGCGTCGTCGTCACAGATCCACAGGCGAATTACACTCTTGTGCATGTAAAGCTGAAGGGCCTGGATCCTGATGCAGTCTATTCAGTAGGAGGAGAGTTTGAGTGCCGCGGAAAGACACTGATGCAAAACGGATACACCTTTCCGCAGCTGACGGGAGACTATCCGGCGAGGCAGGTAGATATTTATAAAATCTGAGGTAGTACAAGTGATCAGCAAAGAATTAAAGAAAGCAAGAGAATATGAAGAAAGGGAGACGGCAAAGATCCCGGAGACGGACAGACCGGTCTTCCATTTTTCGCCGCGTACAGGATGGCTCAATGATCCAAACGGATTCTCCTTTTACGGAGGCAAATATCATCTTTTCTATCAGTACCATCCATACAGCTCGTACTGGGGGCCGATGCATTGGGGGCATGCTGTAAGCAGCGACATGATCAAGTGGGAATATCTGCCTGCGGCAATGGCTCCGGATACGGAATATGACGGATCCGGATGCTTCTCGGGCACTGCGGTAACGCTTCCTGACGGCCGGCAGCTTCTGATGTACACGGGCTGCGGTGACAGCAGCGAAGATCCGCTTCGCAAGGGCAGATGGCTCCAGACCCAGTGCCTGGCCGTTTCGAAAGAGATAGAGAACGGCGTTGAATTTGAAAAATATGAAAACAATCCTGTTATAAAAGCCGATGACCTTCCTGAAGACTGCGATCCTTATGAATTCCGGGATCCATATATCTGGCAGGCAGCTGACGGCACATACAGGTTCCTTGCAGCAGCAGGCAGAACAGGTGAGATCGGCGAAGACGGGAATTATCTGCATGAAAAAGGCACACAGCTCATACTGTTCAGGAGCAATGACTGTTTCGAATGGGAGTTTGACAAGGTGCTGTTTGAGGACCACCGCCGGATAGGCGTAATGTGGGAATGTCCGAATTTCTTTGAACTGGATGGAAAACAGATACTTATCGCAAGCCCTATGGACATGCATGCCGAGGCCGATGAGGCGGTAGGATCCGTAAGATTTCCGCAGGGAAGCAATGTCTGCTGCATAGCCGGAGAATATGATGAGGAAACTGAGACATTCACCCCGGATGGAGGATATGAACCGGTAGATATCGGTCTTGATTTCTACGCTCCACAGGTAATGGAAGCTCCGGACGGCCGGCATATCATGATCGGCTGGATGCAGGATCCGAAGTATGGAAATTTCGCGGACGCAAGAGATGACCTGACAGGACCGGGACTGCAGTACGCCGTTCCGGTAGAGGATGCGGACGGATATCTCCACGGACCGGAGGGCTCACACACATTCGGTCAAATGACTGTACCGAGGGAACTCAAATACAGGGACGGAAAGCTTTATCAGTGGCCGGCAAGGGAACTCTGTGAATACAGAAAGAACAGACTGGACTATGACGGAGTATTGCTTAAGGATGAGGAGCGCAGTTTTGAGGGCATATCCGGCAGGTTGATAGAGCTTGAAGTGGAGATCGCTCCGTATGAAGTGGGAGCGCCTCTTTACAGGGAGTTCACCATAGACTTCGCAGTGGATGATGAACACTTCATAAGGCTCAGCTACAAACCGGCAAGATCGCTGATCACAATAGACAGAAGCCGCAGCGGCCAGTGCAGTGAGATCACTGCCAGGAGAAGCTACAGGGCAAAGTATTCATACGGCAGTCTCAGCCTGAGGATACTGATAGACAAATGGAGCGCGGAAGTGTTTGTTAACGGCGGCGAGCAGGTGATGTCGCTGACATACTATACGCCGCCTGAAGCTGACGGAATAAGGTTTGCGGCCGAAGGCAGCGTCATGATGGATGTAACTGCGTATCAGTTATAAGACTGAGACAGGAGAAGATAATGGCAAGCGGAAGAATGGAATTTCACTCGCAGTCGATAATGCTGCATACTAACTTCAGTTTCATACTGCCAAATGATGTGGAGATGGATGAAGTCCTGGACAAAAGGCATTACGAGCGTGATCCGATGAACCTTATACTGCTGCATGGGCTCACTGGTACTGATACAGACTGGCTTTACGGCAGCATGGCGCAGTGGGCGGCAATACAATACAATCTAAACATATTTATGCCTACCACCGGCAACTCCTTCTATCTGGACAAGGGCTACATGGGAGCCAACACCAGGGAGTATATAACAGAAGAGCTGCCCGCTTACATCGGCAGGACTTTCGGGATAGAGATGACAAGGGAAAACAGCATGATCGGAGGGCTCTCGATGGGTGGCTACGGTTCGCTCTGCGCAGCGCTTTCACATCCTGAAAAGTTCAGGGCCTGCATCGCTCTGTCATCAGCTCTTATAACGGACGGGATCGCGGCAGGCAGTCTGGACGGCGTGGTTCCGCCGCAGATGATAGCCGACACATTCGGCGATCCGGAAAAACTGATAAAATCGGATAAAAACCCGGAATATCTGTACAAAAAACTGAAAAAGGAAGGCCGGATAATACCTAAAATATACTTTGCCTGCGGTACTGATGACAGCCTCATCGGTCCGAACCGTAAATTGAGGGACTTTCTGGCTTCGGAATCCGCGGACTTTGTCTTTGAAGAAGGTCCGGGCCGTCATGACTGGGCATTCTGGAACGAATATCTGGACCGCGGGATACGCGCAGTACTGGAAATGTAACAGAGAAATAATATATAATCACCATGCGACAGGAGGGAATCATGGCAGAAATCATTACATTGGGAGAACTTCTCATAGATCTTACTCAGAGAGGGATAGACGAAAACGGCAATGGTGAATTCACCGCGTTTCCGGGCGGAGCTCCGGCAAACGTCGCGGTGGCCGCGTCCAGACTCGGCGTTTCAACAGGTTTTATAGGCAAGGTCGGAGATGACGCTTTCGGACGCAGTCTCGCGGACACACTTAAGAAAGATAATGTCGACATCAGTGGCTTATATTATGATGATTATCAGCCGACAACCATGGCGATAGTTTCGGTAGATGAAAAAGGCGAGCGTGATTTTTCCTTTTACAGAAAACCGGGCGCTGATACTCAGCTGACTGTTGAAGAGGCCACAGGAGCTCTTTCCGCGGGCATGCCTAAGATCCTGCATGTGGGCTCGCTCTCGCTGACTACATCACCGGGAGATGAGGCATGCGTGGCAGCAATCAAATGCGCTAAGAAGAGCGGAGCTCTCATAAGCTATGACCCTAACTACAGAGGCGCGCTCTGGGACAGTGAAGAGCGCGCGATAGAGATGATGAAGTCGCTTCTGCAGTACGCGGACATTCTCAAGGTATCTGATGAGGAGATGGTCATGCTTACCGGCAGCGAAGATTTCGCCGAGGGAAGCAAGATCCTGGCAGGATACGGCATAAGTCTGGTGATGGTAACCATGGGAGGAGACGGAGTCTTCGTGAGACGCGGAGACTACGCCGAGCAGGTTCCGGGCTTCAGCGTAAAGGTCGCGGATACGAACGGAGCCGGCGATACTTTTGCGGGAGCCATGCTTGCCCAGATCGTCAGAAGAGATGGCCTGATCGAAGGTCTTACAGGAGAAGAGCTTAAATCTTTCGTGACATATGCTAATAAAGCCGCGTCCATCACATGCTCGCGTCACGGAGCTATACCAGCGATGCCGACAGCGGATGAAGTGAAACTATGAACAGAAAAGATAATAAAAGAAGCAGATTTGATGCAAGGCTCGAGGTCTATTATGATGAGCTGAGGCAGCTTTTCATGGACTTATACCATGATGAGCAGGCATTTGAATACTTCCTGGATATGCTCCGGAAAAACTTCAGGGAGCGCAAGAAGACTCTCAAGGACGTAGACGCAAGACGCGCGGCACACCCTTACATGCATCATTCAAACAGGATGATGGGCATGATGCTGTATACGGAGAACTTTGCAGGCGACCTTAATGGTGTTGCTGAAAAGCTCGAGTATTTCAAGGAATGCGGAGTAAAGTATGTGCACCTTATGCCGCTCCTGGACGCGCCGGAAGACAGTGCCAGAAGCGACGGCGGATACGCAGTATCCGATTTCCGCAAGGTAAAACCGGAACTTGGGACCATGGAAGACCTGGAGAAGCTCACGAGCGCGTGTCACCGCAGAGGTATCCGTGTCTGCCTTGATTTCGTCATGAATCACACCAGCGATGAGCACGCCTGGGCAAAGGCCGCGAGAGAAGGCGATCCGCTCGCGCAGAGCAGATACTTCTTCTATGACAACTGGGATATCCCTCGTCAGTATGAAGAGACCATGCCTCAGGTATTTCCGGAGACGGCTCCCGGCAATTTCACATACTTCGATGATATCGGCAAGATAGTCATGACGACGTTCTATCCGTTCCAGTGGGACCTCAACTACGGCAATCCGCTGGTATTCAATGACATGACCGATAACCTGCTGTATCTCGCTAACAGAGGTGTGGACATTGTGAGACTTGATGCCGTTCCGTATATCTGGAAAGAGCTCGGCACCAGCTGCCGCAACCTTCCGCAGGTTCATACGCTTGTGCGCATGATGAACATCGCGTGCAGGATAGTCTGCCCTAGCGTCCTGCTGCTGGGCGAGGTCGTGATGGAGCCGAGCAAGGTGCTTCCTTACTTCGGCACAGAGGATAAGCCGGAGTGTGACATGCTGTATAACGTAACTACAATGGCTACTATATGGCACACCATGGCAACGCGTGACGTGAGGCTGCTGAGGTACCAGCTTCAGCAGATAGAGAATGTGCCTTCAAACTGCATATTCCAGAACTACCTCAGGTGTCACGATGATATTGGCTGGGGGCTTGACTACGGATTCCTGGCACAGTACGGAATGGGGGAGGCTTCGCACAAGAAGTACCTGAACGACTGGTTCACGGGCAAGTACTACGGCAGTCCTTCAAGAGGCGAACTGTACAACGATTCCGAGTGGCTGCGGGATGCCAGACTTTGCGGGACAACCGCTTCGCTCTGCGGTGTCGAATCAGCGCTTTATGAAAAGAACGAAGAAGCTCTTGAGCGCGCGATCGACGCAGATGTCATGCTCCACGCGTGCATGCTGACACTGCGCGGCATCCCTGTGCTGTACAGCGGAGATGAGATCGGTATGCTCAACGACTACGATTACCATAACGACCCGGGAAAGCAGGCGGACAGCCGCAATATCCACAGGGGAAAGATGGACTGGAAGAAGGCCGATGAGAGGTTCGATCCGGCAACTGTTACGGCACGGATATTCAGCGAAATCAAAAAACTCATCATGATACGCAAGTACAATGATGTGTTCCATTCAGACGCACACGTGTATCCTGTAGACACCGGAGACAACAGAGTGCTTGGTATTATAAGGGAGTATGAAGGAAAGCGCCTGCTGGGACTCTTCAACTTCTCGCCTGACTATGTAAACGCATGGATCGACGGTGGCGAATACAATATGAAGCCTTACGGATTCCGCTGGATACTCAACGTATTCTATTGATCAGCGATCCCTTTTGTTCAGCAGACAGGCTGAGATGCTTCCGGCAGCAGCCACGGTAATTGAATAAAGCAGAAGACCCGCGGGTATTCCCGCGGTTTTTTGTATGGTTCCGACGAGAGGCTGCGGAGAGATGTGATATGGATTCAGATAGAACATGGCTGCCCATCTGTGAGGAAGACCGGGTGTGGTCTGCATTATAGGTTCAGCAAATACGTTTATCCCGACCGCAATGCAGCAGAGTACCGCGAACAGCCCGAAAGCACGCAGAAGTCCGCGGGCTGATGCATCCGCAGAGCCCGTAAGAAGCACGACCAGGCTTATGAACAGCAGCAGACCGTGCCATATGAATCCATGCAAAGTCAGAGCCGTGTAAGAACGCAGTATATCCTCCGGGTAGATCAGAGTTGCTGCCGCACTGACAAAGGTGTAAGCGCCAAGGAAGGTCAGATAAGTCCTGCGGGTCCGTGTGCCTGTAAATGGCAGCAGTATGCAAAGATACATAGGTACGGAACAGAGCTGGAAGGGGAAGTACCACCAGTCATAGGCCCCGTTGTTTACGATATAGAAGAGGAAGAGCTGCTTCCAGATCTCGAGTATCACAAGTATCCATCCCGCTATTGCAAGTACGCGTACGGTTTTGATGTTCTTTCTTTTGGAAACCGCCACGGCAAAAACCACCGCAATGATTGCCGCGGCAAGCGAGGCAATGAAATGGAAGCTGCCGAACAGCTTTGGGGCGTCCATCCTCCACGCAGTCATATTCAGGATGCTCATGATCAAATCTTTCATCACAAAAATGATACTCTTACCGCACTTCAAAAAGCAATTCAACGCTCAAATCCATATATGCTATACTAACAAAAGAGGTAATGATTATGGCAGGAATGAATGAGACGCCTAGCGGCGAAAGAGTACATATAGGGTTCTTCGGACGCAGGAACGCCGGTAAGTCGAGCGTGGTGAACGCGGTGACCGGTCAGGATCTTGCAGTGGTTTCTGAGGTCAGGGGGACTACGACAGACCCTGTGAAAAAAGCGATGGAGATACTGCCGCTCGGACCGGTGGTAATCATCGACACACCGGGTTTTGACGATGAGGGCAGCCTTGGAGAGCTTCGTGTACAAAGGACTAAAAAGATACTCGAACAGACGGACATAGCCGTACTGGTAGTAGATACTACAGAGGGATTCAGAAAGGTCGATGCAGAGCTGACGGATCTTTTCAGGGAAAGGGGCATACCTTTTCTTATTGCGCTGAACAAGAGCGACATACCTGAGGACTCCGAAGAATTCAGCGTGGATGAAGAAGCACCGGGCCTTCTTCAGAAGATCGCCAAAGACTGCAGCGGCATGATACATGTCAGCGCTCTTTCCGGGGACGGCATAGATGAACTGAAAAACAGGCTTGCTGTCCTGAAACCTGAAGGAAACGAAGAGCATCTCATCGCTGACAGGATAAAGGCCGGAGACCTGATCGTTCTTGTCGTACCTATAGACAAGGCAGCGCCAAAGGGCAGACTGATACTGCCTCAGCAGCAGACTATAAGAGACATACTTGACGCGGGAGCGACAGCGATCGTAGTGCAGGATACGGAACTTGCTGATACACTGGCTAAGCTCAGTACAAAGCCGGCGCTGGTAATTACGGACAGCCAGGTGTTCGGAAAGGTCGACAAAGTTGTTCCGGATGATGTACCGCTGACTTCGTTCTCGATACTGATGGCCCGCTACAAAGGGCTGCTTGAGGATGCCGTCAGCGGAGTCGTGGCGATAGCAAAACTTAAGGACGGAGACAAAGTCCTCATAGCCGAAGGCTGCACACACCACAGGCAGTGCGGCGACATAGGCACTGTAAAGATACCGAAGTGGCTGACCGAATTCACCGGCAAAGAGCTGGTATTCGAAACGTCGAGCGGAACAGGCTATCCGGATGACCTCACGCCATATGCACTTGTAGTCCACTGCGGCGGATGCATGCTCAATGAAAAAGAGGTGAAACACCGCGCGTCCAAGACGACAGCACAGGGCGTACCGATCACCAATTACGGTACGATGATAGCCTATGTTCACGGCATCCTGAAGCGAAGCCTGGAGATATTCCCTGAGTATTCAGGACTCTTATAAACATGTATAAGCGCGGGAAACCGCGCTTTTGTTTTGGGTTTCATTTTTGCAGAATTGTAGAGAATTGGTGTTGCATTTGTTAAAATAAATCAATAGCACGTTTGACCCGGACGGCTGTTTTATGTAGATAAAAGGGACAAAAGAGGGGAATAAATGAGAAAATACAAATGCATATATGACATAGAATTTCAGGATCTCAAAGAGATCATGGATTTTGTTGTCGACAAGTACGCGAACAATACAGCGTTCATCTACAAAACTCCTGACAGAAAGAGCAAGGTCGAGATCACATACCGCAAATTCAGAGATGATATCGACACCATCGGAGCGTATCTGATCAGCAGGGGCCTCAAGGGTAAGAGAATCGTTGTCATCGGACCTAACTCGTACGCATGGCTGGCAGCTTATTACGGCATCGTCATCAATGTCGGAGTTGTAGTACCGCTGGATAAGGGCCTTCCGGAAGAGGAGATCGTGAACTCGCTTGTAAAGTGCAAAGCCGATGCCATCGTCTATGATGAAAGTCTTGGCTGGGACTTTGAGAAGATCATTGCCAATGAAGGCATAGCGGTCAAGACTCTCATACCTATGTCGGAGATCTCGCAGGAAGCTCTCGCGAAGCACGCGAAACTCGTAGATCAGTACAGGCCTGAGTTCAAGGTCATCGACAAGCACGCGACGGATATCATCGTGTTCACATCCGGAACTTCTGCGGACGCGAAGGCGGCACAGCTCTCGCAGCGCAATATCGCTTCTACGATCGCCGCGATGAGAAAGGTAGAGCCGATCTTTGAGGATGATGTGGAGATGATACTCCTGCCTCTGCATCATGTATTCGGAAACCAGGGAGTCCTGATGTTCATCAGTAACGGCTGCACCAACGTATTCTGCAGCGGACTGAAGTACATACAGAAGGAGCTCAAGGAATACGGCGTTACCGCATTCTTCTGCGTACCGCTCATCATCGAGTCTATGATAAACAAGGTGCTCAAGACCGCAGAAAAGGAAGGCAAGCTGAAAAAGCTGGAAACAGGCCGCAAGATATCCAAAGCCCTGCTCAAGGTCGGCATCGATGTAAGACGCAAGCTGTTCAAGGACGTCATCGACGGACTTGGCGGAAAGCTGAGATTCCTTATCAGCGGAGCGGCGGGACTCGATCTTAAGATCCTCGAGTATGCTACGGACTTCGGCATCCTTACAGTACAGGGATACGGCCTCACAGAGACCGCGCCTACGATCGCTTCGGAGAGTTACTTCTACAGAAGACCGGGATCGGTCGGACACGCGATGCCAGGCGTCGAGGTCAAGATTAACGATCCTGACGAGGACGGCATCGGAGAGCTCTTCGCGAAGGGCCCTAATATCATGAAGGGCTATCTTGATGATCCGGAAGCGGACAAGGAAGTCTTTGTGAACGGCTGGTTCAATACCGGCGACCTTGCGCGTATCGACAAGGACGGATACATCTTCCTGACCGGCCGCAAAAAGAACGTCATAGTTCTCAAGAACGGCAAGAACATCTATCCTGAAGAAGTAGAGGCACTTATCGACAAGATCCCTTACGTCGCAGAGAATGTCGTTATGGGTGAAGAGGAAGGCGACGACTACAGGCTCGTTGCACATGTTGTCTACGATCCTGAGGCGGAAGAACTCAAGGGAAAGAGCATGGAGGAGATCCAGGCTATCGCTGAAGCGGACATCGAGAAGATCAATGATGAGATGCCTAAATACAAGCGTATCAAACAGACATATTTGAGGACGGAGCCTTTCGAAAAGACCACGACTCAGAAGATCAAGCGCCGCAAGATCAAATAACCGAAATAGAATAACTCAATAAGTAACGAAAGCGCCATAGGTTTTATCAATTTTATGGCGCTTTTTAGTGATAGTAAAATTTACTTGTAAGCAGTCGCCGCAAGCATTTGCAGCGGCGGCACTTGTATGTTTTTTATTATGTAAAGGGAGATTTATTATGGCTGACAATCAAAAAATGTGGGCTGACCTTGGTATGAACCTCGAGCTTCATGACATGCTTTGCGAGGTACTTCCGGGCGCTATCGGTGACGTATTCATGTCGCAGGAGAACAGACCTGCAGCTATGGACTACTTTGACATGGTCCTCGCTGACGTACACGGTCTGAGACCTTCCGAGCTCGTTGAGTTCAGAAAGAACGGCGGCAAGGTATTCGGCACATTCTGCGCTTATGTACCTGACGAAGTCATCTTCGCTGCAGGCGGAATCGCAACAGGCCTCTGCGCAGGCTCGCAGTTCTGGGTACCTGGCGGCGAGAGATATCTGCCGGCTAACACATGCCCGCTGATCAAGGCAATGCTCGGCGCAAGATTCGACAGAACATGCCCGTTCTACAGACTGGCTGACGTCTATATCGGCGAGACAACCTGCGACGGCAAGAAGAAGGCTTATGAGATCCTCGGAACAGACGTGCCTCTGCACGTAATGGACCTGCCTCAGATGAAGAGGGAGAAGGATTATCACAAGTGGGCTGACGAGATCAAGGATCTCATCAAGGTAGTTGAGGAGACGACAGGCAACAAGGTAACTCCTGAGGCTCTGGCTGAGAACATCAAGAAGATCAATGCCAAGAGAGCTGCTCTCCAGAGACTGTACAGCCTCAGATGGAAAGAGAATGTTCCTATCAGCGGAACCGACGTACTGCTCATCTCACAGATCGCGTACTATGACGATCCTGAGAGATTCACGGCAATGGTCAACAAACTGTGCGACGAGCTCGAGCAGAGAGTTGCAGACGGCGTTAACCTCGCTGCAGGCAAGAAGAGGATCCTCATCTCCGGCACACCTATGGCTATTCCTAACTGGAAGCTCCATAACCTCGTTGAGACAAGCGGCGGCATCGTAGTTTGCGAAGAGACCTGCACAGGCACAAGATACTTCGAGAACTTCGTTGATGAGAGCGGCACAAATCTGAACGAGATGGTACAGAACATCGCCAACAGATACATGAGCATCAACTGCGCATGCTTCACTCCTAACACAGCGAGATTCGACGATGTAGTAAGACTTGCCAAGGACAGCAAGGCTGACGGAGTCATCGATGTAAGCCTCATGTTCTGCCAGACATACGACATCGAAGGCAGAGGCCTCGAAGAGAGATGCAAGGCAGAGGGTATCCCGTTCCTCGGAATCGAGACGGACTACACCGACAACGACGCTCAGCAGCTCAAGACAAGGATCGGCGCGTTCATCGAGATGCTCGGCTAACAGCCTGAGTCATTACGCTGACGCAACACAGTCAAAAATGGTAATATGGGGGCGGAGGATATCCGTCCCCATATTTACGAACAGAGAAAATGGCAGAATACTTACACTACTACATATTATTTCAGAATCATACAGACGCGACCGCGATGTACCGCTCCCTCAAGGGCAAGGGCATGTATGCCCAGATAAGCCCGACTCCGAGAGAACTTTCCGTTTGCTGCGGCGTGTCGCTTCTTGTACACGGAGAAGACGTGGACAGGATCAAGGAGATCGCGGAAGCCGAGAGGCTGGCGTATCTTTCGATAAGCGGACTCAACAATACTTTCGACAATACGAGGCATAAATATGGCTAAGAAATATATAGGAATAGATATAGGATCGACCGCGTCCAAGGTGTGCGTGCTTGAAGAGGGAAAGGAACCTGTTTATGATGTTCTTCCTACGGGATGGAACAGCAAGATCACCGCGGGCATCATCAAAGATGATCTCCTGAAGAAGTACGGGGAGATCGATGATTCGGACATCGTGGCCACGGGCTACGGACGCATCAGCGTTGACTATGCCGACAAGGTCATCACTGAGATCACATGCCACGGCAGAGGCGGCTATGAGATGATAGGCCGCGACTGCACCATCATCGACATAGGCGGTCAGGATACCAAGTACATAAACGTCAAGGACGGCAAGCCGATAGACTTTCTAATGAACGATAAATGCGCAGCAGGCACCGGCAAGTTCATCGAGGTCATGGCAAACAGGCTCGGCGTAACGATTGAGGAGCTCTTTGAGCTCGCAGAAATAGGAAATCCGATCTCGATCAGCTCGCTTTGTACTGTATTCGCTGAGTCAGAGGTGATAAACTATATGGGAGAGGGCAGGAGCCGTGAGGATCTGGCTGCCGGCGTCATCGACTCGGTAGCGCTCAAGGTCGCCACTCTCGTACAGAGGAAGGAGCTCCAGGACACGATAATCATCACCGGGGGTTTCAGCAACAACGAGTTCTTTGCATCGCTGCTGAGCAAGAAGCTGGGCAAGAAGGCGCTCGCGATGCCTGACGGCAGGTACGCGGGAGCGTACGGCGCAGCTCTGCTCGCCCGCGAGCGCAGCGAAAAGGCCTGAATAAAACCATGAAGAACAAGAAAAACCGCGCGTTGATAATAATGATACTCGCTCTCGCTCTGGCGGTCTTTTGTGTGGCGTCAATGATAATCCACAAGATCGCAGCAAACGATGAGCTTGAAGAGGCAAAGAGAGCAGCTGAGGAAGCTGAGCAAGCGCAGGAAGAGGAAGAGTCGCGCGAGCAGGCGAAGCTGGACAGGATAGCTGAAGAAAAATCCCAGTGGTATCTTTTGCTGGTGAATGAGTGGAACGCGATGCCTGATGACTTCGATATAGAGACCGCAGAGGTAGAAGGCGGCTACGAAGTTGACGCGAGAGTAAAGGACGCTCTGAAGGAGATGCTGTCGGACTGCAGAGAGGCCGGCTATTCTCCGCAGATAATCTCCTCGTTCAGGACACGCTCGACCCAGCAGTGGCTGTACGATCACACAGCCAACAAGTCTGATACCGCAATACCCGGCCACAGCGAGCATGAATGCGGCCTCGCCGCGGACATAATCGACAGCAGCTCGGCCGGATGGAGCGATCCGCTCATAGATGAGCAGGAGGATCTTCCTGCTCAGCAGTGGCTCATGGAGCACTGTCAGGACTACGGTTTCATCCTTCGTTACCCTAAAGACAAGGAAGATGTCACAGGCATCATTTACGAGCCATGGCATTACAGATATGTTGGTAAGGAACACGCCGCCAATATCATGAGCAACGGCATCTGCCTTGAAGAATATCTCAGGGACATGGGTACTTACTATGACCCGCAGTGATTGAATCGAAAGGACGATTATAGTACAATAGCCGCATGAAATTCAGAAGCGCATTAGTATACGGAAAGTTAATAAACCTTGCGATCAACGTGATCGACAAGAGCAGGGGCTCAAACAAGGCAGGCGAAATGGCCATGGCCAAGTGCCCCGATATGATGAAACACTTTAAAGGGATAGATCCCTCTAAAGTGCTTTTCATTACAGGAACAAACGGAAAGTCGTCAACGAACAACCTGATCAACCACATTCTTACAAAGCAAGGATACAAGGTGGTGTCGAACCTTGCGGGAGCCAACCTGCTTACAGGAATCTGCACGGCTCTTTTAAAGGCTTCGGATATGTCGGGAAACATCGATGCTGACTTCTTTGTGTTTGAGACAGACGAAAGATATCTTCACAAGATCCGCGAGAATCTCCCTTGCGACAATCTTCTGGTCACCAACATCCAGAAAGACCAGGTGCAGCGCAACGGCGACCCGGACTACATCTACCGCAAGATCTCCAAGGTCGCGGAGGAGTTCGGCATGAGACTCTTCCTGAACGCGGATGAGCCAAGGGCCAACTCGCTCGGCAGAAAGGCGTCGAGGGTCGTAAGATTCGGAACGGCTAAGCACAGCCGCAGTTTCACGAAGGATGACAGCTATGTCACGATGCCTTGCCCGGTCTGCAGGCACAAGATAGAGTTCAGCTATTACAACAACGACAATGTCGGCGGATTCAGATGCGTCCATTGCGGTTTCTCCAATGAGGACGGCGCGGACTACATAACCGAGAACGCGGATTTCGAAAACAGGACGTTTACGGTCAAAGGCGTACCGTTTAAAATGCCATACGACCAGCCGTACATGCTCTACAACTATTCGGCAGCGGTCGCGGCAGTAAAGGAGATAGCAGGTATAGAACCTGAGGAAGCAGCCAAGGCATTCGAGGACTTCAGCAATATTTCCGGACGCTATGAGACCATCCACTATAAGGGAAAGAACATCAAATACATGAGGTTCAAGCAGGAGAACCCTGAGACACTCCAGAACTTCATCAACGTGATCGCCTCAGACCCGGACGAGAAAGTCATAGTAGTGGGATACGGCACTGTAAACGATATCATCCCTTCATACATCAACTCCTTCTACGGATTCGACTGTGATTTCTCCAAGATGATCAGATCGAACGTAAAGAAGTTCCTCTGCGTGACAGACACCGTCTGCTACGACGCGGCAAACAGTTTCATGTACGGCGGAGTAGATCCTTCCATGATAGAGATACTCCCTACCAGCGATGTGAGCGAGATACTCGAGGCGATCGCTAAGCAGGATACTGACAACGTATATCTCACCATGGAGCTTGCAAAATTCGAAAAGATGCAGGCCGTCGCAGGGAAGGAGGACTAGGATGATCAAGATAGCATGGATGTATCCGGACACTCTTTACCTTCACGGTGAGAGAGGCAACGCCCTGGCGCTGAAGCACTTCTCTGAAGTGCTGGGCGGAGAGGCAGTGCTTGATAAAGTGGATTTTGAAACAAAGGACTTTGATCCGATGGACTACGACATACTGTTCTTCGCGCCGGGAGAGGTCTCGTCGTTCGAAGTGATAGGCGAGGACATGGACCGCTACATGGACAGACTGAAGGAGTTCATCGAGAGCGGGAGGGCCGTTATCGCCACCGGCACCACGCTCGGGCTGTTTGGAGGAGAAGTCAGCAGGACTGACGGCAGCAAGACACACGGCATAGGATTTATTCCTGTCACCGCGGTCGAGCGTGAGTATGTGTACGGCGATGATGAGCAGATAAACGCGGACTACCACGGCAAAACAATGGAAGTCGTGGGCAATCAGATACAGATGATAAACATCAGCTTTGAAGAGACCGCAGAGTTCAGACGCTTTGGCTCAGTGGTCTACGGAATGGGCAACAACGGCAGGGACGGCATCGAAGGAGTGGTCTACAAGAACTCTGTCTTCACAAACATGCTGGGACCGGTACTGGTCAATAACCCTTGGCTGACCTCGGAGATAATACGAGCAGCTGCTGAGGCTTCCGGCAAGAAAGTGAAAGCGGAGGATCCGGACTTTGAGCTTGAAAAGAAATCGCTTGAATGCAAGAAGCTGTTCATAGCTGAAAAGAAGCCGGGCAGCATGGGGCTGTAGACATGGTAAAAAGACAATAAAAAAGAGCTGTGCAAGGGCACAGCTCTTTCTTTTTATTCAGGTATTCTGGCGTATCCCGCGATTACCGGGCTTGTCAGAGCGTATCGCTTCTGTCTGCAGCGATCGCCGGAGTTGCCTTCGACCGTAAACAGCTGATCGTTGACAACCGCTGTGACTATGCCGACATGATCCAGCTCTTTATCCTGATTCCAGTCGAAGAATACCAGGTCACCGGACGCCGGAGCTTCTTCTTCACCTAGCCATTGTTTGTGCCTCTGAAACCACGCGGCTCCGTCGGCGACCATGGCGAATGAAGGCGCCTTGTCGTTCTTTATAAAGCCGCACTGGTCTTCACACCAGGATACAAATATGGCACACCAATCAACGTGCATACCAAAGCCAAACCAGGTCCAGAAAGGCTCGCCGCCCACATTGCCAAGCTGGCTCATGGCAGTGTTGATAAGCGGCTTGTCTTCAACTACAGAGGTGAACTGCTTCATCTCTTTGTCGTACTTGTTGTTTCCGATGGTCTTGCCGGTAAACCAGCCGGCTGTTGCAAAGACTGCCACGGCAAGGACAGCAGCAATGATCCGCTTTCTTACGCGCTGCTTTTTCTTTTTATTTCTTAATTCCTGTCTTATTTCTTCATCAGTCATACAGAAATTATACAGTATTAGACAAGCGAGAACAAATGCTATATCATAGTGGACAAAGAGAGGACTTTATGATGAGTAAGAACAGATCAAACAAAATACTGATATGCTCGCTTCTGATCCTGGCGCTGATCTTTGCGCTGACAGCCATGATCAGCTCAAAGAAAGCTTATACGGAGAAACGGGCATCGGAACAGCTGACCGAACTGGACTTCAATTCCATGCAGGCATTCTCCACAGAAAATGCAGCGGTCGTCATGGATGCTCTGAAGTCAGGCAACAAAGATAAGCTGGGGAAGCTGATGTCTAATACCGGGGGCATAGATGAAGTCATGAACTTTGCCAAGTGGAGCAAGGCTGACTTCAAGAACGCCGTGTCTCTGGGTGCAGGCAGCCTTACCGCGGCGCCTGACGGGGCAGGCAAGATGGACATCAACGAAAGATTCTTTGTGGATATCGGGGATACAAAATATGTACTTTTCATAGAAACTCTCACATCAAGATGGGGCAGGGACAACGATGGAGTCAGCGCCATAGGAGTTACGACTTACGCTCACTTTGATGAAAAAGGCTACGACTGGAACGGCGAGCCTGATGACCAGAGCATGCTTGCCGGAGAGCTGTGGTGGAATAAATAAAACTAAATATTAAAGTTTACATATCATCGTTGACGCTTGCATGTCCTTAATGTTAAATGGAAATGGCGCATTATGCGTTTCGCCCGCAAAGCGGCAAATCCACTGAACAGAAGGGAGGCAACGAACATGAAAGCGATGACGGCAAAGAGTAAAACGAACATCGACAGCCATGCTTTTGATGTTCGTTCTTTCTTTTAATAAAGTATGGCGGGAAAGACCGGCAAGACAGCAAGAGAGACATTAAAGGAAACTATACAGCTCGAGCGCGACCAGATCAGAGAAAAGATAAAGGAACTGATCGACGCGCAATATTCAAGGCTCGAGGAAGAGGCGGAGAGGATCGCGCCTGATTTCGATTACGAAATTGAAGGAGAAAAGCTGAAAGCCGAGGAGGCTGACGAACTTGCAAGAATAGACTTTGAGTGGGCCGATTCAGCTGAGAACACGGCGGAGCCGGAAGCAGAGCCTGCTGCCGAAATAGCAGAAACGGAAGCGAAAGAAGAAAAGAAGAAGGAATACGGACCTCTTCCAAAGGCCAAAGTATCCGCTTCAAAATATCCTAAACCTCCATATGTACCGAAGTCAGCTGCAGGAAGGATCCTGCTGGGTGACAAGCACAGAAGAACACTAACCGCAGCAGCGGTAATGCTTGTGCTGTTTACTGCATATCAGGCATGGGATTATCTGGTTCCAAAGACCGTGCACATCGACTATCTGACATTTGATGGAATGCAGCACATAGATTACAGCACTACCGCCAGGACTGCCGGCGAAGTGATGGATGAGCTTGCGGAAGAAGGGGACAGAAACATCTTCAGCCTGAACGGCAATGAATTCAGCTTCAGCGAAGCAGATCTTCTTGAGACCGGCGAGGACGTGCCTGTAAAGAACGATCTGACGGTAGGCATCAGGCACGCGACAGAGGCATCGGCAAAGATAGGCGGAAAGAAACAGCCGCTGTGGCTCGTGCCGGGCACCGTTGAAGAAAATCTGGAATTGAACGATATAGCCTACGATAACGATGATGAGATAAAACCCGCGCTCGATAAAAAGGTCAGAGAGGATACAAAGATCACAGTCAACGAAGTACACTATGATGTAGAAGAGAAGAAAGAGACAGTAGAGGCAGTCGATAAAGTGATACTCGATCCGTCACTCACTTCCGGAGTCCAGGAAACAACGGAAGGTAATGACGGCGAGGGAATCTTCACATATACGACCAAGTATGTGAACGGGAAAAACAAGGGGACCGAACGCGAGGTCAGGGAATGGATCACAGAGCCGCACGACAACGTGCTGAGGCTGGGGACATCCGCGACCGGAAACAAAGGTGAATACGTTGTAGAAAGGACGTTCACGGCAAATACGACTGCATATACGGCCCGTCCGGGAGCGGGAGGCGCACTGGGACTGGGCGTACACCGGGGGACCTGCGCTGTTGACCCGGGATTTGTCGCCCTGAGGTCCGAACTCTGGATAGAGGGCTACGGATACGCGTTTGCCAACGACACCGGCGGAGCCGTCAAAGGCAATGTCGTGGATCTTTATATGAATTCAAAAGGGCAGTGCATAAGCTGGGGAAGAAGAAACATGACAGCTTACGTGATTGTTCCTGCGGAATAGCACTTTGTGATAAAATAAATAGACTGAACGGGAGAAACCCGGAGGAAGCAGAATGTTCAAGAAGTTCAAAGACAGTCCATACACAAAAGCCGCGTTTCTGATCCTTGCTTGCGGAGCGCTGCTGATCGTATTCCATAACTGGATCAGCAGGAACCGCATATCGATAGGATTCGAGAATATAAACAAGACACTTGCGCCTATCTACATAGGCATCATTTTCGCGTTCATCCTTTGTCCTGTATATAACGCCTGCGTCAAATGGTGCTACGCGCGCATGGTAGCCAGCGCAGGAGAGAAGGGGACATCGATCGGCGCAATGGTAGCCAAGGAAGACGGCAACCTTATAGTCGATAAGGCCGAGAAGACAAGAATACTCAAAGGCGCCAGGGCGATCGCGTCGCTCGTATGCGTCATAATAGTGGTTGGCGTTGTCGGGCTGTTCATTTACTTTGTTGTCCCGCAGGTGGTTGCGAGTGGAATCAGCCTGATCAACACTTTGCCGCAGAGATTGCTCATTTTCTCAGATTGGTGCAATACTCATCTGAGCCACTTCCCGTTCATAGCGACATGGGTCGATAACCTTGCTCACGCAGAGAACACTGAAGTGCTTCAGTGGATACAGGAACACATCCTGAGCGGGAATGCGGCAAGCATCGCCTCAATGATATCCACCGGAGTCATACAGGCGGTCAAGTATGTTGCCAACGCGTTTATTGGCCTCCTGATCATGATATATCTGCTAAACTACAAGGAGAGGCTTTTTGCCATTACACGCAAGATCGTGAACGCGACATGCAGCCAGAAGCGCAAAGCCAGCCTCTATGAATTCGCGGGGATAGTCAACGAGACTTTCATCGGCTTTATTGTAGGCCGTATCATAGATTCGTTCATCATAGGCGTTCTGACATACATAGTGCTGAAGATAGTCGATATCCCGTTCGCACTTATGATAAGCCTTATCGTAGGAGTGACCAATGTAATACCGTTCTTCGGTCCGTTCATCGGAGCGATCCCGTCGGTATTCATCCTCCTGCTCGAAAACCCGATAGAGGCGCTGTATTTCATCATCATAATCGTAGTCATACAGCAGCTGGACGGCAATGTCATCGGGCCTAAGATCGTCGGCAATGCAATTGGCATCAGCAGTTTCTGGGTACTCATTTCAGTGCTGATAGGCGGCGGCCTGTTCGGATTCCCGGGCATGGCTCTCGGAGTACCGGTATTTGCGGTATTCTACAGATATGTCAATAAAATGACCGTTGCCAGCCTGAAGAAGAAAGAAAAACACACCAGAACATCCTATTATTATGTTCTTGAGGCGTACGGACTTGAGGACGATGAGGTGGAGCTGGAACCTGACAAGAATAAGCAGCCGTCCTGGCTGTCGAGGTTCAGAAAGCCGAAGAAGGATGCCACGCAGAATAAATTTGCCATGGACGACCACGTCGATGCAAACGATCCTGATGAGGAAAGCGGCGAGTAATGCAGGATAAGACAGCAAAAGCGATAGAAATGATATGCAAGGCGGTGCCTGAGGAACGTGTGCTCAGAGATGAGCCTATGAGCAGGCACACGTCTTTTCGTATAGGCGGGCCGGCTGAAGCTCTGGTGCTGGCTGCCGATGAAGCAGAACTGTCTGCTGTACTAAGCGCAGTAACATCGACGGGCGCGGAGCATATGATCATCGGAAACGGTTCAAATCTGCTGGTATCCGATGAAGGTTATCCGGGCATCATGATAAAGCTTGCCGGAGACTTTGAAAGCATAACACGGAGCGCTGAGGATCCAAACAGAGTCAGGGTAGGTGCCGCAGTTCTGATGTCAAGGACCGCAGCCTTCCTTACCGAAAACGGACTCAGCGGCTTCGAGTTCGCCAGCGGCATACCGGGCAGCATAGGCGGCGCCGTGTTCATGAACGCGGGAGCCTATGGCGGAGAGATAAAGGATGTCGTGAGATCCGTACGGGTGATGGCTCCTGATGGCAGCAACGCCCGCGAGATCAGCGGAGAGGATATGGCCTTTTCATACAGGCACAGCAGGGCCCAGGATGAGGATATGCTCATACTCTCTGCGGAGATGGAACTTACAGAGGATGATCCGGCAGCGATAGCTGAAAGGGTCGCGGATCTCGCGGCCAGAAGGAATGCCAAGCAGCCGGTCAGCTACCCGAGCGCCGGAAGCACGTTCAAGAGACCTGTTGGGGGTTACGCAGCAGCTCTCATAGAACAGTCCGGACTCAAGGGATACAAGGTTGGCGGAGCCGAGGTGTCAGAGAAGCACTCCGGCTTTGTGATAAACACCGGCGGAGCAACGTGCGAAGACGTGCTGGCAGTGATGAGGCACGTCAGAGAAAAGGTTTATGCTGATTCCGGCATAATGCTGGAGCCCGAGGTAAGGCTGATAAACTGCACACTCTGAAGATATGTTACAAAGACTGGAAGAACTCAAAAAAGAATATAAGCTGAAATTCGACTACCATACCCACACGATCTATTCGAGAGTGGGGCCGTATTTCCACGGCAAGGGAAGGGTCATAGACAATGCCCGCGCGGCGGCAAAGAGAGGCCTTGCGTCTCTTGCGATAACCGACCACGGTCCGTCGGATTTCTATGGGCTCAATCTTAAGAAGATCCCGCAGATCAGAAGGGAGATCGCGGCAGCGATGCATGCATTCCCTAAACTCAAGGTTTACCTTGGGGTAGAGGCGGACATAGTGGATACTCCAAACGGGCTTGATGTTTCACCTGAGGAATTTGCCCTGTTCGATTTTGTGAACGCAGGCTACCATTACGTGCCAAAGTGCCACATGCTGCACAACTTCGTGGCCTTCCGCGCGCCGTGGCCAAAGAAGCTCAAAGAAAAACTGAGATTCCAGAATACAGAGCGCATCATAAAGGCGCTGAAAAGCAACGACATCAAGATCCTGACACATCCGGGCGACAAAGCGTTCATCGATGAGCACGCTGTCGCTAAGGCTTGCGAGGAGACCGGCACCATGGTCGAGATCAACGCAAGGCACAAGCACCCGGATGTGCGCGATCTTCAGATATACAAGAATTACGACATAGATTTTGTCATAAGCAGCGACGCCCACAGGCCTAAGCATGTGGGACGTTACGCCGAGAGTCTTGCTCTCGCATTGGAAGCGGGCATAGACCCGGCAAGGATAGTCAACATAGAAAAGAGATAGCAGGAGCAGCGGATATGGAAGTCGTGATAATCACCGGAATGTCGGGCGCGGGACGAAGCAGGGCAGCCGACTGGTTCGAGGACCAGGGTTATTATTGTGTCGACAACATGCCGCCTGCTCTTACTTACAGTTTCCTTGATATGGCATCCGCGGCGGAGAACAATATAGAAAAGGTAGCTCTGGTAACGGACCTTCGCAGCAGGAGTTTCTTCGGAGAACTATCGGATGTCATAGAAGAACTCAGGGCGCGCGACGATATAGACCTGACCGTGCTCTACATGGAAGCGGCAGTATCCGAGATCGTCCGCAGATACAATGAGGTCAGGCGCAACCACCCTCTTACCGGAGGTCAGGCCAGCGCCAGTGTCATAGAGGAAGAGGTAGAGAGACTCAAAGGCATCCGAAGGAAAGCAGATATCATCCTGGATACCAGCAACCTCAAGATCCCTGAGATGATCGCAGAACTGGACAGGGTGTTTTTCGGCGGCGCCGCTTCATCGAATTTTGCGGTAAATATCAGCTCGTTCGGGTTCAAATACGGCATCCCGACTGAGACCGACGTAATGTTTGACGTGAGATTCCTGCCTAACCCGTTCTATGTGGCGAGTCTCAAAAAACTGAGCGGCAACAACCGCAAAGTGAAAGAGTATATCTTCAGGAGCGAGCTGGCGGATCAGTTTGTTAACTCCGCGCACGACCTTCTGAAGTCAATGGTACAGGGCTATATCAACGAAGGAAAATATCACCTCAATATTGCGTTCGGCTGCACGGGAGGCCATCACCGGTCTGTCGCCATCGCCAACGCGGTAGCAGAGGAATTCAAGAAAGACGGGATGAGGGTCAGGGTACATCACAGAGACCTCGACCTGCAGAACAAAAGGGGATAGAAGGGGGCGCAGTTGTCATTCTCTTCGGATGTAAAAGGTGAACTGGCGAGACTGAGTCCCGCCAAAAAATGCTGCATGCTGGCTGAGATCGCCGGATTTCTGAGAGCATCGGGATCCGTGAGGATCACCGGCGGCAGTTTTGCTATTGTGGCAACAACGGAGAGCGCGGCTGTCGCGAGGCACTTTAAGGTGCTTATCGAGACCTACTTCAGAAACAAGGTGGACCTGGCGATAGGCGGGTCGCTGAGGCCTGGCAGCCAGGGCAAGAAAGGCCGCAATACCTATTACATAAACATCAGTCCGGACGAGAAGTCCATGCAGATACTCCGCGAGACGGGAATGGTGCTTATCCGCGAGGGCGACGACTACTTCAGCGACGGCATATATCAGCCGATCGTGAAATCCAAGTGCTGCAAGAGGTCGTACCTGAGGGGCATGTTCCTCAGCTGCGGCACCATGTCGGATCCGCGCAAGGGCTATCATCTGGAATTTGTGCTCGACAAAGAGCAGACCGCGACAGACCTTAAAAGGCTGATCGGCTCATTCGATGATCTATCAGCATCGGTCGCCAAGCGAGGTGAAAACTACATCGTATATGTGAAAAAGGCCGCTTATATAAGCGACATGCTGGGGATAATCGGCGCCGACAGCGCGATGCTTGAACTCGAGAGCATCAGAGTAAACAAGAGCATGCACGGCGAGATAATGCGCATACTGAACTGCGACAATGCCAACGTGGACAGGACGCTGTCAGCAGCCGAGGAGCAGAAAGGCTGGCTGGCCGAGATTGCGGCCGCGGAGACAGGCAGGATGCCGGAGAATGATGAACTGAACGATCCGGCTTCCGATTTCTGGGCCGAGGGACTCAGGGTGCTGCCTCCCGCACTCAAGGAAGTCGCTTACCTAAGGCTGTACAAGCCGGAGGCGAGCCTCACCGAGATAGGTGAGTCGCTGTCGCCGCCGGTCGGGAAAGCGGCGATCAGCAAGCGCTTTGCGAAGCTGCGCGCTCTCGCCGAAGGGGAACAGAATGGAAAAGAATAATACCATAGAATTAGTGATAGAAGATATGCTCGATGACGGCAGGGCCTTTGGCAGATGCGAGGGCTGTGCCGTTTTTGTGAGCGGAGGAGCCGTTCCGGGCGACAGAGTCAAAGCGAAAGTGACCAAGGTAAAAAAGTCGTCGGCGGAAGCAGTTCTTGTGGAAGTGACGGATCCGTCAGCTGACAGGACATCTGCGGAATGTCCGTACTTTGGTGAGTGCGGCGGCTGCGCGATGCAGGAGCTCGCATATGATGCTCAGAAAAGACTTAAGACGGAGCAGGTCAGAGCAAAACTGAAGAGGCTGGGCGGAATAGAGGACCCGAAAGTCAATGACTGCATAGGCGCGGAGACTCTGAAGTATTACCGCAATAAAGCTGTATTTGCCATTGGCCCACATGGGGAAGTGGGCTTCATGAAAGGCAAAAGCCATTTTGTCATAGATATCGATGACTGTCTGCTGCAGTCAGACGCGGCCATGGTCTGCGCTGACGCGCTGAGGACATTCCTTAAGGGGACAGGTATCAGATGTATCACGCAGCTGACAGTAAAGACCGCGTTCGGTACGGGTGAAGTGATGGCGGTGCTTGATTCGGAGAGCAAGGAGATCCCGCAGATTGATAAACTCGTCGGCATGTTTGATGATGCTGTCTACAGCCTGAATGAAGATGAAGAGGGCGGATACAGTCTTGAGTCCGTTGCCGTGATCCATAAAGGCAAGTGCCGTATTATAGCCGGCAAGCCGACTATAACAGAAGAATTCATAATGGATGGAAGCGTACTGAAGTTTGAGATCAGTCCGCAGTCTTTCTTCCAGGTGAATCCTGAACAGATGGTGAAATTGTACGATAAGGCTGCAGAGTACGCTGATCTGAAAGGCGGAGAGACTGTTCTGGATCTGTATTGCGGAGCCGGAACAATAGGCATTTGGCTTCTTGAAAAACTCAGAAACAAGAACATCGATGCGTTCGGGAAAACAAAGGTGATAGGCATAGAGTCAGTCAAGCCGGCTGTTCTGGATGCCAACAGAAATTCGGTCATCAACGGTTTCATAAATACCCGTTATTTCTGCGGAAAGGCTGAAGAAGAACTTCCGGGGATGATGGGAAGGACAAAGCTGTATAAGTGGAACGAAGTCAATGAGCGTGTAGAACGCGAGCCGGAAATAAAGATAGAACATACGGACGTGGTCATACTCGATCCGCCGCGTGCCGGCTGCGACGAGGCCCTCCTCGCCGCAGTGGCTGCTGCGCAGCCCGATCGCATCGTCTACATCTCATGCGATCCCGGCACTCTCGCCCGCGACATCAAATACCTGACTGCAAACGGCTATGAATTCATCGAAGCTACGCCGGTCGACCAGTTCCCGTGGACCACACACATCGAAATGGTAGTATTGATGTCTAAAGACAGGTCGTGGCTGTATGGTCCCGGCAAGCACGAAAGAACCGGGGAGAGGAGCGGATAAGAGTGGAGAGGCCGTTGCCGGATAAGACGCTTTTACATATGATAAGTGAAGACAGATCGACCGGCTGTTTTACGGCGCCTGATAACGTGGCCGCCATTCCGGATAGAGCTTTCGCGGGAAACAAAAGCCTGATACATGCAGATCTCAGAAATGTCAGGTATATCGGGGCCCAGGCCTTTCAGGAATGTTCAAATCTGGAATCGGTTGAGATGAGCAATGCTGCTGTTATAGGCCCCAGAGCTTTCGAATTCTGCCGTTCTCTGCGCAGAATCTCTTTCGGGAACGTCACGGATATCGGAGATGAGGCGTTCCTGAACTGCAGTATGCTGGATATCCCGGAACTCCCGCGTACGCTGATCTCGGTCGGCAATGCTGCATTTTCGCATACTGCCGTGCGCCGTATCGATCTGCATTGGATGGAAGAAATACCATCATCACTGTGCAGTTACTGCACAGCGCTTACACACGCGGATATCAGCCGCGCACGGGTGATCGGTGAAGATGCTTTTGCGGGATGCAGCGCTTTATCGCGTGTGAAAATGGAATCTGCAGAAAGGATCGGTCACAGGGCATTTTATAGGTGCAGGTCATTTACTCCCGGGACATTGCCCGGTACCCTGCTGTCTGTCGGCGATGACGCGTTCGATTGCGTCAGGGAAGGGACCGTTATACCTGAGAGAGTAAGGGAGATTGGAAAGAACTGTTTTGGCCCGGTCGATAAAAAGAAAAGCATCAGGCTTTATGAACCGTCACTTTACTGCTTCAGAAATTACTTTCCTGACGAATGCGTGAGAGAGGATGGAGAGGAAGTACACTTTCACCTGTGGGAGAGTTCTATAGACGTTGCCGTTCTTGATCGAGATGGCAATATAAGCGGATTTTTGCCGCTGTATTCCGATCTGGATCCGGAGTCGATCCGCGCTATGAAAAGTGCTTTCAGAGAGGACAATACTTTTGACTATTCATTCCTTGACACAATATTGTTCACGGGAATGAGATGGAACCAGAGAGCAAAAGACAGGCTTGCTGTCATGAGGCTGATATACCCGTTCGAACTGAGTGAGCCTGTCAAAACGGAATATGTCTCTTATCTCAACAGGCATCTGGATCGCATCGCGCAGCATGCTGTCAGGGACAGAGATATCGGTATTCTCTCATTTCTCTGCGACAAGGGTCTGATTTTCAGCGGGAATATTCTGGGAATACTGGACTACTCCATTTCACAGTCAGCATCTGAATGTACCGCTTTTCTTCTTAAGTGCCTGTCAGAGATGGATGGACACAAAAATATGATCCCTGATGAACTATGAGTACCGGTACAGATAAGGACATTTTAATTAAACAAGCTGCGCATGATGTGCTTTCACTGGCACGCAGCATCCTGATGGTAAGGCTTCGCTTCATGGACATCGCGCTTAACAGGCTTGAGATTCTCCCTGAGGATAATGCGACGCTGTCGACGGACGGAACAAGGCTCATTTACGGACCGGAACATATTCTGCGGCTCTATAAAAGCGAGCGCGAAAGGCCGGTGAGGGATCATCTTCATGTGATCCTTCACTGCATATACAGTCATATGTTTGTCGGGAACATTGCCGACAGGAAGCTTTGGGATCTGGCCTGTGATATCGCTGTTGAAAGCACCATCAATGATCTCGGAGCCCGCGTGGCAGAAACATCAAGACAGGAGCTTCAAAGATCTGTGACGGAATGGCTGAGGTCTGAGGTAAAACTGCTTACCGCCGAGAAAATATATCATTATTTCAGGGAAACAGGTATAACTGACGCTGAGACCGAAAGGCTCAGAAGCCTGTTTGAGGCTGATGATCATTCCGGATGGTACGGACCGGAGACTGCAAACAGCAGATATGAAGAGAGAACGAACGGAAAAGATGAAGGCAGCCCCGTAGATGAAGGCATCGAACTCATCCCGGATGAACTCGACGATGGCATAAATCAGAAGAACAGATTCCTGCAGCGCAGGCCTCTTGAAGAAGCGGAGGAAGACTGGAAAAAAATAGCGGAGAAGATACAGGAGGATCTGGAGACCTTCTCGAGAGAGCAGGGGGATGTTTCGGGAGTACTGACTCAGAACCTCCGGGAGGTCAACCGCGAAAGATATGACTACGCATCATTTCTGAAGAAGTTTGCCGTATACGGGGAGACAGTGGCCGTAAATGATGAAGAGTTTGATTACATATATTACACATACGGACTGAAACTCTATGAGAACATGCCTCTGGTAGAGCCGCTGGAATACAAGGAACTCAGACGAATAAAAGAATTCGTGATCGCAGTCGACACATCCGGCAGCACTTCGGGCGAGCTCGTTCAAAGATTTCTTCAGAAAACCTACAACATACTTAAAACGACTGAAAGCTATTTTTCGCGCGTCAATATACACATAATACAGTGCGACGCGGACATACAGGACCATGTAAAGATCTGCTGCGAAGAGGATTTTGATAACTACATCAGTACGATGCAGATCAAGGGACTCGGAGGGACAGACTTCAGACCTGTTTTCGATCTTGTTGATAGACTGATAAAGGCCGGGGAGTTTACTGACCTGAAAGGACTCTTATTCTTTACAGACGGGCGCGGCACCTATCCCGCCCGCAAGCCTGATTACGAGACGGCATTCATATTTCTTGACAATGAATACAACGAGCCGGATGTGCCGCCGTGGGCGATCAGGCTTGTGCTGCAGAACGAAGACGTATATCGCTAATTGAAAAACAGATCGAAGGAGATATCGCCGTGAATATCAAAGACGCAAAAGAACAGATAAGAAACGCGATCATCGCATACTTCACCAAGGATGAGTATGGAGAGTATCAGATAGCCATTGAAGATCAAAGGCCAGTTTTCCTTATGGGGCCTCCGGGAATAGGCAAGACTGCCATAATGCAGCAGATCGCATCGGAACTGGGAATCGGACTGGTCTCATATTCAATGACACATCACACGCGCCAGTCTGCACTTGGGCTGCCGTATATAACGCAGAAGACATACGGAGACATGGAATACAGTGTTTCCGAGTATACGATGTCCGAGATCATCGCGTCTGTTTACGACCTGATGGAGGAAACAGGGATCCGGGAGGGCATACTATTTCTGGATGAGATCAACTGTGTATCCGAGACTCTTGCTCCATCGATGCTGCAGTTTCTGCAATACAAGATATTCGGCAGACACCGTGTTCCGGACGGATGGATAGTTGTGACCGCAGGCAATCCGCCTGAGTACAACAATTCCGTACGGGAATTCGATACAGTGACCTGGGACCGTCTAAAACGCATAGACATCGAACCGGATTATCAGATATGGAAGGAATATGCTCTTGACCGCGGAGTACATCCTTCGATCTCGACATATCTTGACATCAAGAACAGCGATTTCTACAGAGTGGAAACAACGGTTGAAGGAAAGTCCATAGTGACCGCAAGGGCATGGCTGAATCTGTCGGACATGATCAGGCTTTATGAGCAGAATCATATTGATGTCGACGAGAAGATGATAGGCCAGTATCTGCAGGACAGGAGGGTAGCCGCTTCCTTTGCGAATTACTACGATCTGTTCAACAAATACAAGTCCGACTATCAGATCGACGACATATTGAGTGGCAAAGCCGGCGACGAAATAATAAAGCGCGCTGGCGAAGCAGGGTATGATGAGAGATTATCGCTTCTTGGACTGATACTGGACAGGATCGGCAGGGATCTCAGACAGGTGTATTACGGTGAACAGATCCTGACTGAAATGCGTGATATACTCAGCGGTCTCAAGGGAGATATCGAAGCGTGCGCAGGATCTGTAGCCAAACTGATAGACGCTGCGGCAGAAGTCAAAAGAAGCGAACTTGAGACAGGAAAGAGGTCAAATTCTCTTTCTGACGACAGGCGAAAGATACTGCACGGGACCATTGACTGTCTTGAGTCAGAGATGAAAATGCTTGCCAAGGAGGGCGATCCGTCCGGAGATGAAGCTTTTGAACTGATAAGAAAAGATTTCAACACCAGACGGGCAGAGCATAAGGATCGTGTTGAAGAGGCCGGCGCAGAACTTGATAATGTGTTCACTTTTGCAGAAGAGGCTTTTTCTGAAGGACAGGAGATGCTGATCATCCTGACTGAGCTGACAAAGGGGTTCTACTCTGCGTACTTTATAAGCAGGCACGGATGCAGCAAATACTTCAAGCACAACAAAGAGCTTTTGTTCTATGAAAGACAGAACGATATACTCAGGGTAATAGAGGATATCGACTTGTAAGTGCTGAAAAACAACTGAAAGTTAGACTCGCATCATGCATTTTGTTGACGCCAAAGGAATACTGACCGGAAACAGCGGCTATTATGGAATGAATATATACCGTGGATGTTCCCATGGCTGTATTTATTGCGACAGCAGAAGCAAATGCTATCAGTTTACACATCCATTTGAAGACATCGAAGTTAAAAGGAATGCGCCGGAACTATTAGAAATAGCGCTTAGATCCAAGAGAAAAAGATGCATGATCGGGACCGGGGCGATGTCTGATCCTTACATGCATTGTGAAGAGGAATTGCGCCTGACAAGAAAATGCCTTGAGATCATTCGTAAATATGGATTCGGGGCAGCAATACAGACAAAGTCCGACCGCATACTTCAGGATATCGATCTTCTTGACGAGATAAACCGGTCCGCAAAATGTGTGGTGCAGATCACGCTTACTACTTACGATGATGATCTGTGCAGCATACTGGAGCCTAACGTCTGTAATACAAAGCGCAGGATAGAAGTGCTTGAAAAGATGCAGGAAAGAGGTATCCCCACAATAGTCTGGCTGACTCCCATCCTCCCGTTCATTAATGATACTGAGGAGAACATCACATCCATAATGAACGAATGCGTCAGAACAGGAGTCAAAGGAATCATCGACTTCGGAATGGGACTGACTTTGAGAGAGGGGGATAGGGAATACTACTACTCTGCTTTGGATAAGCATTTCCCCGGCTTGAAGCAACGATACATACGTACATACGGCAATGCATATGAGCTGCCAAGCCCAAACGCAAAAGAACTGACTGCTGTTTATACAAGGATATGCAGGGAAAACAGCATGATGTCTACTCCGGAAGAATGTTTCAGCTTTATGAGGGAGTTACCCGAGAAAAACCCGCAAATAAGTATTTTCGATTTATAAACAATTATGAAGAAAGAACTTGAACACTTTTATATAGGCGACTCATATGGCGGCAACCAGGATTGGTTCGACACGTTCATGATGCGAAAAGGCGGCTGCGCTGTGGAAACAGCATGCGACATGAGCATTTATCTTGCGATGCATAAAGACGTCGAAAGAGTATATCCGTTTTCCTTCGGCAAGGTGACGGCAGTCACAAAAGAAAACTATGTGGGATTTGCGTATCTGATGGAACCCTACCTGAAGCCAAGGTTGTCCGGCATAGATTCTCCGGAATTGTATATTGGCGGATATAACAGGTATCTGGAGATGCACCGCGTTGAGAATATAGACATGTATATCTTCAGAGGGGATGAGCCTTATGAGGATGCGGTCAGTATAGTCAGAGAACGGATCGATGCAGGCTATCCGATCCCAACGCTCATACTGAATCATCGAAACAAGGCTCTTCGCGATTATGAATGGCACTGGTTCCTGATCAACGGCTATGATGAAAGCGATGACGGCTTCATGGTCAAGGCCGTGACATACGGCAGCTGGAGATGGATCGACCTCAAAGATATGTGGGACACGGGTTACAGCCGCAAGGGCGGATTCGTGATATATGAGATTCTTAAAGATAAGAAAGAAGAGATAGGTGAAACGGTCCGCGTAAGCGAGCTGGCAGAAAAAAACGGCTATGACAACAGGATCGGCACCATTAAGGATATTGTGGAGCTCACCGGAGTTCCGCTGTTAGACGCAAAAGAGATGGCCGATGAGTATTATGATAACGGCACAGACCGTGAACTTAAGGTGAACCGTAGCAATAAAAAATTCGGCTTGTAGGTGAATACCTGGGATGACAGTATGGATTCGATTCTGATCAAAGATACGACAAAAGAAGAACGCGAACGGATAGTCGCGGAATCTATAGGGAACATCAATGGCTCCTGCGACGGCTGCGCCGCCGGGCTTTCGGAGATGTATCAGGACTACATCGACGGCAGGAAAGAGATCCGTGATATCAACATGGAGTTTAGTGCGCAGCACACGGCAGTAACCGATGACTTCGATGAAGACATCCATGATCCATGCCTGCGCTTTCAGAGATAAAGGAGAGAACTGAATGAAAATAGCATGGTTCTGCATACCGGCACACGGACACACCAATCCGACATTGGGACTCGTTAAGACCCTTACTGAAGCCGGACATCAGGTCTGGTACTTTTCATTTGAGGAATTCAGAGAAAAGATAGAAAAAGCCGGGGCGACATTTATTGGCTGTGACGGCTATGACTTTGAGATGGAAGACAAGGAGAACGCGGACCGTGTTGGCAAAGACAAGGTGTTTGCGACAGAGCTCCTCGTTTCATCGACGCTGGCGCTCGATGAGATGACGACACGTGTCATAGGCGAGATCAAACCTGATGTCATCGTTTCGGATTCCGTAGCCTTTTGGGGCAAGCTTGCGGCAATGAAGCATGGGCTGCCGTATGTATCTTCTACAACTACGTTCGCTTTCAACCGCTATTCAGCCAAATATATGCAGGAGAGCGTATGGGACATTGCCAGGATGCTGATTGCCATGCCCCGCATCAATAAGCAACTTGACCGTCTCCGCAAAAAAGGATATCCGGTAAAAAGCCTGCTGGACATAGTCCAGAATGACAACGATACCAACACTATCGTATATACATCGAAGTATTTCCAGCCTTGCTCGGACACTTTTTCCGACAGGTATCATTTTATTGGGCCATCCATAAGACCGGTCACTGCGCCTGTAGAAAAAACAGCGGACAAGACCGTTTATATATCAATGGGAACGATCAACCAGAACAAACAGTTTTATCACAATTGCATCAACGTGCTTGCTGCGACAGGCTGGCAGGTGATCATCTCCATGGGAACAAATAACGACCATTTTGATGATCTGCCGGAGAACATACAGGTATACGAGTCGGTGGACCAGATGGCGGTATTGTCGATAGCCGACGCGTTCATAACTCACTGCGGCATGAATTCAGCCTCTGAAGGACTGTACTTCGGTGTTCCGTTGGTACTCTTCCCGCAGACACCGGAGCAGGATGCCGTGGCAAAGAGGACGGAAGAACTCGGTGCGGGAGTCAGGCTCAAATCGATATCCGAAGAGGATGTTTTAGACGCGCTGACCAAAGTCATCGATGAGCCGCAGTACAAGGACGCCGCATTGCGTGTTTCCGAAAGCTTCAAGGCTTGTGGAGGAGCACAAGAGGCAAAAGAGTTTCTGGAACAGATCGCAGGCCAATAAAGAATCATTATGTGCTGCAGATACTATTACGCAGATCAGATCCGCGACATGATGGATGACCTGATCGCCTCACAAACTATCAAGATTGCCGAACCGCTGCAGGTGGAGCCGGGACGGGATATCCGCCCCTCGGATGCATCTGCGGTGATTTATCGTGATGGAGAGGATTTGTCAGTTTCCAACATGAAATGGGGCTTTGAAAACCCATATGCGAAGGGCCTTATCATAAACGCCAGATCTGAGACGGCAAGAGAAAAGAATATGTTCAGTGACAGCATTCTGAACCGCCGCTGCGTCATTCCGGCAAGCGGTTTCTATGAATGGGATGCGTATAAGGCGAGGTTCAGATTCTTTTTGCCGGGCGAACTGCTTTTTATGGCGGGCTTCTACCGCGAGGAGCAGGGTGTACCGAGATACACTATCCTGACAACGGAAGCTAATGAGTCCATGAAGCCGGTGCATGACAGGATGCCTGTCATGATCGGAAAGAATGAGATCGGGCCATGGATAACAGATAACGAAAAGCTCCCTGAATTCCTTGAGAGGCCGCAAGTACGGCTGATCAGAGAACAGGACTCGGGACAGATAAGAATGGACTTCGGGATAGACTCCACGATGCGTAGGTAGTGCCCCTGCGGTGCATGTGATAATTTAGTGCCGCAAGGAGGTAAGAACCATGGACAGATATGTTACCGGAGCCGTGATACGAAGACTCCGTGAAAAGAAAAAAATAACACAGGAAGAGCTGGCTGGCATGATACATGTCAGCGGCAAGGCAGTGAGCAAGTGGGAAACAGGACAGGGTTTTCCTGACATAAGCCTGCTTGAGCCGCTGGCACAGGCGCTGGATATATCCGTTATAGAACTACTGTCCGGTGAGGACATCAGAAATACGAACCGCTCTTTCAACATGGCAAGGGGCAAGTTTTATGTCTGCCCGGTCTGCGGAAATGTCATCATCGCAACAGGAGAGATGGTAGTGAGCTGCTGCGGTATAACTCTTCCACCGCTCGAGGCCGAACCCGCGGATGAGGAGCATGCTGTTAGCAAGGAGATCGCTGAAGACGAGTATTTTGTTTCAATCGATCACCCGATGACGAAGGAGCATTACATATCATATCTGGCGGCGGTATCTGATTTTGGAGTTCAGCTTGTAAAGCTCTATCCGGAAGGAAACGCAGAGGCAAGATTCAAGATCGACAGGGTCAAAACACTCTACGCCTACTGCAACAGACACGGATTGTTCCGCGTATAAAAGACATTTCTGATTGCCCCGGGAAACCGGGGCTTTTTCATTTATTACAATAGAAGGAAACAGTGTATAATGGATTCAGAAACAATGAAAACGCGTTTGAATCATCCTTTTGGTCCTTTATATGATGAGAACAGCCGGGTACTTATACTCGGCTCTTTTCCGTCCGTAAAATCAAGGGAACAGAACTTCTTCTACGGGCATCCGCAGAACAGGTTCTGGAAGGTGGTTTCCATAATATTTGAACAGTCTGTGCCGCAGACAGTAGAAGAGAAGAAACAGCTGATACTCAGCAGTGGCCTGGCGCTTTGGGATTCAATAGCGAGCTGTGAGATCACGGGCTCATCCGACTCCAGTATCAGGAACGCGCAAGCCAATGATATCCGGATCATCCTGGATAGCTGCAATATTGAGAGAATTTATTGCAACGGTCGCAAGTCACATGAACTGTACAAAAAATATATAGAACCGCAGACCGGACGTGAGGCGGTATGCCTGCCTTCCACCAGCCCGGCCAATGCGCAGTGGACACTGGAGAGGCTGATCGAGGAGTGGTCAGTTATAAGGGGATAAGATGAAGATCATGGTCAGCGCCTGCCTGCTTGGGCAGAAATGTAAATATGACGGCGGTGATAATTACAGCGACAGGGTAATCGCGTTCACTGAAGGCCACGAAGTGATACCTGTCTGTCCGGAGATGGAAGGAGGACTTCCTGCTCCGCGTATCCCGTGCGAGATCGTGAACGGCACTGTCATGAACAGCGCGGGTGAGAACGAGGACCGTGAGTTCAGAGAAGGCGCGGAAAAGTGTCTGAAACTGGCAAAAGAAAAGGAAATCGACCTTGCCATACTGCAGCCCCGCAGTCCGACATGCGGTGTTGGGCACATTTATGACGGGTCTTTCTCGGGGAAGATCGTTGAGGGGAACGGGGTGTTTGCTTCTCTTCTGATAGAAAACGGCTTCAAAGTCATGAGTGCCAATGACCTGAGATTGTTTGAACTTCAGGATGAGAAGTACAGAGACTTCCAGGTTAAACTGATCCCCAATATAGATCCGGAAAATATGATCGGTAT
Source organism: Mogibacterium sp. (assembly GCA_017510505.1). Classification (GTDB taxonomy): domain Bacteria; phylum Bacillota; class Clostridia; order Peptostreptococcales; family Anaerovoracaceae; genus Crickella. The sequence goes on along the minus strand of JAFWNE010000027.1, from coordinate 18,913 downwards.
ACGCACGCCTGAGCTCAGGAAACTCGCAAAAGAGATGGCAAAAGAACCGGATACCTGCAAGTTTCTTGCGGCGCTGCCTCACAGGTGGTTCGACGAGAATCAGCTGCACGCGTTCATTATCTCCCTGACAAAGGACTTTGACACATGCATAGCACAGGTCGAACGCTTTCTGCCGTATATAGACAACTGGGCAACATGCGACCAGCTGTCGCCTAAGGTGTTTGGAAAGAATAAAGAAGACCTGCTTAAGCATATAAGGGAGTGGCTGAAGTCGGATAAAACATACATTATACGTTTTGCTGCCGGCATGCTGATGCAGCACTATCTTGATGATAACTTCGACCCGGAGTATCCGGAGATGGTGGCCGCGATCGAGTCGGATGAGTACTATGTCAACATGATGCGGGCGTGGTATTTCGCGACGGCACTGGCAAAACAGTATGATGCGGTCATCCCATACATAGAGGAGAATCGCTTGGATAAGTGGACTCATAATAAGACTATACAAAAGGCGGTCGAGAGCTACAGGATAACTCCGGAGCAGAAAGAGTATCTTAGGGGACTAAGAATCAAATAGAACTGATGACAATAGAACAGAAGGTGTTTAGCCGTAAGCGCTTCATTACGAAACGCCTGGCTGACTACGGATTCATTAATAACGATGCATGCTATTCACTGTCAAAGGGCTTTCTGGACGGTGATTTTACTGCCGAGATCAGGGTGTATGAAAATGGCACGGTGAACGGCAGAGTAATGGATAACATGATCGGTGAGGAATACACGCCTCTTCGCATGCCAAACTATGCCGGAGCATTTGTCGGTTCGGTCAGGGAGGCTTATGAAGAGCTTCTGCGTGACATTGCGGATAATTGCTGCACGGATGTTACCTTTGCTTCGGACCAGAGCAACCGCATCGCTGCTTCCATACTCGACAGATACGGGGTGGAACCGGACTTCCCATGGGAGGATGAAAAACACGGAGCTTCCGGAGTGTTCAGACATGGCAGCAACAATAAATGGTTTGGGCTTATCATGAACATCGACAGGAGGCTTCTGGATAAGGGAGCTGATGAAGAGGTCATAGATGTACTCAACCTTAAAGCGGATGAGAACAAGACGGGCGCTCTGCATAAGATACGGGGCATATACCCTGCGTATCACATGAACCATAAGAAATGGATATCCGTCACGCTGGATGACACTCTGGAAGACAGAGATGTAATGGATCTTATTGATGAGAGTTTCAGACTGACATCAGGCGCGGCAAGACCGATGAATGAGAAGCTTATGCGCGAGGTATACGCGATAGCGGACAGCATACCGCCCGGCAAAGTGATGTCATACGGACAGATCGCCGCGGTACTGGGACGGCCAAAAAACTCACGCCTTATCGGAAAGATAATGAGCCTGGCGGACAGATACGGCGACCATCCATGCCACAGAGTCGTGAACAGCGCGGGGCGTACCGTGCCGGGCTGGCCGGAGCAGCGTGAGCTCCTCGAGGCAGAAGGAGTGACCTTCAGGAAAAATGGAAATGTAGACATGGCAAAGCACCGTGTAGAGCAAGAGGACAGATAATGGAAGAATATTTGAAACGGATCAGGATATCAGCAGGCTTAGGAGAAAACCTCTTTACCATGAAGAGGGGCAGCTTCAACTACCGCCAGAAAGTCCGCAACAAAAGGGCTTTCAGAGTGGGAAAGGCTCCGGACGGCCGCTTCAGATTCATGATAGCTTCCGGACAGGCGCTCGATAAAGAAAAGCAATTCTACGGCACCAGTGTCGTTGTTAAGACAGATGCCTGCGCAAGAGATCTGGTGCAGGAAACCATAGAGGCGGGCTTTGAGCCTCACTTCGCGGTCATATACGGAGATGCAGCTGACGCTCTTGAGTCTCTTGGCCACATGCTGAATACAGAAGTAGTCAGATTTTAACTGAAAGGGCGGTTTTTCAACACTTTGCAACCGCCGGTTGACAGATTGAAAAGCACAGTTGGTAGTGTGCAACCGCGCGAGAGAGTACTTTTGCATCAGAAAGCAAAAGCAAAACAGCGCGGAAAAGCGCATCAGCAACAGGAGGCATACAAATGATATTGGCAGACAAGATCATAGAGAACAGAAAGAAAAACGGATGGTCGCAGGAAGAACTCGCGGACAAGCTGGGAGTATCGAGGCAATCGGTATCCAAGTGGGAAGGCGCGCAGGCAGTACCTGACATGAAGAAGATAATACAGATGTCTGAAGTCTTCGGAGTCAGCACGGACTATCTGCTGAGAGATGACATAGAGACAGCAGCGGCGCCGGATATCCCACCGGTCGACAACGGTCTCGCAGATGAAGTCAGATCCGTCAGCATGGAGGAGGCAAGCGCTTTTCTCACACACAATATGAAAGCATCATCGACAGTATCGACCGGAGTCATGATCTGCATACTCTCACCTATAGTATTGCTGATACTCGGAGGCCTTTCAAACAGCGGCATCCTGTCCGCGAGTGATGAGGTCACAGGCATGGCCGGAGTGGTCGTTCTTCTGATGATGGTAGCCGCCGCAGTAGGGATGTTTGTTGTTACAGGTCTGCGCGGCAAGGAGTACGAATACCTCGAAAATATAAACATCGACACGGAATACGGAGTCAGCGGCATGGCAAAGGAGCGCCGCGACGCTTACGCGCAGGCACACAGCCGCCGCCTTGTTCTCGGTATCATGCTCTGTGTCATGGCGGCAGTTCCGCTGCTGATCCTTCTGATGATGGGCTACAGCAACAATTCCGACCTGCTCCCGGCTATAGGGGTATCTGCATTGCTGGCAATGGTTGCTGCCGGCGTCAAACTTATAGTCATGACATGCATCAGACAGGCAGGCTACGACAAACTTCTTGAAGAGGGCGACTATACAAGGCTGGGCAAGAAAGCCGGTAAGTACGATGGCATCTACTGGGCGATCGCACTGGTGGTTTACCTCGGCTGGAGCTTCGTAACTAACAGATGGGAGTTCACATGGATCGTGTGGCCGATAGCGGGAGTCCTCTACGTGGCATATCACGAGATCATGAGGGCCATCTTCCGCTCTCGTGCCTGATAGGGTATAATTGAAACTGCAGGCAGGCAGCCTGCAAGGGACTGGTATTGTCAGGTTAAGATAGGGAGACAGATATGAAGAAGATAGGAGTTCTTACAAGCGGCGGAGACTCGCCTGGAATGAACGCGGCCATCAGGGCTGTTGTCAGATACGCCATTTACTACGATATGGAAGTTTACGGTATCAAGAAAGGCTATGAAGGACTCATCGAAGGGGAAGTGGAGAGGCTCTACAGACGTTCGGTAGGGGATATCCTGCAGCGCGGAGGCACCATCCTCAAGACTGCCAGAAGCAAAAAATTCGAGACGGAAGAGGGCATGGCAAAGGCTTATGAAACACTGAAGAAATATAAGATAGAAGATCTTATAGTCATAGGAGGCAACGGATCTCTCACGGGAGCAAAGGTGCTTTCTGAAAAATTCGGTGTCAATGTGTACGGACTTCCGGGCACTATCGATAACGACCTGTCATATACTGATAACACGATAGGCTTTGATACTGCGATAAACACCGTTCTGGATGCCATCACCCGCATAAGGGATACCAGCTCAGCGCATGAAAGGACATGCATCATAGAGGTAATGGGGCGCCACTGCGGAGACATCGCTCTTTACTCAGGCGTTACAGGCGGAGCGGAGATAGTTATGATGCCTGAGATAGACTGCGACCTGAATGAGATCTGCGAAAAGGTCAATGCAGGTATCAAATCCGGCAAGCTCCACAACACGATCATAAAGGCTGAAGGTGTTTCCATAAAAACCGATGAGCTGGTAGCAAAACTCAAGGAAAACACCAGCAGAGATGTAAAGGTCATAGTGCTTTCATATTTGCAGCGCGGAGGCTCGCCGACATTCCGCGACAGGATGCTCGCGACTCAGTGCGGAATGCATGCCATAGAGCTCATCCGCGCCGGTATCAAGAACAGGGCGATAGGAGAGAGAGACGGTCACATCGTAGACTTTGACATTGCGGAAGCTCTCGAGATGCCAAGAGGTACCGACTATGATCTCTACAAGGGAATAGATGTACTGAGCATGTAGTAAATGACATGATCCGGCCTGCGGAAGCAGGCCGTTTTTATTTGCAAAAATCCTATTAATATGGTGGGAAAAACTTGACAAGATGAGGGCAATTAGATATAACTAACACAGTTAGAGTATACTAATTAAACAAAGGAGCCAGAAACATGTTTGCGCAGATCACCCTGAACAACAGAACAAAGGCATCCGTACCGGCCGCCAAAACGGAAACGGCTGAGACGGATAAAAAACGTACCTTGATCAATGCAGAACCCGGACAGACATACATCATCAAGGAGATCAACACGGAAGATGATGAAATGAATTCATTCCTGTTCAGGCTTGGCTGTTATCCCGGAGAACCGATCACTCTTATCTCCAAAAAGAGAAAGAGCTGCATTGTCGTGATCAAAGACGGCAGATACAACCTCGATCAGATGCTCTCCGAAGCGATCATCATATAGATCATAAAAAGGAAATGTATATATAAAGGAGGTATTTCTATGAGAATTGCTTTTGCCGGTAATCCAAACAGCGGCAAGACAACAATGTACAATGCCCTGACGGGCAGGAACGAGAAGATAGGAAACTGGGGCGGCGTCACGGTAGGCAGCAAGGAGTTCCAGCTCAAGAAGGAATTTGCAGGTGACAAGGAAGTCATCGCGGTAGACCTTCCGGGAGCTTACTCGATGTCTCCGTTCACACCGGAGGAGGGCATCACAAGCGAGTATGTCCGCACCGCTAACCCGGATGCCATCGTCAATATCGTGGATGCTACCAACCTGAGCAGATCGCTGTTCTTTACGACGCAGCTGCTCGAGCTCGGTATCCCTGTTGTTGTCGCGCTCAACAAGACAGATATCAATGAAAAGGAAGGCACAAAGATCGATGCTGCAAAGCTGTCCGAGAGGCTGAACTGCCCTGTGTTTGAGACTGTATCAACGGAGAACAAGGGACTGTCTGAGATGATAGCAAAGGCGATCTCACTTGCGGGATCTTCGCAGGAGGCTCCTTATCTGCAGGCTGACATCGATCTTCATGACAAAAACGCTGTCGACGCTGAAGACCGCAAGCGCTATAGCTTTGTTAACGAGATAGTTAAGGATGTAGAGACAAGAAAGACTCTCTCTGCTGAGACGACATCCGCTGATAAGCTTGACGGAGTGCTGACAAACCCTATCATGGGAATACTCGTATTTGCTGTAGTAATGTGGGGCGTGTTCTGGGTATCCCAGGCATGGCTCGGACCTCTTGTGGCAGACTGGCTTGTAGGCTGGATCGAAACGTTCCAGGAGTGGGTAGCGGGACAGCTTGAGAACAGCCCGGCGATCCTCTCGGCTCTGCTCGCAGACGGTATCGTAGGCGGAGTAGGAGCCGTTGTCGGATTCCTGCCTCTGGTAATGGTAATGTACTTCCTGATCGCTCTTCTGGAAGACTGCGGATACATGGCGCGTGTAAGCGCGGTCATGGACCCTATCTTCAAGAGAGTAGGCCTTTCCGGTAAGTCTGTTATCCCTGTAGTCATCGGTACAGGATGCGGCATCCCGGCCATCATGGCCTGCCGTACCATCCGCGATGAGAGGGAGAGAAGAGCTACAACGATGCTCACGACATTCATCCCTTGCGGTGCAAAGATCCCGGTCATCGCTCTCTTTGCAGGCGCATTCTTCAGCGGAGCAGGCTGGGTCAGCACACTGTCCTATTTCCTGGGACTCGCGCTCATCTTCCTGGGTGCTCTGCTGATCAAAGCCATCACAGGCTACAAATACAGAAAATCATTCTTCATCATGGAACTTCCTAAATGGAAGGCGCCAAGCCTCAAGTTCGCATTCAAGTCAATGATGGAGCGTGCAAAGGCATATATCATCAAAGCTGCAACGATCATCCTCATCTGCAACACCGTAGTACAGGTAATGCAGACCTTCAACTGGCATTTCCAGGTCGTTGAAGAAGGCGCAGAGGACACATCGATCCTTGCCTCGATCGCGACTCCGTTCGCTGTCCTGCTGATCCCTCTGGGATTCGGAGTATGGCAGCTCGCGGCAGCAGCTATCACGGGCTTCATCGCGAAGGAGAACGTTGTAGGTACACTTGCTGTAGTATTCGCGCTGACATCATTCATCGATACTGAAGAACTTGCCATGACAGGCGGAGCCAACACAGTTGCCGCTACTATGGGACTGACATCGGTAACAGCTCTGGCATACCTCTTCTTCAACCTGTACACACCTCCGTGCTTCGCGGCTATCGGAGCCATGAATTCGGAAATGAAGAGCAGAGGCTGGCTCTGGGGAGCTATCGGACTGCAGCTTGGAACAGGCTACACGATCGCTTTCCTGGTCAACCAGTTCGGCACACTCTTCACTGAAGGCCACTTCGCAGCCGGATTCGTTCCGGGACTGATCGCGGAAGCAGTCATGGTAGCAGCGCTCATACTTATCGCCAGAAAGGTGAGAGCTCACTTCGACGAGCAGTACGCGCTTCACAAAAAATCAGCAGCGGAAGGAGCTGCTGCGTAGCAGATAATTGAAAGGAGGGCAAAGATGAACGCTGCGACAATAATAGCGATAATAGCGATCGTTGCGATACTGTTCTTTGCCGGAAGATATCTGTACAAAGAAAAGAAAAAAGGCAACGCATGCATAGGGTGTCCGTATTCGGATCAGTGCCCTAAGCATAAGCAAAACAGCTGCTGCGGATAAAGATACGCAGCTGCAGCAAGAGCCCGGGCAGGGTGATATGCCCGGGCTCTTTTTATGCTGCAGGATTGAAAGAAAGATGGATTTATGAGATTATTCGAGTGTAGATACATTTAACTGATTATTAACGATATGAAACTAAGCGATCTAAAACAGGAACAATCAGCGATAATAGAATCGGTCGGAGGCGAAGGCGCCCTTCGTCAGCATCTGCTGGACATGGGAGTCATACCGGGAGCGCAGGTAAAGCTCATAAAGTTTGCTCCCATGGGAGATCCGATCGAGGTGCGCATACACGGGTACGAACTGACCCTGCGTATTTCGGATGCAAAGCAGATAGAGATAACACCTGTCCATGAAGGCCCCGGCGCGCAGAAAGAAACGGATGACCGTAAGAACGAGGCAGAACACCCGGGTCTCGGTGAAGAAGGAAGATACCATGAGAAAGAGGGAGAGGATCCTCTCCCTGACGGAACAAAGCTCACCTTTGCGCTGGTAGGCAACCAGAACAGCGGCAAGACGACGCTCTTCAATCAGCTGACGGGATCGAATCAGCACGTAGGCAACTTCCCGGGAGTCACGGTCGACCGCAAGGACGGCGTGATAAAAGGATATCCTAACACCCTTATAACAGACCTTCCGGGCATATACTCGATGTCGCCGTATTCGGGCGAGGAGATAGTATCAAGGGACTTTGTCCTGAAAGAGAAACCTAAGGCGATAATCAATATACTTGATGTCACCAGCATAGACAGAAGTCTGTACCTGACAATGCAGCTTCTCGAAATGGGACTGCCGATGGTCGTGGCTCTCAACATGATGGACGAGATGACGGGAAATGGAGGCTCTGTAGACATCAACCGCATGGAGCAGATGCTGGGCGTACCGGTAGTACCTATCTCGGCGGCACAGAATCAGGGTGTCGATGAGCTTGTAAGCCACGCGGTACACGTTGCAAAGTACCAGGAGGGCCCGTTAAGGCAGGACTTCTGCGACAGCACCGACAATGGAGGAGCCGTGCACCGCTGCATTCATGCAGTCATCCATCTCATTGAGGACCATGCGCAAAGAGCCGGCATACCTCTTCGATTTGCAGCGGCAAAGCTGATCGAAGGCGATGAGCTCATACTTGAGCAACTGGGTCTCGATCAGAACGAGAAGGAGATGCTGGAGCACATCGTTCTTCAGATGGAAAACGAACGCGGACTCGACAGAAGCGCGGCGATGGCTGACATGCGCTATTCTTTCATATATAAAGTCTGCGACGGATGCATCACAAGACCTAAAGAGAGTAAGGAGCATATAAGAAGCAGTAACGCCGACAATATACTGACTGGCAAATATACGGCAATACCGGTATTCATAGCGGTTATGGCAGCCGTATTCTTCCTGACATTCGCTGTGATAGGGCCGTTCCTGCAGGGACTGCTCGAGAGCGGCATAGATGCCCTTGGCTCAGGTGTCGAGAGAGCAATGACCGCAGCAAATGTGAACCCGGCTATCAGCAGCCTTGTGATGGACGGCATCTTTGAAGGAGTCGGAAGCGTGCTCAGCTTCCTGCCGATAATCGTGACGATGTTCTTCTTCCTGTCGCTTCTCGAAGACAGCGGCTACATCGCCAGAGTAGCATTCGTGATGGACAAGCCTCTGCGAAAGATAGGACTTTCAGGTCGAAGCATAGTACCTATGCTGATCGGCTTCGGCTGCACGGTGCCTGCCGTCATGGCGACACGCACCCTGCCGAGCTCGAGAGACAGACGCATGACCATACTGCTGACACCGTTCATGACATGCACGGCTAAGCTCCCGATCTACGGCTTCTTCGTTAACGCATTTTTCCCGGGCAGAGGCTGGTGGATAATAACGGCACTCTATCTGCTCGGCATTGTATCGGGTATATTATCGGCCCTATTCCTCAAGAACACTCTGTTCAAAGGTGAGGCCGTACCGCTGGTCATGGAGCTTCCTAATTACAGGCTGCCATCTGCGAAAAATGTAGGACATCTTATTTGGGACAAATCCAAGGACTTCTTGCAAAGGGCGTTCTCGGTGATCCTCATCGCGACGATAGTCGTGTGGTTCCTGCAAAGCTTCAGTTTCAGCTTCAATATGGTGGCTGACGCGCAGGATTCGATGCTGGCGGCCATAGCGGGCGTTCTGGCGCCTGTATTCAAGCCTGTAGGCCTTGGAGACTGGCGCATAGTTACTGCTCTCATAAGCGGATTTATGGCCAAGGAGAGCGTTGTAGCGACCATGAACGTGCTCTTTGCCGGTGGTGTAGCTGCCGCTCTTACATCCCTTACAGCGGCTTCCATGCTGGTATTCAGTCTGCTGTACACGCCGTGTGTCGCAGCGGTGGCAGCCATCAAAAGAGAACTCGGAGGCGGATGGGCACTTTACGTGGTACTTTGTCAATGCGCCATTGCCTGGGTCGCCGCTCTGATAATACGCCTTATAGGGCTGTCGATCGGTCTGGGATAGTATCCCGGGTATAAAAAACCGGGCAGCTGACTGCCCGGATGAATATTCGTTGACAGAATACCTGAGTTTATTGCTCAGGTATTTTTGCATTCAGTTTGTCTGCGGCAAAGAGAACGAATTCTCTGACGGCAGGCGCAGCGTCCTCAAGCGATGGCAGGCAGATGCCAAGCTCTATGCTGCTTGGAGGATCTACCGGTATGATGACCGTCCCGGTCTTCCAGTTCTTGGTGATGCCTTCGTTCATTATGCCGATCCCGAGGCCCTTCTCAACCATGTTTATGGCTGTATAGTTTTCGAGAGTGGTAAGTCTCACATTAGGGACAATGCCGTGACGCTTGAAGAGTTCTCTTACATCAGCATCATCTCCCTCGCTCGGCATGATGAGGTTTTCCTTTTTACATTTCTCGATAGGGTATGCCTCAGCGACTGCATCACGGTGATTTCTCGGAAGAACGGCTACCATACGGTCCTCGGCAAAAGGTATCCAGACAAAAGATTTGTTTGAAAGCCGTGACGAGAACGAAAGATCGGCTTTGCCGGAAGTGACCATCTTGTCGATCTTATTCTTGGTTGCCTCTTCTATCTGAATATTGATGGAAGGGTGCAGGTCAGTAAAATCCTTGATGATCTGGGGAAGCACCTGCGCAGCGATGCTGGAGTATGCGGCGATCATTACGTTGCCTTTGTACATCCCTGACAGCTCGGTAGCGGCCTTGTATAACTCGGTCTCTTTTTCAATGAATTCTATGGCAAGAGGGTAGATATATTCACCCTCGCGGGTAAGTACAACACCATTGCTCTTACGCATCAGGAGAGAGAAACCGAATTCCTTCTCCATGGCAGCTACAAGCTGGCTGATACCGGAAGGGGTATAGCCCATTATCTTTCCGGCTGCTGTGAAACTGCCTTCGTCAGCGGCCGTTACAAATGCTTTACACTTCAGAATATCCATTTATACTTGACTCGTTTCAACAAAATGATAATAGAATTTCTTAATACAGATTATACCACTTCTTAAAGCCAAGTCAACCGGATAGGGGCGACCATGGACAAAGCTTTGGCTGTTGCAAGGGGCCTTATGCAGAAGTGAAAAATTTACTTTTTAGTACATATAATGTACAATACTTAGGATAACTTCAAACAGAAAAAGGAGAGAATAATATGAGGCTGGATCCTAACAATGATGTGTACCCGGGAGATCTCGGTATACTTAATGCACGAAAACACAAGTGGGCTAAGGGCACGAAGAAAGGCTTCGAATTCAAGATCGCTTCTTACGTGATCCTTGCGGCAGGCCTGGTTGCCATAATAAACGTAGCGCTCAGGACGCAGGACGCTGAGTCCAGCCAGCTTCCGGTACACTTAACGATCTGGGCAGTCGCAGTTCTTACATTTATTGCTGCTCGCCGCGGCAAGCGGATGTCCCAGGATCCGTTCAACGGATTTCACAACGCGAGGTTCGAGGTCAGCGATGATACTGTCTATTATGTATATCAGCAGGGAATGAAGCTCAAGACGTATTACATACGTGACGCACAGATCAAAAAAATCATACGTGATGACGAGGCAGGTGTACTTTGTATAGAAGGCAAGGCAACTGTGAACATACAGACCAGAGATTCCGAAACGGAAGAAAGCCTTGATAAATTCTACGCTTTGGTGCCATTCGACAAATATGAACTCGATGACCTGCTTGCTCCGTATAAAAGGAAGGTCGTAAAGGCTGACGGAAAGTTGAGAGAGAATTTCAATTAGAGACTTAAGAACTGATCGTGATAAAAACCAACCCCGCGTCATAACGCGGGGTTTAATAATAATAAAAGAACCGGTCATATCTGACCGGCTCTTTTGTAGTTCATTGTAATTGAATCGCTGATCGCTGATAGTGATTAGATAGCAGATCCCTTCTGAATAGCGTCCTTCAGGTAGAGGAGCGAAGTGAGGAAGCAGACAATTACAACCAGGAGAGTCAGCCAGTAAAGTGGCAGGCTTCCAACGATCCATGCTGCGATAGGAACTCCGATCAGGCCGCCGCCGAGAGCCATAGCCCAGCAAGCGTTCATGTCATAACGTCCCTCCTTGATGAACTTAGGACCATTGCCGTAAGCCATCAGGAATGCGCAGGAACCCATCATAGCAGGGAATGCGCAGCCGACATCGAGTCCGAGGAGTGCGCAGAGAGCCATGCAAGGAGCATAGAGACCTACGCCGATGGACATCAGTCCGCCGAGGATGAAGTTGACAACGATAGCAATGATCAGCTTGATTCCACGGAGACCCATAGCTGTTCCGACTTCTCCGAACGGGCCAACGCCTCTCCACTTCATGAACATAATGATGGAGAGAAGGAACAGTCCTACGAACAGAGCGTAACGTACGTGCTTACGGTCGAACTTGGAAACGATACCAGCCATGAGGTATGAACCGAGAACGGATGCAACGATCATGGTAACGAGTGTGAGAACATCCATGTCAACGAGACCGAAGAATGCAGCTGCCTCTACACATACAGGAACCGTGTCGCCTACGTTCAGTGTACCAGGGACAAGAACGTCGTCTACCGACTTACCGACTTTGAAGTATGTCGAAGTAGGAGCGAATGATCCGATGCCCAGAGTATCGAAGAAGTTAGCAATGATTCCGGCAAGAATGAAGTTATACCAGAAGTGCTTCTTCTGCGACTGCCAGAGTTCCTCACCGCTACAACCGAATTCTGTTTCCGGAAGTGCGCGGATCTCTTTCATCTTTCTCCACATCAGAATGACGTTGTAGACAAGACCTACAAGAGCGATTGCAATAAGAATCCATTTAGACATAAAAAACCTCCTATGAATAATAGTACTATTATTAGAATGCTGAATACGTGATTCAACACTTCTTTAAGACAGATTATAGCATTCCTTAAGTCCAAGTCAATACTAATGTGTCGATTATGTGAAAATTCAGGGCCTGTTTTTTTTGCATATTTTCATCTCTTTTTTTGAGAGGCTTTGAGATCATCTGGCCGATATTTGATTTGCATACCGTTTATATAGTAATATTCTATGGCACGGTTTTCAGCTGTTACGATAGTTACAGTGATACGAAAGGATGAAACAGATGAAAAACCCTAATAGGACAGCAAGAGAGAACAGAAGAGCAGATGGCGGTGATTCAACAGACACGATCGTTGTATGCGCAGGCAAGCACGGCACATCCCTGCAGTACGGGAAGTGGCTGATGGAGAAACTGGAATGTGATGGCATGGGGTTCGACAAGAGAAAACTGGGATATGTCAGCATGTATAGAAATGTTGTATATATCGGTGCTGTACGGAACGGTGACATTCACATGCTGAATATGCTGTGGCAGAATTATAATAATTTCGGTCTGGAGGGAAGGAACCTCTTCATATGCGGCGTAGGCCTCGGTGACCCGGACAGTCGGTCCTATGTCGATCTGCTTCGCCGCCGGAACGGGTGTGAAGGACAAAACAATATAAACTTCTTCGTACTTCCGGGAGCAGTTCAGAAGAACAAACTGATAATGCTGGATAAAGCGCTGTTTAAGAATTTTATCGAAGTCGGGGCTTACGGACTGTATGATAAGGCAGATGCTGACCTTATCATACAGAGGGCAGAAAGCAATTATGACGGCATGAGCAAGGACGCTCTCGAGCCTATTATTAAGAGAATACTGGAGCTGAACTGAAGAGGTTCAGCTCCTTATTTTTTCAGCTGCTCTCTTGCGATGGCACGCTGCGACCGCATCTTCCTGAGCTTGTTGCTGAACTTGGCCGGGATCCAGCGGCATACTTTTTTGCATTTCTTGTACATGAAATCGCCAAAAGTGGACGGATCCCCGATCGTAAATCTGTCCATAGGGATAACGAAGAATTCTCTGCTGGTAAGACTGAGATAATAGTATTCTTCATCATAGAAGACCGCATCTATATCTTTGTATCTGCTGCTGTATACAGACAGCTCGCCGTCACGGAAAAATGAGGCGTCGTTCTGTGTGAATTCATAAACGAATTCCGTGCCTTTGCGGTAATCCTCATCAGATTTTTTTGTTATGGCAAGCGAAATATACTGACGGAAGAGTCCGAGAAGCACGACCAGCCCACCTAATACCCAAAGAACGATCTTAAGAGTCTGGGTTTTAACAACGAAGCCCGGCGCAAGTATCAATAGTCCATAGAGCACCATCCTGGCCGTGACCTTTGGGTGGAACACACGGTATGTAAAAGTGATATATGCTTTCAGAACACCTGAATCACGCTTGGTCCTGATCTGATAAAGTACTTCCTTTGGCTTGTCCGGAGCTTTAGCAGGGCCCTTGCTTTCAGAATTCTGAACTTTTTTATTCTGAGGTTTACTGTTCTGCGCTTTTTTCTTCTGTCCTGCCTGAGCGGCAGGACCGGTACTTCTTGCTTTATTCTTTGCCATATATTGTCTCCGTTTATGGTTGCTGACTTGAGTCAATGATCTCTGAAGCCTGATTACAGACAAAGTATAATCGGAAGCCTGATGCTTGTAAACCGCCATGCCTGTGAAAACTCTGCTGCAAACCACAGTTTCCAAAGCGCTTTTTTATCACATCTGCCTGATGTATAATATAGATGTAAAAAGTAGTTATTGACGCGGGGGCAGTGAGCTTTCGCAGATCAAAGAGGAGAAATACAGATGAAAGAGAATGTGATTTTCTGCTATTCGGGTACGGGAAACTGCCTGGACATGGCAAAGAACATAGCGAAGAGCCTGGGTAATACCGACATCATCATGATGCGTAAGTATCCGGCTGTCACTGACGTCAGAGGAGCCAAGAGGGTAGGCTTCATCTTCCCTTGCTACGGTGGCGGACTCCCGGGACATGTGGAGAGATATCTGTATGATATCAAGGTCGATCCGGATGCCTATACATTCGCGATCAACCAGAGCGCGGCATACAAGGGCGAGGGCCTCAGAAAACTCAACGAGATAATCCCTCTCGATTACTGGGCGGCCGTTACTCATCAGTGCACATGCATCTGGCTCTTCCCGCACGACCTCATGATGCCTAAGATGGGCGCGGTCGAGGCGCAGGCAAGATCTGAACACTTCGCGGAGAAATTCGCGAATGATATTAAAAATAATGTTAAGACCAAGAGGAATGTTCCGAAGGCATACCTGAATTCCGCAGAGCATGCTGCATGGCCGAAGATCGCAAGAGCAAAGGGCGCGGACCTCAAAGCTAACGATAAATGTGTCATGTGTGGAACATGCGCAAAGGTCTGTCCGATGGGTAATATCAGATACGCCGGCAATGCTGTCGTATTCGGCGACAAGTGCATATCCTGCTGCGCGTGCGTCCAGTACTGCCCGCAGGAGGCTATCAACTTCGGAAAGGTCACAGAGAAGAGAGAGCGCTACCACAATGTGAATATAACAGTAGACGATCTGAACCAGGAGATCATCTCGTTCTAAAAGAAACACTAAAAAACGCCGGCAGTCAGCCGGCGTTTTCATTTGATTTATTTCTTCTTTTCCGGGTTGGTATCGATCTCGTCGTGCGATGTCTTGCTCTTACTGTCAACAGCGTTGGCATCATAGAGATCATGTTTGATCTGACTGGTGCTGATCTCAGGAGTGCGCGGCAGATAAACCACCTCGACGCCCTCGTCTCTGAGGAAGTCGAATTTGCCTTTCCAGTCATCGCCGATCACGAAAGTATCGATGTGATATTCATGCATATCACTTTTTTTCTGTTCCCAGCTCTCTTCAGGGATGACAAGGTCCACGTATCTGACAGCCTCGACCAGAGCCTTGCGCTGCTCATATGTGAAATAGCATTTCTTCTGCTTCGAATTCCAGTTGAACTCATCTGTCGAGATCGCAACGATTAGATAGTCGCCCAGAGCCTTAGCTCTCTTGAGCAGATTGATATGACCATAGTGCAGAAGGTCATATGTGCCGTATGTTATTACTCTTTTCATATTTATATACTCCATTCGGGTTGGTTTCGTTTTTACGAAGGTATTGTACCATTGAACCTGAGGAATGGCAATTGAAAGGCGTCTGACTCAATGGACACGAGACGCGCCCCGTGTTAAGATTGGTAGGGAAAAAGAAAGGGGCATAGATAATGGACATCAATATTAGCAACTGGGAAAAACTGCTGGGTAAGATCAGCGATGGCGCAATAGACATTGGTTTGAAACTGCTGCTGGCGATAGTTGTCTATCTGGTCGGAAGTTTTCTGATCAAAAGGCTTATCAAAGCGCTTGGAAAACTCCGCTCGTTCAAGTCGATAGATCCGACTGCTGAAAGCTACATCATCACCTTCGTCAAGGCGGCTCTGTATGTAGTCCTCCTTGTATCGATAGTAGCTCTTCTGGGAGTGCCGATGTCATCGGTGATCGCCGCGATCGCATCAGTAGGAGTGGCTATCGGTCTGGCTCTGCAGGGAGCGCTCAGCAACATTGCGGGCGGCATAATGCTTCTCATCTTCCGTCCGTTCAGCGTAGGCGACTACATTGTTGCAGGCGGTGAACAGGGTACAGTCAGAAGCATCTCGCTCGTATATACGGTCCTGACCACCATAGACAACCGCAGAGTATCGGTCCCTAATGGAACTCTGATGAATTCGACCATTTCAAATGCAAGCGTCGAACCTCTGAGAAGGGTAGACCTTAACTTCGATATCGCGGGCTCAGAGGATGCTGACAAGGTCGAGAAGATTCTTAATGACGTTATCGCGAAGTCCGGAAAAGCTCTCAAGGAGCCGGCTTCACAGGCGCTGATTACGGGAGCCGTCCCGGGCGGACTGACCTACACAGTAAGGGTATGGGTAAAGACTGATGACTACTGGGATGAGTACGGTTATCTGATGAAGGAGATTCCATCGGCGCTCAACGCGGCTAAGATCGCCAGACCGTCAACGCCGATAAGTGTAAATAAATAAGAAGAAAATAGGAGATACATTCTGATGAAAAAAGTAATTGGAGCGTTCATTACCGGAGTACTGTTTGCGGCTCTGATCGTACTGCTGAAAATCTACGATGTAGCAGCGATAGGGCCTATGGGCACCGAGATAGGGTTCTCGCATTTTAATCAATTCGTTCATAATCTTACAGGTGTCAATATGCTCTGGTACGACATCACCGACTATATAGGCTATGCCGCCATAGGCGTCTGCGCACTGTTTGCTGTTGTAGGCTTTGTGCAGATGGTAAAGCGCAGAAGCCTCATCAAGGTCGACAAGGAGATACTGGCGCTCGGAGGCCTCTTCGTGGTAGTGATAGGCTGCTATGTATTCTTTGAGAAATACATCATCAACTACAGACCTATAATCATGCCGGGCGAGGACATGCCTGAGGCATCTTTCCCTTCATCGCACACAATGCTTATCATGACAGTGTTTATCGCCGTTATGATCATCTCGGACAGATACGTGAGCAAGGGGCTGGGTGCTCTGGTAAGGCTGGCATGCTTCCTGATCGTTCTGGTCACGATAGGCGGGAGGCTGTACTGCGGAGTACACTGGTGCACAGATATAATAGGCGGCATACTGCTGAGCGTTACGCTGCTGCTCCTGTTCTCGGCCGTTGTATCGTCAGGCAGCAAAAAACAGCGCAAGGCTGACCTGGCATTTGAGGCTGAAAGCAGGACTGACCGTCTTAAAAAGACTGACGGGTCAATGAGCGGATATAAACCGAAACACTGAGGTAAAAGTATTTGCGAAATGAAAGAAACCGGACGGGCATTATAGGTTTTATCTATAGCCGGAGGTTTTACAATCATTTTACTCAATTAGTTTAAACAATAGTATGAATATATAATCTTATGAGGCGTAGTAACGCCTCATTCGTTATTTTTTGAGACTTTTCAATATGGATTATATGGAGGATCAATATGGAAAAGAAAAATGATAAGCTGTTTATCATCATCGCCGGTCTCATTATCGGTATCATCGCCGCGGGCCTTGCGTTCCTCGGAAACCCAAAGAACATGGGATTCTGCATCGCATGCTTCCTGCGTGACACGGCAGGCGGTCTTGGACTTCACAAGGCACCTCCGGTACAGTATATCAGACCTGAGATCATCGGAATCGTTATCGGAGCTTTCGTAGCTGCATTCGCTAAGAAGGAGTTCGGCTCCAAGGGCGGAAGCGCTCCTATGACAAGATTCGTACTTGGATTCTTCGCGATGGTAGGCTGCCTTATGTTCCTCGGCTGTCCGTTCAGAATGATCCTGAGACTGGCCGGCGGAGACCTGAACGCAGTTCTCGGACTCGTCGGATTCGTTATCGGTATCTTCTGCGGAATCTTCTTCCTCAAGAACGGATACTCGCTCAAGAGAACTTACAGCCTGACAGCCGGTGAAGGTTACTGGATGCCTATCCTCGAGGTAGTTATATTCGTACTGCTCATCGCAAGACCTGCATTCATCGCTTTCTCGGAAGAAGGCCCTGGATCGATGCACGCTGCAGTTATCCTGTCCCTCGCTGCCGGACTCATTGTTGGTGTTCTGGCTCAGAGAACAAGACTGTGCATGGTTGGCGGAATGAGAGACCTCGTTCTCTTCAAAGAGACAAGACTCCTTTGGGGATTCATTGCTATCCTTGTTGCCGCACTGGTTACTAACCTTGTGCTCGGCGGATTCAAGCTTGGATTCACAGAGCAGCCGATCGCGCACACTGACGGACTCTGGAACTGCCTCGGCATGCTCCTCGTCGGATTCGCATGCGTACTGCTCGGCGGATGCCCGCTCAGACAGCTCGTTATGTCCGGCGAAGGCAATGCTGACAGCGCAGTAACAGTACTCGGTCTCATGGTAGGCGCGGCATTCTGCCACAACTTCGGACTCGCTTCGAGCGGCGAAGGCCCTACACCTGCAGGCAAGATTGCTGTTATCATCGGCATCGTTGTTGTCGCTCTCATCGGCGTAGTCAATACTTACGTCAAGGCGAGCGCAGCTGAAGAAGCCGCGTAGTATATCCGGAGGTGCAATATGGTAGATGCAAGAGGACTGTCCTGCCCTATGCCTGTGATCATGACTCAGAAGGCAATGAAGAGCAAAGAGGACTACTATGAAGTAATGGTAGACGCAAAGGCTCCTCTCGAAAACGTCACACGTTATGCCGAGAGCCAGGGTTACAAAGTTGAGGTAGAGGAGAAAGGCGGAGAGTATCTGCTGAAGATCTCCAGATAGCGCAAGCACAGCTTAAAAGCGGGGGGAGCATTCCCCCGCTTTGTGTTATAATGTCGACATGAATACTTACATCGCTACATTTTTTATGCATTTCGGATCGATCAGGTTTGAGCGCCTGTGCAAGTCAAAGGGACTCGAGGCGCGGACCATGCCCGTACCAAGGAGCCTCAGCAGCAGTTGCGGTACCTGCGTGAAGTACAGGGCAGAGGAACCGCTGTTTGACCCTGCCCACGATGAGATGGAGCAGATGGTGATCTACAACGACGACGGATCGTATACCCAGATATACAAAGCGAAAAACCTGTAAATCAAAACAGGGGCATCGCCCCAATGTCATTAAGTTAATGGCAATAGGAATCAACTGGGAACTGCAGAATATGTGGATCCCAGTTTTTCATTGCGTGAATATCGATTATGAAGCTGCGGTGGGGCGAGACGTTTGATGTAATGGGACCGGCAAGTTAT
>JAFWNE010000026.1:0-130386 GCA_017510505.1 Mogibacterium sp. | reverse complement strand
GAAGACTACTCCACATCTTTCACCTGGCAGCCTGCAGAAATAATAAAAGTAAAGCCAGATGAAGAGATCCCGTTAGGCATTTTATATGTCAGTGACGATGAAAGTGACATCTTCCCCGGAATTGCTGAATCACCTGAATCCATTGAAGACACAATACGCGGGATTAAGGAGGCAGGCATAGATTATGCGTTCCTTTTCACGGTCAAATTCGGTATTGACTAATCGTAAGAGCGCAGTATAATGCAAAGCCATCATTGGTATATGATTAGCCGGGGACTATTCCCTGGCTTTTCATATTTTAAGATAAGCCGCATATCATGCCTTCAATGGCGGACATAAAGAGGACACATCCTTATGTAGAATATGGGTATGGAGGTCG
The DNA here is from genome assembly GCA_017510505.1 of Mogibacterium sp. Lineage (GTDB taxonomy): Bacteria > Bacillota > Clostridia > Peptostreptococcales > Anaerovoracaceae > Crickella. The sequence continues at coordinate 130,007 of JAFWNE010000026.1, read as the reverse complement.
TTATTATGTACAGAATACTAATTGCAGAAGATGATGATAATTTAAGACATGCCCTCGAGGATTACTTTTGTAATAAAGATTTTAAGGTGCATGATGCAGATAATGGCTATAAAGCAATCATGCTTGCTGATACTGAGGAATTCGACATAGCTATCCTGGATGTAATGATGCCCGGGACTGATGGATTCAAGGTTTGTGAGCATATACGTAAGACATCGGATATTCCAATCATATTTCTGACGGCAAGAACAGCAGAAGAGGATCAGCTGCACGGATTTGAGGTAAGTGCAGATGATTATGTAACCAAACCATTTTCCTTATCGGTATTGTATGCGAGGACAGAGGCGCTGCTCCACAGGTATGTGGGCAGGAAACAGGATTCCAAATTATCTGCTCCTGGAATTGATATAGATACTGATACACGATCAGTAAGGATTGACGGGGTCACAACAGAAATGCCGCCGCGTGTCTATGACCTCTTGGTTTATCTGATGCAGAATCAGGGCAGGATCCTTACCCGGGAACAGATTCTTGATCATGTATGGGGAAGAGAAGCCTTTATATATGATCGGGCTGTAGACGGTACAATAAAAAAGCTCAGGCATTGTCTGGGCGCGAGATCCGGGTATATTCATACGATCATCAAAGTTGGATACAGATTCGAGGTGAGAGATGGTGAAAAGGATGTTTAGAAATAAAGAAACCACAAGAAACGGTCTTCCGCTTGCAGCCAAAACAGCAGCTTTGATGTTAGCGCTTTATCTGGTACTCATATTTGCGGCGACCTGGGCTTTCAGATATCCGTTGCTTCAGAACTATCACGAAGTATGTAATTATGATGAGATACTGAGCGATCTTAAGACATGCAGAACGGTTGAACCTGACAGTGCAGCTTATGTGGATGGATTCAATCAGGCAGAAGCATTCAGGTTGATGAGATATTATCGGTATCAGCTTTATGACAGATACAAAAAATATGAAGGGCAGGTCGATATAAGGCTTATCAGGATAGGGACAGAAAACGGGACTGTCATATCCGCGGAAACTGTTAAGCCGGTAACACCAATGATGATCGGGTTACCTTACAGACGCAATGGTCGAAACATTGTATTTGCTGACTCATTCAATGAAAAGCAGGTGCAGGAAATAGTTGGGCTTGCTGAGTCAGAGGGGTATCTTGGGTATATCGAAGATCTTTCGGGCTATCAGTCGGGCAGGTTCTTTTATCCTGACAGGATCACATTTGAGAAAGGATTGGATAACGGCGATACAGACAAAAAAACCTTTATTGGCAATCCCCCTGAAGACGGGATAAAGATTGCAAAAACAGAAACTCAGGACTATTCGATATATCTTCCTGATGGCTCACACCATGGGTCATATGGGCTCGAAGATGAAATGTCCGGCGAGTTTGAGCAGAAGACGGGAGAATATGTAGAGAACTTCTGCATTGGGGAGAACATATCTGATTCAGGGAATTACATGTGGTCTGATATGGCGGACTCTAAATGGTTTGGATCATTGAGAACAGTTGGCGTGATAGATCATATCTATGGTAATGATTATCTGCTGGCGGTAACAGTTACGATGAATCCATGGCTATATGCGGTAGATAAGCTGAAAACCTTCTATCCGGCGGCTGCCCTGTTATTCATAATAGCTGCGAGTGCTTTGATTCTCCTTCAGGGCAATGAGATCGGTGAAAGACTTGAATATGAGAGGAGAAGACGACTCCTTACTGATTCTCTTGCACACGATATGAAGACGCCGCTTAGCGTAATCCGCAGTTATGGAGAACTTCTTGAGAACGAATCGGATGATCAGAAGCGCAGGGAATATGCTTCGGTGGTCATAGAAGAAAGCTTGAGAATGAATGACAGGATCGTCGGAATGCTTGATCTTTCCAAAATGGATGCAGGCACTTACCCTTTGGATCTGAGCGACTTCAGTGTTTGCAGTGCCGTCAGCGAGGTGTGCGAAAGCCTGCAGGTTCTCGCCGACAGGAATGAAATGGTGATTACAAAGGAAGTCCCTGAAGATCTGCGCATCTATGCTGACAGGAAACTGATAACAATGGCTCTTGCTAACTATATTTCAAATGCGGTCAATTATGGTACATACGGGACGGAGATCCTTGTAAAGGCAATGGCAGACAATGGCAGGGTCAGGATCATAGTAAGAAATGAGGGCGAATTAGTCCCGGAAGAAGATCTGAAGCTGATCTGGGATGCAGGATATAGAGGAGATCGCGCCGGTTCCGGCAGCGGGATCGGGCTGGCGGCGGTCAAGAGCATATGCAATCTGCATGGAGGCAGATGCGGCTGTGAAATAGAGGATAATTCAGATGGGCCAGAACACGAATCAAGGCAGGGCGTTATAGAATTCTGGATAGAACTTGGATCTCAGGAGACTCGTCTTTCGGGAATCAGGATGATGACCGGCAGGGTCAGAGGCCTTCGCAATGCCAGTACACTACAAAAAGGGCTGTCAGCGATATGCCTCGGGACACTTGTGCAGGGCTTTGCCGGAACAAGGCTGATACACAACCTTTATGGCTTCATACCAAGTCAGGGTCTGATCTATCAGTATGGGCTTCTTGACTTGCAGGATGTAAACAGATACTTAGGCGTTCTGGCTGGCGCTGTTATCATATTAGCTGGACAATACCTCTTGTCAAAGGACTTTAAAACTGCACGCAGTGGCAAATGGCAGGTATTTTCGATAGCTGAGATAATAGTGTCGATTGCAACGCTGATCATCTGCAGGGTGCTGCTAAACAGAGGATTTCCGGCTGAGTCAGACATCGTAGATATGCTTTTACATATATCATCAGCAGTGATGATAATAATAATGATGATTGTGCTGGCTATGAACTGCATTCTTATAAGCAGGATTTGCGATGAAAATGGTAACACCCGTCTGGCACGACGTATTAATAAAGAAGGAACATTTATCCGTCTGCTGCTGGTGATTATAACAGCTGTCTCGGTGTCAAATTTCTTCATGTACGTATACAACATAGCATACTGGGGATGGCTGGTCATCACGATTATTACAGTCTTATCATGGATCAGAGCAGTTCTGACATAATGTTAACATCCGTTGCTTGATGCAATGATTTGCCTGGCATATATTCAAGGCGAATCAAAAGCAGGGAGGTACAAAAAATGTTGAGTGACAATATACGTACAGTACGGAAGAATAAAGGTTTTACACAGGAGGACCTTGCCAGCAGACTTCACGTAACGAGGCAAACAATTTCCAAATGGGAGAAAGGTTTGTCAGTCCCTGATGCTGAAATGCTGTCGAAGCTTGCTGACGAGCTTGAAGTATCTGTAAGTGAATTGCTTGGGGCAAAGATAGAAACAGAAGCCGAGGAGAATGCGATAGTTGAGCAGTTATCCCGTCTGAATGAGCAGATGGCGATCAGAAATCGCAGATTCAGAAGGATGTTTAAAGTTCTGGGAGTTGTATTAGCCGTTATCATCATTGTTCCAGTGATGATAACATGTGGCGGGATGGCTTTCTTTCAAACTATGCGCAGCAGCTCTGATGTAGACATGGCCGGCAAGGTTACATACGAATGCGCAATAGGAGACAATTCATACGAGCTGAGTTTGTATTATGATGAGAAGTACAATATCCTTGCTGCGGATTATTCCTCTGGTGGCATAGAAGAAGGCCAGAAAGAGGATATAGAAACAGAGTCTTTTATTGACAACATAGTAAATGAAGCTGATAATGCTAAGGATACAGATGAAAGGCTGAGAAAGTATTTTTCGGAACGGGGCGGCACTGTAAAGATTATATCTCATGAGGGTTTGGAGCTCTGACTTAAAGTGTAATGTCTGCTATCTCATTCTGCTGGCAGTTATTACGGCGATAAATGCAGTGAGTATCATAAAAGGAGCAGATCCAAATGAAGCATAGGAAAATACTTATAATGTCGAATGTCGCAATAATTGCGTATTACGCTGCATTCCTGCTTTGGGCAGAACTGTCACAACCCGGAGAAGGGGAAACTGTAGTGATGCATGCGTACAGCGGTTTTCTTGCGCTTATAAACCCATTTACAATCGGTGCTTATCTGCTTGGTATAGTGGCTCTTTTGAATTTGAAATATTGCCGGAGAAAAGCATATAGGATTATATTCTTCCTGCTTTACTGCATTGTTGCAGCATGCACGCTCGTAGCGGTCATGGGAATGACACATTGGTGGGAGTTGCTTATGTATGTACCGCATCTTATCATATTGGTTTTGGCCATGATCCTTGTCAGTCATAGAATTGACAGCAAGGTAAAAAGCTAGTAAGGCGAAGGCGAAAAGGGTTCTGCTTGAGAAAGAATAATACATGTTCAGCCAGGGGAGCTTCTCTGGCTTTTTATATTCATGATTCTGTAACAAACCGTTATTTCAATCGTCTAACAAAGTAGAAAGGAGGAAGCGATATGGCGGCTAAACCCGGAAGAATAACCGAAGAAATTATCAATGCAGAATACCAGGCTGTCTATCACTACATCCTTTCTCTCTGCAGAGATGAAAAAGAAGCCGAAGATATTACTCAGGATACCTTTGTAAAAGCCATATCGGCGGAGAGCTTCCGAGGAGAGAGCAGCTATTATTCATGGTTGTGCTCTATAGGCAGAAATATTTGGATCGACAAATGCCGGCGTTCCGGCAAGATCCAGTTTGAAGCGATGCCTGAAGAGCCTCCTCAGATGCCAGGCGGTTCACCACAGCTTGAAGAAGTACTGGCCGATGGAGAACTGCTTCGTCAGGTACACAGGATAATCCATGAGATGGATGAACCGTACAAAGAAGTATTCACATTAAAGGTGTTCGGAGACCTGTCATTCAAAGACATAAGCTCCCTGTTCGGAAAAACGGAGAGCTGGGCACGTGTCACATATCACAGGGCACGGAAGAAAATAATAGAGATGTTACGGAAGGAGAACTGGCTATGATTGATAAAAGAAAAGACCTGCCTTGTGCGGTAGTTAAGGATCTGCTGCCTTTATACCATGATGGCGTCGTCAGCGGCGATACCAGCGGTTTAATAGAGGCGCACCTTGAAGACTGCGAGAGCTGCAGAAATGAACTGAACAGTATCCGTAATGACGAGAAGCTCGAAGAAAACCTTATTGAGCAGGATAAGGATTTTTATTTCAAAGAATTCCGCGATGGCGTTAGAACGCTCAGAAGAAATGGAACGATACGAGGCGTCCTGATAGCTTTGGCGGTAGTAGCGGTATTTGTCGGAGGGCTTCAGTTCCTAAACACCGCAGATATCATAAAGGTGGATCCAGCCGATCTTAATATAGACGATGTCTGCAGGTATGATCTTGGAACAGATGGAGGAGAAGGACTGTTCTTTACATATCAGATGAACTGGGACGGAGGATTCAGCATTACATTTGAAGACACGAGCGATCCGAAAGAAATAAATATTGCCATAAAAAGAATTGCACTCGGCGGCAAAATGGAATCGGATTCGAGGAACCCGCGCAGCTACTGGATATTAGACGGCTTTTATAAGGAAAGTGCTGATCTTAGCAAAGCGGAAACTGTGAAAGTTAACGGGCAGATAATCTGGACCAAAGATCAGGGGATCAATAACAAACCTCCTGAATACATAGGTGAACTCGTGCGATATGAGCATTCTGCTTTTGATGATACTGTACGACAAAAAGAGAAAATCATATCCACAAGAATAGAGACAGGTGCTATTTCAGTAACATATGAAGATCTCCATGGAATCAAGTGGGATAAAGACGGCAATGTGATCGCCAGATTTACTGTAGATGAGAATGAAAACATCATATCCATGGAAAGCGTGCCATCAAATGAAAAGGGAAACTAAAAATATGCTTGTTTCGAGTGGAAGCTCAAAAAAACATAATAATCGATGAAAAACAGGGGTGCTCTGAAACTGAGCAAAATAAGGCTCTGTGAAGCGAGGCGGTCATTATTGACCGCCTTTTGAGTGCAGCAAAAAAACATGCATAAAATTACTTGAACAAACGTTCTGATATAGATATAATGTCCTCGTCATTCAAAAGAGAGGCATTACATGATGTGGAGATCGTGATCTTTCAATGCATTGCTCCTCATACAGAATGAAAAGCGTTCGAACGACAAATAATAAGTCATCACATGCATATGCTGCGGCTTACCGGCGCAGCAGCTGCGGAATATCAAAGATAGTTTTTATACAGTAAGAACCAAAGTAGCAGGCGAGGATGATACCGGGTCGTTTCCCTTGTTCGATACACCCTGGCTTGTGGGCAAGGCATTGCTGTATGGGATTATTCAAAAGGGAGGAACGCAAATGCGTACTGAAGTAAGTCTGGAAACAAGGATAAAGGACCAGTGTGCGCTGGCCGGGTATGATTACGAATACCTGTACAGATTCGGAAAGAAACTGCTGAAGCTTTACCGCGATGTCAGCAGAAACAATACACTGGATGCGGAGGATATAATTGAGGATATCTGCAGCGAGTCGTATGAGAGCGATATCAGCAGCCAGATGAGCTCAGCTCTGACAAGGCTTGAGTTCTTTGCCTCGGAGTATACGAAAAACAAGTTTGAGTCGGATATCCGAAGGTCGCTCAGGACAGGCTGGATGGTAAGGGTGATGGATCAGGTCAAGATGAACGTCTACACCTTTGATGATTACGGCCCGGAGTTCGTGAGCATACTGACCCTGTGCTATATGTCAAGCTTCAGATTCACAGGAGCTGAGGCAGCACAGGAGCTGAGGATCTCGGAGCAGAACTTCTATAAGAAGAAGAAATATGCAGTCATACTCTTCGCTCTTGAGTTCGAAGAATACAAGCGGGAGATAACTGCATGCTGCAATCCGGTAAGATATACAGGCGAGCAGATGACACTTGCCGACTTCATGCATTAGACCGGAGAGTATACGAAGAGTTATCGAAGAGTTTATGAAGAGAATAAGGCGAGTATAAGATGATTGTGCAGTTAGTTTCGCCGGGTTACACTGTATATGCTGGGAGACCAGCAGCATACAATTAAATAAGAAGGGCAGCAAGCCCCGTACTCACGAAAGTGGGTGCGGGGCACTTTTTATGCCCTGATTCTGCTGCATGTCTGCCAGACACTACCGAAAGGAGCATGGCAGTCATGCATATACATTCAATACTTCTGCCTGAGTGCAGACCCCCGTAGGCCGCGTGTTTTTCGCAGGTTACATCAACGTTTCGGAAAACACGGAGGCTTACAAATGAAATACAAGTACGAATTCGCAAATGAAAACAAAACCATTGAGATCAGTGAAGAATGGATCAGCGTTCTGGAGGAGCTCGACAGACTCGAATACAACAACAACCACGCTGAGACCAGAAGGCATGTCTCGCTCGATGACGGAGAAGACGGTGAGTGGCTCAGCACTGAAAGAGGAGAAGTATATATCAGATGCGCCGGTCAGCTCTTCAGCAGACATGACGACAGATTTGATGACGGCAGGAGGAGCCTGTCTGAAAAGCAGGATGAACTCTATGAATCCGTCTACGAATACGGCGACAGCATCAATGATTATGCGCATGACAGCGGCATCGATCAGTCCACCGCATCCAAGAGAAACAGGACCGTAATAAAAAAATTTAAAAAAGTTTTTGAATAATGCCATATTTTTGGCCTTCCCGTGGCCTACAGGTGAGAGGACTAATTAAAACCTCTCGGGAACCTACAGAACTGAATACACATTCAATCAGGTACGAGCCCTGGAATATGAGGCCACAAGCTTCGAGCATGCAGGACCGATGCGCCAAGACACCGAAAGGTCGAGCGACAAACATCACGGGTCCAAAAGGAAGACGGCAACTTCAATGTGCGATGACAATCCCAGGGTACAATGATACTTCCGCTCAGTCACAGCCCTGCAGCAATGCGGGATCACGCAATGAGGGCGGCTCCGTAAGATCTGCGGGGAAGGGTAACGCCTTATGAAGGGATCCGCTAGTCCCTGCCTGATGGTTTCCCGGTGAACTGGGGATGTCGAGGACAAATACAGGATCGAAACAATGACAAGTAAGACGGCGTGTCTGAGGATACTTTTTGCATCCTCCGGCACGCCTTCCTTATATACATGATTTTCGATTTTGACTCGAAACACCCAGTGCAGGGAGACCTGTGTATTCGATAACGGAAACGGAGGAAAAGAAAATGGCAAAACTCTTTGAGAACAACTACAGGACCAATCCTTACGTATACGGAATGGTCAATGTGCTTTCGAGCTTCTGCAGAGATTACGCAGAAGCCAACAGCGCGCTTGAAAAGAACCCTGATGACACGCGCTGCATGATGGTCAGAGCCTACTGCGTAGACTTTGCGAACTATCTGAGCGAGACGACAGGGCTCGGCTACGGCAATGTCGGAGAGCTGATAGTGAGAATGATGGAGGCGGGAAGCGATGAGAAATAACTATAGAGAAGACGGCTTCGTCTGGTTCGAGGACCAGATAAACGAGATGGCGGATCTGCTGATTACGGTACAGGGCATCCGCTACATATATCTGAAGAGACGCGACCGCAGCTGGATCGAAAGGATCGGCGACGAGGGAATGAGATTTGCTCTCATGAGCATGACGGAGATACAGCTCAGAATGATTGAAGAGCTGATTTTCGAAGACAAAACGGTAACGGACATCCGCAGAGAACTGAACCTCACTATCACGGAGATCCGCATGGAGATAAGAGACATGAGAAAGGCGCTGCTTGCGGCGATGTGAAGGTGGCAGATATGAGAAGGATCTATTTTGACAACAGTCACGGCTATGAATCACTTGCAGAATGCATAGTGCTGCAGGCCGTCAAGGACTACACCCGCTCCTACAGAGCAGTGCTCAGGAATCCTGAGAACAAAAAGGCGGCAGCCATGATGAAGGAGTGCGAAGACTTCATTGAATCCAGATGGTTCAGAATGCTCTGCGATCTCGATCCGGAAGAACTCCTTTTCAGACTTGACCTGGATATCGAGACTGAATTCTACAGGAGGCTGATATGAGCAAACCGATAAACAAGTGGGAGAAGCCCTTCCATGTAGAGCGGGGAGATGTGTATATGGGGGCGGTCAATCTGGACTCTGACCCCCAGAAAGGGATCCAGCGAGGTTACAGGCCTCTTCTGGTCACGCAGAGCGACTGGCAGAACCGGAAGTCCGAATCTGTGATAGTCGTTCCGGGAACATCCGAGCTGAAGAAAACTGGTATGTGCACCCATGTTGTGATACCGCTTACGCGTGGTTTATCCCGGCAAACGATGTTCTGCTGCGAGCAGCGCGCCGTGGTGAATGTCAATCAGTTTGAGAAATACTGCTGCACGCTGCCGCCGGACATCATGAAAAAGATAACCAGAGCCTGTCGCCTGGCAGAGCGCGGCGCGAAGATCAAATGCAGAAAAGCGAAGAAATAGCAAGAGTAAATAAAATTTCACATTATGATGTTAAGAATTGACCACCCGGAGTAACGTGATATTACAAACTCCGGGTGCACACGGAGGTCAACATGAGAGATACACAGACGCATAAACAGTGCATTTCGAGCGAACTCCGCTTCTATACAGTAAGCGAGCTGCAGGAACTCCTTGGATGGAGTGAAAGAACAGTATTGAAACTGTTTAATGATCCGTCGTTCCCGGCCGCGGATTTTGGCCGGACAAAGGTGGTAGAGGCTCATGCAGCAATAGAGTACTTCTCGAAGCGCCATGACAGAGACAGAGAAAGATACTGGCAATAGAAAGGATACAGCAAAATGGCAAGAAAGAAAAAACAGGTGAAGGCTCAGAATGGTGATGGTTCATTCAGGATAAAGCCGAGTGGACTTATTGAATACAGGTTTTGCTATAGGGATGAATATGATCAGAGACAAAGGAAGTCTGTTTCAGGTGAGACAGAACAGGAATGCCTGGACAAGGCTGAAGAATTCCTTGCCGGGTGTGCAAAGCTCAATAAGGAGCTTGATGCTAATTCTTCCATAGTAGAGATCCTCAGATACAAGTACCGTATGGATTATGAGAAGAACTTCCTGAGCGATGCGGGCTATGGGCGAAACCTCGATAATGTGAAGATTATCGAAAAGGGTCCTATAGGATGCATGCCTATAGTCATAGTTGAAAAAAAGCACATTGATATGTATCTGAAGGAAATCACACGGTACTCGAACAGTGTGATAGAGAAGATATTTCTGCAGCTGAAGCTCGCGTTTTCAATCGCAGTGGAAGAGGGCCTCGTTACTTATAATCCTATGCTGTCTCACAGTATTCGCAGGCCGAAGTCGGTCAAGGCCGATAAGAAGGTGCGTGGACTTTCTGCTGAAGAGCAGAAGAGATTTGTTGATGCTATGGATAATAAGAATCCGCCGAAGGGGAGGAATGACTACAGGCTGCAGCTATTCATTGAACTGTACAGTGGTCTGAGAATGGGAGAGATCAACGCTCTTACCCTGAAGGACATTGACTTTGAAAACAACGTGATACATGTCAGGGGAACTATATCCAAGGATGCAGACAACAAGTTTTTCCTTAAGGAAAGCACCAAAACTGAAGCGGGAATGAGGGATGTGCCAATCAGCTCAAGTCTGAAGCCATACCTTGAAGATGCTGTCAGGAAGTATCGCAGAAACAAAGAGAATCTTCTGTTCTACGATCATGTTACAAAGACGGTAATATCGACTAATCAGGTCAATTCTTATTATAAGAGGATCTGCAATATTGCTGGAATCACTTCAGATGGGCAGCATGCACTGAGACACACATTCGCGACGAGATGTATTGAGTCAGGAGTTCCGGCTGTAGTCCTTAAGACATGGCTTGGTCATACAGACATACACGTTACACTAGATACATACACAGATGTGTTCAAGTCGATGGACAACGATGCAATCAATAAATTCGATGCACATCTGGATATGATGTAAACGTTCAGGCAGTGTGAATGGCGGGGAATACCCGTCATTTTGTTTGATCGGATGGCAGTCAGCAATTGACAAATGAAGGTTGTCATGGTATAAGAATATTGGGTGATGGACATCTCCATCCGTGTGGCTAACACGTAAAATCCGAAATTAATGCAGGACATAAGGGCCTGAGGTTGGCGGGCAACGATAAAATCCGAAACTGATGCAGGACACAAGGGCCTGAGGATGGCGGACATCGATAAAATTAGTCACAAAGGGAGATTATGATACATTCGTGTTGTAATCTCCCTTTTATGTTATGAGGTATTTGAAATGATTACAAAGAAAGAATGCCTTGCCACCCTGTTTAAGGCGGCCACGCTATATAAACAGAACTTTTTGGGCAATAAGTATCTGGTTCTTTATATTGATGAAAATAGAAAGCCTGACTATATTGAGATTGTATTCTATAAAGCAAGCTTCCTTCATTTGACCGGACTTTTGTTCACAAAGAAAGGTGGAAACTCAAACCAGTTCTTTGACTTATGTCTGAAGAAGAGACTAAAAGAATCGGATTTTGAATTCGATGATAGCGGATTTGCAGAACTCAAGCTTAATGTAATTGAATATTTATTCGCAGAGGATATGTCAGCAAGAACTATTGGTGACTACAATTATTCTCAGCCAGTATTACAGACAGATAAGCTGGTAGGAGGGGTTTACGCGTGCCTTGGCGTACTGCGTAGTTCTAAAGGTTATTTCTTTCCGAACACTACAAGAAGCGGAGATATCGGAGATCTTGTCACTAAGAAACGCCCAATTGTTGCCATCTTCAAAAAACAGCATACGCAGCCACTTTATGATGCGATGGTTCATAAGACAAGGAACGAAAAATACAGAAGCTTTGTTATACCTAACAGAATTAAAAAACTATTATCTGAAGATGTAATAAAGGCATTCACTGACAATAAAGTCGATGATGAGTGAAAATCTTGCTGCATTAAGCAAATACATCATTAATCAGTTGGGTCCGGGTATGGGGCTGACGGAAAAACAGATCTCTGAAACGCAGTAATTGCAAGGGATACACGTTCAATTTTTTACCATGTCCTCCGCCAGATGCACCGGGGTATGCTATACGAACCCCCAAGTTCGATAGCAACCCCGTTTTTCATTGCAATCAGCGGGGTTTAGGGATTTTAGGAGTGTTGTGCTTCTTTTCAAAAAGCTGAAAAACGTCAGAAAAATCGAAAAGATATGGAACCCGAACCCACGAGGCTGTTATTGTTACTTTTCTTTGCTCGTGAACTGATAATATTCTTCCTCGACCTGAACAGGTGTCTTATACTGCAATTTTTCGTGCAGCCTTTCCTCGTTATAGAACCGTATATAGCTTTCGATACACTCCTTCATTTGGCGTTCTGATCTGTAACGACTTCGATAGAGTTCCTCTTTTTTGAAGGTCCCGAAGAAGGATTCCATAACAGCATTGTCGTATGGATTGTGAGCGCGTGAGAATGACTGTGTCACTTTGAGTGACGCCAAAAGTCTGCGAAATGCTTGGGAGTTATAGTTTGATCCTCTATCACTGTGAAACGTCAAACCTGGTTCAGGCTGACGATCATTGTATGCTTCCCTGAAGGTCGTTTTTACCAGATGAGTCGAATTGCTTCTGCTGACCTTGCATGCTATCACTTTCCGCGAATACAGATCGAGTATGACACAAATGTAGTAGGGTACATCCTTATATCGGTAGTAAGTAATGTCGCTGACCCATATCTGATTCGGGCAATCGGCCTCAAAGAACTGCTGGATATAATCCTTATATTTGCCAAATTCTTTGTTATACAGATATTTTGAGTATACCCTAATGCTTATTAAACCCATCTCAGACATCAGTTCGCGGACCAGGCGCTCACTGACAGATATCTTCTTTTGCCTTAACGCAGCAGTCATTTTCCCGGCGCCATAGATTTGGTGAGAATCGTCAAACAGCTTGAGGATCTCTTTTTTCAATTCTTCACGGCGTAGGCAATACCATGCATTATCACGCTGATTTCGCCTGATGTGATTGTAGAAAGTTCCTCGAGATATATTCAATGCCTCGCAAACCAAATGCACATTATAGTCTTTGTACAGTTGCTCTGCTTCATTGAGGCGCTCTTTAAGAGGTGCGTTAGGTGAACAATACGAAGCTTGCATAACAGAAATAAGATCTTCGAGATGATCATTGCGCTTCAATATGCTGCGGAAATTCCGAGGAGTGAAATCATATTTGCTTTCGCACCCATAACGGAGATCATATTCCCGCAGCCATTGGTTAAAGGTGCTCTTTGGAATGCCATATTCTACAAGCATGGATTTGACCTCCTCGCCGCCAGCGGCATAACGAGACATGACGGCGTTTTTCTCTTCTTCTGTATAATGTCTTCTCTGCATTTTTTCTCCTTCTGTTATATAAAAAACTGAATTACGTTAACTTCAGTCGAAAAGTGAAATGGATATACCATAATTTCACTTTTTGACTTTTATTTGAGTTAATTTGAAAAAACTCTAATAATATGGTACTATCTTAAATGCAAAAAGGAGGAAACTCAAATGACAACTGAAGAATTTAAAGAAATACTTGAAAAAATAAAAAAGCATAAATGCGAAACTCAATTTTTAGAATTGAAAAGCGCTGCTATAGATTGCCCTAAAAAACTGTTCGATACATTATCCAGCTTTTCAAATCAAGATGATGGCGGTGTTATAGTATTTGGAATTGATGAAGATTATGGTTTTAAGGAAAGTGGAGTCTATGATCCACAAGATCTACAGAAGAAAATAAATGAGCAATGCCTCCAGATGGAGCCAAAGGTTCGCCCTCTTATGACGGTACTTGAAAAAGATGAGAAATGGTTTGTCGCTGCAGAGATACCTGGCATGGATATAGCAGAAAGGCCTTGTTACTATCGAGGAAAAGGACGGATGAAAGGATCATATACTCGTGTAGGCGATAGTGACGAACCGATGACAGAGTATGAAATATATAGTTATGAAGCATTCAGAAAGAAATATCAGGATGACATAAGAATCGTTTCACGTGCTACATTGCGCTCTTTAGATCAGAAAAAACTGGCTGACTATGTTGCAAAACTAAAAGCCGGGAAGCCGCATTTAGCAGAAATAGATGACGAAACAATCTTTGAATTAATGAGCGTCAAACGCAATAATGATATAACGCTAGCATCCGTAATGTTGTTCAGCCCATATCCACAGGCATATTTTCCGCAATTGGGAATAACGGCAGTGGTTGTTCCGGGAACAGAGATAGGAACAGAAGGCTTAAGCGGAGAGCGATTCTTAGATAATCAAAGAATAGAAGGTACTATACCTGAGATGCTAGATTCAGCACTCTCTTTTGTACGGAGAAATATGAGAACAAAGACAATCATTAATCCAGAAACAGGGAAAAGAGAAGATAGAACAGACTATCCAATCACTGCAATAAGGGAGGCAATCTTAAATGCATTGGTGCATCGTGATTACAGCATTCACACAGAAGGGATGCCAATACAAATAATGATGTTTGAAAACAGGATCGAGATTCATAACCCAGGAGGAATATACGGAAGAATAAAAGTAGATCAGCTTGGGAAAGTGCAACCAGATACAAGAAATCCAGTACTTGCTACAGCGTTGGAAGTATTAGGTGTAACTGAAAATCGATATTCGGGAATACCCACAATAATAAAGGAAATGAAAAAGAACGGTTTACAGGATCCTGTATTTGAAGATTGTCGCGGTCATTTTTCTGTACTTTTCTATAACAGTGGTAATGGTATTGCAAAAGAGAATGATATTGACGAAGCTGCAAATGATTTGATTGAGTTCTGTAGAACGCCGCGAACAAGAAGGGAAATAGCAGAGCACCTTGGATTATCATCGCTATCGTACGCTATACAGGCACATGTAATGCCACTTGTTGAAGCGGGGCTTATTAAGCTTAGCATTCCGGATAAGCCACGAAGCCATAAACAAACTTATTTTAGTGAAGAGACAAATGATTAAAGGAAGTTATAGCATTGGTATAAAGTATTTATAGGGAACTGTTCTACACATTTATCAAAGTTCTACTGAATAGAAAACAATATGTTTTGTAGGTAGAAGAACATAATTAATAGAAAGATAAATTCTAAAAGGTTTCTAAATTAATTGCAGACATATAGTAAAAAGGAATGAAAAAGCATGGGCGTTTATTTTGTAGCTGGTGTATATGGCGTAGGTAAGAGCACATTGTGTGATAGCATATCAAAGGAATTAGGTATTCCGCATGTTTCAGCAAGTGAGGTTATTAGTTGTAACACAGGAGAGCAATATGGAAAACGAAAATATGTAACAAATGCCAATAGGAATCAACAGGTTCTTATTAACGAAATTCAAAGAATACAAAAGAGCACACCGCAAATAATTCTATCTGGACACTTTTGCATTTTTGATAGGCAAGAAAGGATCGAGTGTTTACCAAACTTTGTGTATAAAGAACTATCAATGAAAAAGATACTATTACTAGAAGCAGACATAGATAGAATAGTACTCAATTTGAAAGGGCGAGATCAAAAAAAGTATGGCTATGAATCCATAAAAAAACTAGTATTAGCGGAGAGAGCCCAAGCAATAACGATATCTCAACAATTGAGGATTCCTTTAAAGATATATACGATGACATTCAATAGTTCAGATAAAAAAGAGTGCAGCGATTTCATAAGAGGTTATTAACATGAAGGCGTTATTAGACACCAATATAGTAATTCACAGAGAGAATACGAAAGTAACAAATCAAAGTATAGGATTACTATTCTATTGGCTTGATCATTTGCATTATGATAAGTGCATTCATCCTTATTCAATGAATGAATTGAGGAAGTATAATAAGGATGATATGCAGGATTTGTATGATGCAAAACTAACTTCATATAGCATAATGAGAACAGTTGCAACTCAAACAGAGGCCTTTAAATCTGCTCTTAAGGAAGAACCAAATTCCGAGAATGATAGAATTGATAATCAACTATTATACGAAGTTTATTGCGGAAGAGCAGACATATTAATAACAGAAGATAAACGACTTCGCAAAAAGGCGTCTTATGTTGGAATTCAGAACAAGGTTTTTTCAATAAATGCCTTCATAGAAAAGTGCACTGCAGAACACCCACAGCTAGTTACATATAAAGCGCTTGCGGTAAAGAAGGATTATATAGGTAATATTGATGGAAACAATGGTTTCTTTGATAGTCTAAGAGAAAGCTATTCTGATTTTAATGAGTGGTTTGCTAAAAAGAGCGACGAAGAAGCATATATATGTTATTCAGATAATAAGGACATCTTAGGTTTCCTATACTTGAAAGTTGAGGAGTGCGGGACGGACTATCATGATATAGAACCTATTTTTACCCAAAAAAAACGCTTAAAAATAGGAACCTTTAAAGTGGATTCTACCGGATTTAGATTGGGAGAAAGATTTATAAAAATAATCTTCGATAACGCAGTGATACAAAATGCTCAAGAAATATATGTTACTATGTTTAACCATAGAGAAGAGCTACAGGCCTTGGAAGACTTGTTGATACGGTGGGGTTTTAGTTACTATGGAATAAAGAGGACCAAAGATGGAGACGAATGTGTACTAACAAAATCACTGGAGCGTTTTTCCGAGGAAAAAACAATCAAAGAGAATTATCCTTTAATTAATTACAATAGTGCAAAATACATTTTGCCTATTTTTCCCCAATATCATACATCTTTATTTCCTGATTCAAGACTTAATAATGAAAACGAAATAGATTTTTTAGGGTCAGAACCGCATCGATATGCATTGCAGAAAGTCTATATTACTTGGGGGATGAAGGGAGACGAGAAACCAGGAGATATTGTGCTTTTTTATCGTGTAGGGGAAACACTACCTAAAAAATATTCGTCTGTAGTAACAACAATTGGTGTGATAGAAGAGATAAGAGAAGACTTTTCTTCACTAGAGGAATTATTAAACTGCTGCCAAAATCGTAGCGTTTTTTCAAAGGACGAGTTGACTAAGTTTTGGCATTCACATAGAGATAACCTGCGAGTGATACAGTTTATATTTATAAAAAGTCTATCAAAGCGGTTAACACTTTCATACCTTTGGGAAAATAGCATTGTAGTTGCTCCTAACGGGCCACGGCCATTTCATAGGATGGAGGATGATCAGTTTTATAAGCTTATTAATGATTCAAATACTGAATTGATTAAAGGGGAAATACAATGACTATTTTACTGGCAATAAAGCCTGAATTTGTTAAAAAAATTTTTTCCGGAGAGAAAAAGTATGAGTTTCGAAAGAGGTTAGCAGCAAAGGATATTGATAAAATAATAATGTATGAAACATCTCCTGCTAGTTGCATTGTCGGGGAGGTTGATGTAATTAGAAAGCTATCAAATACAAAAGATAGATTGTGGAAAGAAACAAAAGATTTTGCTGGAATAAATAGAGTAAAGTATAACGAATATTTTAGCGATTGCATAATAGCCTGTGCATATGAAATAGGGTGTCCTGTAGAATATGAAAAAAAGATAACGATTAATCATTTAGGAATTCAACAAATCCCCCAATCGTTTATTTATCTGACAAAAGAACAGTATGATATTTGCGCTTCCAATATATAACGTTAAATGAGTGAAAGAATTAAATTAGTTAGAAAAAGAATTGAAAGATAGAGTAAAGTCTAAGGTGTTAGTTAATGATCTTTGTTGTAAGGAACTGAGTCGCATACTAACATAATAAGCCTTCTGCCTATACGATTATGTAACAAGTACATTGTTTTGAAATTGTATAAAGCAGGAGGTTTTATCATGGCGAGAGATAGTATAAAAGATGGCAGAAAGGGCTCATTCAGGACAAGAAGTAATGGACGGGTCGAATATAGATTCAGATATATCAATGAATTCGGGAGTGCAAAAGTAAAGTCGATTAGCGGTGGTGATGAGGAAGATTGTATAAAAAGAGCGAATGAATGGATCCGTAATTATAAGGAGTCGGTAAAAGGGTTAGACCAGAATGCTACGATCCCGGAAATACTCAGAAAAAAATATGAAACAGACAGGGCCTCGAATCTGTTAAGCGAGTCTGGGCTAAGAACAAATCTCTCTAGGACTAAAATAATAGAGCGGTCAGTACTTGGAAGTATTCCTATTGCGTTAATTGATAAGAATGATATTGAAATGTTTGGCTTTACGATCACTGATTATTCAAATTCTGTTATACAGGCATTATATATGCAATTAAGGATTGCCTTTGCGATAGCTGATGAGGAAGGCATTTTAGAATACAATCCGATGAAATCAAAGCGTATACGAAGGCCCAGATCGAGCAAAAAAGATAAAAAGGTCAGCGCGTTAACTCGGGATGAACAAAGACGACTGATAGAAACCATGGAGAGTACAGAGCCGCCATATGGAAGCAATGATTACAGGCTTCAGCTATTCATTGAACTTTATAGTGGTATGAGGATGGGCGAAATCAATGCCTTAAAGACGGAGGATATCGATTTTGAAAATAGAGTGGTACATGTCCATTCAACCATTGCTATCGGTGTTGATGAGAAGCCATATGTAAAGGAAGTTACCAAGACAAAAAATGGCGTAAGAGATGTTCCTATAAGCAGGACACTTGAGCCATATCTTGTCGAAGCAATCGAAAAGCAAAAGCCAAATGATTACAACCTTTTATTCTTCAATCGGTGCACTGGGAAACCGTTACTGACATCACAAGTGTCTTCGTATTTCAGCAGGATATGCAGAAGGGCAGGAATTGAGCCCAGAGGACAGCATGCTCTTCGACATACCTTTGCGACCAGGTGTATTGAAGCAGGCATAGCTCCGGTAGTTTTGAAAAAGTGGCTTGGACATAGCAATATACACATCACGCTGGATACTTATACGGATGTATTTTCAGAAATGAATAGTTCTTCAATGGACATGTTAGGCGAGTATTTGAACAGTCTGCATATAGGGGATGATACTTGGGATTTATAATGTCAGAACTGCAAAACGTTGAAATTTGAAGTGAATCGGGGTGACAGCACCCATGTCCTCCGCCAGAGACGACTGTTGAAACATACAGTCGTTTTTTTGCGGAAGAATCAACCTGATGTGATATCATAAAGATGTAAATAAATCGGGGTTTTCATAAAAGGAAGCAAAAGGAAGGAGCTAATCAATGCTGAAAAGAGCTGTGCCCGGTAAAGACGGCAATAAATATGTACCGTATGATGAAAGACACGGAGAAAAGTCTGTAGTTTTTTTCACACGCGACTTGTCCGAAGAAGGACTCAAAAAGATTTATGACAAAGTCAGCGAAGTGCTTGAAGGCCGCGTAGCTGTAAAGCTGCACACCGGAGAGCCTAAGGGACCAAATATCATACCAAGACCCTGGGTCAAAGAATTACTTGCGTCGAATCTGCCTGACGCTGTCATAGTAGAGACCAATACCTACTATGAAGGGGCACGTTACACGACAGAGCAGCACCGGGAGACATTGAAAACGAATGGATGGACATTCTGCCCTGTTGACATCACAGATGAGGATGGAGTTGCCACGCTGCCTGTAAAAGGCGGCAAGTGGTTTGAAGAGATGCACGTAGGAAAGAATCTCCTTAACTACGATTCTCTTTTAGTGCTCACGCACTTCAAAGGACATGCTGTGGGCGGCTTTGGAGGAAGCAATAAAAACATCGGTATCGGCTGCGCTGATGGGCGCATAGGTAAAAAAGAGATCCACACACCTGAAGACTCGGACGACACGTGGGGCATAGTCGAAGAAGAGCTGATGGAAAGAATGACTGAGAGTACCAAATCGGTGATCGACCATTTCGGATCTCACATCTGCTTTATCAACACTATGAGAAATATGTCCGTATCATGTGACTGCGAAGGCGCTGAGGCTGAGCCGGTGGTGACACCTGATGTCGGCATACTCGCATCGCTTGACATACTTGCTGTGGATAATGCCTGCATGGACCTGATCTACAATCTCCCTGACGGCGGAGGCAAAGCCATGATCGAAAGAGTTGAGACCAGGCACGGTCTGCGTCAGCTCAGCTATATGAAAGAACTTGGAATGGGTAATGACAGATATGTCCTGATCGACATCGACAATGGTGACGAAGAGATAACTGCAGCAGAAGCAGTAAAAGATATTGAGCCGGTTTGGAAACCTGACCTTTACAATATCTTCTGGGGCCGCAATAAGAGATAAAACAGCTATACCCCGGCTGTTTCAAATCCGGTGACAGAATACGAAGTTTTACTGAGCGCTTCAGCAAAGTCGCGCTCAGTTTTTTCATTTTTGGATAAAACAACTGCGCGATGACGGCCGAGTTCAACGCGAGCCCATGTATCACCCATTGCATTGATAGCATTCTCTACATTGGCAGCGCAGTTGCTGCACATCATACCGTCTACTGAAATGATGTACTTAAACGGATAGTGAGACTTATCTGTATCGGCCACTTTCTTTACGGTCACGGCTTCCGGACCTCCACAGCAACTGGACTTGGATTTGCCGCGCAGCCTCTGAACAGTTCCGTATATTGCATAAATGATCAAAGCCGCTCCGCAGATCAGTATTATTGTTGACATAAAGAAAACCTCCGTTATAACTGAATAGGTTAGTCTATTCTAACCAACAGGATTATACAAATTTGTTCAAGTCTTTTCAATAGATGAGTACATTCCCATATCGGGGTTCTGCTCTTCGCGACAGGATTCACAGTTATGATGGCTCTCGATACAGCGCTCGGTTAGCATGTTGTACACAGTCGTTTTTTGTTGTAGAGACAGAAGAAGACATGCTGATATGATATTATAAAGATGTCAACGAACCGGGATCTGGTTTGAAGAGAGGGAAACGATGAAACTGAAAAACGTACTGATTGTAGTTAAAGATATCGAGAGATCCAAACAGTTCTATCATGATCTGTTTGGCCTTGAGATGATCCTTGACAATGATGGGAATATGATTCTGACAGAAGGATTGGTTCTTCAGGAGGAAAAATATTGGAAAGAATTTCTCGGTAAGGAGATCATTTCGGAGAATAATTCCTGCGAGCTCTATTTTGAGGAACGTGATATAGAAGGTTTTGTGGAAAGGCTTGAGACCTATTATCCGGACGTTAAATACGTAAACAAACTCATGACGCACAGCTGGGGACAGAAAGTAGTACGTTTTTACGATCCGGATGGAAATCTGATCGAAGTGGGGACACCGGTATAACTCCGACTTATAGAAAACAGGAGATAATTGAATGAAAATCCATGTTCTGCACTGTGGATACATAAGGATAGCAAGAGGACTACTGGATAACGGAGGGAGATTCTCGACAGATATCGCAAAAGCAATGATGACCCCGGACAGAGACAGGGTAACGCTGCCGGTCAGTGCTTATCTTATCGAGCATCCTGCCGGCTATTATCTTGTGGATACGGGATGGAGCAGAAAACCGGATCTTCCAAAGCATCTTGAGGCACTGTACCATCCGTCCGTTCCGGATGGAATGACTGTTACGGATCATCTGGAAAAGATGGGGACCAGACCGGAAGACATAAAAGCAGTTCTTATAACACATTTTGATGCTGACCATGTCGATGGGCTAAGATCGGTAAGCGGCGCGCAGCGGATAATAGTTCCGGAAGATGAAGCATATTGGTCTGTGCGTACGAAATACAGGATACGCCAGGTAAGAGAACTATGGGAAACAGTCGCTTATGAGCGCATGTTTTACAGAGGCTATCAGCTTGGTCCTAATAACAGAGCAATAGATATCACAGGCGATGGATCTGTCATGATGGTGAATCTGCCGGGCCATACTGACGGACAGGCAGGAGTAATTGTCAGAAACGGAGGCAGGTTTGCTTTGCTGGCGGCAGACGCAGCATATTCTCCACATAACTGGGAGGAGATGAAGGCGCCGGGACTTGGCACAGATAAAAAGCTTCAGTTGAAAACTCTCAAATGGATAGCGAAGACGGCCGGGGATCCGGCCTGTATGAAGGTGCTGTGCAGTCATGATCCTGCAGAAGAAAACGGAAAGGTGTACGAGCTATGAGTATGAATTACACGATCCCAAAAGATCCCAATATGCTTTTGAGCTATGTCAACATGATGCTGAGAGACAGGTATTCTTCGTTTGAGGAATTCTGCGCCGCAAACGACGCGGACATGACCGGGATAACCGAAAAGCTCGGAGCGATCGGATATACATATGATGAGGAACTGAACCAGTTCAAATGATTTGGATTATGAAATAAAGACATTAGATATTTTGGATTACAAAAGAAATGACTGTAAATAATACAGTCGTTTTTTAATGGGCTCTTTTCTTTCATAAGCAAAAGTGGTAAAGTTAGTTAGATTAAACTAACTCATTATAGATTCGAGGATTTCTGTTTATGAAAATAGTTCAATTCAAAGATGTAACAAGAACCTATGTGACGGGCGATCACACACAGGATGCCCTGGCTCACGTAGATCTAGAGATCGAGGGCGGCAAATTCGTTGTCATTCTGGGTCCGTCCGGAGCAGGAAAGAGCACATTCCTTAATCTTCTTGGAGGACTGGACAACCCAACCAGCGGCACGATAATCGTGGACGGCACTGATATATCCACTCTTTCAAGCGATGAACTTGCAGACTACAGAGCGGCAAAAGTAGGATTCGTATTTCAGTCATACAATCTGATACCTACGCTTACCGTACTTGAAAACATTTCTCTTGTAGAGGAGATAGCACCGGATCATATGAGCGCAAAAGATCTTCTTAAGGAAGTGGGTCTGGACGATCATGCGCATCAGTTCCCGCACGAGCTGTCGGGCGGCGAGCAGCAGCGTGTCTCCATCTGCAGGGCATTGGCAAAGAACCCGAAGATCCTGCTGTGTGATGAGCCTACCGGCGCGCTCGATTCCGAAACAGGCGTGGTCGTGCTGAAGCTCCTCCTTAAGATGGCAAGAGATTACGGCAAGACGATAATCATCGTAACGCACAACCAGAACATAGCCAGAATGGCTGATGTCGTTATTCGCATCAGGGACGGCAGGCTGACTTCAGTAGATGAGCAGCTTCATCCGTTATCTGCAGAAGAGGTGGATTGGTAATGCTGAGACGTAAACTTTGGAGAACCGCAAAAGTATATAAAGTCCAGTTCATTTCCATGATACTTTTGATCGCTCTGGGAATCGGAGTCTTTGTGGGATTCAATGCCGAGTGGGTGACCATCGGCAGGGATACTGAGACTTTCTTCAACGACTGCGGATTTGCTGACTACAGGATAATAGATGAAGAAGGAATATCGTCTGCCGATGTAGACAGGATAAGGGACATCGAGGGTGTTGCGGGAGTCAGCAGATTCCTTTCCGTCAACGCCGATGTCAAGGATTCGGATGATCAGCTTGCCCTTACGGTATCGGAGAGTGAGCATACGTCCGGATTTGTCCTGATGGAAGGCGATAAATATGACAGATGGGACGCGGAAGGCTTCTGGCTGATGGATAAATACGCTCATCAGAACGGGATAAAGCCGGGAGACAAGCTGACTGTCACTTTCGAAGACATGGAATTTACGGGTACTGTCAGGGGACTGATAGAATCTGCAGAATATCTCATATGCGTACGTGACGAATCCCAGGTGATGCCTGATTTTGATACATACGGTTACGTTTACGCTGCGCCGGCAATGCTGAGGAAGGTGATCGAAGAGGAGATAAGGGAAGAAGAGCCTGACCTGGATGACGACGTCATGAGCATGGCCGTCAAGGAAGTGTGCGATGAGACCTTCTGCCAGGTTAATGTCAATTCATCAATGGATAAGCAGGAGATACAGGAGGCGGTAGACGATGCTCTTGGCCGTTCCCTTATGATACTGACAAAGGATGAGAATGTATCCTATTCAGAGTCCAGAGGCGAGATGAACGAGGGCAAAACGATGGGAGCGGTACTGCCTGTGCTTTTCCTGGCGATAGCGATACTTACCATGATAACCACATTGAACAGGATCACTATCAGCGAGAAAACACAGATCGGTACTCTCAAGGCGCTCGGTTTCAGAGATGGAAGGATAATCCGGCACTATACCTCATACGCTGTCGTCATATCTGTTATAGGCTCAGCGCTCGGCATCGTGATGGGATATGGACTGTGCAAAATGGTGATGTCGCAGGACGGCATGATGGGAACATATTTTGTGATGCCTGACTGGACGATACATTTACCTGTATGGATATGGGCAATAGTCCTGGCCATAGTCGCGCTCACGATCTTCATAGGCTATCTGTCGGTCAGAGACCTGCTCCGCGGAACAGCAGCGGAAACACTCCGTCCGTATACTCCGAGACACATCCACAGATTGCTTCTTGAAGGGACGGCGCTCTGGAACAGAATGAAGTTTGGCACAAAGTGGAACCTCAGAGACATATTCAGGCACAAATCACGCAGTGCCATGTCGTTTATCGGCACCTTCGGCTGCATGCTGATGCTTGTAGCGTCATTCGGAATGAACCAGACGATGGATAATTTCATGGATACTTTTTACGATGGAACGGCAGCGTACTCTTCGAAGATATTCATGTCCTCGGATGCTGAAAACAGCGATGCGGTAAAACTTGCGGAGGATCTTGGCGGGGATTACAGTGCTTCCATAGGAGCCAAGGTGGGGGACAAAACGTTCTCCGTAGATGTCTACAATATCACTCACGGGATGTACAGGTTTATAGATGAAGACTCAAAAATCATCCCTTTGCCTGAGGAAGGCGCGCTCATATGCAAGAGGCTTGCCAGAGACTTTGATGTGAAAGCCGGGGATACTGTGACCATAGAGCCGTATGGCACGGATGAAAGCTATGATGTCCTGATCAGCGGCATCAACGGATCTCTCACAGAAAGCATCTCGATGAATGAGGATTACGCGAAGGAGATCGGTCTGACCGGCAGCGAGGCATATAAGATAAACAGCGTATATACCCTGACGGACAAGTCCGAGATCGCCACAGGCAGCAACATCACAAGCGTACAGAGCAAGAAGGATATCATCGACTCTTTCGACGCGTTCATGGAGATATTTTACTTCTTCATCATAGTTCTCATAGTCGCGTCTGTACTTCTGTGCCTTATCGTACTGTACAATCTCGGGATCATGAGCTACATGGAACGTTACCGTGAGATGGCGACACTCAAGGTGCTGGGATTCAGGAACAAGGCGATCGGACGTCTGCTGATTTCCCAGAATCTCTGGATAGCTGCAGCCGGGACTTTGCTGGGGATCCCTGCAGGTATCTGGGCACTTAGCTACCTGATGGATATGCTGGCGAGCGAGTATGAGATGGAGGCTATGGTCGGACCAGTGAGCATACTGGCTGCCACAGCCCTGAATCTGGGAGTGGCGGTGATAGTAGGTCGGATGATAGCCCGGAAAAACCGCAAGATCAACATGGTAGAGGCCCTTAAGGGAACCGAGTAAAAAGTTTATAGTTGACACCGTGTCAAAGCAGTGCTATTATGCAGTTGTTGACACGGTGTCAACTATTATGAAAGGAGCTAGTTATGTTTAAGGGAACTCCGGAGATAATCGCACAGAGAAGAGAAGAGATCGTGGGTGCATGCGAGCAGCTGTATCAGACGATGAGCTTTAAAGACATAACACTCAAGGAGATTGGTAATGTCACATCCTTCTCGCGTCCAACTATATATAACTATTTTCATACTAAGGAAGAGATATTCCTTGCGCTGTTTGAAAGAGAATATGACAGATGGAATGCCGATCTTGAAGCGATCCTGAACAGTGATCAGCAGCATTCCAGAGAACAGTTGGCTGATCACATAGCAAGATCGCTTGAAAAAAGGGCGCAGCTTCTCAGGCTTCTCTCAATGAACAACTATGACATGGAGGAGAACAGCCGTGAAGAGCTTCTCACTTCATTCAAGAGGGCTTACGGAAAGTCGCTTACGCTTTTCAGGGAGATTCTCCGGAAACACGTTTCCGGCATGAGTGACGCTGAAATCGAACAGATAATGTATGTGTTCTTCCCGTTCATGTTCGGTATCTATCCGTACGCTGAGGTGACAGCCAAGCAGAAGGATGCCATGAAAGAAGCGGAAGTGGATTATAAATATCAGTCGATTTATGAGATTACATATAACTGCCTATCAAGGCTTTTGAAGAAATAAGAATAGGAGAAGAAAAAATGGCAGGTAAAGACATGAGCATAACGGTGAATCTTTATTACAAGGGCAGTAACGGAAGCGCGAGAGCTTTCGCGGATGAAATGGAAGCACGCGGGATCGCAGATGCCATCAGGGCAGAGGAGGGAAATGAAAGATACGAATACTTCATTCCTCTCAAAGATCCTGAGACTGTGCTGCTCATCGACAGCTGGAAGGATCAGGAATCGCTTGACAGGCATCACGCTTCGGCAATGATGAGTGAACTGGCTAAGCTGCGCGAGAAATATGATCTGCATATGAGCGTGGAAAGATATATATCGGATGAAGGCGGCGTGCCGGATCACGACAAGAGTTTTATCAGAGAATAAGGAGATAAGAAAATGAGTGAGAAAATCGTACAGACTGCAGGAAGGGACCAGCTTGGGGAATTTGCTCCGACGTTTGCGCATCTCAATGATGACGTGCTCTTCGGTGAAGTCTGGAATGAGGAAGCGATCGATGTGAAGACAAAGTGCATCATCACTGTAGTTTCGCTGATGGCATCAGGCATCACGGATTCATCTCTTACATATCACCTGCAGAATGCGAAAGCACACGGCGTAACAAAAGAAGAGATTGCAGCCATAATTACACATGCAACGATGTACGTTGGCTGGCCAAAGGGCTGGGCTGTATTCCGCCTCGCAAAAGAAGTCTGGAATGACTGATAATACAAGGAGCGAACTATGAAAAAAACACTTTCAATACTTCTGGCGCTTTGTCTGATCATTGGCCTGACTGCATGCTCAGGCGGTAATAACTCTGATGAGCCTGCAGAAAATGAGAATGAACAGGCAGCCGCAGAAGAGCAGACAGATAATGATGCATCAGGCAACTCAGGAAATGAGACTCTTGTCGTATACTTTTCAGCAACAGGCAATACCAAAGCTGTAGCGGAGAAGATTGCGTCCATCACCGGTGCGGATATATACGAGATCAATGCGGCTCAGGAATATACTGAAGCGGACCTTGACTGGAATGACTCAGACAGCCGTACGACTCATGAGCAGAATGACGCGACTGTACGCCCCGAGATCGGAAGCGATCCGGTATCGCTGGAAGGATATAAGACCATCTACATCGGATATCCTATCTGGTGGGGAGAGGAGCCTCGAATCATGGATACTTTTGTGGAGAGCTATGATTTCGGTGACATTACAATGATCCCATTCTGCACCTCCGGCGGAAGCGGCATCGGCAGAAGCGGACAAAACCTCGCGGATAACGCCGGAAGCGGCAACTGGCTCGAAGGAGCAAGATTCAGCGACGGCGCTTCGGAAGATGATCTGAGGTCTTGGATCGAAGGACTGAATCAATAGAGACTGTTGAGATACACAGTCTTTTTTTATTGCCCTGAGAAAGCCTGCGTTATCTGCTTCAGAAATCTTTCCGCGATAGGTGTGAGCACCTGATACTTGCCCCATATAAGATAGAAACTGGATTCCTTGACCGGGTTCAGCCGCCTGAATACGAGTCCGCTCCCTTCGGAGCAGTCAACAAGGTGCTCAAAAGTAAGCAGTACTCCCAGGCCTTCGAGCGCAAACATGGAACCGTTGAAGGAAAGACGGAATGAGCCCTCCAGACTGAGTTTGCCATACTGCTTTCCGGCCCATTCTTTCACCTCGCGCTCCCAGCTCTGCTCCGAGCAGAATAACGGCACACCGATAAGGTCATCAACTGTGATGGCCCTTTTGTTTGCCAAAGGGTGAGAGTCAGACATCACAGCTCCCCATTTATCGGTATGCGGGAAGGTGATGTAATTGTATTTGCGTGTATCCGGGATCTCGCTGCAGATCACTCCGAAATCAAGAAGCCCCTTGTCGAGCTTTTCTGTGACCTGCTCAGTATCTCCGCTTGTTATATGGTAATTCAGTCCCGGATACGCGGCCTTGAATCTGCTGATCTCTCTTGCGAGATACCTGATCTGATAGGACTCCGCAAGTCCGAAGTACAGATCTCCTCCGGTAATGTCATCAAGCGACATGAATTCCTGCTCTATCTTGTCGGCCATTGCCACAAGATCTTCAGCCCTGTCACGAAGCAGCATTCCCTCATCGGTCAGCCTTATGCTGAAGCTCCTGCGTATGAACAGCTTCTTGCCTAGCTCATCCTCGAGAGATTTGAGCGTCTTTGACAATGTAGGCTGGGTCACGTGCAGCTGCTCTGCTGCCCTTGTCATGTTCTCTTCTCTTGCGACTGCCAGAAAGTATCTTAGGCTGCGAATATCCATATATTGTTCTCCCTTGCGATGATATGCGTTTTTAGAATATCACGATATTCATTATAACCATTAGCGAGGGTTGTGGCAATCGATTATCATACAGACATGAAGAACACAGATATAGAAAAAATACTGATCAATATGGTTGATGCGGGGTGTGCCGGCGAGGATATCGAGAGGGTGCGCAGACTGCATGAGGCAGGACTGGACGATGATATCGTCAGATGCCTTAGAAGATGCAGGTGCGACCTGATGGAAGAACTGCACAAGAGCCAGCGCAAGGTCGATTGCATGGATCATCTGATCAGAGCAGCGGAAAGCGGACTTTAATAACAGATCCAAAAGGGGATAATAAAGGAGAATAGAAATGATAAGAAAAGAAGAACTCGTACTTGTACAGGACTGGGACAAGACTTTTGCAAAGAGCGAAAAGGTAGATCACAGCAAGGTCACTTTCGTAAACAGATACGGCATCACTCTGGCCGCAGACATGTATGTGCCAAAAGATGCGGAGGGCAAGCTCCCGGCGATAGCTGTAAGCGGACCTTTCGGAGCAGTCAAGGAGCAGTGCTCCGGACTCTATGCTCAGACGATGGCAGAGAGAGGATTCCTCACCATCGCCTTCGATCCGTCATTTACCGGCGAGAGCGGCGGCCAGCCGAGATTCATGGCATCTCCTGATATCAACACAGAAGATTTCATGGCAGCTGTAGACTTCCTGTCTCTTAATGACAGGGTCGACCCGGACCGCATCGGGATCATCGGCATCTGCGGATGGGGCGGAATGGCGATCAATACAGCGGCGCTCGATACAAGGATAAAAGCGACTGTCGCTTCCACCATGTACGATATGACAAGAGTCAACGCGAACGGATACTTTGATTCCGAGGACAGCGAAGAACAGCGCTATGCTCACAGAGCTGCTTTCTGCGCACAGAGACTCGAGGATCTCAAAGCGGGCGAGTACAAAAGAGCCGGCGGAGTCATCGACCCGCTGCCTGAGGATGCCCCATACTTTGTCAAGGACTATCACGCTTACTACAAGACAGACAGAGGCTATCACTCAAGATCCCTCAACTCCAACGATGGATGGAACGTTATAGGATGCGAGTCGTTCATGAACCAGCCTATCCTGAAGTACTCAAATGAGATCAGAAGCGCAGTGATGGTGATGCATGGCGACAAGGCTCATTCATTCTATTTCGGCAAGGATGCTTATGAGAACATGGTCAACGGCAACAAGTACACTGAAAACAAGGAGCTGCTGGTTATAGAAGGAGCATCCCACACCGACCTTTACGACGGCGGCGGGAATGGGGCCATTCCATTCGACAAGCTTCAGGCTTTCTTTGAAAAGTATCTGTAATAAAAGGAGCTATATATGAAAGTATTGGTACTTAACGGAAGTCCGCGTCCGCATGGCAACACATCAAAAATGACAGCCGCCTTCAAAGAGGCGGCTGAAGCCGCAGGCCACGATGTCAGGGAGTTCAGAGTAGCCGGCATGGATATCAGGGGCTGCCTGGCCTGTGAATACTGTCATGGAAAAGGCGCGGGAGCATGTGTGCAGAATGATGACATGCAGAAGATATATCCTGAACTGAAGGATACAGAGATGCTTATCCTGGCTGCGCCGATCTACTACCACGGCATCAACGGTCAGTTGAAGTGTGTGATCGACAGATTCTATTCGGCGCTCTATCCAAAGGCCCCTGAGAGCCTGAAGTACGTCTCGATGTTCCTAGCATCAGGAGATAAAGACCAGTACACCGGCGCGAGATTTTCATTCGACGGGGACTTCCTTGGATATCTTGGACTTGAGGATAAGGGATTCTTCACATGCGCGGGCGAGATGAAAGAGGAAGTGCTGGAAGAGATTAGGGTTATGGCAAAGGGACTGTAATAAAAGGGAAAAGAGCCATGAAAAAGATGCTTATCATAATTCTGGCCATCGCGCTTGTAGCGCTGTCGGCCGGTTGCTCAGGCAGCAAAGAAACTCAGGAACCGGACGTACCGGAAGAAACACAGCAGGCTGAAAAAGCTGATGATGAAGAGGAGAGAGGAACGACGGAAATGACTTTTAAGATAAATGGTGAAGAAGTCAATGTAAAATGGGAAGACAATGAATCGGTAAGAGCCCTGGCTGATCTTGCGGCAGATGGACCGGTCATTGTGAACGCGTCAAAGTACGGCGGATTTGAGCAGGTGGGCGGACTCGGATCCACACTGCCGAGCAATGATGTCGATACGACTACAGGCCCCGGAGATATCGTCCTGTACTCAAGCAGCAACATAGTGGTGTTTTTCGGAACGAATTCCTGGGCGTATACCAGGCTCGGCCATATAGAAGGCAAGACTGATGACGAACTCAGAGACATGCTTGGAGGCAGCAGCGTAGAGATAGAAATAGCCCTGAGATAGATCCTCTCAGGGCTTTTTTATTACAAGGGAAAAACGCTTTGCAGTTGTTACGCTACTATTTAAGTTTGAGTCCGTCCTTGAAGGCTTCACCTACGCGTTCAGATACCTTGTAGTATCCATGTGTATACGGATCAAACGCTATCGCGTTTACAAGAGACAGATCGAGCTTTCCGTCAACAATCACTTTTTCATCCGCGGTAACGTTGACAACTTTACCTATCACACCGCATCCGTATTCGTTGTCCTGGTATTCGATGAATTCACACTCAAGGCAGAGAGGGAACTCGTTGATCACCGGCGCATCGACATTCTCGGCTTTGCCGGCGGTAAGTCCGCTGCGGGCAAACTTGTCCGGTACATTGTTGCCGGATTCGACTCCAAAGTAATCGGCTTCGACCAGATGATCCGCATCCGCGATGCTTACGGTAAAAGCGCCTCTTGCTTTGATGTTCTGTACCGTCTTGTGGGATTCCGTAAGGTTGAGGGCCACGTTTCCTCTCTCCTGCATCGTTCCCCATGCGGCATTCATTACATTGACGCTGCCGTCTTCATTGTATGTTGCTACCATAAGGACAGGCATCGGGAAAATACCTTCCGTGATATTGAGTTTTTTTCTCATCTTGAGTACCTCTTTTCTTTAAATTGACAGGGACAAACATCCCAAATAGAATTCTAATAGTTGAATGAGAAAAATCAAGCAGAGAGGGTAAGAAACTTGATAAAAGTGGTATTGATCGACATCGATAATACGCTCCTGAGTTTTACGGGATATGTAAAGGAAGCCATGAAAGAAGGCTTTTCATTATTTGGATTAAAGCCATATACAGAAGACATGTTTCCGGTCTTTGAAAGGATCAACAATTCTCTTTGGAGACAGCTGGAGCAGGGGACTCTAAGCTTTAAAGAATTGGAAAAGTGCCGCTGGAAGCTGATTTTCAAAGAGCTTGAGATAGACTTTGACGGAACGGTATTTGAAGATTACTTCCGGGACAGACTTTTCTACAGCGCCGTACCGGAGGATGGTGCTGAGGATCTGCTGAAATACCTGAGCGGCAAATATACATTGTGCGTAGCGAGCAACGGCCCGTATGAACAGCAGATGAACCGCCTGCGGCTCGGGGGTATGAGTGACTACTTCTCTTATTTCTTTATCTCTTCTCAGATAGGCGCGCAAAAGCCAAGCAGACAATTCTTTGACCGTTGCTTCAGCATATTGAGGGAATCTGAGTTCCCTGATCTGACACCTGAAGAGGTGATCATAATTGGAGATTCGGTCTCTTCAGATATCTCAGGAGGGATAGAGTATGGCATGCATACCTGTTTGTATCAGAAAAACGCGATGTCTGAACCAGTCGATTCCGGAGCGGAGCATGTGGTAAACAGTCTTACTGAAATCAAAGACATACTATGATGTGCTCTGTTCAGGAGGAGGAATAAACCATGAGGTGTTCGTGTATAATATTGTCAGCAATTAATTAGTTGTTTAAAAGGAAGGGGACTGAGATATGAAATTCATGAAGAAAAAAGAGCAGGAGTATTATGAGGAATTCTTCTAACAGGCCGGATGGCTATCTGGAAAGCATAAGAAAGGGCACAGCGGGAGTCGGCAGATTTCACGGCGGAGTGTATTACGGAAGCGGTGACAGAGAGACTGATATCGCAAGGCTGAGAAAAGAGCTGGAGACGGCTGAAGCTATCATCATCGGCGCCGGAGCGGGAATGTCTACTTCCGCCGGATTCAC
Source organism: Mogibacterium sp. (assembly GCA_017510505.1). Lineage (GTDB taxonomy): Bacteria > Bacillota > Clostridia > Peptostreptococcales > Anaerovoracaceae > Crickella. Next base: position 97,442 of record JAFWNE010000026.1, on the reverse strand, counting down.
ATACAGCGGAGAAAGATTCGAGAGATACTTCTCTGATTTCGCTGCAAGATTCGGGATCGAAGACATGTATTCCGGCGGATTCTATCCTTTCCCTGACGCGGAGATGCGCTGGGCTTGGTGGGCGAGACATATATACTACAATCGCTACATAGATTCACCGAAACCTGTCTACAAAGACTTGTATGAACTTGTGAAGGATAAGGATTATTTTGTCATCACGACCAATGTGGATCACCAGTTTCAGAGGGCAGGTTTTGACAAGACCAGACTCTTCTATACTCAGGGAGACTACGGGCTGTTCCAGACCGTGGACGGCAGAAACGGCATGACCTACGATAACGAAGAATGGGTCATGAAAGCGATGGAAGCTCAGGGCTTTATCAGAGATAAAAGAGGAGAATTTCAGATACCTGAGGATGGAAGCGTGTCCATGCGGATACCAAGTGATCTGATCCCAAAAACTCCGGATGGAAAGGATGTCACTAACAACCTGAGAGCAGACATGACCTTTGTGCAGGATGAAGGCTGGCATGAAGCATCGGCATACTACTCTGGGTTCCTAAGGGAACACGAAAGCGGCCATGTGCTGTATCTGGAACTCGGAGTAGGCGCAAATACGCCGGTGATCATAAAGTTCCCGTTCTGGGTAATGGTCCACGATGATCCTGATGCGGTATATGCATGCATAAACTACAGGGAAGCATATGCGCCAAAACAAATAGCCGCTCAAAGCATTTGTATCGACGGGGACATCGGCGAAGTATTAAACGAGCTGAGAAGGCTGTACTGAAGAATGAAAAACAATCAGACCGGAAAATACACTTTGATCATGGTATCAGGATGTCTGTGGGGGACGATAGGGCTGTTCATCAAACTGCTTGATAACGCCGGGTCATCCCCCTCTTATACTACATTCCTGAGAATGAGCTTCGCTTTTCTCATCCTGGCAATAGCCGCGCTCATAAAAGAGGGCGCCGGATCGTTTCGCATAAGCAGAAGGACACTGATCACCTGCATGCTGATGGGCGTGGTTTCGATGTCCATAAACAATCTGTGTTACACAAATGCCGTTAGCCTGCTTGGAATGTCGCTTGGCGCGGCGCTTTTATATATGGCGCCTGTATTCACGGCCATAGAGTCGAGAGTCATATTCAGTGAAAATATAGGAAAATATAAGATAGCCGCGATAGCGCTCAACGTGATCGGGTGCACTCTGGCTGCTACAGGAGGGGACTTCTCCGGCATCCACGTATCAGCTGCAGGTATACTCTTCGGGATAGGCGCGGCTTTTGCTTATTCCACGCAGAACATTTTCGGAAGGATGGCAACAGATGACGCTCCTCCGTTTACGGTCGCAGCCTATAATTTTATGTTTGCAGCCTTATTTACTTTACTGGCTGCAAGGCCGTTTGCCGGAGTAGGGGCTCCGCTGGATCCTAAGATACTGCTTTACGGATTTCTCTTCGCGCTCATACCGACAGCTGCCGCGTATCTTCTGTATTTTGTCGGCATCAGCGGGCTGACAGAATCCAGTAAAGTGCCGGTGCTCTGCTCGCTCGAGCTTGTCGTCGCGGCAGTGCTCGGGGCCGCTGTATTCAGCGAGCACATTTCAATAGGGATGGCTGCGGGAATAGCAATGATCTTCGTATCGATAATAGTGATAAACAGGCGATGACTTAAAAGGCTTTCGCAAATCATTCCGATGATATAAAATAGTTAAGCGATATTATTCAGTATAAATCCATGGTTATTACAACAGAAAGGGAAAACAGACTATGAGTACAGTTTATGATTTCACGGTTAAAGACATGATGGGGAACGATGTAAGCCTCAAGGATTATGCGGGCAAGGTCCTCCTGATAGTCAACACAGCAACAGGCTGCGGATTTACTCCGCATTATGAGCCGCTCGAGGCCATGTATAAAGAGATGAAAGACAAGGGATTCGAGATCCTCGATTTCCCATGCAACCAGTTTGCAGACCAGGCGCCGGGTTCGGACGAAGAGATCCATGAGTTTTGCACGCTGAAATTCGGAACAGAATTCCCGCAATTCGCAAAGATCGACGTTAACGGTGAGACAGCTGATCCGCTTTTCGCTTATCTCGGATCTGAGAAGCCGTTCAACGGATTCGGCAAGGGCCTCAAGAACGCGGCGCTCAACAAATTCGCGGCGGCAAACAACAAGAAGTACGGCGACAAGACATACATCGGCTGGAATTTCACCAAGTTCCTTGTCGACAGAGAAGGAAAAGTAGTCGCCAGATTCGAGCCGACAGTGGATATGGGCGAGGTCAAGGCTGCAGTCGCGGCAGAACTGAGTAAATAGAGCGAAGCTTACTGCATTATGACCGTATTGTTTTTTCCGCAGATGAGTGGTATAAAAAAACTAACAACAGCTTTTAAGTTTTATCGTTCTGAATGGAAGGAGCTTTGGAAATGAAGAAACTTGTACTTTGCGCAGCGCTCGTCGGAACACTTGCTTATATCAACAAGAATGGTCTTCCGGTACTCGGAAACCTTACGATGCATATCCCTGTCAAGCTCAAATATGATGGCTGGGATGCTTTCACAAAGGGAATCGAGATCGCAGAGGGTCTGACCAAATAAGCAGCCATTAAAGAAAGATGAGAAGTCCGGGATCAGATGAGTCCCGGACTTTTTGTATTTTGCCTGCATTAAGTTTGTGTTAAAATAATCTGCAGAACATGTAGCGTGAGTACATGGAGAAAAGTCATGGAGACAGCTAGATTAAGAGCATTTATAGAAACAGCGGACAGGGGCAGCGTGAAAGCTGCAGCCGACTCGCTCGGATATACGCCATCGGCGATAAGCCAGCTTATAACAGCCCTCGAGAAAGAACTGGGGATCACTCTCTTTGTAAGATCACAGAAGGGAATGAAACTGACTTCGGAGGGCAGCGAGATGCTCCCGCTGGTAAGGGCGTATCTCACTCATGAAGAAGAGATATACACCTTTGCTGCTGAGCTAAAGGGAGTCACAAGAGGCAAGATAACCATTGCAACTTACCCAAGTATTGCTACCACATGGCTGCCGGAGATAGTCAGGCGCTTCAAGAACGATTATTCGGGCATCCAGGTAAGCCTGATGGAGTGCATCAAATCGGATATCGTACACCACTTTGAGCAGAATGAGGCGGACCTTGCCTTCCTGGCATATTCCGAGCCATTCCCTTACGAGTGGATACCGCTTTCTGAAAGCAATATAATAGCAGCCATACCTGAAGATCACAGACTGGCCGGAGAAAAAAGCTTTCCTATCGCCGAATGCGAAAACGATGATTTCATCATGGGATCCTGGGGAAAGGAAATGGAGATATGGGAGATTTTAAACAGGAATGGTGTGCATCCGGAACTGAAATACACGACGTATGATACTCCGGCATCCCTTGCAATGGTGAGGATGGGCCTGGGAACTGCCTATGTCAACGAACTTTCTGCGCAGTTCTGGAACGAGCATCTGGTGAAGCTGCCGCTCGATCCTCCGCAGAAGATCACTTTCGGTGTGGCATTCCCGTCAAAAGATAGGATGACGGGCGCCGCGAGGAAGTTCCTGGACTGTACGCTGCAATTCTTTGATAAATAAGCAAAAGAAGAACGCCTTTTCACTGATCGTGAAAAGGCGTTTTGAGAGGGATTAAAAATTTATGAATTGCTTGTGCTATTATCTGTGGCTCTTGCTGTACTTTGCGTAAAATCTCCACTTTGCTACGAGTACTGCTCCGAACGATACGATTACGAATGCTGATGCCATGACGAGTACCTCCTCCAAATAACCGGATATAAAAAACCAAGACAAGGGTATTTCCTTTTCTGGCTACAGTATATGCAGAAGCGGCATTTAAGTAAAGTTAATAGTATTTTACAAGTCGTTAAGTTGCATTTAATTCTAAACGAGCATGCTTTCACAAATCAGATTCCTCATGTGATATCATAATCATATATAAAAAAAGAGGAGAAAGACAGTGAAGATAATACTTTGCGGAAAAGGCGGCTGCGGCAAGAGTACTGTCGCGACGCTGCTGGCAAGAGCATATGAGAAACATGGCAATAACGTCCTGGTGATCGATTCCGATGAGTCCAATTATGGTCTGCACAGGCAGCTTGGCTTCGAACTCCCGGAGGATTTCACACATTACTTTGGCGGCAAAAAAGGAGCATACCGGAAGTTTGACGACAAAGGCTACCTGTTCGAAGAAAAGTGGCATATTTCCGACATCCCTGAGGAATTCCTTGCGGGCAGGGACAGACTGCATCTTCTTGCGATAGGCAAGATAGCCGAAGCGGAAGAGGGCTGCGCCTGCGGTATGGGTTTTACCGCCAAGATGTTCCTCGACAACCTCGAGACTGGTGAGAACGACATAGTGATCACTGATACTGAGGCAGGGGTGGAGCACTTCGGGCGCGGCGTGGACAGATACGCGGACGTTATACTCATGGTCGTAGATCCGTCTTATGAATCGATACATCTATCCGAAAAAGTCTGCGATATGGGAAGGGCTCTCGGAAAGCCGGTATATCTGATCCTCAACAAGGTGGACAAAGATCAGGCCGACCTTATTAAGTCCACGATCCGTGACAGGGAAGCCGTTATGGCAGAGATCCCATCCGATCCTGAGATCATGATGGCGGGACTAAAGGGCGAAGCTCTGGATATGGAACTCCCGGAGGTTGAAACCGTGTTATCGACCCTGTCCGGCGATATGATATAATCAATCATCTGTTATTGAGATTGGAGAAAGGGGCTTTATATGTCAAAAGAAGAAGGGAAAACAAGAAAAGGCCTTAGCGTGATGACATCCGAATATGAGCTTGAAGGGCGTATTCCTACCGGAAGAGCGATCATACTCGGAATGCAGCATGTGCTGGCAATGTTCGTCGGCAACCTGACACCTATTCTGGTTATCGGCGGAGCGTGCTCACTTGGTGATTCGGGACTGATGGTACCGGTAATCCAGAATGCGATGCTGGTAGCAGGTCTTGTCACACTCGTACAGCTGTGGACAATAGGACCTATCGGCGCGAGACTGCCGTGCGTAATGGGTACCAGCTCGGGATTCATCGGAGTCATGAGCGGTGTTGCCGGATCGATGGGAGGGGGAGTAGTCGCTTACGGCGCTATCCTCGGAGCCTGCTTCATCGGCGGTATATTTGAGATGATACTCGGATTCCTGCTGAAGCCGCTCCGCAAGTTCTTCCCAAGCGTGGTAACAGGTACGGTAGTTACTGCTATAGGTCTGTCGCTCATCAGCGTAGGTATCAACTCATTCGGAGGCGGCAACAACAACAAGGACTTCGGTTCGCCGACCAACCTGCTTATCGGTCTTGCGGTACTGATATTCATCATCGTACTCAAGCACTTCACAAAGGGAATCTGGTCAGCAGCGTCGATCCTGTTCGGTATCATCTTCGGATACATCCTCTGCGCTATCCTTGCGCTTTGCCTTGATACTACATACGTAGTAGATGGAGAGACATACACATGCTCATGGGTACTGCAGTGGGCTAAGGTAGCATCGGCATCATGGGTATCGCTGCCTAAGATAATGCCTGTGAAGTTCGTATTCGACGCCCGCGCGATCATACCTATCATGATCATGTTCATCGTAACAGCGGTAGAGACCATCGGCGACCTTTCGGGTATCACTGAAGGCGGACTCGGACGTGAGGCTACAGACAAAGAGCTCTCCGGTGGAGTAGCCTGCGATGGTATCGGATCGACATTCGCTACACTCTTCGGCGTGCTTCCTAACACATCGTTCAGTCAGAACGTAGGACTCGTTGGAATGACCAAGATCGTAAATCTGTTCGCCATCACTATGGGAGCTATCTTCCTGGTGCTCTGCGGATTCTGCCCTAAGCTGGCTGCAATCGTTCAGCTGATGCCTCAGTCGGTACTCGGCGGAGCAGCCGTATTCATGTTCGCGTCCATCGTAGTCAGCGGCATCCAGCTGATCACAAGAGAGCCGATCACCACACGTGAAGTCACTATCGTTGCGGTATCTCTCGGCCTCGGCTATGGTCTTGGCTCGACAGCTAACGTACTTGCTCAGATGCCATCATTCATAAACTACATCTTCGGTGGATCCGGAATCGTTCCGGCAGCTATCTGCGCGATTATCCTCAATATAGTGCTTAAGAAAGATCCGAAAGAGAAGGAAGTTGAACCGCTCTGGGATTAGTATCTCATGCTGATAAAACAGGATTTTTACTTTAATTCAATAGCTTCAAACAGGCGGCTCCACATAAGGATCCCTGATCACGGGGAGCCGCCTTTTCCTGTGTTCTACTTTTTTGACGGACACAATCTTTTCAGGGACGAGGACGCGACTTTCGGAAAGTCGTGGGGCCTCGATGAATTCTGCAGCAGATGGGACAAGCAGCTCATTATCGTCGGGATCGAATGCTCGCATGAACATGACGGCCGCATGTCGGAGTATCTGCCATACGGAAGGGAGAGCGGCTGGCTCAGCGGTTACAGACCTCTGGGCGATGCGACCATGCAAGGCATCATATATGAACTCAAGCCGTACATAGACGCGACATTCCCAACTATCCCGTTCCGCGAATGCACAGCGATAGGAGGATCGAGCATGGGAGGCCTGATGGCTGCCTATGCTCTGGTCAGATACAATCAGTACATTTCCAAAGCAGCATGTCTTTCGCCGTCGCTTGGCAGCGTGAGCGGCATGCTCTGGCATGATATGAATGAGACCCGCCTCAGCCCGGACACCAGGATATATCTGTCGTGGGGCACAAGAGAAGGCTACGGGAAGATAAAGGACCCGGACAAGGAAGACACATCCAGCTGGATATACAGATCGTGCCGCGGGACAGCAAACAAGGTCATCGCTGCCGGAGGCAAGGCAAAGCTGTACTGCCAGGTAGGCGGCAGACACTGTGAAGAGGACTGGGAAAAACAGCTCGGCATATTCATGCCGTTCCTGTGGCAGGAATAGCAGTGCGCAGACTGAAAATGACGACACGAAGCGGCAGTGACCCTCAAGAGAGCCCTCGAGGCTCTTTTTTATTGCAAAAGCAACCATTCATAACATTAAAAGCGCATGATTGTCAGCTTTGGTTGGTAGACTGACGCGGCCGGGGGCGTTACAATGATGTCAATAAAAATTGCAAAAGTAGGAAAGATAAGAGAAAACACAGAAGTGGAAGGAATCATACAATGTTCAAGGACAATCTGATACAGCTAAGAAAGCTGAACAGCATGACACAGGAAGATATCGCTGAGAAGGTCGGCGTATCCAGACAGGCCGTGGCAAAGTGGGAATCCGGAGAGACATCTCCGGACCTTGAAAAGGCAAGACTTCTTGCCGGCGCGTTCGGTGTTTCACTCGACGACCTTACCAATGTTGAGCCCGGAGAGAATATGGGGCTTTCTGTGCCTCCTAAAGGCAGGCACCTTTTCGGAGTCGTCACGGTCGGAGACAAGGGGCAGATAGTCATACCCGCTAAAGCCAGAAAGATATTCGAGATCAGTTCCGGCGATCAGCTGGTAGTGCTCGGCAAGGAAGGGGAAGGGCTCGCAATGATAAAGGCGAATGACTTTCTTACATTGGCAGACATGATAAAAACTCAGGAGGCAAACAATGGCAGATAGATCCGAAAGCGGAAAGATCATGCTGGACATACAGCACTATTCCAAGACATACGGTGAGGGAAAGAAGGCGGCTGATGACGTATCGCTTACCATTGAAAGCGGCGACATATACGGCTTCATAGGCCACAACGGCGCAGGCAAGACAACCACTATCCGCGCTGTGGTGGGCGTTCTGGATTTCACCGATGGCGAAATCTTCATAGATGGTCACTCGGTAAAGGATGAGCCGATTGAATGCAAGAAGGTCACGGCGTACATACCGGATAACCCGGATCTTTATGAGAACCTGACAGGCCTTCAGTATCTTAACTTCGTGGCAGATGTATTTGGCATCAGCGCTGAGGACCGTGAGGAGCGCATAAAGAAATACGCTGACATGTTTGAGATCACCGATTCGCTCGGCGACCAGATAAGTTCATACTCTCATGGAATGAAGCAGAAGGTGGCCATCATTTCCGCGCTCATCCATGAGCCTAAGCTGATGGTGCTCGATGAGCCTTTCGTAGGCCTCGACCCTAAGGCGTCATTCATTCTCAAGGAGATAATGCATGAGATGTGCCGAAAAGGCTCGGCCATATTCTTCTCAACACACGTACTGGATGTCGCTGAGAAGCTATGCAACAAGGTCGCCATAATCAAAAAGGGCAGGATAATCGCGACGGGAACGATGGAGGAGATCACGGAAGGCCACTCGCTCGAGGAGGCGTTCCTCGGAGATACTTTCGCGGAGGCGAACCATGAATAAGAACATCCTGCTTCTGAGGACGCTGCTGCTGTCCACTAGCCAGAGGAACATCTACAAATACTGTAAGGACAAGAAGAAGCGCGGCAAGATTGCCGGTACTTTTATAGCCACATGCTTTCTGTATGCCCTGCTGATGGGGTACTGCATACTTATGTGCATAGGTTATGGCATGACCGGCATGATTGATGCTGTGCCTGTGATGTGCGCTCTGACCATCAGCCTGCTGGCATTCTTCTTTACGATCTTCAAGACGAACGGATATCTGTTCAATTTCAAGGAGTATGACATGCTGATGTCGCTGCCGCTTGAGGCAAGGATGGTAGCGGGCTGCAAATTCCTGTACATGTATGTCAAGAGTCTGCCGTGGTATATCAGTATCTCCCTGGCGATGCTGATCGGTTACAGCGCGTATGTGCATCCGTCCGTGATCACGTATCCTGTCTGGGTGATATTGTCACTCTTTCTGCCGGTGATACCGATGCTGATCGCGGCCTTCCTGGGCTTTCTGATCGCGAGGATAAGCGCAGGCTTCAGAAAGACGAATATAATACAGACGGTGCTGATGATGGCCTTTGTGATCTTCTGCTTCTCGCTCCGCTTTATTATCGAGAGCATCTTCAAGAATGACAGAGTTGAAGCGACGCTAGAGAGGACGTCGGAGATCACATCGAATGCGGCAGGGATATATCTGCCCGCGAAGTGGTTTTCGGATGCTGTTACCGGGAACAGCGTCATAGCTATGTTGCTGCTCATTGGTGTGAGCGTGCTGCTGTTCACGGCGGTGTTCCATGTCGTCGGAAATTCGTACAGGAGCATCAATTCCGCTCTGAAGTCCCATGCGGCCTCAAAGAAATACAAACTGAGCGGTCAGAAGAAGCGCAGCGTTGTGAACTCCATTGCTTTCAAGGAATATAAAAGACTTGTGGGGTCTTCCGCATATACCGTGAACGGCGCTATGGGCGAGATACTTGCCTTACTCTTGGGACTGATCACTCTGGTCCTCGGATTTGACAGAATAGTACAGGTAGTGACCAATGACGCTCCGTTCGATCATGCCATGCTGCAGCCGGCTATCCCGTTCCTTGTCTATTTCTTCATCGGAATGGTGGCAACCACTGCGATGTCTCCGTCGCTTGAGGGCAGGAATTACTGGATCGTGCAAAGCCTGCCAATAGAAAAGAAAACGCTTTATCAGGGCAAGATGCTTTTTAACCTGTACCTGACAGTGCCTGCAATGACTTTTGCCACACTGTGCATGTGTATATCCGCAAAGGTCCCTATAGTAGATACTGTGCTATACTTAATATTAGGACTTGCGCTCTGTGCATTCTCCACGGCCTGGGGATGCGTATGCGGTGTGAAGTACATGAGGCTCGACTGGGAAAACGAGATAGAGGCCATCAAGCAGGGAGCCGCTGTAGCTCTCTACATGCTGCCTAACATGTTTGTGGTCATGGGCCTTGTAGTGCTGGTAGTGATACTTGGCCTCAGGATGGATCACAGGCTGCTGGCGCTGGCGTTCATACTTCTGGCAACATTGCTTGCCGCGCTCAGCTACCTGAGAGTCATGTCTTTAGCGAAGCGTAAATAAGGGAAAACGGATGATACTTACAACTGAAAGACTTATTCTGCGTCCGTGGGAAGAATCGGACGCGGAGTCGTTATATGAATATGCCAAAGACGAGCGCATAGGGCCTCCTACTGGCTGGCCTGCCCACACGAGCGTCAGGAACAGTCTGGAGATAATCCGGACTGTTTTGGCAGCTCCTGAGAATTACGCCGTATGTCTTAAAGAGGACAACAGGGCTATCGGCAGCATAGGGCTTATGGTCGGAGAGCAGAGCAACATCGGCCTGCCGGATACTGAGGCCGAGATAGGCTTCTGGATCGGCGTGCCTTTCTGGGGACAGGGGCTCATACCGGAAGGCGTCAGGGAGATCATCCGCTACGCGTTTGAAGATCTGCATCTTGAGAAACTCTGGTGCGGCTATTTCGAAGGAAATGACAAGTCAAGGCGCGTCCAGGAGAAGTGCGGCTTCAAATATCAGTATACGAATGAGGATGCTGAATGGGTCAAGATGATGGACAGGCGAACCGAGCACATCTCGTGCCTGACAAGAGAGGACTGGCTGAATGGCGTTTGATTTTAAGAAGGAATACAAAGAGTTCTACATGCCTAAGGACAAGCCGGCCATTGTTGATGTGCCGGAAATGAACTATATTGCCGTACGCGGTCAGGGTGATCCCAACACAGAAGACGGCGAGTACAAGAAAGCCATCGGTCTTTTGTATGGCATTGCTTTCACCATCAAGATGAGCAAGAAGGGCGACCACAGGATCGAAGGATATTTCGATTATGTCGTCCCTCCGCTCGAGGGCTTCTGGTGGCAGGAGGGAGTCGAAGGCATCGACTACGCTCGCAAGGAGGATTTCAGATGGATCTCGGTGATTCGTCTTCCGGACTTTGTTACCGGGGCTGATTTTGACTGGGCTATCGGCGAGGCCACGCGCAAAAAGAAGGAAGACTTCTCCAAGGTGGAATTCCTGACTGTTGAGGAAGGACTGTGTGTGCAGTGCATGCATATCGGATCCTATGATAACGAGCCTGCAACTGTCGAAATGATGCACAAATACATGGAGGAGCAGGGGTATGCGCTCGACATAACCGATGAGCGCCTGCACCATGAGATATACTTAAGCGACGCGAGAAAGGTCGCGCAGGAGAAACTGAAAACAGTAATTCGCCATCCGATAAGGAAGATATAAGAGGACACTATGGACTATCAGGATATAAACGCGAAGACCATAGACCGATGGATCGAGGAAGGCTGGGAATGGGGCAAGCCGGTCAGCCACGAGGTTTATGTGGCGGCAACGCAGGGCATCTGGGATGTCAAGCTTACTCCTACCAGGATGGTTCCGCATGAATGGTTCGGCGACCTCAAAGGCAAGAAGGTGCTTGGCCTTGCAAGCGGCGGCGGGCAGCAGATGCCTATATTTACGGCACTCGGAGCGGAATGCACTGTCATGGACATCTCAACGAAGCAGGTCGAAAGCGAGAGGATGGTCGCTGATCGTGAAGGGTATCAGATAACGGTCATTCAGGGCGACATGACAAAGCCTCTGCCGTTCGCGGATAATACATTCGACCTGATCTTCCATCCCGTATCGAACTGCTATGTGAGGGAAGTAAAGCCGATCTGGAGAGAATGCTATCGTGTTCTGAAGCAGGGCGGATACCTTATCGCGGGAGTCGATCACTATATAAACTACATCGTTGATGAAGAGGAAAGGGAGATAGTCAATTCACTCCCATTCGATCCGTTGACCAACGAAGAGCAGAGAAAACAACTGGAGAGAGAAGACGCCGGAATGCAGTTCTCACACTCGCTTGAAGAGCAGATAACCGGACAGCTTGAAGCAGGCTTCACTCTCCTTGATCTGTACGAGGACACTAACGGCGAGGGCAGGCTGCACGAACTTAACATACCGACGTTCCTGGCAATGCGCTCATTAAAAATGGGATAAATATGGACGAAAGATTCGATTTACAGAAATACCTGACCGAAGGGGTCGAGCAGGTAATCAAGGACGCTCTCAAGGCGACTCTTAAGGATACGCGCGAGAGCACTTTTCTGGTGAAGTTTGCCGCCGCCTGCGCAGTCGCGGACAAAAGAAGAGAGAAAAACGAAAAGAAAGGCCTTCATGTGCCTTCGTATCTGATCGCGAGCATTACATCAAGCTGCAATCTGCACTGTGAGGGCTGCTACTCGAGAGCCAACAACGCGACTATTGACTGCGAGCCGATGATGCAGCTTAGCGGCGATGAGTGGCAGAGGATCTTCAGGGAGGCTGAAGAACTCGGCGTCAGCTTCATACTTCTGGCGGGCGGCGAGCCTATGCTCCGCTGGGACGTGATCGAAGCAGCGGGGGACATGAAGAACATCATGTTCCCGGTATTCACAAACGGGACTTTCATGACCGCCAAGCACCTGGACCTTCTTGACAGATGCCGCAACATCGTGCCTGTCATAAGCATTGAAGGCGGACGCGAGGAGACCGATGCCAGAAGAGGCGAAGGTGTTTATGATTCTGTCATAGAAAAGATGGACAGCCTATGCAGAAAAGGTATCATCTACGGTGTGTCCGTCACTGTAACGAAAGAGAACATGCAGCAGGTATATTCCGACGAATTCCTGGATGAACTCAGGGCCCGCGGATGCAAGGCCGTGTTCTATATAGAGTTCGTGCCGGTCTCTGATGAAGGTGCGCATCTTGCACCTGATGACGCTGACCGCGAGTTCATGACCGCAAGGATAGATGAACTTCGAAGCAGCAAGCAGGACATGATATACATCTCCTTCCCGGGAGACGAGAAGAGCTCGGGTGGCTGCCTGGCAGCGGGTAGGGGATTCTTCCACATAAACTCGCACGGCGGAGCAGAGCCTTGTCCGTTCTCGCCATACTCTGACATCAATGTCAAAGACACTTCGCTGAGAGAAGCACTTCAGTCAGATCTCTTCACGGCGCTCAGAACAAGCGATATTCTTGCAGATGATCACATAGGAGGCTGCGTCCTTCACGCAAAAAAAGAACAAGTGGAGCGCCTGCTCCAGAAATAAAGGCCAGTCGGCGCGCCAACCCAGGTAAAAAGGCCAATCGGCGCGCCAACTCAAGAAAAAGAGGATAACGGCGCACCTTCCAATAGGACTTTTTTGAAACGGTATGTTTTTTGAAGAAAAAACTGCCGTTTTTTCATACTGAAAGCCACATCAATGACTTTTTTCGCTGGAATTCTGATCAATTACAGCCAAATGGGAGGGTTTATTAGCAAATTATCGGTTAACTGAGGGCTGTCTGAGGACAAAATGCTGGAATTGCTTTACAGAAGTATGCAAAAATTGAACTTTTTTCAACAAAAAACATACTTTTTCCAAAAACTCCCTTTTCGAGATGGACGCAAGTCATATAATTGCATAAAACACTGTGGGAGCATGTCAGGTAGAGGATAGAAATCCGGAATGGATTGCTGCAACATAAGTTCAAAGCAAATCTACGAGGGTAGAAGCCGGGAAAGGAATTGGAGAAAAAAGATGCTGTATAAAGAGGAGCTCATTCGTATCAAAACGAGAATTGAGGAGACTGCGGAAGACCTGCAGAAAGAGATGGAGGAACTCCCGGATGGGGAATTGTCGATACTCAGGCGTGGTGACAGAAGGTTCTTTTATCAACTGTTTCCGAAGATAGGAAACCGCAAGAAAGTCAGGCGCAAGGGAATCACGAATGATACTCAAACCATAATGGGGCTCGTGAGGAAGAGATACATTACGAAGGCTGTTCAGGTGATAGACAAAGATATCAAAGTGCTTGAGATGGCGATCAAGCATTATCAGCCTTTCGATGAGGAATCGCTGATGAGCGATTATGTCTCAAAGAATCCGGGCCTTGAAGTCGGGATTTATCACGGCACGCAGTCTGATGCGGTGTGGGCTGATGATTACAAAAGGCAGGAGGACTTCTATTCAGAGCGCTTGATACACACTGCAGCCGATGGAACGCCGATGAGGTCGAAGGCTGAATTATACATCGCCTCCAGGCTAGACCATTACGGCATTCCGTACAGATATGAAGCGTCGGTCGGTCATCCTGATGTAGATAGGATCCCGGATTTTACTATCAGGCGCCCAAGAGACGGCAAAATCATATACTGGGAGCATCTTGGACTGACCGGTGATGAAGGTTATATACAAGGGAATGAGTTGAAATTCATAGAGTATGAGAATGCGGAGATAGTCCCGTGGGACAATCTTATTATTACATACGATATGAAGGACGGCGGATTCGACGCGAAAATCATAGATGCCATGATACAAGGATGGCTGTTATAATAATGATGACCCGGGCCGGCATTTGCCCGTGTCCTGGTATGAGTAAAACATAAGGAGTGTGCTGTTTGAAAAAGTACAACACAATGGAGATTGTCGGCTGACCGGGAGGTTTGCAGACGATCACAAACCTCCCGCTGAAAGGCAATTGAAGTCGACAATTTTCAGGAGGTAAAACAATGAATACAAACGACGTTATCATACGTTCAGAGAAAAAAGGCGAATACAGAGAGGTCGAGAACCTTATAAGAGAGTCGTTCTGGAACATCTACAAGCCGGGATGCAGCGAGCACTATGTTATGCACGTGCTGCGCGATGATCCGGCATTCGTGAAGGAGCTGGATTTTGTGATGGAAAAGGACGGCAGGCTGATAGGCCAGAACATGTTCATGAGGACGGGCATCAACGCTGATGACGGCAGAGTTCTGGAGGTTCTGACTATGGGACCGATCTGCATCACTCCGGATCTTAAGCGCAGGGGCTACGGCAAGCTGCTGCTGGACTATTCTCTTGAGAAGGCCGCGGAGATGGGATTCGGAGCGGTGCTGTTTGAGGGCAATATAGACTTTTACAGCAACTGCGGATTCGATTATGCCCGCAGGTTCGGCATCAGATATCACGATCTGCCGGAGGACGCCGATGATTCGTTCTTCCTGTGCAGGGAGCTGATCCCGGGCTATCTCGATGATGTGACCGGGGTGTATCAGACGCCGAGGGGTTACTATGTGGATGACGCTGATGTGGAGGAATTCGACAAGAGATTCCCGCCTAAGCAGAAGCTGAAACTTCCGGGACAGATATTTGAATAATGGCCTGCCGTATCTGCGGATGATAACCGGATAATAAGATGGAGGCTGACACATTTACAGTATGTGACAGCCTCCTTTTTTGATACAATAATCATAAGAGGTGAACAATCATGATCAGAGACAAAGTGATAGTCGGGGAAGCGACTGAATACCCGCTGAATGGAATACTGACGATACCGGAAGCCGATGGTCCTGTGCCTGCGGTGGTGATGGTGCACGGCTCGGGATCCAGCAACATGGATGAGAAGGTGCTGAAACTGACTCCGTTCAGAGATCTGGCGGAAGGCCTTGCGAGGCATGGCATCGCGTCGCTTCGCTATGACAAGAGAAGCTTTGCTCACGGGCGCAAAATGCTTAAAGCGGGCAATATCACGGTAAAGGAAGAGACCATAGATGACGCGGTGCTGGCGGTAAACATGCTGAAGAAAGATCCGCGTATCGACCATGACAACATCTACATTCTGGGCCATAGCATGGGCGCCATGCTTGCTCCGAGGATAGACGCTGAGGGCGGAGACGTGAAAGGCCTTGTCATGATGGCAGGTTCTCCATGTAGGCTCGAGGATATCGTGATCAGGCAGCTTGGACAGGCTGAGGGCTATAACCCTGTTATCAGAGGAATAGTAGGGCTGGAACGCAAGATCTACGCGGGCAAGTTTGACGGGATCTATCAGATGAGCGATGAAGAGGCAAAGAAAAAGAAGTTTGCCGGCGGCACGACCCTCTACTACTTCAAGGAGATGGGCCAAAAAACCGCGACAGACTATCTTCTGGAGAGCAGCAAGCCTGTGCTGATCATGCAGGGCGGCAAGGATTTCCAGTGTCTGGCAGGCGAGGATTTCAAGGGCTTTCAGGAGCAGCTCGCGGGCAGGGAGAACACGGAATACAAGCTGTATCCGTATCTGAACCACTGCTTCGTGACTGCGCTATATGACGATATAACAAAAGCATCAAAAGAATACAGTCTTGAACGTCACATAGGGGAAGATGTCATAAAAGACATCGCTGATTTCATCAAAGGAGGGATCGACCATGCTTCATGAAGTAAGTTTTGAATCGTATAACAAGAGAGACAAGGTATACGGATGGGTCTACGTACCGGCTGCTCCGCCTGCAGGCATAATACAGCTGGTGCACGGCTTTGGCGAGCATTCGCGCAGATATCTTCATATGATAGTCAAATTCATGGATGCGGGCTTCATCGTAGCAGCTGATGACCATGTCGGACACGGCAAGACAGCGCTCGAGAACGACTGCTGGGGCGACTGGGGCGACAAGGGGCCTCATACCATGATGGAGGACGAGCACAAGCTGACAGAGCTGGTCAAGGATATGTATCCTGATCTTCCGTATTTCATGTTCGGACACAGCATGGGTTCGTTCATAGCAAGAGACTACATCACAAAGTATGGCTATGAGCTGGACGGCGTAACGCTCTGCGGAACATCGGGAGTCTTCCCGGGCCTCGACAACAGCATCGCCTATCTGCAGAAACTGGTGGATGAGGGCAAGGGCCTTGAGTCTGATCCGGATGTCGGCGGCGTCGTGATGGGCTGGATGTTCGGGCGCTGCGATGAGGGCGTGAAGCTCGGCAATGAGTGGATCTGCCATGACGAATACGTTCAGGCCGACCACGCGGAGGATCCGTTCGATGCTTTCACAAGACCGGTGAGCAACAGGTCGTTCCTCGACTTCTGCAAGATGATAGACCTTATCACCGGACCTGAGTGGGCGGAAAAGGTACCGCCTGAACTGCCTGTCTACAATATCGCGGGCGATCAGGACCCTGTCGGACAGTACGGCGAGGGAGTCTATCAGGTATCCAACTGGATGACGGCAGCAGGTGTCAGCGTTGATACGATGCTGTATTCTGGCTATCGCCATGAGATACACAACTACGACGATCTCAAGGATGAGGTTGAAGAGGGCATAATCGAGTTCTTCTACAGCTGCATTCTCTCCGGGGAAGTGGACTTCGAATAGAGACTTAGCGGAGGCGAAATGCTGAACGCAAAAAACGAAAACATAGTAATAAACGGACATGATTTCGACTACATAAGCTTCGGCTCCGGCCGTGATGTGCTTATCATGCTTCCGGGAGTTGGGGACGGCTTCAAGACCGCGAAGGGCATGGCCGTCCCTTTCGCATTCATGTACAGGATGTTTGCCGTCAGCTTCAAAGTATATGTCTTCAGCAGACGGAATGACTTGCCGGAGGGCTTTACTTCGGCTGACATGGCAGACGACCTAAGCGATATCATGGAAGCGATGGATCTTGGCGCTGCACACATCTTCGGTGTCTCACAGGGCGGCATGATAGCCCAGCAGCTGGCGATAAGGCATCCTGAAAAGGTAAAGAGCCTTGTGCTGGCGGTGACAGCGGCAAGACCGAGCCGGATCATGCGGGAGGCGATCGGGTCATGGCTTTTGATGGCAGAGCGTGATGACTACAAGGGCATTATGCTGGACACTGCAGAACGTTCATATACGGGCGCGTATCTTGAACGCGGGAAACGGATGAACAAGCTTATTGCTCTGGCCAAGCCTAAGAGCTACGAGAGGTTCCGCATTCTTTGCGAGTCGTGTCTCAGCCACGACGTTTACGAAGACCTGCCGGAGATCAGATGTCCTGTTTACATAATCGGGGCATCGCTGGACAGGGTGCTCGGGCCAGAGGCATCGGCCGAGATGCATGAAGCGATACCGGGCAGCGAAATATACATGTTTGAAGGCTACAGCCATGGAGTCTATGAGCAGGCAAAGGACTTCAATGAAATGGCCCTGCGCTGGCTCTGGCGACAGAAATTAAGGGAAGACAGAAATGCGAAAAAAGAGTAAAGCCGAAAATGTATACGGAAAGAACGTGTTTGTGACGGGAGCTTCATCCGGGATCGGACAGGCGTGCGCCATTGCTTTTGCAAAAAGCGGGTGCACGGTCACGGGTGTGTCGCGTAATACTGAGGAAAAGACAGAGCACTTCCCGGGCGGAGGCAGTCTTAGCCTGCACCGCCTTGATGTGACTGATGAGGCCGCCGTGAGAGGATTTGTTGAGAGCCTGCCGGGCGTGGATATCGCCATTCTGTGCGCAGGCATGGGAGTTGCCGGGCCTGCGGAAACCACTCCGTCAGAGATGACAAGGCGGCAGATGGAAGTCAACTATTTTGGCACCATCAACGCAGCCCAGCCATGTCTCACCAGGATGCGCGGGCAGGGCAAGGGATTGCTGATAGTCATCGGCTCTATCGCCGGCAGGGTATCGATACCGATGCAGAGCCAGTATTCCGCAAGCAAATACGCGCTGGAGGCGTTTACTGACGCTGTCAGAATGGAGATGAAAAAGTACGGTGTCAGAGCATGCATCATAGAGCCGGGCGACACAAAGACGGGTTTTACCGCGGCAAGAGTGACTCAGGACGACAGCAGCGCGGAGAGCTATGGCAGCGTCCTAAGAAAGAGCGTCGCGAAGATGGCCTCTGACGAGCAAAACGGCAGGTCTCCGGACAGTGTGGCAAGAGTGGCTCTTGCGCTTGCAGGCAGGAAGGATCCTCCTGCGAGGGTACCTGTCGGCATGGATTACAAGGCACTCATGGTGCTGCTCCGTGTGATGCCGGACAAGTGCAAAGAGTTCATATTAAGCAAGCTGTATCTGCCGAAAGGAGAATAAAGGACACAAGCCGGGGCGTTCCTCTGCGACTGAAAAAGCGAAAGGAAAAAGGGACCGGCAGCGCAATATAGAGCAAAAAGACAGTTCATTGAAACTGTCTTTTTTTGTATAATAATTTCAGAATTATGCGCATATTGTTTTCGGGGAGAATACATACGAAAAAGACACACAGCATACTGAAAATAAAAAGAATGATCGCGGGGATCCTGATGAGTCTGCTTGTTGCGTGCCTGCTTGTGATACAGGCGACACCGGCCGTCCATGCGGTCAGCACGGAGACTTTCGAACCGCTCCACGACGAATTCGAATTCTATCCGGTCCTGTACAATAACACCAACGGTCTGCCTACAGCAGAGGCCAACGATATCGTACAGACATCAGACGGCTTCATATGGATAGCCTGTTATGCCGGACTGATCCGTTACGACGGGACAAATTTTGTGCGTCTTGATTCCACAGAGGGCATCAACAGCATATCCTGTCTTATAGTTGACAGACAGGACAGACTGTGGATAGGCACCAATGAAAACGGCGTTGCGGTGATGGAAGACGGCAAGTTCACTTTCTGGGACGAAAAAGACGGTCTCGGATCGCCTAAGGTGCGCGAGCTGGCAGAGGATGACCAGGGTAATATTTATGCCGGTACCGCTTCCGGTGTTGCCATGATCACCCCTGACTTTGAAATAAAACCGCTTACAGACAGCAGAATAGCCAACGCGTATGTTGACAGCATGGTCCCGGGAACCGACAGTCTGATCTACTGCACAACGAATGATGACGAACTGTTCATCCTTCGCGATGGCAATCTGGTCAATTTCTATGAAAACGACGGTTCCGAGATCGAAAACATCACCGCCATTTATCCTGACCCGAAGGTCGCCGGCAAAATGTATTACGGTACCGAGAAGTCAGGCATTTATCACTTTGACATCAAGGGCGGCCTGGAAAGCGCTGAGCACATAGATATCGAACCGCTCCACAGCGTGAACTGGATGGAGGTGGTGGATGACAGGCTCTGGGTCTGCACCCGCGGAGGCATAGGCATGGTAGATGAAAACGGCTTCCATGATCTGACCTACCTGCCTCTCAACAACTCCATAGACAGCATGATGGAGGACTATGAGGGCAACCTCTGGTTCACATCGTCACGTCTTGGAGTGATGAAGCTGGTGACGAACCGCTTCGAGAACATTTTCGCGGATTATGGCATTCCGGAGACAGTAGTTAACAGCACATGCCTGCTGGACGGAAACATGTATATCGGCACCGACACCGGTCTGGTTGTGATCGATAAAAACGGAATAGTGGATTCCGTCCCGGTCACATCAGCAAAGACTGCATCGGGAGAGCCATTCGACGCTTCAAATCTGGTATCACTCCTTAGTGACAGCCGTGTGCGCTCCGTGATCCGCGACAGCAAGAACCGCCTGTGGATAACCAGCTGGCAGAACCTTGGCCTGCTGTGCTATGACCACGGCGATCTGACCATATACAACAAAGACACCGGATTGCTGTCAGACCGCGTACGTTCCGTTTATGAAAGGAAGGACGGCTCCATGCTGGTGGCGCTTACCGGCGGTCTTAATATCCTGAAAGACGGACAGGTCACAGGTACTTACGATGAGAATTACGGCATCGAGAATGATGAGACACTCATTACCTGCGAGGCACCTAACGGAGACATACTGCTTGGCTCCAACGGCGACGGAATGTACATCATCAACGGCAGCGGTATCAGAAATATCGACAGAGATGACGGCCTGACCTCAGGCGTTATAATGCGCATCAAATACGATGAAGAAAACAAAGTTTTCTGGCTCGTTACGGGAAATTCGATCGCCTACATGACAGAAGACTACGAGGTAACGACAGTACACAACTTCCCGTACCCGGATAACCTCGATATCATCAAAAACAGCAAGGGTGACATGTGGATACTCAGCAGCGATGGCATCTATGTTGTGCCGGCTGAGCAGCTGCTGGCAAATGAGGAGATCGAACCGGTCCACTACGGAATCGTAAACGGCCTCCCGTGCATCGCAACCAGCAATGCATATAACGAGATCACTGCTGACGGCGACCTGTACCTCTCAGGAAGATCGGGCGTAGCGAAGATCAACATAGAGGCACCTCTCGAGGAGGTCCAGGACATCAAGATGGCTGTTCCGTGGGTGGAACTGGATGATGTAGTGACATACCCTAACGAAAAAGGAGTATTTACGATTCCTCCAGGCACTAAAAAACTGGCAGTCTATGGCTACGTCTTCGATTATTCACTGACGGATCCGACAATTGAGATCAAGCTCGACGGCTTCGACCAGGAGATGATGACATTCAAGCGAAGCGAGCTGAAACCGATCTACTATACCAACCTAAAGAGCGGCAAATACACATTTGTCATGGAACTGAAGGATGCTATGGGCAGGGAAAGCAAGACCCTGAAGACCACGATCATCAAGGAAAAAGCCTTCTATGAGCAGACGGCTTTCGCTATCGGCGTGGCTATCGCAGTCATCATCCTGTTCATGCTCCTTCTGCAGAAACTCATCGGCAGACGGCTGAAGATAATCGAAGAAAAGAACCGTGAGGAGCGGCAGCGTGAGCTTGCTGCTAACGAGATGCACATGGCTAACCAGATACAGACCGCCGTATTGCCTCACGTTTTCCCTCCATTCCCTGACCGCAAGGAGTTTGACCTTTACGCGTCGATGGATCCGGCAAGGGAGGTAGGAGGAGACTTCTATGACTTCTTCCTGATCGACGATGATCATCTCGGTCTGGCAATCGCGGATGTAAGCGGAAAAGGAATACCTGCGGCGCTCTTCATGATGAACGCCAAGCTGCTGATGAAGTCATACGCTCAGAACGGCATAACTCCTTCAGAGGTATTTGAGAAGGCAAACAATGAGATCTGCCAGAACAACCAGGCGGAGATGTTCGTTACAGCCTGGCTTGGCATCCTGGAGATATCCAGCGGAAAGATGATAGCGTCCAACGCGGGACATGAGTACCCGGCCATTGGCCATCCGGATACCGGCTTCGAGCTTATGAAAGACAAGCACGGCCTGGTCATCGGAGGCATGGAAGACATGAAGTACCAGGATTACGAGATGCAGTTTGCGCCTGGCGACAAGCTCTTTGTCTACACTGACGGCGTGCCTGAGGCAAGCAACGCGAAGAATGAGCTGTTTGGCACAGACCGCATGCTTGATGCTCTCAACATAAACAAGGATGCCGCGCCGGAGGAGATGCTTGAGAATGTTTATAAGGCAGTCGGAGAATTTGTCGGCGAGGCTGAGCAGTTCGACGACCTGACCATGCTTGGCTTTGTTTACCACGGCCCGCAGGATAAATAAAGGGGGACTATATATGTTTTACGTCAGCGAGATAAACCATGATGTACCGGAAACGTTCGAGAACGAGACGCAGAAGCTCATCTATGAGGCGCTCGGAAAGCTCGAAATACCTTTTGACAGAGTGACCAACGACTACATAGTTTCGATGGATGACTGCGTCTATATCAACGAGAAGCTTGGGACCAACATCGTGAAGAACCTGTTCCTCTGCAACCGCCAGGAGACCGAGTTCTACCTGTACGTGACAAGAGACAACAAGCGCTTCAAGACCAAGATCTTCTCAAAGGCGCTTGGCGTGTCGAGGCTTTCGTTCGCGCCTGAAGAGACTCTGACTGAGTATCTCGGTGTCAAGATCGGCGCGGCCAATCCGTTCAGCCTTGTGTTTGACAAGGACAGCAAGGTGCATCTGGTCATAGATGAGGAGCTGATGGAATACGATAAGATCGCATGCAACGACGCGACCAACAACGCTCATATCTGCATCACAAGGGCGGACCTTATGGACAAGTACCTGCCATACACAGGCCATGAGCCGGTAATCCTGCACGTCGACGAGGAAGTCGAGGAGTAGGAAAGGAGGCCGGACTGATGAAGATCAAGTATTTAGCGATAATAATGATAATGGCGCTTTCGATGATAATGATGTCGTGCAAAAGCACGGAGCCTGCACCTGCACCAACGCCAAGCGGCACGGGAAGCGTGATAGGCAACATTCCTGAGGGCTCGATCCTGCTATTCATGGACGATGAAGGCGCAGCCAAGCTCATCAAGGACATGGAAGAGGGAAACATCCCGGTTTCCGTCCACGCAATGTATGACATGATGGGCTCAAGGCCTGAGGTAGAGTTCACCGATCCTGAAGTGATCAAAGACGTCTATAACTGCGTTGGACACATCATCGTTGGAGATGAGACAGAAGAGAGCATTACCGACTGCTACCACTACGTGGAGTTCACGCTGCAGGACGGCACTAACGTCGGCTGGAGCTTTGAAGGCACGGGCATGCTCTGCTGGGGACAGAAGAATTACGAGGTCTCGAACAGCGGATCGCTCTGGAAGATGGTCATGGAGATGCAGGACAAGATCATCGAGAGCTATGAAGAAGAAGGCGAGTAGACCATAAGGTAGGAAGCCTATGAAAACAATTTATCTTGCGGGCGGCTGCTTCTGGGGAACGCAGAAGTTCTTTGACCAGTTCGACGGAGTAGTCAGAACAGAGGTCGGATACGCGAACGGACCGGATAGCGCCCCTACATATCAGGATGTCTGCAAAAGCAGCGGACATGCCGAAACAGTACTTATAGAGTTCGACGAGGATCGCATAAGCCTCGCCGGACTTTTGCGTTATTATTTCATGGTGATCGATCCCGTATCGGTCAACAGGCAGGGGCACGACGTCGGCATACAGTACCGCACCGGCATCTATTATACGGACCCGGACATGCTGCCTGTGATCCGCGAGATCTGCGATGAAGAGGCCGCAAAGATAGGCGCACCGCTCGCTGTAGAGGTGGAGCCGCTTATCAACTTCTTCCCGGCAGAGGAGTATCACCAGAAATACCTGGACAAGAACCCGGGCGGCTACTGCCACATCCCGGCGGCATTGCTGAATCTAAAGAAATAAATCTGAAACATCCTTTATTACGCAATGGAAATGACAAAAGCACGGCCTAAACTGAGCTAAACCGTGCTTTTTTATTGTTTGCGGTTCCGTTGATCAATAGGCATGCCTAATATTGATGGGCATTACTTAAAATGGAATACATTTCTTCAGCATTAAGTAATAAAAAGGATCAAAGGGCAGCTGGATTACTTAATCTTGGAAATATTTCTTCAGCATTAAGTAATAAATATAATCAAAAGACAGCCGGAGTACTTAATCTAGGATACATTTCTCTGATATTAAGTAATAAAAAGGATCAAATTGCGGCTAAATTACTTAAACAGACAACTTATATTCTGTTATTAAGTAAAAATTATCGAAATAAACACTAAAAAATACTTAAAGAGAGAGTAATCGTTTCGTTTTTAAGTAATAATTGCCAAGAATCAGTGTAATAAATGCCTAATCGGAAAAAAATAGTCTCAATTTTAAGTAATAATTACCAATTTTCTGTGCAATAACTACTTAAACTACAGAAAAAACGCGTGGCTGTGAGTAAAGAAATGACAATTTGCGGTAATTAAAAGCTTAAAATGTGGAAGATGCCGTGGGGTTTTGATTAATAGATGCGAGAATCGGAAAAGCGACAATAAATAACGCGCTTTACTATGAGGAACCGGAAAAAAGAAAGTGCAATAAATGAAGAAAAAAGTGCCTGAGATGTCGTATTCGGGGAGGGTACGGTTTGCCTTTTTAGGAGGCTTTTCGATAGCATATTAGCATGATCGAAAGAGTTGTAATGGAAATCAATAAAACGCTCGGGACCCTGCAGGAAACATATTCTTTTCAGCAGAAGCGTCTGCGGGAACTACATGGCAAGGAAATGATGGTGCTTAGTTCTAAGAAGGCACCGAATGGTAAGAAGTATTATTGTGTGAGAGAAAGAGGCGAGACAGGATTCAGATATGCAGGAACGGAAACTAAAAAAGAAATCAATGATATCAAAGAGGCCAGATATCTGGAGAAGTCATTGTCCTGTCTGGAAATGGATATCAAGATTCTGAAGAAAGCGGTATCTGGTCTTCGGAAAGTGGAATATAAGGATATCAACGCGTCGCTTCCGGCAGTTTATAGGGATCCGCAGTTGAACTACGGGGTCTCGGATAAGGAGAAGGCGTTAAACTGGAAGAGGCGGATGGAGTCGATTAAAGCGGCAACTCCGGTTTATCGGCCGGAAGAACTCAAAGTGAAGACTGATGACGGCAACTATGTCAGATCAAAGTCAGAGGCGATGATTTACAACCATCTTCTTGCACTTGGAATCACTTTCATTTATGAGATGCCGGTCGGCGTCAATGGACATACTTACCTGGCTGACTTTGTGCTGTTGTCAGAAATTGACTACAAAACCACAGTCATAATAGAACACCAGGGGATGATGGATAATCCGAATTACAGGAACAGATTTACTGACAAATTATATGGCTATCTTAGGGCAGGTTATAAGCCGGGAATTAATATCTTTTTTACGTTTGATGCATTGGATGGGGGATTCGATAAAACGCCGATAGAGGACATCCTAAGGATCAATATTAGACCCGGCTGTTGAGGTATACATTCACTCCAATATGGTATAATCAGCACATAGTAAGTACCGCGTTATTAGGAGTACGATTATGAATGGGTTTAATTGGGAATGCAGGACTAAGGTAAGATTCGGCGAGGGCTGCGTCAAAGAGTATCTGGCGGGACTCGTGGAGGAATTCGCTATTCCGGGCGGCAATATCATGATCGGATACGGCGGCGGCTCCGTAAAAAGGAACGGCTCGTATAATGATGTGATGGAAGTGCTGGAGTCGATGGGCTACAGCAGGGAAGGAAACGCCGCTGAAGGGAAGATGATAGTCGAATTCCCGGGCATCATGTCGAATCCGACTCTTAAGAGGATGAAGGAAGGCGCTGAGCTAGCATCGCTGATGGACGTTGGGCTCATTATCGCAATAGGCGGCGGCTCCGTCATGGACTGCTGTAAGGCGATATCCGTTCAGGCAAAGTACGACGGAGACGCCTGGGAGGACTTCTGGATGAAAGGCCTTCCGATGAAGCACGGGATCATTCCTTGCGGAGTCGTGGTCACCATGCCGGCGACAGGAAGCGAGGTGAACGGCTGTGCTGTCCTTACAAATGAAGAGACGAAGATCAAGACAGACAGGGATTATCCTGAGATGAATCCGGTGTTTGCTCTGATGGACCCGGGCTACACGCTTACCATGCCGATGCGTCAGCTGAAAGCCGGCACTTTCGATATCCTCTCTCACATAATGGAGACATACTTCAGCTGGCCGGCCTCGGACAACCCGGCTGATGATGTGTCCGAGGGACTGATGCGCGGCCTTATAAGGGACTTTCGCGCGGCAGTCAAAGATCCGGGGGATCTTACGGCCAGGAGCAATATAATGTGGACCGCCTCGCTGGCAGAGAACCGCATCATAAAGACGGGCAAGACAAAAGACTTTGAAGCCCACAACATGGAGCACCAGCTGTCGGCATACACCGACTGCAATCATGGCGAGGGACTCGCCGTGCTGCATCCTGCCTACTACAGACATATATATAAGGATGGTCTTCCTAAATTTATGAACTTCGCTGAGAGAGTCTGGGGACTTGACAGGGAAGAATATGGATCGGATGAAGACTTCGCTCTGGCCGGCATAGACGCGCTGGCGGATTTCATAAAGGAAATGGGCCTTCCGACCACACTTAGAGACATAGGTTTCGGAGAGCAAGAAGCAGCAATGCTGCCTGAGATAGCTGAGTCGTGCTTTATATCTCAAGGCGCGTTCAGGCCGCTCACAAAAGAAGAGATACTGGAGATCTACAGGGAAGTATTGTAAGGGATCATGAAAGACTTAAAACACATCCACTACTACGAGAAGCTTCTTGAGCAGACGGCTAACGAGCTCATCCTCAAAGAAAAAGAGGCGGGCGGAGTCGCCGTGGGCTACACATGCTATTATGTTCCTGAAGTCCTTTTGAATTGCGGAAACGCGTTTTCGGTGCGCCTTCGCGCGCCTAACACGGGCTCGCTCGACATAAGCCAGTACTATATGTCAAGCTTCATTTGCGGATACACGCGCGCCTTGTTTGAGCGTGCATTCGAGGGAGGAATGAACTTCCTCGATTTTTATGCCAGCTCGGATACATGCCAGCAGATGGTGAGAGTGGTCGAGAATATCAGGGAACTTGAACTCATAAACAATCCGCGCTTTGCCTGGGGCATCATAGACGCTCCGCTTAAGATAAGCCCGCACGGAAACAAGCTATATACAGAGCAGGTGAGAGATCACCTTTTGAAGCCGCTGGCGGAGAATTACGGCGTAGACGTTTCGGACGAAGCGATACGCGCGGCGGTGCGTGAGCACAACGAGATCTGCAAAATATTTGAAGAGATCTCGGAGATGCGCAAGGAAGACAACCCGCGCATCACGCCGCGCGAGTTCCACATCCTCTGCCTCGTCAGCTATTCATGCCCTAACGCGCAGATACTGCCATACCTTAGGGAGACGCTCGAGGACCTTCGCACGCGCGAGGCCGACGCGGACAACCGCTGGAGAGCGCGCGTCGTGGTGGTAGGATCGGAGCTCGACGACTACGACTTCGATGAGATAATGGAAAACGCGCGCTGCTACGTCGCGGCGGACAGATACTGCTTCGGCTCCATCCCGGGCCGCCAGCAGATCCCGCTGACAGACGACGAGCCTGCGCTCGATCAGGTCTGCCGCTACTACCTAGAGACTAACCAGTGCCCGCGCTTCATGTCGCACGAGAAGATACAGCAGAGGCGCGATCTTGTACGCGACCTGGTCCGCGACTACAAAGCCGACGGGATCGTCATAGAGCAGGCTAAGTTCTGCGACTTCTGGGGATATGAGCGCACGCTCAACACCCAGGTTATGCAGGAAGAGTACGGCATCCCGACACTGGGCATCGACCGCGAATACGTGGTCAGGGGCTCCGGCCAGCTCGCCACCCGCATGCAGGCATTTGTGGAGAGCCTCGAGCTGAAAAAGATCAGGAAGGGAGGCGCCGAATGAAGAAGCTAACGCTTAAAGGCAAGACAAAGGGCGCAGCTTCCAACCTGCAGGACAAGACCGCGATACAAAAGCACAGGGAGTGGCGCGGCCCTCAGGACACAGCATACGACTACCTTCAGTGGTGCCGCCTCTGGGGTATACTCATAAAATGGGCGGCGTCCCATCCGGTGCAGAATGTCAAGGCAGTATGGAGATACCGCTGGATGTTCTCGTATCTGACCGTGCCATCCTTCTTCGACAGGCTCTGCGAGGGCCAGAGAGGAGCGGGGCTAAGAGGAGCCAGAAACAACCTCAACTACCTGGCCAGCGACGTCACAAAAACGCTGACAACGATCTTCAGCGCCGACATGCATCTGCATCCGGGCAGCAGGAAGGCTGAAGAACTGAATAAAAAGATCATCTGCGTGGACGAGCTTCTTCCGAACCTTCTCGGCAAGGGCTTCCCTGACTGCAAGATGATACTCTTCCAGGAATACCCGATGTACCTGCCGTCGCTTATAAACCAGCACAGCCCGGTGCATTACATAGAGCAGTCAGAACTTTACGGGCTGCCGGCCGATGTATGCCCGCTGCCTTCATTCGAGGCAGGTCTGGCCATAGAGGACGACTTTCCTAAGATCGGCTGCTGCATGCTCACATCCAACATGCCTTGCGATGGGAGCATCATGACCACGATGCTGCAGGAGCGCCGCATAGACCTTCCGTCTCAGGTGCTGAACGTGCCTCTCCGCTGGAAGGAAGACGAGGTGCAGGATTACGCGGTCGATGAGATAAAGTCCGCGATAGAGTTCCTCGAAAAGCACACCGGCCAGAAATTTGACTGGGACGCTCTGGCAGAGGGCTGCGAGATCTGGAACAAGCAGAACGAGTGCAAGTTCGAGAAGTGGGATCTCAACCGCACCGACATACCGCCTCACACCGGATCGTCCGCCTGGCTCTACCGCATATTTGAGCATCAGGCAGTCGCCGGAGAGCCGCTCGCCCTGAAGAACGACCTCAAGGTGAACAGGATACTCCATAAGCAGGTCGCCGCGGGCAAATGTCCAAAGACCATACGCCACCGCGCCGTGCTCTGGAATACCCCGTGCAACAACTACGCCAACTTCAACAACTGGCTGATGAACTGCTGGGGCATAGAGTCGGTCTGCGAGATGATAGACATACACGGCGAGGACCTTATCGACACAAGCAGCCGCGAGAACATGCTGCGCGGCCTTGCGGACCACTACCAGACATCCACCATGCGCGCCCACACAAAGGGCGGCAGCGAAGTCATGCTGGACAGCCTCTGGGAGAAGTACGAAGAATACAACGCCGACATGATAATCATGTTCGACCAGATATCCTGCAAGGGCGTCGGAGCCATAAACGGCCTCTTTGAAGAGGGAGCCATGAAGCGCGGCATACCTATGGTGCGTGTCAGGCAGGATCTGATGGATCCGACCTCGATAACCCGCCGCGAGATGCGTGGTGACGTGAACGTGTTCATGCAGAGCGTCATGAACGAAGAGCCGGTGGATCCGTCGCTCGTGGATTTCGACGATGACCAGAGCTGGTAGGAGGGACAGAAGATGAAAGCACTTAAGATACTAATAGGCGCGGTCACAGGGCTCTTTGCGCTGACCGTGATCATATACTGGTTCAACCTTGACACAAAAGCCGTCAAGCTGATCGAGAAACCGATGATGAACCACTACGACAACATGCCGCGTGACAACAGGCTCTAGCAGAAGCAGGAGGACAGAAATGATCAAAGAATACGCAAAGAAAATGATGGAAAAAGACCGTGTCTTCAGGGATATCGCATACCAGAACGAGACCCTCTGGATCAACGACAAGCTGCTGCCGTTTGAGATGACGGACGCGCTCTGCCAGCTGGTGGTCACAGATGAAGACATCGAAGACACCGAAAGAAGGCTGCACAAATTCGCGCCATACATTAAGAAGTGCTTCCCTGAGACAAGGGAAGACGACGGGCTCATCGAGTCGCCGCTCGAGGACATCCCTAAGATGCAGCTTGAACTCGAAAGAGTCTACGGCGCAAAGATCCCGGGCAGATTCATGCTGAAGATGGACAGCCACCTGCCAATAGCGGGCTCGGTCAAGGCCAGAGGCGGCATATATGAAGTCCTGAAGCACGCGGAAGACCTCGCCCTTGAAGCCGGCCTCATCACAGAGGACGACAACTACGAGAGATTCGCCGATGACGATATGAAAGAGTTCTTCGGAAAGCACACCGTGCAGGTAGGCTCGACCGGGAACCTCGGTCTTTCTATCGGCATTATGAGCGCATTCCTCGGATTCAAGGTAAAGGTCCACATGTCGGCAGACGCCAGGCAGTGGAAGAAGGACATGCTGAGATCCAAGGGAGTCGAGGTCATCGAATATGAAGAGGACTATTCAAAGGCAGTCAGCGAAGGCCGCCGCCTATCAGATCTCGACCCGACCAGCTACTTCGTGGACGACGAATACTCGCTGCCGCTCTTCCTGGGATATGCGGTAGCCGCTGCAAGGACAAAGAAGCAACTCGAGGACAAGGGCGTCACGGTCGATGCCGATCATCCGCTCATCCTCTACGTGCCTTGCGGAGTAGGCGGAGCGCCGGGCGGCATCTGCTATGGATTCAAGAGGCTCTTCAAGGACAACGTCCACGTGTTCTTCTGCGAGCCTACGCTCTTCCCGTCGGTCCTGCTTGGAATGGCTTCCGACAGATTCAATGAGGTCAACGTCAGCGACTTCGGTCTTTCCGGCATGTCCGCGGCTGACGGCCTGGCATGCGCAAGCCCATCGGGCCTCGTGACCAGGATCTGCCGCAACCTGCTCTCAGGCGACTTCACCGTCAAGGATGCGATCCTCTTCGATTACATGAGGATGCTGAAGGCGACAGAGGACATGTTCATAGAGCCGTCAAGCTGCGCCGCGTTCATAGGGCCTCTTACCATAAACAAGTACGAGCAGGGCAAGGCCTATCTTGAAAAGCACGGCCTGACAGATGAGAAGCTCGCCAACGCCACCCAGATATGCTGGGCTACAGGCGGCAGGCTGGTGCCGGATGAGATCTGGGACAAGTACATGAACACTTATCTCTAAAAGTGAACAGGGCAAAACACCGCGTCACATAACAGAGCCGCGCTGTAATAAAAAGGAAGAGCCGACAGACGGATCTGCCGGCTCCCTTTTGTAAGAGGGTGAAAGGGTGTTTATTGTTTGTTAACCTTGTTCTGCTTTTATTATAGGGCAGCAAAAAACGACCGCAAGCCCCCGTGGGGGTTGAAAAATCAACTTTTTTCTTTCAAATCTTTTACCATTACTTTAGAATAAACTATAACGATACTCTGGGTTTGAAAAGGCAATACAATGAGTAAGGAACGTATAGAGCGGATCGAAGAAATGGAGAAGTGTCTTGATGAGGCGAGCAAGGCTATCAAGGAGCTTTCAGATGCTCTCATCAATTACGAATGGGCCCGCGAAAGGTATTACAAAGTGCAGGAATACTACGACAGCGAGCTCTGGCTTCAGGACTTTGAAGCCGACGAAGCGGGCAAACTGCCGAAGGATCTCAAAAGGGGCGTGCTATCTGAAGACGCAGTCTTCGATCTTATCACCGATCACGAGCGCCTGCTTGAGCGGATGGAAGAAGTAACGCTCTACGAATCGACCGGGGAGGTGCTTTGATGGAAAGGCCTCTGGTGCTGGAACTAAAAGGCAATTCCCTGGACGACGGTCCCGGGATACGCACAGCAGTCTTTTTCAAGGGCTGCCCGCTTGACTGTGTATGGTGTCACAACCCGGAAAGCAAGCATATCGAAGCAGAGCTTTCCGTATCCCTTGCGGACTGCATAGGCTGCGGCACATGCAGGAAGGTCTGCCCGCATGGAGCAGCTGATCCTGCGCAGCAGGGGATAGTGGACAGGACAAAGTGCGTGAGATGTTTCACCTGCACGGAAAGCTGTCCGCCTAAGGCACTCCAGAGGGTCGGCGAGCCGATGCTGATGGAGGACATCATCAGAAAGTGCGCCGCAGACAAGCCTTTCTATGACGTTTCCGGCGGCGGCGTAACGCTTACCGGGGGCGAGCCGACCATGTTCACAGACTGGGTAGGCGAACTTGCCCGCAAGCTGACCGAAGAGGGCATCAGAGTGCATCTTGAGACCTGCGGCATGTTCAATTATGGCAAAGTAAAAGAGAAACTGCTCCCATACGTGTCGAGCATCTACATGGACATAAAGATCGCGGATCGCGAGGCACACAGGAAATACTGCGGCGTAAACAACGACGTAATACTGGAGAACTTCCGAAGGCTGGTCACGGACAGCAAAGAGATGGGTTTTTCGTTCCTGCCGCGGACACCGCTCATTCCGGACATCACCGATACCGATGAAAACCTGAGCGCTATCATGCGGCTCTATAAGGAGACCGGTGTGACGAAGACGGAGCTTCTGCCGTACAACCCGACATGGTACGGAAAGACTGAAAAGCTTGGTATAGGTGTGCCGGAGGAGCTTCAGGGCGTCACACACTGGCAAAGCAACGATAAACTGGAACACTGTAAAGATATATTCCGCTGTGAAGGCATTGAGTGTTAAAGGAGAGGGAGAAATGAAGAAATCAGCAACAGGGACATTAGCAGACCGGGCAGCCAATGCGGCTCTCCATTTCTTTGCGTTTGAGTTCACTAAGGTCAAAAAGAATCAGGAATACCTGAAGTCGAAAGACGGATGGATAAACTTCTCGATAGGCCTCACCACTGAAAACGGCGAGGTAGCGCAGAGCATCTGGTTCAGGGACGGCAAGGCAAAAGTAAAAAACAACGTCGAGGGCGTCGACACGAAACTGATTTTGAAGGACGTAGGCGTGCTGGCTCAGCTGGCCTCACTGCCTCCTAACGAAGTCCTCAACCTGATGCTGAAGAACCAGATGGCCAGCAGCGGCAACATGCAGTATCTCGAACTCTTCAACCTCATGATATCCGTGCTGATGAAGGGCAAGCAGGTAAAGCAGATGCACGCGCAGGCAGAGGAGCGCGCGGAGACAGGCAGGGAGATGGTGGACGATCCTGACGCTGAGCGCAAGCGTCCTCCGCTTGAATTCCTTAAGTGCGAGACCGCAGATCCGGGCGTCAAATACCTGAGGGACGACCAGTATCTTTCGACATATAAGCTCGACCAGTATCCGCGCCTGAAAGACTACCTGGACAGACACCTGACTTATCGTCCTGCTATCTGCACCGAAAGAGCAGTGCTGCAGACGGAGTGGTGCCGCAAAAACGGCTTTGAGACAAAGCCGGACGGAACACCGTGGGTGCCTGAACTCAGGCAGGGCCACATGTTCAAATACCTGATGGAGAACAGAAAACCTATCATCAGAAAGGGAGACCTGCTGGCAGGCACAACGACTACAAAAGAGATAGGCGTGCCTATCTATCCGGACGGCGTAGGCCTGCTGATATGGGGCGAGCTCCTGACAGTCAGCGAGCGCATGCTCCAGCCTTATGAGCCGCTCGAGGACTGGGAGATCAAGGCTCTCAGCCAGGACGTCTTCCCGTACTGGGTGCACAGGAATTTCAGAGAATACGTGCGCGACAAATATCATGAGCCAAAGTGCCAGCAGCTTGACGAGCGCTGGGCGGCTTGCTTCATGTGGAAGACAGTCGCGCTTTCACATACCATACTCGACTATCCGAAACTGCTGAGGCTTGGCCTCACGGGCGTCATCGACGAGATAAAAGCAGAACTCGCGAAGCCGGACGTCCCTGCAGAAAAGCAGCAGGAGCTCGAGGCCATGATACTCTGCTATGAAGGCATGATCGCCTACGCAAGGCATCTGGCTGAGCAGGCGCGCAAGGAGGCAGCAGCCGAGACAGATCCGAAGAGAAAGAAAGAGCTCGAGGTCATCGCTGAGGCCGTAGGTCATTCGCCTGAATTCCCGGCCCGCAACATGGATGAAGCAGTACACGCCATATGGGTACACTGGGTGGGCGTACACATGGAGAGCACAAACGCAGGCTTCTCGCTTGGAAGAATGGATCAGTGGCTGCAGCCTGTATTCGAGTCTGACATGGCTAAGCTGAAAACAAAAGAGGAGAGAGACGCTTACGTATCCCATGTGATAGAACTGCTGGGATGCTTCTATCTGCGCTGCCAGGATCACGTACCTCTGGTACCGGATATAGGAAACTACCTCTTTGGCGGAAGCTCATCCGACCAGGCGATAACTCTGGGCGGTATCACTCCGGAGGGTGAAGACGCAGTCAATGACATGACCTATGTCTTCCTCAAGGTCACAGAGATCCTGGGCATGCGTGACCCTAACATCAACGCGCGCTACAATCCTTCCAAGAACAGCGACGCATATCTCCGCCGTCTGTGCGAGGTCAACGTGCACACCACATCAACACCTTCGATCCATAACGACGAGGCAGTCATGGCTTCGCTGGTCGATCTTAACTATGCTCCTGAAGACCTGCGCGACTGGTCAGCGACCGGATGCGTTGAGCCTACGATCTCCGGCAAGCACATAGGACACACCAACTGCATGATGTTCAACATGGTTGCGGCTCTGGAGATGGCGCTGTACAACGGCTATCACCCGCTGATGCGCTGGCACGTAGGACCGAAGACGGGCGAGATAGCCGACTTCAAGACATTCGAACAGTTCCTGCAGGCATTCTTTACACAGCTGCAGTGCTTGGCGGATCTCACATGCGAATATAACAATCTGCTTGGCGAGGCACATTCAGTGCTGCGTCCTACACCTTTGATGTCCGCTATGGTGGACGGCTGCATCGAGAAAGGTCTTGATGTCACAAAGGGCGGAGCCAAGTACAACTCATCCGGCACGGCATGCATAGGCCTTGCGGACATAGTCGACTCGCTGATGGCTATCAAGAGCCTCGTATACGACCGCAAGAAATACACGTTCCGCGAACTGGTAGAGGCGGTAAGAGTCAACTTCGAAGGCTATGATGTGATGCGCAGCATAATCCTCACAGAGACTCCGCGTTTCGGATCAGGCAGCGACGAGGCTGTTGAAATAGCCAACCGTGTCACCAAGTTCATGAAGGAATGCTTCTGGGAGCACATCAACTTCCGCGGAGGTCACTACACCACGGGATTCTGGTCGATGTCCAACCACGTGGCATTCGGAGCGCTGACAGGAGCTCTCCCATCGGGAAGACTGGCATACCAGCCATTCACGCCTGGACTCACACCTGAGGCCAACGCCTCAAAGAGCCTGCTCGACAACATCCGTGACGTCTCGAGGCTCGAACACACCAGCATGAACAACAACATAGCATTCAACGTCAAGGTCAACCCGTCTCCGCGTGACACACACGAGCAGACCGTCGGCCATGTGACCGATTACGCGAAGGCTTACGCCAAAATGGGCGGCATGCAGATGCAGTTCAATGTGGTATCGTCGGCGACGATGAGAGCCGCTATGGCAAGGCCGGATGAATACAAGGATCTGATGGTCCGTATATCAGGCTACAACGCGTACTTCACACAGCTGAACCGCGACCTGCAGCTCGAACTCGTACACCGCGCGGACTACGGAATGTAACGGAATGAAATAGAAAAGAAGGGGAATGGACGAGAGGAAAGCCAGACTACAACTCATATTCACGATGCTGCTCTTCGGCACCATAGGCACGCTGTCGCGCTTTATCGACATGCCGTCAAGCGTGATAGCTCTGGGAAGGGCTTTCTTCAGCGTGCTCACGATCATCCTGATTCTTTCGCTCAGAAGGCAAAAGCTCGACTGGGATGACATCAAGCGCAACATCGGCTGGCTTATCCTGAGCTCTGTCTTCATGTGCTGCAACTGGGTCTGCCAGTTTGAAGCGTTCAAATACACAACGATAGCGGTCAGCACGCTCTGCTACTACATGCAGCCGGTATTCTACATACTGGCGGCAGCCATCGTAATAAAGGAGAAGCTGTCGCCGAGAAAGCTTATCTGTGTAGCCATCGCTTTCTGCGGCATGATATTCGTGTCGGGCGTTCTGCAGACGGGCTTTCATATATCTGAACTGAAAGGCGTGCTCTTCGGCATCGCAGGCGGATTCTTCTATGCGATGGTGGTGCTTATAAACAAGTACATGAAGGACATATCGCCGGTAAACACGACCATAATGCAGATGGCTCTGGTATCTCTAATAATGCTGCCTT
Source organism: Mogibacterium sp. (assembly GCA_017510505.1). Classification (GTDB taxonomy): domain Bacteria; phylum Bacillota; class Clostridia; order Peptostreptococcales; family Anaerovoracaceae; genus Crickella. The sequence goes on along the minus strand of JAFWNE010000026.1, from coordinate 61,482 downwards.
ATTCAGCCGCGACAGGAGGCCTTGCAGCAGCAAGGGTCACTACTGTCGGCATCATCTGCCTGATAGTCCTCGGAGCCCTGCACACAGGGATCGGTTACATCATATACTTCGATGCAGTCAACAAGCTGCCGGCCCAGACCGTGGGCATCCTGAGCTACATCGACCCTGTGGAGGCCGTGCTTCTTTCGGCATTCTTCCTTAAGGAGCCGATGACTGTCTGGACAGTGATAGGAGCTGTCATGATACTAGGCGCAGCAGCCTTCAGCGAAAGGGAACCGGCAAATAAAGAAACTGCATAAAAAGGGTTTATATATATAAAAACGCGGCGCAGCAAATGCCGCTGCGCAAAAGGGCATGGAAGAGAGAAAAGAGGAACGGAAGGGAATAAGCAAGGGCCTGGCGCAGGCTCTTATAGTGCTGCAGTCCATCATCTACGGCTTCGGCGATCCGATCTCAAAGATCGCGTTTGACGTCGTGCCTGTATATGCGATGATGACCGTGCGCTATTCGATCGCCTTCGCGGTCTGTTTTCTGCTGTTCCGCAAACGCATAATAAAGACGGTGAAAACCGTGCCGCTAAGAGCATGGCTTATCCCGGGCGTCTGCATCGGCATGAGCTATCTGCTCAACAACGTTGCGCTTTCCATGACGGAGGCGACTTCGGTGGCGTTCATACGCTCGATGTCGGTCATAATAACGCCGGCTCTCGCTTTTCTGATGGTTGGAAAGAAGTACCGCTGGCAGCAGCTGCTAGCTCAGATACTGGTGCTTCCGGGCATATACCTTCTGTGTGTGAAAGGCGGCCTCTCAGGCTTCGGAGCAGGTGAGATAGTCACACTGGCAGCAGCCACACTGACCGCAGCGACGCTTGTTCTAAGCGGCAAATACCTTGAGCAGGTCGACCCTATAAGCCTGACCGCCTTAATGGGCGGCTGCTCCGCGGTCCTTGCACTTATTGGCTGCGTCATATTTGAGGGAGCGCATATCGACATGTCAGGCGCGGACGCAAAGGTCTGGGGCATAATCCTTTACCTTGCGATACTCTGCACCTTCCTTGGCTATCTTATGCAGAACCTTGCGTTGACCGGCATCTCCGAAAGGTCGGTCTCGCTCATACAGAGCCTTTGCCCTGTGATGACGGCTATCTTCTCGTTTATCCTTTTGGGCGAGCGGCTCTCGGCAGCGGGCGTAATAGGCGCGGCTATAATAATCCTGTGTTCACTATCTGAGGCATGGAACTGGAAAAGCTCATCGAACGATCAAGAAGAATAGTGTTCTTTGGCGGGGCAGGAGTCTCGACTGCAAGCGGCATCCCGGACTTCAGGTCCGCGGACGGTCTTTACAATGCGGTGACAGGTATGGATGGCGAGAGGCTTGGGCCCTCGCCTGAAGACATTTTGAGCGCGACTTATTTTGCCCTTCACACAAAGGAGTTCTACGACTTCTACCGCACTCACATGGTCTATCCGGATGCAGAGCCGAATGCCTGCCACAGATACCTTTACGAGCTCGAGAAGAAGGACAAGCTGCGCGCCATCGTGACGCAGAACATAGACGGCCTTCATAAGAAAGCCGGCAACAAGAGGGTGTATGAACTCCACGGCAGCATATACGAAAACTACTGCGTGCAGTGCGAGACAGAGTATCCGCTAGAAAAGATAATGGAAACAGACGGCGTGCCGAGGTGCGACAAATGCGGCGGGATAATAAAGCCGTGGGTGGTGCTCTACGGAGAAGCGCCGGATAAATATACGATGATAGGTGCGTGCCGGGAGATATCCGGCGCAGACCTTATGATAGTAGCGGGGACCTCGCTGTCGGTAGAGCCGGCAGCCTCGCTGATAGGATACTTCAGCGGCAAAGACCTCGTGGTGATAAACAAAGAAGCGACGCCTGCAGATGAAAAGGCATCGCTTGTAATAAGAGATGATGTAGAGAGCGTATTCAAAGCGCTGATGGAGAAGTAGTATGGGAATCATAGCAGGCTTTATGGTCCCGCATCCTCCGATGATAGTGCCTGACATAGGCAGGGGAAGCGAGGCGCAGGTAGAGGAAACGACAAGGGCATACGAGAGAGTCGCGGATGAGATCGCATCTCTCTGTCCTGAGACGATAGTCATAACGAGTCCGCACTCGATCATGTACGCGGACTGGTTCCATATATCTCCGGGCAGCAAGGCTTCCGGAAGTTTCGCCGGTTTCAGAGCGCCAAACGTCACTTTCAATGAGGAATACGACACCCAGCTGGTAGCAGAGATATGCCGCCTTGCAAAGGAGGCAGACTTCCCTGCAGGCACAGAAGGCGAGCGCGACAAGACCCTAGACCACGGCACGATGGTGCCTCTCTGGTTCATAAGAAACAAATACAAGGGCGGAAAGATAGTCCGCATAGGGCTTTCAGGTCTGCCGCTTACAGACCACTATAAGCTCGGCATGCTCATAAAAGAGGCTGCAGAAAATCTGGACAGGCGCACTGTCATAATTGCCAGCGGCGACCTCTCCCACAAGCTGCAGGAATACGGACCTTACGGCTATGTGCCTGAAGGACCTCAATACGACGAGCGTATAATGGATGTGATGGGAAGGGCAGCCTTCGACGAGCTTTTCGACTTCGACGAGGGCTTCTGCGACAGGGCCGCGGAATGCGGCCACCGCTCATTCGTCATTATGGCCGGCGCTTTTGACGGCACAGCAGTAAAGGCCGAGCGCCTGTCGCATCAGGATGTCACTGGAGTCGGCTACGGGATCTGCACATTCTATCCTGAAGGAGACTCCGAAGACCGCAGGTACCTTTATGCCCGCCTAAGCAAAATGGAAGCGGAAATCACAGCGCGCCGCGAGCAGTCTGACGAATACGTCAAACTGGCTTACAAAGCAGTTGACGCCTGGGTATCTCGCCGCGAAACCATTCCGGTTCCGGAAGGCCTCCCATCCGAGATGCTGACAAGACGCGCCGGCACATTCGTCTCAATTCACAAACACGGCGCTCTGCGCGGCTGCATCGGCACCATAGGGCCGACGCAGGGCTCTGTCGCGTCTGAAATAATCGAAAACGCGAAGAGCGCGTCCACACGCGACCCGCGCTTCTCTCCTATACAGACCGCCGAGCTCCCGCACCTTGAGATCACAGTCGATGTACTCGGCGAAGCAGAAGACATTGACTCTGAAGATGAGCTCGATGTCAAGCGCTACGGAGTCATAGTAAGATCCGGCCATAAGCGCGGCCTTCTGCTCCCGGACCTCGACGGAGTAGATACACCGGCCCAGCAGATAGACATAGCGCGCCAGAAAGCCGGCATCCGTAAATTTGAAAAGATATCGCTTCAGAGATTCGAAGTGATCCGCCACTACTAAAAGCGGATCACCGATTATAAACTTGGAGGGCACATGTCCACCTGTAACGTCTGCTTCAGACATTGCAATATTTCCGAGGGCGGCCTTGGCTTCTGCGGAGCCCGTACCTGCAAGGACGGCAAAGTAACGGCCGCAAACTACGGCAGGGTCACTTCGCTTGCACTCGACCCAATAGAAAAGAAGCCACTGGCGCGCTTTCACCCGGGTTCATACATAGTCTCGGTGGGAAGCTACGGATGTAATCTGCGCTGCCCGTTCTGCCAGAACTACCAGATATCCTGGTCGGAAGAGGCATATCGCCTGGCAAAGACCGCGGATTATATTTCACCTGAAGAGCTTGCAGGCATCGCCGCGCAAACCAAAAACAGAGGCAACATCGGCATCGCTTTCACTTACAACGAGCCGCTTATAGGCTGGGAGTACATCCGAGACACCGCAAAGCTGGTCCATGAAGAGGGCATGTACAATGTTATAGTTACAAACGGCACCGCCTCACTTGAGGTCCTCTCAGAACTCTCGCCTTACATCGATGCCATGAACATCGACCTCAAGGGCTTCACCGACCACTACTACAATGATGTGCTCGGCGGCGACAGAGCCATGACAATGGCCTTCATAAAAGAAGCTGCTAAACATTGCCACATCGAGCTGACCACGCTCATTGTACCTGGCGAGAACGACAGCGAGGATGAGATCCGCGAAATGTGTTCATGGATAGCTTCGCTGACAAGCGCTGGCGGAACAGGAAAAGATATCCCGCTTCACATCTCGCGCTTCTTCCCGCGCTTTAATATGACGGACAGACGCGCGACTGACGTGGGACTCATATACAGGCTTGCGGACATCGCCCGCGAGCAGCTTAAATACGTATACACAGGAAACTGTTGAAAAGGGATTAGGAGATAAAGGGAACGGACTTGAGAAAACTTACAAAAAAAGACATACTCGCAGCATTCAAGACATCATCGCCTATAATAGTGACCTTTCTGGTGCTCGGCGCCGGCTACGGAATACTGATGGAAAAGCACGGCTACGGGCCGCTCTGGTCACTGCTCTCAGGGATAATCATATTCAGCGGGACCGCGCAGTTTGTAAGCGTCACTATGCTTACAAGCGGTTCTGTTATTATGGCCTTCCTGACATCCCTCATGATATCCGCCCGCCACATATTCTTCAGCATCTCCATGATAGGCCGCTACAGCAGCGAGGGCAGGCGTAAGCCATATCTCTACTATGCTCTTTGCGACGAGACATACGCGATGCTGAGTAAAGACGACGGCCCGGAAGGAGTAAACATAAGCAATTACAGACTCCTTGTGACGCTCTTTGACCAGAGCGCCTGGGTAATAGGATCATTCCTCGGCGGCTGGATAGGCACCTTGCTTACCTTCGACTCCACAGGCATCGACTTTGCGATGACGGCGCTCTTCACAACAGTCTTCATCCAGCAGTGGATAGACAACAAGCAGCACCTGCCTGCGATCCTCGGGGTAGCAGTGACACTCGCGTGCCGGCTCATTTTCGGCCGCGACATATTCCTCATCCCTGCGATGATCATCATAATCGGCGTACTGACCGCCGCCAGCGGCCGCATTGAACCCGCAACAGAGTCCGCGGCACCAAACACAACGGGAGGTGACGCCAATGACTGATTACAGACACGCAATGATAGTCATCATAGTCATGGGCCTTGCCGTCCTCGCGACAAGGATAGTACCGGTGCTTATCTTCGGAAGAGGAGAAAAGGTACCGGAATTCATTCTTTATCTCGGACGCGTGGTGCCGTATACTGCTATGGGATTTCTCATAGTCTACTGCTTAAGGGACATGCCTGTGCTCGAAGCGCCGCACGGCCTCCCGGAGCCTATTTCCCTCGCAGTAGTCACCATGACATACCTCTGGAAAAGAAACACCATACTGAGCGTAGTAATAGGAACAGCGCTATACATGTTCCTTGTACAGTCGGTATTCTGATACCGTCGCAGCAAAGCTTTACATGAAGAAAATAATCAAACCATTATCCATATTAATAATTATCGCGGCCGCTCTCGCTATTGGCCTCAGCGTCTATGTGACACAGTCCGTAAAAGGGGAGATAGCCGGAACCGATACCGGAAGCGGCCTCACCGAAGCTGAAGCCGAGGCCTGCAAAAGCATCAATCCTCAGTGCATACTCGTTCTGGGCTGCGCTGTATGGGAGGACAATGAGCCATCACCAATGCTGAAAGACCGGCTCGACACGGGCATCGCTCTCTACAGGGCAGGCGTGGCTCCAAAGCTTCTTCTCAGCGGCGACAACAGCATTGCCGAATACAGCGAGCCGGACTGCATGCTGCAGTACACTCTCAAGCAGGGTGTCCCACCTGAAGACATATTTCTGGACTATGCCGGCTTTTCGACTTATGAGTCGGTCTACAGAGCACACGCAGTCTTCAGAGCTGACCGCCTGATAGTCGTCACACAAAAGTACCATCTGTTCAGGGCGCTTAAGGCATGCGACGCCCTCGGCATAAGCGCCAAAGGAGCAGCTGCGAATCAGCAGAAGTATGCCGGCAGGGTTTACAGAGAAGTACGCGAGATCCTTGCACGCGATAAAGATTTCTTCAAGGGGATCATAAAGGCAAAACCGACTTATCTAGGTGACGAGATCCCAATCGATGGCGACGGAACGGTAACACACATCAATTTACCGCAATAACCCTGCAGCCAACAGCAAAACCCGTGCTATAATAGGAACGAACAAACTGAAAGGGGACTGATATATGCTTACACTTGAAAGGGCAAAGGAACTAAACGATTCCGTCGTGAAAGAAGAACACCTTCGCATCCACGCGCTCAACGTAATGGCAGCTATGGGTGCTATGGCCGAACACTTCGGCGAAGATAAAGAGCACTGGATGGCAGTAGGCTATCTTCACGACTATGACTACGAACAATTCCCGGAGGAGCATCTTCTGCACACTGAGCAGGAACTCCTCGCAGAAGGAGTAGACCCCGCTGATGTCCGAGCTATCCTTGCGCACGGCTACGGCCTCATCAACGATGTAGAACCGATCACCAACATGGAAAAGTCGCTCTTCACAGTCGATGAACTGACAGGCATCATCCAGGCTTACGGCCGTCTCCGCGGAGAAGGGATCATCGGCATGCAGGCCAAAGGCCTGATAAAGCGCTTCAAGGATAAACGCTTTGCAGCTAAATGCGACCGCGAAGTGATCCTTAAGGGCTGCGAAATGCTTGGCATGGAACTCCGTGACGTAGCAGAGATCTGCATCAGAGGCATGGAAGAGCATGCTGAAGAGATCGGCCTCGCAGGCAACCCAACAGAGGAATAGAAAAACCGAAACCTTGCATGCGTCAAATCAAAATTGAATTGCGCATGTGATCCAATAGAAAGGTACAAAATGAAAATCACTCCAAAAGGCATAGGCTGGCTCATCTTCGGAGTCATCGTATGCGCATCGGCAACAGAAGCATATGGTATCATCTCAGCACTAAGCACTCTGGCTCTGGGACTCGTCTTCATCCTGATCTATGTGATGAAGCAGTTCTTCAAGCCACGCGGCCTGGGCTGGTACATACTTGGCGGCATGCTGCTCGCTTTCTGCATCGAGTCCGGCGCCAATTCTGATACGCTCATTTCAGCTGTCATAGCTTTTGCGAGCCTGCTGTGGTTCTATTACAGAAACAGAGAAGCGCTCGACTACATGTTTTCCGGTATGACCACTGATGAGATAGGCGATTTCAGCTACGTAGACGAAGATACCTATCCAGAGCCTGGAGCCTATGAAACAGCCGAAGAGGTAATAGAGGAAACAGTTGAAACCGACATCGATGTGGTTGAAGAAGAGGCACCGGCTGAGCCGGCCAAAACCAAATCATCTTCATCTCAAACAAACAAATCCAAGTCGGCTTCGTCCAAACCAGCTGCTTCAAAAGCTGCCGAATCCAAGCCGGCTCTCCAGACCTACCCGCCTGAAGGCCCTGAAGAACCTATCGTCGAGTTTGAATTGACAGAGAAAGAATAATAATGCATTTCATCGGTGCCTGCACCTCCCGGTGCAGGCATTTTTATTTCTTCCGGTCTGCTCCAAGAGGCCCGCGCTGACTGCGCGGGAGCTACTAAACCCGCACAGGCAGCTATAGAGCGAGGCCGCTTGGTTAAGCAGACCCGGGGTGCCCACAGGAGGGCACCCCGCAAGTTCCAACCCTCATGCCGATACATTCTCTTTAAATTCTTCAAATTCTTGTCAATAGTTCACCACTGTTTTTTGCCCCTCATTCCGGCAACTCATGCACTATTTCCAACCAAAACCGCACTTTCTCCCTACAAGCATTATCCGTTCCCGAAACCGGGTGTATCATTCTGAAAAGCAGAAGGAAATATACACCCGATTCATACTTTTCATCGAGAAAAGGGACTCAATAAGAAGCCTGGGGTGTAGCAGTTCATAGAAAACTTGAAAATATACACCCAAATCAACAAAACGGGTGTATATCCAACAAATTAGCTGGGGCAAATACACCCACGGAGGCAATTATGAGTATTTATAAGGATCAAATAGAACAAATGGTGTATGAGCAGAAAAAAATGCTTGAGAAATACACCCGCGAGTGCGAAATTCTAGCAGATGGAAATCTGGCAAGCTGTATTAACCACGGAAAGGCGACCTATTACCACACTTTCATAGATAATGGCCGGTATAAAAGGACCTCGCTCAGCAAAGATCCGAACACACTTAAGTCTTTGGCCAGGCGCGAGTACTTATCTTTGTCTATCAAGGCGCTGGAGAACAATATCAAAGTGCTGGAAAAGGCTGAGAAGGCCATGATGGCAGGGGACATAGACCATCTGAAGGAACTGATGCAGAAGGCATACAGAGGTCTTCCTGATGAGTACTTCTTTGGAAGCGGAACAGGGGCTGGAAGTATATATCAGTTTGCAGGCGCGGAAGAAGCAACCAAAAGGCATATAGATTGGGGCAAGGAACCATATGAAAAGAGTACCTACAGGCCGGAAAAACTCAGGCTGCCTACATCTGCAGGCTATAAAGTGAGGTCGAAATCCGAACAGCACATAGTTGAGCAATTGGTAAACTATGGAGTCCCTCACAGATACGAGCAGATACTTCGGATCGGAGAAGATGTTACAGCTCCGGACTTTACTTTCAGAAGCTGGAGCTTCGAACTTTTCTATTGGGAACATGCAGGCATGATGGATGACCCGTATTACCAGGCAAGACATAAAAGGAAGATGGTGCTTATGGAGCGAGCTGGCATCGTGCCATGGAAAAACCTTATAGTAACGTATGATAACGATGGTGTGATCAATGTTCCGCTGATCAAAAGCATCATAGAAAATGATGTGATACCTCGTCTGTAAGAGCGAACAATAAGTGCTCGTGAGTTGAAAGGATCGTTGGTATAATATATTCGTAATTGATTAAGAGAGGAAGGGCAGTACTTGACAAGCATAGCTGAAAGGATCGCAAAGGAAGTCAATAACGCCGGCGGAAGAACATTCTACGTCGGCGGTTTTGTACGCGATAAACTGCTTGGAATAGACAATAAGGATGTGGATATAGAGGTGCATGGCATAGAGCCTGATGCACTGTATCGTATACTCGAAAAGGTAGGGGATCCTATAACCTTCGGCAAAAGCTTCGGGGTATTCGCGCTCAGAAAAGAGAACCTGGACATAGCCATGCCGCGCCGCGAGCATGCGACAGGAAGAGGGCACAGGGACTTTGAGATAGATGTGGATCCGTTTATTGGAACGGAAAGCGCAGCGAGGCGGCGCGATTTTACGATCAACTCTATTATGCAGGACGTGCTTACAGGCGAGATAGTGGACCACTTCAATGGCCGCGAAGATCTTGCGGGCAAGATCATCAGGCATATCGACCCTGAGACCTTCATAGAAGATCCGCTCAGGGTCCTGCGCGGCGCGCAGTTCGCGGCCCGCTTTGCCTTCAATATCGCGCCTGACACCATAGAACTTTGCCGAGGCATAGATCTCTCCACGCTTTCAAAAGAACGCGTGGAAGAAGAATTAAAAAAAGCCCTTCTCAAAGCAGACAAGCCTTCGATCTTCTTTGAAGAACTCCGCGAAATGGATCAGCTTCATACATGGTTTCCGGAGCTCGAACTTCTGATTAACCTCGAGCAGGATCCAATCTATCATCCGGAAGGTGATGTCTGGACGCATACGATGGAAGTGCTCGACAGGGCAGCTTCAATGCGAGACAATGCATCCAATCTGTATAACTTCATGCTGCTCGCGCTCACACATGATCTTGGCAAGGCTGTGACCACAGCGGAAAAAAACGGACGTATCCATGCATACGAACATGAGATAAAAGGTATGCCGCTGGTAGAGAGTTTTATAAAACGTCTTACCAACGAAAGGGATGTGATCGCATACCTTAGGAACATGGTGCCGCTTCACATGAGGCCTAACGTATCTGCCTACTCAAAGCCGGGCATCAAATCCACCAACAGGATGTTTGACGAGGCGACTGCGCCTGAAGATCTCATATGGTTTGCCACAGCCGACAGGCCGGTCTTTTCCGGCTCTGATGAATTCTCAGGCGACAGCGAGTTTCTGTTCGACAGGCTTCGCACCTTCAATGAAACAATGGCGAAGCCGTATGTCACGGGCCGTGACCTCATCGATGCTGGTATAGAACCCGGAGATGATTTCACGGAAATACTTACATACGCCCACAAACTTAGACTGGCCGGCATCGACAAGGCCCCGGCCCTCAAGCAGGCCCTTGCGTATGCCCGCAAACTTCGAAAAAAGTCTTGAAGCTTCTTGCCGCCTGGTTACGTGAACAGGCGGCTTTTTTATTGCCCGCAGTTTACAATTGACGCTATAGCTCTTTTAGAATATCATCAAATCAAAGATGATAACCGGGCCTGAAAGGAGGACCCTCATGATATACATACTACCCGCATTCTGCGCAGTACTCGTATACGTATTTCTCGAAAAAGAAGCTGAGAAACAATATGTCCCGGCAGTGATACTAAAGGGCCTGGCATCCCTCTGCTTTGTCACAATCGGACAGCTCTGCAATCCGGGCAACCAGGTCTCCAATCTGATAGTCATGGGACTCATTATCGGCTTTATAGCAGACATTCTCCTTAACCTAAGGATGGTCGTCAAGGAGAAAGGCCAGACGTTTTTTCTGATAGGCATACTGGTCTTCCTGACCGGGCACATCATGTATCTGGCAGCCGTGCTGCCGCTCTGCAGCAGCAAACTCACATGCATCATTATCTGCATAGTGCTGACGACGCTCCTGATGATCTGGATCTTCAAGCGCGTCACCGCAAAGCCGGCATTCAAGATATTCGGCGTCGTGTACATTGGCGCCATCATGCTTTTAAACTGCGTGGCCATTGCCAACGTGATTGCCGCGCCGTCACCATTCAATATGATGTTTGCCGCAGGCGCGGTCTTCTTCCTGGTATCTGATATCGTCCTGATATTAAACACCTTCGGAAGCGAGTTCAAACAGAGCCTGCGCAATACAAATATAAGCCTTTACTATATAGGCCAGCTGCTCATAGCGCTGAGCCTGCAGCTACTGAAATAAAGAAATGATAAAGATCTGCATCTTCGATCTCGACGGCACACTTGCCGCGACACAGGAATCCATAGCAAGACCGGTGAATATGACACTGGCACTCTACGGACTGCCGCCTCAGCCGGCGGAGGCCTTTAATTACTTTGCGGGCGACGGCCTCAAAAACGCTCTTAAGCGCGCGCTCATCGCCTCCGGTGATACAGATCCATCACATCTTGAGGAAGGTATCCCGCTGTGCCGCTCCTGGATGCAGGAAGACCCCTGCTACCACGCAAAACCATATGACGGAATAGAGCGTGCTCTTGAAACCCTCAAAAGTCATGGCATCAAGATTGCCTGCTTCTCCAACAAACCGCATGAGAGCGCGGTAGGCGTAGTAGAGACCATCTTCGGAAAGGGCACTTTCGATCACATACAGGGCCAGACCGACCTCATTCCAATAAAGCCGGACCCGACTGGCGTATATGAGATACTCGCCAAGTTTGGTGCCGGCAAGGATGAGTGCCTCTACTTTGGCGACACAAACACAGACATGAAGACAGGCAAAAATGCCGGCGTCACCACAGTCGGCGTCACCTGGGGCTTCCGCCCAAGAACAGAACTTGAAGAAAACCACGCAGATATAATAATCGACCATCCAAGTGAGATACCGGGCCTTGCGCTTGGCGGCAAGGGCAAGTAAGCAAACTAGAGAATAAACAGGAACGAAGGGACAGGGCATATGGACGCAAGTACAGGACGCATGGACTTTAAGAGGGTGACACTAAGCATCACCGGAACGATGGCGTCGACAACAGAATATGAACTTCTTAAGACCATGAGAGGCTTTGAAGGCGCGCTGTATGACGGCTCATGGAACTACAATAAGCTGGTCTCACGCAGACAGTGCCGCGAGTGCCATTCAAAGCGGGGCAGCAAGGAATACGATGATCTTGCCATAAAGTTCTATAAGCTCGGCGTTCCGTCCTGGAACGGCTTCAGCAAGAGCGATCCGAACGTGCTGGACGGAGAATCCTTCTCTCTTGACATAGAGCTCTCCGACGGCAGGAAGATATATGCACATGGATGCAACGCGTATCCAAAGAACTACCATGAGTTCATGGAACTCATAGACGAATCAGTGAGGTGACACCATGATAGGAAGACAGGTCATAAAGTCCGGAAGGACATGGAAAGACAAGGAAGAACTCTTTGAGTTCATGGAAGCGAACTGGAATAAGGAAGAGTATGGCGACTTCTTCATCGGAAAACCGACAGTAGGCTCCTTTGCAGAATACATATGCCTGCCTGCTACCCGCAGGTTCATGGTCATTGTGTATCCGAAGAAGGAAAAGGTCGTACTTACAGTATGCGACGCGCCTCAGGGACTCGAGAGCAGGCTGATCCAGTCGATCCCGCATCAGGGCAGGATAATCACATCGGCCATAACGCTTGCGGAGCTTGGATCATACGAGCAGGAAAGAAAAGGCCCGGCAGAAGAAGTGCTGCAGGGATATACCGCATACATGAAAGAAATACTGGGAGTGAAGTAAAAGACAATGGCAGACGGCAAGTGGGTAATGACAGAGGAAGACTCGCGCAGAGTCGACCTTACATTCAGAGGAACAGCAAGGCAGGACCTCAGGAGTCTCCCAAACTACGGTCAGCACAAACAAGTCGACGACCGCGAGGGGAGCGCTGAAGAGAGATGCGCTTTCTGCGGCTCAAAGGACCTTCAGTCCGGCTTTGGCGGCTTTGGCGAGGGCTTTGGCTACAGGTCGTTCATTTGCCGTGTCTGCGGAGGCACCACAGACCTCGTATACAAAGACGAGACGGGTAAGTATTTCAAATAGGAGGAAACATGAGCTTTTTTGAAGGAATAGATCTGAATATGCTTTTTGACAACGAAAGCGATTACGGAAAAACCTATACTTTTGGTGAACTGACGGATGATCTTGTCAGCAGAGCTGAGGAGACAATGGGCTACAAACTCCCTGAGTCATATAAGGAGCTGCTTCGTTTTAAAAACGGCGGCGTCATCAATGATGCGCTGGATGAAAGCTGGCTGACTGCTATTTACGGGATCTCTGCTGATCCGGATGAATTCAACGGCCTGGAGAACATGTTCGACAACTGGAAGAACGAGTGGGAGTATCCGGACATAGGAATTCCTTTCGGTGAGACCCCATCTGCCGGCCATGACATGTTCTATATGGACTTTCGCGTGACTGATGAGAACGGAGAACCACGTATATTAAGGATCGACAACGAAATGGATAACGAGGTGTTCGTTGTAGCAGATAACCTGCCTGAATTCATAAAGTTGATTCTTAAAAACGAGCCTCTGGATGAGTTCGCGACCGGCGAAGGAGGATCTGCAAACTATGTTCCGCCGATAAAAGAGGAAAAGAAATCTCTGCTCAGTAAGCTGCTGGGGCGCTGAACATAAAGACACATCTGATTATTGCATCAAACAGTGATGCATGATATAAGTTAAATACAAGTTAATAAGACCATATAGAGCACGTTAGGGACAGGCCCGGTGACCGTGCAGCAACCTGCCTTTGAGGTAAGGTGCTAATGCCTGAACGATGGGAACGAAAAATGAATCAAAGTCCTGTCGCATACGATGGGACTTTTCTAATGCGCTTCTTATGGTAATAAAGGAAGGAGCGTATTAAATGAGCAACATTATGTGGCATACTGCCCTGAAGCCGGGCACGACCGAAATGCAGGATGTGATTCTTGCAGACGTCGATCCTAATGATTACGATACTATCGGAATCTTGCTCTCAACAAGTCATCTGAAAGGCAAGGTTCTTGAGACGGAACGAGGCAGTTATCTGCTGATGTATGGTGGCGAATATGATAGGCCGTATCCGAGTGTAATGATTTGGCGGGCAGAAATCACTGAAGAAAGAAACACCATCGTGGATATGAAGCAAGAGGACACATGGATTGTGGAACATATCTGGCGGGAATGGCTGATGCCGGAGGAAACAGATGCGGAGTATGTTCCGCCAAGTCAGTTTCTGCTGATGATGAGAAAATAAAAAGTCGCCTGACATGCGACCACACAAGTCAGACGGCCTGTTATACTGCCGTTGTAAGCTAAAGCAAGTACACACAAATATAGAGGAGGGCAACACATATGTACGGAGCAATACTAGGAGATATAATTGGCAGCCCTTATGAATTTGACAGAGGCAGTAAGACAAAAGACTTCCCGTTCTTCGATAAGGGAGCAACATTCACAGATGACAGCGTCATGACAATCGCGGTCGCAGACGCTCTCATGCAGGCTCAGGACAGAAAAGTCATAGACGATGAAGCAGCTGTAAAAGCGCTGCTGATAGATAGCCTGCATAAATGGGGACACAGGTATCCTGATGCAGGATATGGCGGCCGATTCTACACATGGCTTAGGCGAAACGAGTGTGAGCCATATAACAGCTGGGGCAATGGATCAGCCATGAGAGTATCGTCAGTCGGCGGGATGTTCGATGATCTCGAAACCACGCGCAAGGTCGCAAGGTGGACAGCGGAGGTCACTCATAATCATCCGGAAGGTATAAGAGGCGCAGAAGCTACAGCATGCGCAATATTTCTGGCAAGGACCGGAAGCAGCAAGGAAGAAATCAGAAACTTCATCATTAACGACATAGGCTATGATCTCAGCAGGACTTGCGATGAGATCCGTCCGGACTACTGCCATGTGGAGTCATGCCAGCAGACGGCGCCTGAAGCCATCACCGCATTCCTTGAGGGCGAGGACTTTGAGGATGTCATCAGGACAGCAGTCTCGCTTGGAGGCGACTGCGACACACTTACCTGCATAGCAGGCGGCATCGCGGAGGCTTTCTATGGAGTACCGACAGAGCTGCAGGCGGAATGCGAAGCGAGGCTTCCAAGCGACATGCGAGTGGTGCTTATCAGTTTTAAGAAACGCTACTTTGAGCTATCAAAAAGGGTAGTCGTCTATGCGGAACCGGCAGGCTTTATCCCTAAAGAGATCAGAAAGAAATTTGGTCTGGGAGAGTATGCAGAGGATAACAATGAATAGGAACATCAGAGACTCAAGCCTGGCTTGAGTTTTTGATTGAAAGTTCAACTCCCACTCGCTACACTTATTAGGGATACTCCTATATCATTGTGATGCAAGGGAGGTGAGTATATGAGCATTGGATCAAACATCAGAATGTACAGAGAAGCAAAAGGGTGGAGCCAGGAAAAGTTAGCCGAGAAGCTGGATGTGACTTTTCAGGCTGTTTCTTCCTGGGAACGTGATGAATACAGGCCGGAGCTCGAAACATTCATCAAATTGACAGAAGTCCTGGAAGTCCCTGCAACTTCCATCATCGAGGACAAGAGCGTGACCTTCAACACCAAAGAGGCGGTATATGACTGGGAGCACATGAAGACTTATGTAAAGACCTTCGCCAAGACCGCTAAGATGGAGAACACGCTGAAAGCGCTGGAATTTGCGCTCGAAGCTCACGCAGGCCAAACAAGAAAGAATTCCGAGGTGCCGTACATCGTGCATCCGCTGAACATGGCCTGCCATGCACTGGCAATGGGGATCAAAGAGGATGAGATCATTGCCGGCATTCTGCTCCATGATGTAATTGAAGACTGCCATAAAGAGGACGGGAGCAAGTACGTGCCTGAGGATCTGCCGGTAAACGATGAGGCCAGAAAGATAGTTGCCCTGATGACTTGTCCAAAGAGGACACCTGAGACACGTGACGAGGTGTTGACCGCGTACTACGAAGCTCTGGCCACGTACCCGAAAGCCGCGCTCGTCAAACTCATCGACAGATGCAACAATCTGACAACAATGTCATGGGGCCTGCCTCGTTGGAAGATATACCGCATGATAAAAGAAACAGAAAAGTACTACCCGACGCTCATGAAAGTTGTAAAAGAAACTCCTGAGTACAACGATGCCGCATGGCTCCTGAAGTACCAGATGGAAAGCACGATCGACATCTACAAGAGACTGATGTAGAAGCACGGAGTGATACTGGGATAAAGGATTCATACCGTCAAAATGGATTTACCTCTGAGGTTAATTGGAAATTGACAGTCAGCACAAGGTGTGCTATTATTGATTTACCTCACAGGTAAATTTTTTACTAAGGAAGTTGTCTTGGAAATCCTATATAAAAACAAAACAATTGAAAAGGTATGCACAAAGCAATTTGAAGCGATCAAAAAGTATGGCAGAAGGATGGCAGAAAAGATCGATCAACGTATAGGAGAGATCACAGCGGCTGACTCTGTAGAATTAATGGTGAAGTATAGGGTCGGAAGATGCCATCAGTTAAAAAATAATCGCAAAGAACAATTTGCCGTTGATTTGGTGCATCCATACAGACTTGTTTTTGAAAAGAAGGGAGAGGATGTTCAGATTGCATTCATAATAGAAATAGTCGACTATCATTGATGTGTATGTTTGGAAGGAGTGAGAAAAATGGCTAAGGAACGCGATTATATAGCAACCCCGCCAGGAGCAACAATAAGAGAGCAGCTGGAATATCGCGGCATGAGTCAGAAAGAGTTTGCCTCGAGGATGAATATGTCTGAGAAGCACATTAGCAAACTCATTAATGGAGAAGTTCAGCTTACAACAGATGTTGCGATAAGACTTGAGACTGTTCTTGGGGTGCCTGCGCAGTTTTGGATAAAGTTAGAGGCTGTATACAGGGAAAAAATCCTGAAACATCTTGCTGAGGCAGAGTTAGAAAACAATATAATTATTGCAAAACAGTTCCCTTATAATGAAATGGCTCAATTCGGCTGGGTTCCTGTTACCAGAAATGCTAAAGAAAAAGCCGAAAATTTAAGACACTATTTTGAGGTCGTAGATCTTTCTTTGCTTGAGGACCAGCAGATAACCAAAATAGCGTGCAGAAGGCTTGCTGTCACAAAAAAGAGTGATCTTGCGCTTATGGCGTGGGCCCAGCAGGCGAAACTGATTGCTCGCGGAATAGAAACAGAGCCTATTAATATAAAAAGGCTGAAATCAGAAATCTCTGCAATAAGAGAATACACTTTAAAATCCCCTTCAGATTTCTGTGAGGATCTATGCAGGCGTTTGGCTTCGTGCGGAATAGCTTTAGTATTCCTTCCAAGCCTAAAGGGCTCTTTCCTGCATGGTGCTACTTTTTCAGATGGAGGAAAAATTGTTATTGGTATTACCGACAGAGGGCTATACGCAGACAGGTTTTGGTTTAGCCTTTTCCATGAGATAGCGCATATTGTTTTAGGACATATCAACTGCCCTGATGGATTAACTGATGAACATGAAGATAAAGCCAATAAATGGGCAGGAGACATATTATTACCTCCAAAAGAATATGATCAATTCAAAAGAGAGGGTTGCTTTTATGAAACTAATGTAATTAGTTTTGCAAGAAGCCAGATGGTCTCACCGGGAATCGTTGTAGGACGCTTGCAAAGGGACGGGATGATTGGCCACAACAAATTAAACAACCTGAAAGAACAATACTTTATTTCTGCACAATAGCATAGCATTCGAAAGCACCTCCGTCCGGAGGTGTTTTTTAGTGCGATTAATTCGCAAGATTTACAGCGCCTATTATAAGAAACACTTTCTTATGACGAGGAGCTGTGCAGAAAAGAGGTGTAATTACAGGCAATTAGAGTGTTTCAAATATGGCATTGACCTCGTCGTTACAACGAGATGTACAGTAAAAAAGAGAGGTACGCAATGTCACTGAACACGATCCGCGAAGTCACTGAAATAACAGGTATTACAGTGAATGCATTGAGATACTATGACCAAAAAGGGGTATTACATCCTACAGTACGCAATCCTGAAGGAAGAAAAGAATGGCTTTACGATGATGAGGCTGTAAGAAGGGCTAAGAGAATACTGCTCCTGAGAAGGATCGGAATACCTGTAGAGAGTATGACCCGGGTGATAGACAAAATGGATGGAATGGAAGAAGCAATACTCAGGACACGGCTCGAGGAACTGCGCGAGGAACGGGAATTGATAGACGAACAGATATCATTGGCAAGCATGCTGCTGCTTATCGATGAACTGCCATCAGGTGCGGAAGTCAAGGACGATCTGCTGGATAAGATGTTTGAGAAAATATGTCTTGATGAATGAAAAGGGAGGTATACAGACGATGAAGAAAATTATAGCCGTTATAGTAGCCCTGTTGCTCGTGCTGACTCTGGCTGGCTGTTCAAAGGACGAGCCATCTACAGAAGATGGATCCAGCGCAGTCGACACATATGAAGTAGACAGCGAAGAGACGGAATCGACAGAATCAACGGATTCCGAAGAAGATTCCGGAGTGCTTTCGCCGGAGTTCAAGAAAACAATGGATGACTATGAAGCATGGTTTGATCACTACTGCGAAGTGATGCAAAAGTATGAGGAAAACCCATCAGACCTCGAGCTGCTTTCTGAAACTACGGAGCTTCTGTCTGAGGAAACGGTGATGCTGGAAGAAATGGAAAACATGGACCAGTCAGAGATGAATGCAGCTGAGCTTGCTTACTATCTGGAAGTAACCGCAAGAATCGAGAAAAAGCTTCTAGAAGTTGCATATTAAAAGCCAAAACAGAAAGACATATAGCACTCGGGAGCACCTCAAAGTGGAGGTGCTCTCTTTTACACTGAGGCTTGCACCAGAATACTGAATTCCCAGTAGTATAATTTGAGTGTCATAGCTTAGCTGTGTGCAAAGAAGTAATAAGACGAAAAAGCACCATTGAAAAGAACCTTATAGTATAATTAATTTGAAAGAGTTAAACATATTTATGTGATAGGGAGACCATCAAATGAAAGGGTTTACTAAAACACTAATAGGTTTTTTTTGCCTTATAATAATGGTGGCGCTTACATATTTTGCTTATATACTACCTGTCATCTTTGGATTCAGTAAACCGAGCCGCGTTTTAGGCATTTTAGGCTTCATCCTGAGTTTAAAAATCTCGATAAGCCTTGCCTCTTTAGGGGGACAGTAAAGGAAACACATAGCTTTCACGTACTGAGAGAAGAGGATTAGTAATTATTACATTGAAAGGAGTTTTTTAATGAACTTTTATAGAGAAGTCAGAGACCGCCTAGGGCTTACACGTGAACAGGCCAGTGAACTACTTGAGACCATAGAAGCATATAAAATTGAGCGTATTGAAAGTGAAAAGCAGCTTCCAAGCCCGGAAGATGTTATGATAATGGCGGAAAAATACTGTGAACCTAATATCCGCAACTACTATTGCGCCAATCAGTGTCCTATGGGGCAGCACTTTGTTCCGGTAATTAAATTTAATGATCTAGAAAAGACAGTTATAAAACTAGTTGCGTCATTGAATTCAATGAATTCAAAGAAAAATAAACTGATTGAAATCGCTGAAGATGGGAAAATAACGGATGACGAGATGTTAGATTTTATTAGTATTCAAAAGGATCTCGAGCGGGTATCGCTTGCTGTAGACGCCCTGGAACTATGGACGGAAAAGATGATGTCAAGCGGAGTAATAGATATGGAAAAGTATAAAGAGTTAATTAATAAATAGAAGACTATTATACCGCATAATCAACGGAGGGAACGCTAACGAAAAAAGCGTCCCTCTTTTTTACATACAAAGTTAAATTATGAATCAAATCTTTACACACGTTGCTATGGTGAACTCCCGATACTGGAAATAAAATATAGCCATAGAAAAGATAAAGAAAGCAAAAGAACATGATAACAAAAAGAAGAACTCTAGAATCAAAACTAGCATTACGAATAAGTAGTAATCCGGAGCTCGCAAAGAAATTCGGTCTCGAGATGAGTAGCAATAAAGAGAGTTCCGAAGACGTGAACCTTGACAATAGAATAAACCTTCTATCACCTTCATCATCTACAGAAGCATATGAATGGTCGACTTCTGAAAAATAGCATCTGGTAGATTTACTCATCCGGCTGGTGAGAGTAGGAGAATAATCGATCAGCTCTCACTACACCTCCTTTCACCTTTCTTTCTAACCCAGCGGTGTCGGGCCGGATGAGATACGCTGGGTCTTAACTGAAGACTCAAGACAATAATATAGACAATAATTAACTGATTAATTTCTTATACATATATGGAGGTAATAAAAATGGATAACAACTATGTAATTGAAAACAGACTTAAAACACTTAAAGGCGCATATGACAGACTAGAGTCATTCATTGATAATCTTGGTGAGGCGCTACCAAAAACCGTAACAGACACCATCAAGGATTGTGTTCTTGGAGATGAAGAACTAAAAGAACTTATGAATGGTTTGGAAAAGCGTAGGACGCCGAGAATTATGATCCTTGGAAGAACCGGTATTGGAAAGAGCAGCTTGATCAATGCATTGTGCGAAGGATATGTCGCTGAGGTAAATGACTACAGAAGCTGCACATCTGGAGTAAATAGACATTTTTGCAAAGATGATGATGGCAGAGTACTTATGGAAGTGCTGGACTCTCGAGGCTTCTCTGAAAATAAAGCTTTGAAAGACAGTTCCGCCGAGGAGGACCTCCTCAAGAATATAATAGAATTTTTCCCAGATGCTATATTGTTCGTTCTCGGATGCGATAGGAGAGATGACAGTATATCTGCAGATCTGGATTTTCTGAAAAAAGCTCGTAAAGTATATAAAGAAACCTTCTATCAGGATGTACCGATTATTGCAGTAATAAACAGAGCTGATACCGTAGCTCCAAAGACTGAACTTCATCCTGATAATTATTCTGAAAGGAAGATTGTTGGGATAAATAAAATCATGTCAGAATACAGGACTGCGTTCAAAAACAAAAAAGTCAAGTTTAATGATGTAATTGCAGTATCATCTCTGATAGAGTGGAAGCTTGATGATGGATCTGAGTATGGCAGACCTGTTATTGCAGAAGAAATCGAAAACCTCACAGATGAAGAGAAGAGACATATCACTATCGACTTTGACGGAAGATATCAGATAGAGAGGCTAAGGGATGCGATAGCAAATTCGATAGAATCACCAGAAGCTAGAATGGGTTTTACGATGGCTTTGAAGCTGGATGCACTTGTTTTAAAGCTTGCAAAACGAATCACCAGTATATTCTCAACTATATCAGGCACAGTAGCTCTTACTCCTATCATGCTTTCTGATATATATGTTCTTGTCCCGCTGCAAGCCGCTCTAGTATCTCTAATTGCCATACTGGCAGGAAGAGAAGCGGATATCAAAAGTGCAAAAGAGTTCGTTGTAAGTCTTGGGGGAGTAACAGCATTCGGGTATGCATGCAGAATCCTTGCTCAGCAAGCTGCAAAAGCAGTAAACGCTATTCTTCCTACCGGTGGATCATTCCTTAGCTCTGGAATAGCTTCTACCGCTACAAATGCTATTGGAAAAGCGGCTATTGACTACTATCTCCTTGATAAGGATTTTGAACTTCTTAAAGCAGAAGCCAAAGAAAAAATAAAGATGGCAGCTTGACTAGCAAAGATGTAGAAGTATAGAAATGAACTGTTTAACTAACGAATCGGACTGTGGCTGACATTTGCCGGCCACAGTTTTTAAGTCCAATTTTTTGGACACGTTATGATTTATCATGTAATCGAACAAAAGAAATCATGGTTTACCCCTTTCCACCTCCTTTCTGACCAGAGAGGCCTGCCGGCCCCAAACGTGCAGGCCTCTTTGATTGTTCCCTGCCTTCCGCAAGTTCGGAGGGCGTTTTTTGACGCACAAAGCCATATATACTGTTACCATGGAACACACTCTGATCTACAAAAGGGAGTTCTTTGTCATGAAAACTATTCTTTGGATCACTTTAGTAATACTTGGGCTCGGTATCGGTGCCATGTTTCTCCCTGCAATAGCAGGTATTGCCATTGGGATAGCTATGATCAGAAACGGCAGCATCTTTGGAGGAATCATTGCCATAGCAATAGGGCTTGCCTGTCAGGCGGTCATGCTGTTTTACATCTATGACGTTGATGTACCGGTACATGGCGTCGATGAATGTCCTTATTGCGGCAGCGGAGATACTGATGACACTCATTGCTACAGCTGTGATGAAGATTTCTGACCGGGAAATACATTTGTCGCTTTACATGCGACCTATGGCCGAAGCATAAGTGTCATAATGCCATTGTAAGTGATGGGGCGGTCAACCGGCCGCCAATACAGATAAACAAAGAAGGAGGGCAACATCATGTACGGAGCAATATTAGGAGATATAATCGGCAGCCCTTATGAATTTGACAGGGGCAATAAAACAAAAGGCTTTCCATTCTTCAACAAGGGAGCAAGATTCACAGATGACAGCGTAATGACCATAGCAGTCGCAGACGCGCTCATACAGGCCAAAGACAATGGCGTCATTGATGACGAGGCAGCCACAAAAGAATTGTTGATCGACAGCATGCACATGTGGGGACACAAGTACCCTAATGCGGGTTATGGAGGCCGCTTCTATCAGTGGCTCAAGCACAGCGAACGTGAGCCGTACGGCAGCTGGGGCAATGGCTCGGCGATGAGAGTGTCAGCTGCGGGCTGGCTCTACGATGATCTGGAGACAACCAGAAGAGTCGCAAGGTGGACTGCTGAGGTGACGCACAATCATCCGGAAGGAGTCAAAGGCGCGGAAGCAACAGCGGCAGCCATATGGATGGGCCGAAACGGAAAATCAAAGGAAGAAATCAAGAACTATATAGTCAAAGAATTCGGATATGACCTAAGCAGGACTTGTGATGAGATCAGGCCGGACTACTACCATGTAGAGTCGTGCCAGCAGACAGTTCCTGAAGCCATAACAGCGTTTCTTGAGGGCAATGACTTTGAGGATGTCATAAGGACGGCGGTATCCCTGGGTGGAGATTGTGACACGCTAACATGCATAGCCGGAGCCATAGCGGAAGCGTTTTATAAAGTGCCGGCTATATTGAGAGATGAGTGCGAGGAAAGGCTTCCGAAAGACATGCAGAAAATACTGCTTTTATTTATCTTCACTCTCGGCAGAAATGCTCCTTATGATCCCATGGGCGATTCCAGGATTGATAGATACGAAAACTTTTATGAATCCATAACAAAAAACACTATCTTCAAGTTTGAGAACATGCTAAGCATGAGTCCCTCAGGATCATATATCCAGGTTGAAGATATTCCGGAAAACAATGTGATCGATTGCGTACTTGGATACAACGAACACAAAGACATTTATACCATCTCTAAGGAGACGATAGATACTATCAAAGACGTTATTAGGAGCAGTAATGTTACTGCAATCAAGAGAGTGGAGTTTCCAAACATACTCGATGGCGATTCACAGGGTTTCTATTTCAAAGTCGGAAGAAAGAAGGTCGCTTTGGGTGGATGCAACCTCTGGGCTTACAGATCCGATCCAAGCACAAATGCACATATTCTTATGACGACAGCGGACACTATTATCGACTTAATTGAAAAGGCGAAAGAAGGCTAAAACACCTCAAGCCCAGCTTGAATGCTGCGCAAAATCTTCAACTCTCACTCGCTTCTATCTCTGCCGCAGCCCTTCTATCATAAGGATGTAAGGAGGGCAAAACGATGGAAAAGAAATTAAAAGGACTTGATCTTATCAAAGCTTACAGAAAAACATCCGGAACATTTTCTCCCGCTGCTTGATCATACTGATCAGATGCCCGGCAGGAACGAATACGGCGATGTCAATATCGGCTGGTATGCAGGCATGATGGACGAGAAGAGACCATTCTTTGTTGAATGCTGGGCCACTGATGGTATCACGATGATCACACTCTTTGTATCTACAACAGGTATAGAAGATAAGACTCCGGAAGAGATTGATCAATGGTTTCAGGATATTGGTTATTACAGCTATAAGGAAGCCGGACACAACCCGCCAAGAGTAGACAAATTCATATACAAAAGAGACGGCAATGAATACTATACGATCAACGTTTGCGTTGGTATAGAAGATGAGCCGGCTTATATAGAAGGAGCGCCAATCATCTCATGGAGCGTGCTGAATGAATACAACTCAAAGGGCGTTTTTTGACCAATAATCCCCTATATACTTTAACCATCAGAGAAACACACAATAGACAATATGGGGAGGATAAACCATGGAAAAGATATATTTCACTATAACCGGTACATGCTTCTATCACGGCAAGGACTTCTTTGAGAAGGACATGGCGGTCAAGCTCGTAAAGGAGCCTGACAATGACCATGACAAGGAAGCGATCAAGGTGGAGCTCGAGGGCCTTGGCCTTGTAGGTTATGTTGCCAACAGCCCATCAACAGTTGTAGGCGAGAGTTACAGCGCCGGCAGGATCTATGACAAGATTGACGAGAAAGCAGAAGGCAAGGTGCTTTATGTAGTCGACGATGGAGTACTCTGCTATATCGAAAAAGAATAATCGCTCCTTTCTAAATCGGAGCCCGGCTCAGGTTCTCATTTCTCCTCAGCCGGGCCCTCTGCTTTATAGTTAAAACACAGCAGTAACTACAATTAACAGGAGGTCAAAATGGGTAAGGGCTTTGACGCATTTATGGAGAATCCATACTGGCGCAAAATCTATGAGGAAGCGCCAGGCGAGCACCTTAAAGAGTACTATCGCATAATGTTTGAAACATCGCCGTTTGTCATGGGCGACGATTACTTAGATGAAGTTGCAGAAGCAAGACTGAAAGAATTGTGGATATCAAAGGGAGAGCTGGAATATCTCAAGGAACATTCGGGAATCGCACAGGCTAGAGCCTTTTATCAAAGATGCATCGATAAACTCAATGAGGAAGATGAGGAAGGACTTTGTGTTTCTGCAGCATGTCTCAAATGTGAAATCAGGAATCCGTGGTACAAAGAATAGCGATTTCATTGAGGATGTTAAAGAAAACAACAGAGCCAGAATATGTCGAAAACAGTCGATTGTGAACACCAGCAAAGGCTGAATATAGTATAATAAAATATCTATAGTTTCTCAGAAATGGGACTTAGATTCTTATTGGGAAATAGTGCAAGAGTAGAGAAAAAAGAGGTTGAACATGGGGTTCTTTGATTTATTCAAAAACAGTACCACTGGCGAAGTGTGGAGAAATAAATCAGGCAAGATAGCCTGCCCAGGAGATAGGTGTCCGAAGGAATGTGATTCAACTTGTCCGATATATCTTAACACTCAGGCAATACAGCTCATGATAACGGGAAACAGCTTAGGGGCTATTCCTTTGTATGAAGAAGCTGTAAAGATAGCTCCTGACTTTTATGACGCTTGGAATAATATGGCAGCGCTCTATGGCGATAGCAGGAACTTCGAAAAAGCATATGAGTGTTATATAAAGGCACATGAATGTGCTCCTAACAAACCTCAACCGTTGTTCGGCCTCGCGCTTGTGACTCGTGACCTTAAAAGATATGACGAGTGTATAAAGTGGTGTGAAGATTACAAAGAACTTGCAAAGGATGGGAAGGCTGACAAGATAAGAGGTGAAGCCATTGAGGCGCGCTTTCAAGCTTCGAAGAAAGAAGAAGGCGACAGGCTTCAAAGTGCCGGCAGCGAAAAACCTACTATTGTAATGGCCAATCAGGTTTTGTCAGAATTGATAAAAAACGACCTCAATAACGGTTTGCATATTGAGGAAAAAGAGCCGATAGACGAACTTGCTAACGAGGCGGGGCATATCACTCATGAGATTTTTGACTATGTAAAGGATTATTACATCAGCGAGGTCAATAAGGGGAAAATAGCTGAAGAAGATCTCTCCCAGTTTATTTTCCACACATCAATGGTCTGGAGTGTACTTGCGGGTATAGGGGCTATGGAACTGTGGATTATCGATAGAGAGAACCTTATGAGCAAAGGGATTGTAGAATCACTCACTGAGGAAAGCGGTTTCTTCGCTATGGATGAATTTGTGTTGAACATGGTTGCAGGTGGCTTCGAGTCGGACGAAGCAAATGAGTTGAAACAAAGACTAGAAGAGCAGATTCAGCCATTATATTTCAAATTGTTTACAGACTTTTTAGCAGATGGAGCAGACAGAGATGCAAGAAGCCATCAGTTCATCAATTACTGTATAGCCTTATATTGGTACGGTCTGGTACTTCAAAAAGACAGATCAAAGAACAAGTATGAGAGCTGTGAAGAAGGCTTAAAAGAGGACGGAGCATACACTGATGAAGATGTTGCAGAATCCGAATTGAGTAATGAAGAAAAGTGCGGCCTTGCATGGCTTCAGATAGCTGGTAAAAAGGATATGGATAAAGGCCTTGCAATGATGCGTGAACTTGGAGACGATGGTTTTGACGAAGGCTACTTGTCGCTTGCTATGTTTACAGAAAACCAAAACGGACGCATGGCGCTTTTGAAAAAAGCTGCCGACGCAGGTAATGCCGAAGCAAAGTGGCAATATGCAAACTACATACCTCATTCTCCTGCAGCAAATCTCGGAACAGGAAAAGATAAGACGTTTCTCAAATGCTGTACAGAAGCTGCAGCAGGGGGATGTTCAGATGCAATGAATGAACTTGGAAATATTGCACGCAGACGTCATAATCACGCAGAGTCAATGTACTGGTATGCTATGGCAAATGCGTATGGACATAAAGACGGACAAGTATCGATGGAGGGGATTGCCAAAGAGTGGATCTCCATGGGCAAGCCATATAATCATACAAAAATTACAGAGGGATTTGATGAAGCAAGGTTCGTCTGCGCCTTGACTTACCTTGAACTATATGCAGGAGTCGCGCCTACACATAACATTGATGATATCTTTAAGCTCGCCCTCGATGGGACTCCTTTGGCGGCATATCTTGCAGGTGATATCTATGAAAGTCAGGGTATGCTTGAAATGGCATATACAACATACAATACCATTGCTTTCGATAATGATCCTCATGGACTGAAATGCTATGCGGATATGATCATGACGGGGAGGGGAACTACCCAGAGGCCAACTGAGGCATTTAAGGTATATGAGAAAGCTGCAGTTGTTGGAGATAGAGAGTCAATGTTTACAATGGGTGAATACTGCAGGAATAACGGTAATATAAATCTTGCGGCTTATTGGTATGGCAAAGCATACGCAAGAGGATACGAACCTGCTGAAGTGAGACTGCTCCAAATCGCAAGTCGTACTTGAAAACTCACATGCAAAATTAAATGATAATGCAGAGTATTACCCGGCCCAATAAGGGAATTGGCAGACTGTATATCTGCCAATGGCTATTTCTTGATTAAAAACAGATATTGATGCTCAACAGTAGCGCCTTTGTCTTTTATCCCGTGTTTTTCAATGGATTGAACATTTTCACTTCCACAGTACACTTCATTAAAAAATGGTACAGCTCGTTTAGATAACTCTTCTGCCATGTCAACTTTATCAGTTTTCCCCAAGTGAAGAATAACCTTCCCATCTGGCTTAAGTACTGCAGAACACATGTTAAAGAATGAATTATATACATCAAAATCGTTAGTTTGCCTTTGATCAAGAAAAAGTGTGTCTGCGTTCTTGTAATCTTCTGATTCCCACCCGCAAAGCCACAGTCTCATCCAATTCTGCATATAGAACCGAATAGAGTCTGCAAAAGGAGGTGAACAAATAATGGCATCAACAGTTGGTCCGATTATAGATAAATCATTATAATCCCCATAAATTGCTTTGCCATGGACATAGTTGTCAAAAACACCTTTTTTATATGAGAGATCCAGCTTGTTGCGTATATGTTCAACAACCCTTTTATAAGAGAAGTCACCTTTTGGTGCATAAGGTGTTAGTGGATGTGAATTCCTTGATAAAGCATATGGCCGATTACCATGTAGAACATGGAGCAGGCAAGAAAAAACCATAGCCTCAGCTGAAGAAAGATCTTTAATGTTATATGAAAAGAATTTTCTTGCACATAGTATTTCTCGATAAGTATCTGGATGAAAATAGGATGGCAGCTTTCCGTTAAAACCAAAATCCGAGTACTTCTGAATATCTTCTTCAAGTTCCGAAGTGTTCTTATACAATTCAATGAACTTGTTTAATGCGTTAAGCACTAGCAAGCAGTCTTTGTATTCTGGCTTTTCAAGCTTTGCCTTTGATACTATATAAGCCATCTCGCTAAGATCATTACCAATTCCGACTCTGCCTTGGAGACATGCTTCAAGAGGAATAGTTCCCACGCCGCAAAGAGGGTCAAGAACTACATCACCAGGATTTGTAAATTGGCTGACCATAAAATGAGCAATTGCTGGCTTTAATTTGCCATGATATGAACATAGCGAATGCCATGGATGCCCCCAGTTCCTCCCTGAATAAGGATCTTGACGGTAAGGCATTTGCATAATAAATTCTTCGGCTGCAGCTCTATAATTTTTTTCATGTATGCTCGCTTTATGTAGCTTGAACTTTAGTAGTCTCTGAGAGAGGACCATACCATTCTTGGAACGTCTTTCTCTTAAAACATCTTCTGCATACAATTCAAAGCCGTGCTTATTGCATATTTCTATGAGGATCTCATGAGTAGGGATGTGAATGCCTGCAAATTGAGAATCACCAATGTCCATAATAAAAATGCCATTATCTTTCATTGCATGTGCTATCTTCTCTATCACATGATCCATATCCTGAAAATAACCGGAGACCATTAATGGAATTCGCTTGTCATATGCAACTGGCGTTAGTTCATCTATGTAAGGCTTTACGCAATCAAGGGTTTCTATGTTATCTTTTCGCTTAGATACATTGTTAATACCCGCAATAATTCCTTTTGAATGGAATTCAGGCAAATCTTTCTCCGACTTCACATAGTCACACATCTTTAGTTCCAGCTTAGTGTTTCTAATGTAATTTGTCCCATTTAGATATGGAGGAGAGGTAATAACACAGTCTATTTCATTCTCAATTTCAATGTTTCTTGCATCAGGACTGAGGCAAATTGATTCTGCTGAAACTGGGCAATCATTACTATCAAGATCTTCAATAGCATTTTCTAATTTTTTTTTGAAATTAGCTACTATATCTTTATCTTCAGGCTTTTTTTCTGTATCTTTTGCAAATCTTAAATCACCTTGCCTAAGCATTTTTGATGATTTAACCACTGTAGAAGCCAGTAGAATAAGTGCAATATCATGAGACGCCTTATCCTCGATCGTATCAACTTCAGCTTTAAGATTAAGCAAGTGGAACAAGGTATCTTTATCAAAATACTTTTCAAATCCATCCCACGAGATAGGATTAGAAGTTGGAGAAATACAATATTGGTTTATTTTTTCGAGAAAAGACCGCAAGCTTGATGAACCGATACCGTTCTCCCGTAATTCTTTTACAGCATTAATTTTTGCTTCAATAACCAGCTGCATAAAAGGATTGGTTTCGCTGTAATAAGACTTCACGCCGTACTTAGCCGCAACAAGACAAGTTGTTCCTGTGCCACAAAACGGGTCGTAGATAGACTTTATATTGTTTATACCAATTTCTTGAATGAGATCATCTATCAAGCAAGATGAGTATCCTTCGAGATAAGAATACCAACGATGAATTTGTTCTTCTTTATTAAGCACAAATGTCCCTGCTGCAGCCTTTGTCTGTTTTCTGTTCATAGTCGAAGTCCTCTTGGCTGAATAATCTCGAATAAATTACAATTAAAACGAACAATTAGTTATACATTATGTACTACCAGTGTAATCGATAAACAGTACAAAAAAACGGACTTAAAACATAATTATACCTTAACTATTTCTACACTTCTTTATAAAAAGCCTCAATACGAGGCTTACAATTGCTTTAATTTGTTTTATAACATGTCTTCGAGAGCTAATT
Organism: Mogibacterium sp.; assembly: GCA_017510505.1. Lineage (GTDB taxonomy): Bacteria > Bacillota > Clostridia > Peptostreptococcales > Anaerovoracaceae > Crickella. The sequence goes on along the minus strand of JAFWNE010000026.1, from coordinate 31,770 downwards.
GAAATCGTGATGCTCTCAGATATGAATCTGCTCTGCGAATATACACATCAGAAATACTCTGTGATACAGAAAAGAAATCAAAACCAGTATCAACAAGGATTCTGTTACGAAGCTTTATTATTTCATCCATGTATGAAGCATATTTAGAAAGCAGTGCATCGACTTTCTCTGGATCATGAAGGGCTTCCATAGCGTCTGGGTTATATTGGGGTTCTCCTGCTAAAAGATTATAGTCAAAGCCCGTTAATATAGATAGTTTTCTCAGTTTTGAATCGCTATAAAAAAGCGAAGGCCATGAGCCAGATTTGCTTCCATTGCAGTCTCTGCACAAAAGAGTTGCGTTTTCTGTTGATAAAGGCCACAAATAATAGACCGGTAGAGTATGGTCTAGAGGCTTTTCTTTTTTATCAGTAACACTCGATAAATCTTTGCCGCAGTTAAAACATTTTCTGCCATAACGACGTTCAATTTCTTTACTATCTATCTTTGGATTTCCAGAAATATCCAGAAGGAGCCGCCGCTTTTGAGCAGCTTCTCTGTGCTGATCAGTAAGCCGGGTACCGTTTTTAATGTCATTATATGCCTTTTTACATAATCTGCATTCTCCTTGTCGGCCAGATTTTCTAGCAGAATGATTATCAAAGAAATCCAAAGGCTTTATGGTGTTACATACAATACAATATTTATATTGCTTTGCTTCAGCTATATAATCTTCATGATAAATAGTGAATTCCCCCGTTGATACAGTTTCGGTCTCGCCGTTCTCATTTTGAACATCCATCGAATAGTCATAAAACTTGGTTTCGCCACCAGATTCATGAACATATCCGCATATAGGACATGTTATCGAAAAGTTTTCATCAAGATCGTCTTCTCGAATAAAAATGAAATGGGTACACTCGGGATTAAGACATTGAAAGCCTTTAAAAACCACATCGCTCATCCCTTTTACATGGTCTGCTCGAATTTGATTTTGCTTGTTTAACTTACTATATGATTGTCTGCGTGGCATAATTAGACTCCTTTTTTTATGCAATTATGTTATCACACTTTATTGAATAATTGCAGTCTTCACTGCTATGAGTATAAGATAATAGCTATAATTATCATATGAAAATATCTGTACCATGATATTGAAAGGGATATAAAAATGATCGATTTTAATGCAATCGGAAGCAGAATAAAAGAGGAAAGAAAATATATCCTCAAAATTTCACAGGAAAAAATGGCTGAAGACCTGTTTATGTATCAGGCAGATATCAGCAACATTGAAAAAGCTAAATCCGGTAGCGGAATTGCTGATCTTGCTAAACTGGATATGATTGCAGATTATTTTAATATCCCGCTCGAAACCCTTTTGTTTGGACGGGAGGATAAGAATGTGAAGAAATATCATGGCAGTCAGATGCAAATTAAAGAAAGTAAAAAGAAACCAGGAAAAACACAGTATTCAACGCTTCATAAGCTGCTGAAAGTTGATGAGTCCCAAGAATTGATTGTTGTTTCATATGAGTGTGGCCCGTATCAGATATTTGTGATTCCGGAATACCTGCGCAGTATGGGCGGAAGCTCAAATGCTGATGAGAATGGATCTGCTGATCCAGAGCCTTCAATTTGCAGATTGCATGTAGTAACCTTTATTGGTACAGAGGTTGTTGGGGTACTGTCTGCCTATATAACATCAGTTATGCAGTATGTACACGAACCGTCAATGCGGCAACTGCAGAATTACATCATGCCGGACATAATGAATATAAGGGAGTCATATCGTGTACTTAATCCATTCTGTGAGTTGTATCTACTCACAGAAGATGAAGAGATAAAAATCAGAATGTTTGAACGCATGACTCAGTTGAGAGAATCAGGTGAAAGACGTCGAATCCTTTATGTCGAAAGCGTGTATGTTAGAGAAGATTGCAGACGCAATGGTATCTTCCGTATGTTAATAGATCTGCTTCGACTTATGTTTGAAGGATGCGCCATCTGGCTTAACTTAGAACCAACTGCGGGAGCTGAGCTTCATGAAGGGGCAGGCCATATCCCTTCATATACAGTTGCAGAACTAGGACAGATGAACATGAATGCTTCTATTGCAGAAAGAGTCGGATTTACTGTGGATTCGCTTAATGTTACTAGAAATGCTGAAAAAGCAGACGAAAATGGCAACATTTCGGTTGAGTCTGTGACTGTCCGCAAATATGCATATTCTCTTCCAGCTGAACTTAGAAAGATCATTTCTGAGGATGGAGACCTTGTAGAGCAAGGGCGTGCATTAAGAAAAATCGAAGAATCAGAAACCGGACTATATTCAGACGGTGTAATGGATATTAATCATGGCTTTATTGACGATGAACTTGTGGTAGAGCTGAGGGTCTACTCCGATGAGAGCGGATATATGCACTATAATGCTATATTGGGTGAAAACGGGGTTCACTATGTCGTATCCAAATCTAGCCTGTTAAGAGACAAGACTAATGCTATTGAGGCAGAGTATTACAGTTTAGAAGAAGCTAAAGGATCTAAATATTATGACCATCTGGTCGCTGCAAATTGGTTCCTTGAAATGATGGGAGAATCATTTCTTATGAGTAACCCTGGCGTTGAGAATTTCGATGTTCTCGATGATTGCTCATATAATTTTGCAGATGGCTCTGAAATGCTAGAGGTAAAGCTTAAAAGAACTAACACTGATGACAAAGGAGAAATCCTCTATGCATATGTTTACAAAGATACTGATGGCGCATATGAATATGGGTTGAACAAGGAAGCACTTTATAACATTCAGGAAAAAGCTTTGAGTTCTGAAGAATTTGAGGAATATATGACTGAAAACTGCGTTGCATCGTACACAGAAGAAGATATGCTTGATTGCAAGTATGCTAATATTTTCCAAGTAATAAAGGAACACATGTAAATATAGGATATTAGCTATAAAAATCCTTCCAGAACTCAGGTACTATATGGGTGTCAAGAGGAACACTACTAAACTGAATTTGAAAAGGAGGAACGACAATGAACAACAATACAACAACAATCAAAGAAATTGAAAGAAGATCAAACTACTTCTATGAAGAAGGCTTTGCATGTGGCCCAATCAGCAGAGCTGTTGTAGAAACAGAAATAGTTGTGGAAGACAATGGTGAGAAGGTATATCTCCACGGACAATGGATCGATGCAGTGGCCGATGAAATTCTTTTCGAGGCAACAAAGGAGAGTATATATGCTGTCTATATTAAGCTTAACGATGCGGACGATGAACTCTTTGATACATTAATTGCAGAGCGTGATAGGATAGAGGCAGATAAAATCGACGATGATACGCGCTATGAACCGTTCTATGAAGAACTGAAGCGCATGATAATCAAGGAACTGGAAATGCAAGGCTACGGTAATCCTTTTGAGGAGGAAGAAGACGAATAAAGAGATTATCTTTAAACACGAAACTACTATCCATGCTAGGGAAAAAGAAACCAATATATGTAGTTTAACTACTTAAAAAATGGATGATGATAAAAAACAGCGGAGGATGAAAAAGTTTGCCTCCGCTGCTCTCTTTTTTACTCTTTAATCAATTCAACTTGGATAATATAATATTATTAAAATTGCCTTTGATAATAATTTTTTAGCAGAAAAATATGAAGCAGGAAACAATAGACAGAATCAGAAGATTCACGATTGATAGAGAATGGGAGCAATACCATACCCCAGCAAATCTTGCTAAAAGCATTTCAATCGAAGCAAATGAGTTACTAGAGTGTTTCCAGTGGAGTGATACGGATTATGACCTGGAGCACGTAAAAGAAGAACTAGCTGATGTGCTGGTGTATTGCCGCAACATGCTTGATGAGCTTGGATTGGATGAAGATGAGATTGTCAACAATAAGATGGATAAGAATGAAGCAAAGTATCCTATCGAGCTATCCGTTGGAAGTGCAGCAAAATACACAAAACTGAAGCATAAGGACATAAATGAATAACATAAGATCTAATCCTCGCTGCTTATATAACAACTCTTTTTCAGGCTTCATTGTCGATCCGGCGATGTCAATATTAGGCATGCTCTGTGAGCGCTACCATGGGGCTTCTCTTACTACGGCAAGAGAAGCTTGGAAGGCTGAAATTGACATAATGAAGTCGACGGTTTTTAGCTATGAGGATGATCGCGGACGTATAATCTTTGAATACGATATCCCACGTCTGGGCAAAAGGATAGACGTGGTCTTGTTGTATAAAGGCATTATCTTTTGCATCGAGTTTAAGGTGGGGGAGTCCACAATTCTTGAAGCAGACGTAGATCAGGTTCTTGACTATGCATTAGATCTAAAGAACTTCCATAAATTCAGTCAAAAGAACTTGATCGTTCCAATTCTTGTTGCTACTAAGTACAAGTCCTGTTCCTCAGTCGTTCAAATGTCAGTTTATGATGATAGGGTAGTTAATCCATTAGTAACCGGCGAAGAGCATTTATTCGGCTTGATCGATGCTGTGCTCAAGAAATTCCCGAATGAGCCGGCTATTGATCCAAATTGGATAATCAGCCCTTATGCCCCGACTCCAACAATTATTGAAGCAGCAAGGTCGCTGTACGAAAATCATTCTGTTGAAGATATAACCAGACATGAAGCTGACGATGTATCCACCGATAGGACAATTGCGTACATCCTAAAGGTGATCAAAGAAAGCAAGGAACAACAGAAAAAAAGCATTTGCTTTGTTACTGGTGTCCCTGGAGCGGGAAAAACTCTAGTAGGGCTTGATGTGGCAGTTAAACAAACATATCAAGGACAGAATGATCCCGTTGAAGATGAGGGCGCAGTTTACCTTTCGGGAAATGGACCGCTTGTTGCGGTATTAACAGAAGCACTTGCACAAGACAACTACAAAAAGTGTCGTGAAAGAAAAGAGAAAAAGAAAATAACGGATTCACGGAGGGAAGTAAGTAAGTCGATCCAAATTATCCATCGCTACCGTGATAATATGCTGGCCAAGATCAAGAATCCTGTTGAGAATGGCATTCTTGAAATCGATCCGGAAAAAGCTATAAGAATGGAAAGAGCGGGCTTCGGAGAAGTTGAGCATGTTGCCATTTTTGATGAAGCTCAGCGATCGTGGACTCATAAAAGGCTTTCTGATTATCTGAAAAGAGGTGGAACATACGGCAACAAGCTAAAGGTTCCAAATTTCCCAATGTCTGAAGCAGCATTCCTTATCTGGTCACTTGATCAGCGAGAAGACTGGGCAACCATAGTATGTCTTGTTGGCGGAGGGCAGGAGATAAATACTGGAGAGGCCGGTATTTCTGAGTGGATCAAGGCTGTGAACGATCAGTTTAGTCATTGGGAAGTGCATATCTCTCCGAAGCTGACTGAAGCAGAATACGCTGAAGGGAAAGTCAATGAGCTTCTAGAAGATAATCATAATGTCAAGTATTCTGAAGATTTACATCTGGGAGTTTCGCTCCGTTCATATCGAGCTGAGAAGGTATCAGCTTTTGTACATGCTCTATTAACATTTGATAACAATGCTTCGAGTATTTATGAAGAGATCAAAGATAGATATCCGATTGTTTTGACAAGGGATATGGACAAGGCGCGCAGGTGGCTTCACGAGAAGGTGAGAGGAACAGAACGTACTGGAGTCTTGGTGACAAAAGAGGCTGCAAGATTCAAACCATTAGCGATACATATTTTGCCTTCAGATGTTGAAAATGCTGTCCACTGGTTCCTAGAGGACAAGGCAGATACAAGATCTTCAAATTATCTTGAAGATGCAGCTACTGAGATTCAAGTACAAGGACTAGAATTGGATTATACCTGTGTTCTGTGGGATGCAGACATGAGGTGCGAAAACGGTAAATGGCATTATTATTCATTTAATGGTAATACAAAGTGGAATGAGCAGAAAGGAAACACTGAAAGCAATCAGGAGAAGATAAAATATATGCTGAATGCTTATCGTGTTTTACTCACTCGAGCAAGAGCGGGCATGGTCATATGCGTACCTGAAGGAAACCCGAATAAAACACCAAGCGGTTTCTGGGAAGACAGTACACGTTTGCCTGAGTATTACGATGGCACTTATAAATATTTGAAGAGCATAGGTATAAAAGAAATATGACAAACAGATTCAAACCAGGCGACATCGTCCAGCACTTCAAGCGTGAATTGCTGACTGAAGAAGATCGTGCAGGCAACATGTACCTGTACGAAATAATTGGTGTTGCGATCCATAGCGAGACTCGCGAACCGATGATGGTGTACAGACCGCTCTATGATGACGGCGGCATGTATGTGCGTCCGCTTGAGATGTTTCTGAGCGAAGTGGATCATGAGAAGTATCCGGAAGTAAAGCAAAAGTACAGATTTGAAGAGGTAAGAAAATGAGTGATTTTAACGATTATCTGAACAAAGCTAAGGATCTGGCTGAAGATGCCAGCGAAGGCGCTAAGGATCTTGCAGATGAAGTCGTAAGCAAGGTCAGAGAACTTACTGATGACGGCAGGAAGGTAAAAGAGCTTAAGGAGAGCGCCAAAGAACAGGCATCCTCGCTTACTCTTGGCGCAAAGGAAAAACTGCAGGGTCTCTTCCAGGATGCCGGTGCCGGCAGAGAGATAAAGCAGGGCATCGATGAGCTTGAGGATCTGCCTGAATTCGAAGGTTCCATCCTTTACTCTATGGAGCTCCAGGCTCTGGTCAGCGACCTTAGGAGACTTGACCTTATAATCGATGATGACCGTATGGACGCTACTTCTGTAGTAGAAGAGATCCAGAGAGTCATGGACAAGGTGCAGCCTTCAGATCTGGACGAGGAAGCAACAGAAGAGCAGCAGGCTATCGACCGCGCTAAAGCGATCGCGTATGAGGCCTGCGAAAAAGCGAAAGAAATCATTCTGGCATAACCATGATCGACGCTAAAGAAGCCAAACAGAGACTTATAGACGGCAACCTGAAATACCTTGGCGCGGATACTTCTTTTGGAGATGTTTCACCTGCTATCCGAAGAGATACAGCTCAGAACGGGCAGCATCCATACGCTATAGTTATCACGTGCTCGGACTCGCGTGTTATACCTGAGAGCATATTCTCCGCGAGTATCGGCGAACTGTTCGTAGTCAGAGTGGCCGGCAATGTCATAGATGATCACCAGCTTGGCAGCATCGAGTATGCTGCTGATCATCTGGGGACCAAACTCATTGTTGTGCTTGGCCATACCGGATGCGGCGCTGTCGACGCGGCCATAAAAGGCCATGCCGGCGGATTCATAGACTCGATCATCAAAGACATATCACTTGCTATAGGGGATGAGACAGATGCGTTCAAAGCAAGCTGCCTCAATGTGAAGCATGGGGTCGAAGTGATAAGGCATGAACTGGAGATACATCCGGTGCATGACCCTGAGGGACTTGTAGTCACAGGAGCGATCTACCATATAGATGACGGAAGAGTGGAGTTCCTTGACTGAAGGGTAATGGTGACATCATGAAGATAAATAAATATCCGATAAATAAAGAATTCTTGCCGCTTACTCTGTACACACCGTCTTTGAATGCTGCGTCCATTGCCGGCTTTAACAGGCTGGCAAGGCCGCCAAGGGCAATGTTCAAGGATCCTTCACTTAACATAAGGACGGTGAAGATCCCTTCGTACAAAGACGGAGAGATAGAGCTGATGCTGATAGAGCCTGCAGGTATAGAGCACCCGGCTCCATGTTTTTATGACATACATGGAGGCGGTTTTGTATTTGAAGCGAGTTCCGGACATTACAAACATGCCATCAACTACGCGAAAGGTGCGGGTTGCATCACAGCGTTTATCAGATACAGGCTGGGACCGGAGTTCACTTTTCCTTATCCTCAAGAGGACTGCTATGCGGCCCTTGTGTGGCTGCATGATCACGCTGCTGAGATCGGTATCGATCCTGAGAGGATAGGTATAGGTGGAGACAGCGCGGGCGGCACACTGGCAGTCTCATCGTGCCTAATGGCGCGTGACAGAGGCACCGGCATAAAGCCGCTGTTCCAGATGCTTGTCTATCCTTTCCTGGACAGAAGGGGCGTAAGCGAGTCATACCGCAAATACACGGATACACCGGTCTGGAATTCCAGCCTGTCAAAACAGGTCAATGATCTGATAAATCCGCGTCCTGAGGACACGCCTCTGGCATACAGATCCCCGGTAGAAGCGGAAAGCCTGAAAGGTCTGCCGCAGGCATACATCGAAGTAGCGGAGTTTGACGCCCTGCGTGACGATGGGATCCTTTACAGCAAGCTTCTGCAGGAAGCGGGCATAGATGTGGAATTCCATGATACCCACGGTACCATGCACGGCTTTGACTATGTAACAAAGGCTCCTACTACGCTCATTATGGAGGAGCTCAGGATAGAATACATGAAAAGGAAATTCAGGGGGTAAAACCATGAGAAAGATACTTGTCGTTGTTGACATGCAGAACGACTTTATTGACGGGGCTCTTGGTACGAAAGAGGCACTTGTGATCGTAGAAAACGTGAAAGCAAAGATCCGTGAGTATGATCAGAAGGATATCTTCGTGACCATGGATACCCATGCCCCGGACTATCTGAGCACGCAGGAGGGAAGAAACCTTCCTGTGGAGCACTGCATCAAAGGGACAGAAGGCTGGCTGATCAGAAGCGACATAGCAGAGCTTCTGCCTGAAGCCAAAGTTTATGAGAAACCTACCTTCGGCAGCACAAAGCTTGCGGAGGATATCGCTAAGATAGCCGCTGAGGAAGATATAGAAATAGAACTGATTGGACTTTGCACGGATATCTGTGTTGTATCCAATGCGTTGCTTTTAAAGGCTGTTATGCCTGAAGTCACGATCTCGGTGGATCCAGCGTGCTGCGCGGGAGTGACACCTGAATCGCACGAGGCCGCGCTAAAGACCATGCAGATGTGCCAGATCATGCAGAAATAGGAGAGATTTATGAGTTCAATAGATATTAGACTTATCGGGATAACCGATCTTGATACTGACTGTATCGTGAATGCGGCTAACAGCAAGCTGGCTATGGGCAGTGGTGTTTGCGGTGCCATTTTCAGATATGCGGGTATCCGCAAACTGACCGAAGCCTGCGAAGCAATCGGTTACTGCCCGACAGGTAAGGCAGTCATAACTCCGGGTTTCGATCTTAAGGCAAAGTACGTCGTACATGCTGTGGGACCTGTTTGGCACGGCGGTATGAACCACGAGCCGGAGGATCTCTACAGCTGTTACATGGAGTCCCTGGACAGAGCAAAAGAGAACGAATGCCATTCCATAGGATTCCCGCTCATCTCGTCAGGCATCTTCGGATATCCGAAGGCAAAGGCCTGGGAAGCTGCTCTCAGCGCCTGCCGTGACTGGATCAACGAGAATGCTGATTACAATATGGACATAACCTTTGCTGTGCTGGATAAAGACATACTCGAGATGGGCAAAAACATCATGGGTATGAGCAAGACAGGGTGGTAATATGTCACCGGTTTTGATGAGAGCAGTTATTGCCATAACGCTGGCGCTTGTATGCTATACCATCGGAGTGTGGTGGGAGCATAAGGACAAAGTACTGAGACCTATACATCTGGCATTCTTTTGGCTTGGCCTGATCCTTGACGCGACAGGGACACATGCCATGACGCTTCTGGCAGGCGACGTTGCAAGCGGGCTTACCGGTGTGCATGGGATAACAGGACTTATAGCGATAGTGCTGATGTTTGTCCACGCGGTCTGGGCAACAATTGTGCTTGTGAGGAAAGATGAAAACAGCATGCACACATTCCATCGCTTCAGCATAACAGTCTGGGCTATATGGCTGGTGCCATTCATTATTGGAATGTTCATGGGCATGCACTAGAGGAGGAAACATGAAAGCATTATGCCTGTATTACAGCAGGACTAACACAACAAGAGTGGTAATGAAAAGGATGGCAATGCTGCTTGATGCCGACCTTGTAGAGTATACAGACGGAGTCGATAGAAGCGGCTTCAAAGGATACATCAAGAGCTGCATAGACTCATTCAAGAAGCCGCCGCAGGTCCATCTTACTCAGGATGTGGATTGGGATGCCTATGACACTGTGATCGTTGCCATGCCGATATGGTCAGAAATGCCAAGCGCTGTCGGCAAAGGTTTTCTTGAGCAGTACAGCAGCAACTTCAGGGGGAACGTGTACCTTGTGGTCACTCATATGGCAGGCATTGATTATGATAAAGCGATCCGGAAGATTTATGGACTTTGTGCAAATGAGCCGAAGGGACATCTGTCAATTCAGACCAAGAACCACGATCCGGATATGGAAATAAAGAGATTTGTAAGAAGCATCAAGGGGTAGAAAGATGAGCGAACTGAAAACAGGAATAAAGTGTATAAAAGAACTGATCGTTACAGAAGATGTGACAGCGGCTGCGCTGGACAGCGGTGGACTTCCTGTATATGCGACCCCGGCAATGATAGCTCTGATGGAGTTTGCTGCCTGGGACAGCGTTGAGGCCTGCATGGAAGAAGGCCGCACCACTGTCGGCACGCTGATGAACGTAAAGCATCTTTCTGCGACTCCTGTAGGGATGCACGTCAGAGCAGAAAGCGAACTTGTTGAGATTGACAGACGCAGGCTGGTGTTCAAAGTCGCAGCCTATGATGATGCAGGACTTATCGGTGAAGGGACTCATGAGAGATTCATCATCGATACAGACAGATTCATGAGCGCGGCAGAGGCAAAGAAGCAGTAAAGGGGAAGACTATGAGATTCAAAATGATACACGAGAACTTCAACGTCAGCGATCTTGATGTCGCTCTGGAGTTCTATGAAAAGGCGCTGGGCCTTAAGGAGATTAGACGCAAGGTAGCGGAGGACGGTTCGTTTATCATCGTATATATTGGGAACGATGAAGCTGACTTCGAACTAGAACTTACATGGCTTGCCGAGCATCCTCAGAAATACGATCTTGGAGAAGAAGAATTCCACCTGGCGTTCCGCGTCGACGACTTCGAAGCTGCACATAAGCTTCATGAAGAGATGGGATGCATAGCATTTGAGAACCACTCAATGGGCATCTACTTCATAACCGATCCGGATGGATATTGGCTGGAGATAATACCTACAAGAGGTTAGAACAGAAAGGGGTACAAAATGAGCAAAGTAAATGATTTTCTTACAGAAGCAGGAGTTTTCTATTTAGCAACTGTTGATGGCGACCAGCCTAAGGTGAGGCCGCTCGGCGCGCACATGGAGATGGACGGCAAGGTCCTCTTTGGCGTCGGAGATTTCAAGGAAGTATATAAGCAGCTCCTGGCAAATCCAAAGGTGGAGATAGCTTGTGCAAAGCCTGATGGACACTGGCTGCGCTACACAGGCAAGGCCGTGTTTGAGACAGATCCGAAATACGCGGAAGCAAGTCTTGATGCGATGCCTCAGCTTCGCGGCATATACAACGATGAGACAGGTCACAAGCTGATGATGTTCCACCTTGAGGACGCGACTGCGGTCGACATCCCTATGATGGGACCTGGCGAGGACCTGCTGAAATAGAAAGAGAAGGACAGTACAATGATAGTTCTGAACGTTACATATAAGTGCAAGCCGGGCATGCGCGAGGCATTCCTGGATGCCATCAAGGCTGAGGGCCTTGACGCGGCTAGCCGCGCTGAAGAGGGCAACTGCAAATATGATTATTACTTTGCGGCGGACTGCCCGGACGAGCTGTTTCTCTTAGAGCACTGGCGTGATGCCGAAGCGGTAGCGATCCATAATGAGATGCCGCACTTCAAGAGGATAGGCGAGCTTAAGAATGAGTTCGTCATCGAGACAGATCTTAAGAAGTACACGGTCTGACCGCATAGGAGGCTGGCATGGGACTGTTTAAAAAGAAAGAGAAGAGACCGGCGGAATACCTTGAGGAAAACCGCAGGCTGCTTGACGAGTTCAACGTAACGAAGGCATGGGGCATCAAGAAATACAGGGTGGCCACGCAGTTCGTTTACGATGCAGATAAAAGGCAGTTTGTCGTGGTAGAAGGCCCGGTCGAAGATCCGTCAATGGACTTCAGGGACAAGAACCCGGATGTCATCAGCTTTGACCAGGTGAAGGATGTCTGGCTTGAGGTGGACGAGTACTGGACGGAGGGCAACGGTGAGTTTGAACCGAGGCCAATCAATCAGAACCTTCTGCAGGAGAAGTACAAGGATGTCTACTGGCGCTACGACTTCTACCTGAACATCGAGACCGACCACCCGTATGCCGGCACCATCAGATATCAGATGAACTTCAAACCGACCATAACAAAGGTGCCTCAGCACGGCATAATGTTCAAGCGCGGAGTCGGAATCGGCGGCACATACAGAGGTGAGGAGATAGAGCAGCTGGCGCTGGAGCTTCAGGCATTCGGAGAGGACGAGCAGAAGATCGAAGACGTCAAGAGAAAGCTTGACATCATCCTTGTGAAGAACAAGGGCAAGACTCTTCTGCAAGGCGTTGGCGATAATCTTATAAGGGACGCTAAGAACGAGATATATTTCAAGAAACTGGCCAACATGGGAGCTCATGTGGACAGGGCAGATCGCATTTCAAAACTGCTGCTTGGATAATGACTGAAAAATGGACCAGAGAGAAAAACAAAAAGTGAATAAGCCTGTCGTAGCTATATGCTACGACTTCGATAAGACCCTCTCACCTGACAACATGCAGGCGCAGGGCTATCTTCAGGCGATCAGATACGAGTGCCAGGATGAATTCTGGAAGGAGACCAACGAGCTGGCAAGAGCCAACTGCATGGACTCCAATCTTGCATGGATGTACCTGATGCTTAAAGGTGCGCGAGGCAAGGAGATATTCAGGCGCGATATGCTTGCTCGCTATGGCTCGCAGGTAGAGCTTTATGACGGTGTCTGCGAGTGGTTCGACCGCATCTGCCGCTACGGCGAGGAGCGGGGCATCACGGTAGAGCACTATATCCTGTCATCTGGCTTAAAGGAGATGATAGAAGGCACCTACATCGCTGATAAGCTCACTGCCATATTCGCCAGCTCGTTCTACTACGACGAGGCGGGCGTGGCCGTATGGCCGGCTCAGGTGGTCAACTACACCAGTAAGACGCAGTTTCTGTTCAGGATCTCCAAGGGCGTACTTGATGTTAACGACAATTCAGTAAACGACTACGTAGCTCCTGAAAATATTCGTGTACCCTTCACAAACATGGTGTATATTGGCGACAGCGAGACGGACATCCCGTGCATGAAGCTGGTGAATTCATACGGCGGATACTCGGTAGGAGTCTATGATCCTAAGACAGGTGACAAGAGCAGGGTGCTGAAACTGCTGGATGAACACAGGATCGGATACTTCGCTCCGGCGGACTATACCGAGGGATCCGAAATGGACGCTCTCATGAAGAGCATCCTGGACAAGACCGCAGAGCGTTATAAATAAGGGGATAATGCATGTATATGATAATACTGTACCTGATACTGGCATTCAGCCCGTTTCTGGTAAACATGTGTCTCAAGACCAAAACCAGAGCATGGATCACATTGCTCGTACTTACGATCATTGTGGACATCGTGGTCTTGCTTTACATTTTTACAAAATACATAGGATAAAAGAGAGGTTTAAGATATGAAATCATTAGTAGCATATTTTTCAGCCAGCGGATATACTGCGTCACTGGCCAAAAGGGTGGCCGAGGCTGCGGACGCTGACCTGTTTGAGATAAAGCCTGTTGATCCGTATACTGATGCGGATCTCAGATGGACTAATCCGCTGGCAAGATGCAATAAAGAAAAGATAGGCAGGAAGGATGTGGCTATCGCAAACAAGGTTGAGAATTTCGATCAGTACGACATGATATATATCGGATTTCCGGTATGGTATTATGCCGAGCCAAACATCATCGACACTTTTGTGAAGAGCTATGACTTCAGCGGCAAGAAGGTAGCGCTGTTTGCGACATCAGGAGGAAGCGATATAGCTAAGGCGCCGGGCAAGATGCAGCCTCTGATGAAAGGCGAGATAGTAGGAGCCAGGCTGTTCAGAGCAGACGAGAGTTTCCCTGTGATCAAGACCTGGACAAACAGCCTGTAATTAAGCATGATCCGGCTGAATGACGCTGCAATTGAATATATGCATAGACTCGGCTTCAGGGATGTCGTTCTTGGGGTCATCAGGTACACTACGTGATGCGATCCTCCGAGAATGGAGATATCGGTAAGTTTTACCGATGGAGACTCAGCTGAATATTCTGAAGGCTATACAAGGTACGAATCGCAGACAGGGTATGTTTATGTTCCTGAAAAGGGAGTCATCATAGAACAGCCGGCTGCGATCAGATACGAGCGGCATCCGTGGATCGAGACTTTTGAATTGGACGGGATCAGGCCTGAACCTGCCCGCAGAGAAGGCTTTGGAGAAAAAAGCATTCAGGGATTCATACTGTCACTTGGAAAAGTATATGGTGATGTCCAAAGTGATTATGACATGTTTGTTAAAGAGGGCAGATTCGACTCGGAAGCATTCTTCGGACATGTCACTGACAGGATGATGGCAGAGGCTTCTGCTGAGCCTGAGCAGTTCAGGCGGTTTTCCGGCTTTACAGAGAATATGTGGCGTCTTGGAGATGAGCCGTCATATGATTTGGCGATGGAAACAGTGATCCCGGCACTGAGAAAAAACAAGGACATCTGGGACAGATTCAATGCTGAGATCACTGATGAGTTCAGGGAGGCTTTGGCCGGATAGCAACTAAGAGAATCAGTTATGATCAAAAAGACACTGAGGCAGACATTAAAAATACTGCTCATACTGTATATCGCGGCCGCTGTAGTATGCGGCCTGTGGTTTGTTAAAAGAGACAGTGTAGCAGGCGTCAGATACTACCACTTCGATACCGCGGCTTTCGATGACAAGTGCGAGCAGCTTTCTGATGCGTCAAAGGCGAAGGACGCTGATGAAATGATCAGGCTCTATGATGAGCTCTATTCAGACTGCGAGGAGTTTGAGACCCTGTATGAGGCGGCATATATCCTGTACACAATGGACATGGATAATGATTATTACGCCGATGAGCAGAGCTGGTCGATAAATGCTCTTGAAAAGTGCGCTGACAAGCTTTGTGGTATATGTCATGACATAGCTCTGTCTTCTAATGCGGAAGCATTCCGCAAGCATGTAGGGGATGAGGTCTTTGAGAAATTCAGGGAATACAGGCCTTACTCAGACAGAGAACTTGAGATCATGGAGGAAGAGCAGAGCCTGGTGGATGATTATTATGATCTGTACACCGACCCTGATATGGCTATCGAATACGACGGTATCACATGGGATATCGACAAGCTGGACGGTCCGGACGGCGATGAGTTATATAACTCCGATCCGAAGGAATACTACCGTGTTGCCGAGCAGGTGGAAAAGAAATTCAACGAAAAGGCCGGGCCGATATATAAGAAGATGGTGGCCCTCAGAAATGAGTTTGCTAATCTCAGAGGATATGAGGACTATGTCGCTTATGCTGATGAAGTCGAATACACAAGGGACTACACGGATGAGGAGACAAGGCAGCTCCATGAAGACGTGAAGGCGGTGATGAAAGAATACCTGCCTTTGTACAGGAATTACTACCGTAATGGTTATGAGTATCTGCCATATATGACTAATGGCCAGCTGCTTGATACGCTCTGTAAGTACAGCGCAGAGACATGCGATACTGCAGGGCAGGCGGCTAAGGTCCTGAAAGAAAAGAATCTCTACTCGATTGAAAGCGGCGCAAGCCGTCAGCCGGGCGGCTACACTATGGAACTGGATAAGACAGATCTGCCGTTTATCTTCATCACAAATTCCGAGGGCGAGAATGTCCTGCCTACACTGACACATGAATTCGGCCACTTCACAGAGTTTCTGAACGATGAAGGGGACAACATCCTTATGGACAGCGACTGCATAGACCTTGCAGAGATAGCGTCGAACGGATTTGAGGGTCTCATGACGAATTACTATGATGAGATCTTCCCTGATCAGGCTGACAGCGCAAGGCACGAGATCATCGACGAGCTGATGGAGAACATTCTCTATGGGTGCATACAGGATGAGTTCCAGCGTGAAGTATACAGGGATCCTGACATGACGCTTCAGGAAATGAACCGTCTGAGCGCGAGGATCTACAGTGATTATGGTATAGATTCGGGAACAGAGGACTATTCGTGGGTTTTTGTTACTCACATGTTCGAGGTTCCGATGTATAATATAAGTTACGCAGTAAGCGGGCTTGCCGCCATGCAGATATGGAGCAGGAGCGAGACTGACTTTGACGGAGCGGTCAGCATCTGGGAGAAGTTCCTGGATGAAGGCATCTATAACAGGTCCTACCTGGAAGTGGTAGAAAGATGCGGACTTGAAAAGTTTACCGAGCCGGGCGCAGTCGAAGCTATCTGCAAACCTGCACTGGATGCGTTCAGGTAGGGGAGCCCGAAAATATATAGAAAAGGAAGTTTTGCAAAATGGATAAGTTTAAAAACAACGAAGATTTTGATTACACGATAGTTATGGACCCGAGGTATCCGGGGCTCGATCCGATCAGGCATGAGCCTCTTGCAGAGGCTGAGAAAAAGCCGGAGCCGGAAGCTCCTGCGAAAGAGCCGGAAAAGGTCGTCATTGATCCGTGGGAGCGTCTGTACGCTGAGTATGAGGAGATGTGCTTCAAGGATCCTACGATACTTGACAAGGACGACGCATATCCGCATTCGTATCAGTGGCGCGTTGGCGACAGATATGACCCAGCCAAGATCGAGGTGCTGAAGGCGGCGCTTAGAGAGGGCAAGAGGATCACGGACACAGAGGAGTACCAGAACTATATTGAGAATATAAAGAGCCGCAAGATCGAACCTTTATCGTGGGAATAGGGAGTTTTGACATATGACAGATTTTGAAGAATTCGAAGGCGGAGTAGCGGTAGCTAAGGCGCCGAAAGAAGAGCAGGTTGCGGCCGCTGCAGTCGAGGATAAGCCGGTCATTGAAGTCGAAGCAGAACCTGCGGATAAGGGCATCGAGATGGAATGGGAAGTCGAGACTGTCCCGCCTGAAGAGCCTGAAGTCGAGACCGTGACTGAAGAGACAGTTGTGGAAGAATACTATGATCCGGGCTACGACCGGGATTATGGCAGAGGGTTCGAGCCGTGGCTTGATCGCATGTTTGGTCAGGGCTACAACCATAACCGCAGAGCAGTAAGAAGGCTCAACAAGCACGTCTTTACGTGGGTAATGTCATTCTTTTTGGGACTCTATGGCGTAGACAGGTTTTCCCGCGGTCAGGTCGGGCTTGGCTTACTCAAACTTATGACATTCGGCGGATTTGGGTTCTGGTATGTGTATGATGTCGCGGTAGCACTCATAATGTCATACGCCGGGCCTTACAAGAATACTGATGAGGTAGAGTTTGACCAGTACGGCATGTACGTCTATTGATACGGAGCTTGGAAGATATGAAGCGCGGCCGTAGGTTCTACTGGAATATACTGATCGTGATCCTGGCTTTCGGGTCGTGGCTTGGCGTTTTCTTTTTCGGTAACGGTTCGCTGCTTCAGAATGGTTTCGGGGCTCTTAGGTATTTCACCTTGCAGTCAAATATCTTTGCGGGAGCTGTAGCCATTGCGTGGCTTGTGAGCGCCGGCAAAAGCGAAGACGGAAAGGCAAGTGATCTTGTAGAGAAATTCAAGTATGTCGCGGCAGCTTCAGTAGGACTTACGATGATGACCGTACTGTTTTTCCTGGGGCCTATCTACGGCTATCCGTCGATGTTTTCGGGATTCAATCTTCCGATGCATCTCCTGACGCCTCTTCTGGCGATCCTTGAGGTCATCTTTCTCTCGGACTTCAGATATACGCGAAAGGACAATCATCTGGTGATAATCCCGCCGCTTATGTACGGCATCGGCTATCTTATAAACAATCTGGTCAACGGAATGGGCGAGTGGCCTGATACCAACGACTGGTACTTTTTCTTCCACTGGGGTTACCCGGTAGGAGTTCTTATATACATAGTCCTGATGGTAGTGACATGGTCGATAGGACTTGCGATGCGTAAACTTCAGAGGAGGTAACATGACCACTACTCACATGCCTGCGGAGATCGTAAAGCAGTACTACACACCGGATGAACCGCACACGCTCTACATCGGAGAGGTAGTGGATATCATCAGGAAGTAATAGTTTTCCATGAAGAAATCAAGACGCTTAACATTCAATTCGCCGGTAGTGCTGACATTCGTTATCATCAGCTTTGGCGCGATGGTGGCCGGTTACCTGACGGCCGGACTCAGCAACCAGCTGCTGTTTGTGACCTATCACTCGTCTCTGGCTTCGCCTATGACGTATGTCAGGTTCTTTACGCATGTGCTAGGACATAACGGCTGGAGCCACTTCATAGGAAATATGATGTACCTCCTGCTGCTTGGACCGATGCTTGAGGAAAAGTACGGATCGAGGGCTCTCATAGAAGTGATCCTGCTGACAGGTCTTGTGACTGGACTTGTAAACTGGTTCTTCTTCCCGGGCATTGCGCTTTGCGGCGCTTCCGGAGTAGTCTTCGCGTTCATCATGATGACTTCGTTCACAAGCTTCAAGGAGGGCGAGATCCCTCTGACCGTTATACTGGTGGCGATCATATTCATAGGGCAGCAGGTCTATGAAGGCCTGTTTGTAGCCGATAATATCTCGAACATGGCGCACATAGTTGGAGGCATCGTTGGAGCTGTAGCCGGATATTTGCTGAATAAGAAGGAATAGGGACAGTCTTTTTTTCGTTGGGACAATAAAAGATATTGAGTATGCCAAATTACGAAGAACTTGAAAAGAGCATTTGCTATGTAATAAAGGAGCAGCACCTAAAACTGGGATACAGTGCCAACAACAGATGGCTGTATTATCCTTTGAGCTCTCTTAATCACATGCTTGGCACGGACTGTGATGTCGCCGGAATGGAGAAGGTGCTTGAGGGATTCTTTGACTATGCGGAGGAAAGGCTCGGCAAGGGAAGCGTGACATATAAGGGCGAAAGGTTCTGCCTGCACATGGACGGCAAGGCTTCGGAATACGTGCATGATAATGTGCCGGATGAGCCGTTTCTGGTGGATCTGGTGGACGTGTTTTCAAAGCATGGGACTACGATGGAGGATGTCGTGACTGTCTTCCGTAAGTATTCGGACAAGGTGCTTGCTGAAGAAGCGGACAGCGACGAATTCGACATGATGGTGTGGTTTGAGGACGGAAAGCCTGATCCGTATGTATACTGCCTTGCGGATGAGATGGGGCACGTCACTTATCACAGGATGACAATGGCAGAGCTGCAGGAGCGGCTCGGAAAATAAAAAGGGATTTGAGATAAAAGGGAGGACTAAAATGACAACTAATGAAATGATGGAAGCTATTAAGGCCAGGCATTCGGTGCGGGCCTACAAGGATATACCTATCGAGCAGGGAGTGCGCAATCAGCTGAATGAGTTCGTAGACAAGTGCAATAGGGAGTCCGGACTGAACATCACCATTCAGTACGACGACTCTGAGGGATTCGATTCAAGGCTGGCGCATTACGGCAGCTTCAGGAATGTCGGCAACTACATCGTGCTGAAGGGAAAGAAAATCGCGGACTTTGACTATGTCTGCGGTTACTACGGCGAAAAGATAGTACTTTTCGCGCAGCATATTGGACTCAACACATGCTGGGCTGCGCTTACATTCAACAAGAAGAAAGTAAAGACACTTATTCCGAAGGATGAGGCATTCTGCATGGTGATCGCGCTTGGCTATGGGGAGACTCAGGGAAATCCGCACAAAGGAAAAAGCCTTCATGATGTGATCGATGTAAAAGGCGGTATGCCTGAGTGGTTCGTTGCGGGCGTTGAGGCGGCGCTGCTGGCGCCGACCGCCGTCAATCAGCAGAAATTCGTGTTCTCGCTTGAGGGCGATGAGGCTTCGGTCAGGGCTAAGGGGTTCGGACCTGAAACAAAGGTGGACCTGGGAATAGTCGCTTATCACTTTGACGTAGCGACCGGAAGAAAAGTAAAACATTAATAAGGAGAATATCATGGAATTCAAAGAGGTAGTTAAGAACCGTTATTCATGCAAGAAATTTGACGGACGCAATATCACTAAGGAGCAGCTGGACGCGATACTTGAGGCGGGCAGGCTTGCTCCGACAGCGAAGAACCTTCAGGAGCAGCATGTCTATGTAGCTCAGTCTGAAGAAGCTCTTGCGAAGATCGACAAGGCTACACCTTGCAGATATGGAGCTCCTGTTGTTCTTGTAGTCGCTTTTGATAAGAACAACGTGTTCACATATCCGGGTGAGAAGAGGGATTCCGGTGTAGAAGATGCATCTATCGTCGCTACACATATGATACTCGCCGCTGAAGACGCGGGAGTGGACAGCTGCTGGGTAAACTTCTTTGATCCGGATAAGCTGGCTGAAGATCTTGGCCTCCCGGAGAACGAAGAGATACTGATGCTCATGGATCTTGGATTTGCGGCTGAAGGCATAGGACCTTTGGCGAATCACGAGTCAAGAAAGCCACTTTCCGAAACAGTTTCGTATCTATAAGCATGATAAAGGGCGCGACCAGAAGACGGACATACAAGGCGATATACAGGCTGCTCGACAGGGTATCGCCTGTGCCGTTTGACTGCGGCACCATCTGTGGCGCGGCCTGCTGCAATGCGGCTTCTTCAGATGAAGAAATGGGGATAATGCTGCTTCCGGGCGAGGAGAAGATCCACGACAGGAAGGCGGACTGGCTTAAGTGGGAGTCACTGAGCTCTGATGAGTACGAGCTTCCGGGAACCTGGAAGGGCAAGATATACTTTGTGAGGTGCAAGACTCCTCCGCATTGCCCAAGAGAGATGCGGCCTATTCAGTGCAGGAGCTTTCCGCTGCTTCCACATCTTAGCGAGGACGGTGAGCTGACTTTAGTCTTCAATGACTACGAATTGCCGTATGCGTGCCCCATGATAGAAGAAGAGATAGAGCTGGACGAGCGCTTCGTGAAGGCTACTGCGACGGTGTGGAAGCACCTTATACGCGATCCTCTTATATACGACATGGTGTGGGGCGAGTCCCGCGCCAGAGAAATGGATGACGAATGAAGGACTTGGATATTGTTTTTATAGGATCTGCGATACTGGATTCGATCATTAAGGGATTCGATCCGAATCCCGTCTCTTCTGCCGGATACAGGGCGGAGAGCGGGACTCTTAACGCGGGTGGAGAAGCCGTCAACGGATCTATTGCGGCTTCTAAGCTTGGCATGAAGACCGCCATTCTTTGCTCGCTCGGAAATGACGACGCGGGCGGCATAATCGAGGCTGACCTCGTGAAGAACGGAGTCGACACGAGCCGCATCGCAAAGTCGGATGAACGGTCGACTCCTGTCACGACCATATTTGTGTCGGAAGACGGCGAGCGAATGTCGATCACAAATAGTGCGCATAAAAACAACTTCCATCCGGAGAGATACGAGGATTCCTTTACAGACGCAAAGGCTATAGTTGTAGGTTCGCTTTTCAGGGCGCCGTTCAATGACGCAAAGGTAGTGAATGATGTTGTCAAAGCTGCTGCGGCAAACGGCGTGCTGGTTATAGCAGACACCAAGCTTCCGAACTTCGCGGTGCTTGGTCTTGATGACCTTGCGGATTCGCTTCCGTATGTCGACTACATTACTCCTAACGAAACTGAGGCCAAATACTACACCGGAGAGGAAGATCCTGAGAAGATGGCGGATGTTTTCCTTTCTAAGGGAGTCCGCAACGTAATAATCAAGCTGGGCAGCAAGGGCTGCTTCTTCAAGAACAGTCAGGAGTCCATGTACATGCCTGCCTTCAGCATAGATACTGTCGATGCGACAGGCGCAGGAGACAACTTCCTGGCAGGTTTTGCCTCCGAGATAATTCGCGGGAGCAGCATAAAGGATGCGCTTACATTCGGCTGTGCCTGCGGAGCTATCTGCAGCACAGCTGTAGGATCCGGTACCTCGCTTAGAGACAGACAGCAGGTAATAGATTTCATAGAGAAAAAGGGCAAGGAATAGTGAAAAAGAGTGCGCTTGCTGGTGATGCGATGATGCTGGCGGCCACCATGATCTTTGGAGCGATGACCATATTCTCAAAGCAGATACTGGCAGAGCTTGAGGTCTTCAACATGGTGGCGCTCAGATTCCTGATCGCTTTCGCGGTCTGCTTTGCGGTGTTCCACAAGCGCTACAAAACAGTAGACAAGGAAACGACCCTGCATTCGTTCGTGCTTGGGACGTTTCTTTTTATTTCATACTTTTGCATGGTAGAGGGATGCAAGTACACGACAGCATCCAACGCGGGATTCATGATGAGTCTGGTGGCATTCTTCACGCCGCTTATAATCTGGGCGCAGGAAAAGATAAGACCTACCGGACGACAGACGGCGAGCATCCTTATAACCCTGTTTGGCGTAGGGCTTATGTGTCTGTCGGGCAGACTCACTTTAAATAAAGGCGATCTGATCTGCATATGCTGTGCGTTCTTCTACGCGTTTCAGATGCTGTACACAGAGCGCTATGCCAAGAAGCACGACCCTATAGTTCTGGGCACTTTCCAGCTTATATTCGTGTCGGTATATGCTTTCATTTTCTCGTTTGCGCTGGAGGACAGCTTCAGGCTGCCGCAGAGTCCGGCCGGCTGGGGACAGCTTATGTATCTGGCGCTTGGCTGCGGGGCTCTTGGATTCATCCTGCAGACAGCAGCTGAGAAATACAGCTCCGCGAACCATGCGACTATCATCTACGCGTCGCAGCCGGTATTCGTAGCTGTATTCTCGTACCTGATGCTAGCCGAGCCTATTTCGCTCAGGCAGATTGCGGGTATAATCATAGTATTCATAGGCGTGCTGATCACAGTAAAAACGGATGGGGAGGCGCCTGATGAAACGTAAAGAATTACTGTCGGTCATAACATTAATAATGGCATCTGCTTTTTTGCTTGGCGCCTGCATAGGCCTTAGCTACAAACGGATCTCTCAGAACAAAGCCATGAAGATCATGGAGGAAGAGACCGGCTATCTTATAGTGGACGTCCGCAGGCCGGATGAGTTTGCAGAAGGGCACATAGAAGGCGCTATCAACGTTCCGAATGAGGAGATCGCAGACGAGATGCCTGAAAAACTGCCGGATAAGGATCAGCTGCTGCTGGTGTATTGCCGGACCGGTAGACGCAGCAAAGAGGCTGCAGAGAAACTGGCAAAGATCGGATACACAAACATCTATGAGATCGGCGGTATCAATACCTGGCCGGGGACGATCGTGACAGAAGACTAGAGGACCGGAATATGGAAGTGAGACTGGCAAAGATCGAAGATATGGAGGGCATCAAGGCACTCCTCAGAAAATATCATCGTGACACCATTTCAGATGAGGACCGGCCGGATGGTTTTGTGACCACAGCCATCACTGACGAGCAGCTGGCAGAGCTTATCGAAAAAGAGAAGGGCGTGACAATAATCGCAGATCCTTCGGAAGGCGGGCCTGACAAGGTGCTTGGCTTTTGTTTTGCAGCTCCCTGGGAATTCTGGGAGACCTGGCCGCTTTTCAGACATATGATGGATATCATTCCGGACTATGAGTTCGAAGGCAGAAAGATTGTTCTCGGCGACACCTATCAGTACGGGCCGATGTGCGTCGATCGTTCGATACGCGGGACCGGAGCCTTTGAAGCGCTGTTCTTCGCGAGCCTGGATCAGTTCAGGGACAGGTTCCCGGTCATGCTGACATTCGTAAATCAGATCAACAAGAGATCCGAGAACGCACACAATAATAAGGCTCACATGGAGACTATCGGCACATTTGATTTTGGAGACAACCACTACTTTCTTATGGGCATCCGCACCGATGCTTCGGATAAATATGCCGGGCATGTAGGGATGTTCGCAAGGTAGCACGCGCACGATGGCGCTTGTGTAGGAGCTGAAGAAAAAACCGACTTAATACACAATAATCATTGATTGGATCGTAATAAACATCCAAATGCTCGGTATTTGTGTATCGTAACGGGGAAATAATGAAAATATACACAACTTTTGATTAAACTTGTGTATATCAGCAGAAAAACATATCTCAGATACACAAACAGCAAAATTATGAAAAGATTTTGGCTTGCGAAATCCAGGTTTTGTGTATATCTGAAGCAATTGAACGATTATATACACATGCTCTTATGCAGGACCGGAATACAGAGGTCTAAAGGACATATATGACAAAGTATGATAAGCGTAAAATCAAAATAGCCCGTCGTGATGACTGGAAAACAAAACCCATGCCGAAGCAGCATGAGACTTTTGTGCTCAGAAGGTCTTTTAGCGATGCTGAAATGGATGCGCTGCGTTGCGGCAATATCCCGCAGGCGATGGAGGATAAGTGGTTCTGGTATATGGAGGGATGGACTCTTTGGGCGCACCGCAGCTGGACCGGATACTGCGTTTACCGGATCGATTTCAAGAAAGACGGTAACCATGTCGTGACGGTCAACCGCGATCCGGAGCAGTACGGATGCACCAGCATAGAGCAAGACACTGAGACTTTGAATAAGCTCCTGGACTGGTGGACCAAGAGCCCGTACGATCACTATGGCGCGTGGCTCTCGGAGACATACGATGATCTGAAGAAAGCAGGCAAGGTATAGATGGCTATTCATATCGTACTTGTTGAACCTGAAATACCGCCTAATACCGGTAATATTGCAAGAACAGCAGCTGCGACAGACAGTGTACTGCATCTGGTAAAGCCGCTCGGTTTTAGTCTGGATGAAAAGAGCCTCAGGCGTGCCGGCCTTGACTACTGGCCGTATGTGTCTCTTGAGGTCCACGAAAGTCTGGATGAGTTTATGGAGAAAAACGGCGGCAGAAGGATGTGGCTTTCGACCACAAAAGGAGACAAGCTCTACACTGATGCGGACTTCAGGGATGAGGACATGATCCTCTTCGGACGCGAGACTGCGGGTTTGCCGCGCGAGTTCATCGAGGCAAGGAAGGAATGGGCGATCAGGATACCGATGAGCAGAGACACGAGGCTCAGGTCGTTCAATCTGTCCAACGCGGCAAACATAGTATTGTTTGAAGCACTTAGACAACTGGGTTTTCCGGGACTGGAATAAAGAGGGGAATTAAAGAATGAAAAAAGGACTGATTATGGAAGGCGGTGCAATGCGGGGGCTTTTCACCTGCGGGGTGCTGGATGTCTTCCTGGAGAACGGAATAACTTTTGACGGCGCTGCCGGAATATCCGCCGGAGCGGTACTTGGCTGCAATTTCAAGTCGCATCAGATCGGCAGGCCTCTTAGATACAATAAGAAATACAGCAAAGATCCGCGCTACTGCAGCTTCAAATCGCTCATCAAGACAGGTGATCTCTACGGCGAGCAGTTCTGCTATCATGAGCTGCCGGAAATGCTGGATCCGTTCGACAACGAGACGTTCACGAACGATCCGCTGAATTTTTATGTCGGAGCATCGGACATCGAGACCGGAGAGGCGGTCTTCCACAAGTGCTACGACGGAAGGGATGAGGACCTAACCTGGATGAGAGCCTCGGCTTCGATGCCGGTAGTCTCAAGGATAGTCGAGATCGACGGGCGTAAGCTTCTGGATGGCGGCATAGTTTGTCCGGTCCCGTACGAATTCATGGAGAGCATGGGCTACGACAGAAACATCATCATTCTGACTCAGCCGGAAGACTTTGTAAAACCGAAATCAAAGACGCTGCCGCTTATCCGGGTGGCGCTTCATAAATACCCGGCGATAGTAAAGGCTATGGCAAGGCGCCACGATGTCTATAACCTTCAGATGGAGGAGATAAAAGAGCGCGAGAGGAGAGGCGAAGCACTGGTCATAAGACCGGATGAATCGCTTGGTATCAGCCGGACAGAAAAGGAGCCGGATGAGCTCGAGCGGGTATATCAGGAAGGGCGCAGGATCGCGGCCGAGAGGCTGGATGAGATCAAGGCGTTTCTTGAGATCAAAGAACCGGAGATCTCTGACCGATAATACATAAAGCAGAAACGACCGGGAGGGACAGAAATGAGCAGGGTCACTAATGAAGCAAAGGTCAAAAATCCTCTTATAGTCGGTATCCGTGAGCAGCTCGAACACAGGGCTCTTTGGATGTACCTTCTTTGCGATGAGGCAGAGAAGCACGGGCTCAAGGCGGAGGATTTTGCGCCTGATGCCATCAAGAGATGCGGCCTTTATCAGGGCCAGAATCTTGTCAAGAAGGGCGGCAAGGGCCAGTCCTTAAAGGGCCTGAAAAAAGCGCTCTTCGGATTCTTTGCGCAGAAGGTTTTCGAGATGGATATCCTGCGCTGCGATGATGACCATCTTGATATAGATTTCCACTACTGCCCGCTCGTAAAGGCCTGGCAGAAGCAGGGCTGCAGCGATGAGCAGATCGCAAAGATGTGTGATCATGCGATGTGCGGAGACCGTGGAATAGGCGAGTGCTTTGGAGTAGAGCTCGATCTGCCGGGCACTATTGCCAAAGGCGATGCTACATGCCAACTGAGATACATCAGAAGGAAATAATCATTGATCTGGAACAGGAATAAAGGGGACAGGAATAACGGGGAATTAATACGCCGGAGGATCGTGTTTTACGGATGGGTCCAGGGCGTCGGCTTCAGATGGAGAGCTCTGCAGGCGGCCAATGATCTTGGCGTGACCGGATGGGTGAGAAATGACCCTTCCGGCTCTGTGACAATGGAAGCACAGGGCACGCAGGAAGCAGTCGATGGTGTTATCGTGGCTATTAGGCAAAGCCCATATATAAGCATCGACCGTATGGAAGTAGAAACGATCCCACTGAAAGAAGGGGAGCGCAGTTTTCAGCCTGTCTATGGATGGTAAATGACATGAAGAAGATACTTTTTGTATGCCACGGATCCATATGCAGAAGTCCTATGAGTATGTTCGTGCTAAGGGATATGGTGCGAAAAAGAGGAATCGGGGACCGGTTCGAAATAGCATCAGCTGCCACAAGCAGGGAAGAGATTGGTAATCCTGTATATCCGCCTGCACGAAGAAAGCTGGCAGAGCACGGCATCTCCTGCGAAGGATATCACGCAAGACAGATGACAAAAGCGGATTACGACCACTACGATATGATAATCTGCATGGATCATAACAATATAAGAAACATTCACAGGATCACGGGCGGGGACCCAGAAGGGAAGATAAACATGCTGCTTGACTTTACAGGCAGAGCAGGAGATGAGGTAGCAGATCCGTGGTATACCGGCAACTTTGATGCGACATGGCGTGATGTAACAGAAGGCTGCGAAGGACTTCTAAGAAGAATATGCAGCGGAGGCGATCAAGGAGTATTTAAAAGATGAAAATGATAAGTGAAGACTTTTTTAAAAACTGGAATTACAAAAAGCACGCAAAATTCTGCACCGCAGTCTATCTCAGCCTTTATGCTTTCGATATGACCGTTTCATATTTCATAGTCAGGAAACTATTGGAAAAGTACAATTGACTTTTTCTCTGCTGTCGTGTAACATAATCGAGCGCGGTCGAAAGACTGCTTCACATATATGCGCGCGTAGCTCAGTGGATAGAGTGGCTGACTACGAATCAGTAGGTCGCGGGTTCGAATCCCTCCGCGCGCACCAAAGCCCCGATGCAGATCGGGGCTTTTTAGTGCCAAAAGAAGAAGACCGGCATGTGCCGGTCTTCTTTGTTTTTTACATGTGTACCATGATCAACTAGACTGTGAAGCCCTTTGTCATCTTGTCATCCGGATCCATGAACCACTTGGCCTCTCCGCAGAGATAAGCAGCGCCTGTGACCTGAGGGATGACGGTGTCGAATTCGCCGACCTTAGGTCCGATAGCAGCAACGGTTCCGATGAATCTTGTGTCGATGAATGACTTGTAAACGAAGCATTCGCCTACGCCGAGGTGGCCGTTCTTATAGAGCCAGGACAGCTTAGCGGATGTACCTGTTCCGCATGGGGATCTGTCGATCTGCGGATCGTGAGCCTCGCCGAATACCAGCTGGTTCTTCAGTGCGAACTTAGCCTCTGGGCAGTATGCCTTGTCGTCTGCAGTAAGCTCATCATCGCAGTAGTTCTCGATGAGGTCTACGCTTGTGATGTCGAGCTCAGGATGCTGGATCTCGAATTTCTTGTTGATCTCCTGAAGAGCAAAGCTTGACCACTCTGTGAGGAACTTGGTGTGCTCAGGTGTTACCTTGAATCCGAAGTTCTTCTCTGTGTCGACAAGCGCGAAGAACGAACCGCCGAAGCAGATGTCGAATACGACCTTCTTGCCCTGATACTCGAGCTCGCAGTTCTCCTTGTATACGAATGCAGGAACGTTTGTGAGCTTGACGCCTGTGACCTTGCCGTTCTTGCAGTTGCACTCAAGACGGATAAGGCCGGCAGGAGCTTCGATGACGACCTGTGTTACAGGCTCTTCCATCTCCATGAGGCCTGCCTCGAGGATTACTGTAGCAGCTCCGATAGAGCAGTGGCCGCACATGTTCAGATAGCCGCCGCCGTCCATGAAGAAGATACCGAAATCAGCTTCAGGGTTGATCGGCTCACAGAGAATAGCGCCGAACATATCGTGGTGTCCACGAGGCTCGAACATCAGCATCGTTCTGAGGTAGTCATAATGCTCCTCGAGATAATGCTTCTTCTCGATCATTGTCTTTCCCGGGAGTTCCGGGCAGTCGAGAGCGACTCTGCAGTACTCGCCCTCAGTATGAGCCTCAACCGTTCTGATGACGTTCTTATCATAGTTGTCATAGTTGATCTTGGCCTCAAGAAACTTTCCCATAGGTAATTACCTCCTAAGTAATTATTACACGTGTAAAAATAGTGCTTGAAGAACATTTGTCTTCACGTTGTATCATAACGCAAACAAAATAAAGCGTCAATGATTTAAGGGCCTTGCTCATTCTGTTTTGCTTAACACCTGATTAAGAAATTTTTAACGTCGAAACCGATAAAAAATTAACAGATGGGAGGGGCTGATTATTTATAGCTCGCGATAGGTTTTTTGCATACGTCATGTTGCTACAAATAAAGAAAAGTGATATTATGGAGTCGTCAAAAAAGGCGTATTTTTGCGTGTCTTAAAGACGTTTTTAAAGGAGATAAAGCATTATGGAAAACATTCAGATGTTACTTAAGCAGGGTGCTGTCGGCAAGCCATGTGCTCCGATCGTAGCAGTAGGCGACAAGGTCAAGAGAGGCCAGCTGATCGCGACTCCTACAGGACTCGGCGCCAACGTTCATTCCAGCGTTGCAGGCGAAGTCATCGAAATCACAGATGACCGCATCATCATCAAGCCGAATGCAAAGCAGCCTAAGACTTTCGTAAAGATCAAGAAGGGCTCCAACCTCGAGATGATCAAGGAAGCAGGAATCATCGGCCAGGGCGGCGCGGGATTCCCGACATTCATCAAGATCTACAACGGCAAGGAAGACAAGCCTGTTCTGGATCATGGCTATATCCTGGTAAACGCTTCCGAGTGCGAGCCGGGTCTGGCACACAACATTGCTCAGATCGATGCAGATCCTGAGATGCTGCTGAGAGGTATGCATTATGTAATGGATATCGCAGGCGCTGACAAGGGCATCATCGCGATCAAGAAGAAACACAGAGATACTATTCTGAAGCTGGACGCTCTTCTGAAGGACGATCCTGCTATCGAGAGACACCTCCTCCCGGATATCTATCCGATGGGCGAGGAGCGTGCTGTAGTAAGAGAGTGCCTCGGCATTGAGCTCGAGCCGGACAAGCTCCCATCAGCAGCAAACGCTGTAGTAATCAACTCCGAGACAGTTTACAGCTGCGCTAAGGCCATTGAAGAGCAGAAGCCGCTGATCGACAAGAACATCACTGTCAGAGGAATGATCAAGGGCGGAAATGAAGCTCACGTATTCATGGACGTTCCTGTAGGCAGAAGCGTACAGGCTCTGATCGATGAAGCAGGCGGATTCGATGAGAGAGGTTACGGCGAGATCATCATGGGAGGCTCCTTCACAGGTAAGGCCTGCGAGCTTGGAGATCCGATCACAAAGGCAACAGGTGCCATCCTCGTTACACGCCAGTTCAGAGATCTGCACGGCGCTAAGGTAGGTATCCTGGTATGCGCTTGCGGCGGAAACCTCGAGAGAATGGAAGACCTCGTCAAGAAGTACAATGGTACAGTCTGCCATGTCTGCTACTGCAAGCAGGCTGCAGAAATGCCTAACGGCTCCAGAAAGTGCGAGCGTCCGGGCAACTGCCCAGGCCAGGTAAAGAACAACCTCGAGTTCAAGAAGGCGGGCTGCGAGTACATCATCATCGGCAACTGCTCTGACTGCTCCAACACAGTCATGGCTTCCGGCCCTAAGATGGGACTCAAGGTAATGCACATGACAGACCTCGCAATGATGGCTGTCGGACATCCGCTTTACAGAACACTGAAGGTGTCCAAGAAGGTAGACCAGGATCTCAACGTAGTCGACAACGTCGAAGACAACGAGACCGTCGAATAATTCGTTATCACAAGTTAATTATCTTCGCCCGGCCAACCCCAAAACAGCCGGGCGGAGGGAATTATAAAAACTGCTTGCACAACATTGTGCGGCAGGCAAGTAAAACTTTTAGGAGGAAGATCGATATGTCAATCACAGCTGAAACAGCTAAAGCACATGCGAACGATCCGGCAGTACTCTGCTGCAGAGCAGAGGCAGGCACAGAACTGACACCTGCAAACTTCGAGGATCCGGCAATCTTCCCGGACCTGGTAGATTCGGGACTGCTGAACCTCGATGGAGCTCTGACCATTGGTCAGGTTCTTAACGGATCCAAGCTCACTAAGACTGTGGATTCTCTCACTCCTGTTACACCAGACATCGTCGATAAGTTCGACGCAGCAGAAGGCGCAGCTGAGGAAGCTCCTGCTGAGGCTCCGGCCGAGGCACCTGCTCCTGCAGTAGCAGCTCCTGCATTCGCAGCTCCGGCTGTAGGCGGAATGATCAGCCTGCACATCGGAGAGGGCAAGAACATCGACATCCAGATTCCTGCAGGCATCGGCGGCGGCGCAGTCGCAGCTCCTGTAGCAGCAGCAGCTCCTGCAGCAGCGGCAGCAGCTCCTGCAGCAGCAGAGGAAACTGGTGAGGCTGTAGTAGTCAGAGAGATGACACGTAAGCACTACAAGATCGACAAGGTAGTTCTTGGCGACGAGACCAAGATCGAAGGAACTACACTGTACGTCCGTAAGGCAGCAGCTACTGAGGGCGCTGAAGCCCAGAAGCTGGTTCACAGCCTTGAACTCGACGTGATCACTCCGGACAACTATCACGTATACTCCGAGACAGTTATGGACATCCAGCCAATCGCTACAAAGGAAGGCGATGATGAGCTTGGTGAAGGCGTAACAAGAGTTCTCGACGGAGTAGTAATGGTAGTAACCGGTATCACCGAAGAGGGAGTACAGGTAGGTGAGTTCGGTTCTTCGGAAGGTTACATTGATGAGAACATGATGTGGGGACGTCCTGGAGCTGTAGACAAGGGCGAAATCATGATCAGAGCTCATGCCGTAATCGACAACAAGAAGAACATGGAGAGACCGGGCCCTATCGCTATTCATACTGCAGTTGACCACGTAACTCAGGAGATCAGAAACGCAATGAAGAAGGATCTCACTGACGAGCAGGTCGTAGATACTCAGGTTATGAAGCAGGTTAGAAGACCTGGAAAGAAGAAAATCGTTATCGTTAAG
>JAFWNE010000025.1:0-64777 GCA_017510505.1 Mogibacterium sp. | reverse complement strand
TTTTATTGGGTTTGATATATGACCAATAAAAGCGGCCGCATAAACCGACCGTTGTGTCAAGTATATTTAGAAAGAAAAAATACCCCCTCATCATTTCTGATGAGAGAGTATCTCTTCGTCATATTAACTTAATGACATTGGGCATCGCCCCCTGTTTTTTATTGCCTTATTTATAGTGATACTATTTCCAGATCTTCACAGGCTTCGAGTGCCGATCTCGGACCGGCCACACAAACTGTACCTTTCTCAGCCAGGTCTTTCAGTACCGCGCTCATGCCGGCAAAGTCGGACGCCTTGGTCTCAAGCATTTCGCGTCGTATCCTTATCCTGTCCTCATCGGTGAATCCCGAGAAGAAGAAGTCGTCAGCCATCCTGCCCTTTGAGGAAGGAGACATAAGAGGCTCTGCATTTGCTATCGTGGATATGATGAACCCGTCGAGTCCTGCGTCTTCCGATGACGCGAATCCGTCGAGGAACTCCTGAAGCGACTTGAAGATACCGAGTGAACGCGCAGGGGTAGGATCTCTGAACGAGAGAACGTGGACACTGCCCGTGCGGCCCGCATTCATGGATGTCCCGTAAGCACCGCCCTGTACTCTGACTGTGTTCCAGAGGTACGACAGGGAGATGATGTTGGAAGCGACCTGCATGCTGCCGTTCATCCTGTGCCCGTCTTCGTTCATGTCATACGCGGTGACAGCAAATGAGACAGCGGCAGGGAGGTCGATGCCCATCCTGCGCGGAAGCGTAGATTCATAATGAGCCTTTTTAGGCATCTTCTCACCCTCAGGCAGCATCTCTACAAAACGCGAGACATCGGCGTATTCCGTGGCCGTTACGCTTATGATCGCATTCTGCCTGTTGATACTCTTTTTGATCACATCCTTCGCGAAAGAGGTAAAGGCTTCAAGATCCTCATCCGACGCGCAGCTCATGGTGTGCATGTACTGCATGAAGCTGCATCCGTTCACTGCCTCTGCGGCAGCGTCTCTTGCCGACCAGTGAGATCTGGCCTCGGCCATGGCAAGCTTGTGGCCCTGCCCGACGGCGGATCTCTTGGAATCTTCATCTATCTGAGTGATGAGTTCGCGCATCATGGCCTTGTCATCAAACTTTGTGCTGGTCAGTATCTCGATCATGAGATCTTCCGCATACGGGAGTTTGTCCTCAAGCACTGAAGCCCTTACTCTTATGCAAGGAGTGCATGATTCTCTGTCGTCATCCTTCGCGAGTATATCGAGTCCGAATGACATCGCTCCTACATACATTCGTATCTCGTTCTGAAGGGCGAGCACGCTGAAGTTTTCAGTCGGAAGGTCCTTATAGAATTCCGTGATCAGCGCAGCAGCCGGCAGATCTTTCTGCGGAAGATGCGTGATAGGGAAGTACGCGTTTATATACACTATGCCGTTTGAGGCGACAGGGTGGAAAACGACCTTTGTGCCGCCTGCGTCTTTTATTTCAGTCGTGATCAGTTTTGGCAGCGGATCGATGTCAGCGAGATCGAGCTGAGGGATGCTTGCCAGTGCTTCTTCACTGTCCTCACTCTGCTGCCATTCGATCAGTACGCTGTTGAGATCTTCAAGCTCTTTTCTTTCAGTTTCGCTCATAGCTTCTACGGCAGCCCTGACCCTGGCGGCTTCTTCGGCCGCTTCCTTTGCGCCGTATTCGCTGCTTGGGACGAGAATGAGCCTTGAAAGATCCGACGTTGTGCCCAGGACTTCCATGGCAAGAGGCTCCATCTTACCACCATCGATCATGGCACGGACGTTTGCGATTGCCTCATCCGTAGTCAGGTACATCGCCGGGTCGCCGTCATAGAGCCATGAGGAGAACAAAGCCATCGCTCTATAGAGCGCCTGAGGCTCCGGATACTGTCTGAACCTGAAGTCTGTCTGGTTTACAGACGCTTCCAGGTCTCTCTTTGAGAAGCCCTCGTCAGTGATCTTCTTTATGGTCTCCTCAACTATGGCAAGCAGCCTGTCCGCTATGTTATCAAGCAAGGCTGTATCCGGCTTGCTGCCGTCCTCCGCAGTGATGCCACGGAATATCATTACCAGGTAAGGCTGCGCTATGCCGTCGGAAATATAGATTTCCATGTCTTCCGCGAGGCCGGATGAAAGGACCGCGCGCTTAAGAGGAGACTCATTGGAATCCGCCATCTGCTCAAGTATCACGCTGAGAGCCAGCATCTTGTCTCTGTCTTCCCAGCTGCCTATTATCTTGCCGAAGCATATCATAGGCTTATCGTCTTCACTGCTCACGGCATAGTCGATAGTACGTTCAGACCTGACAGCCTTTTGTACGGTGAAAAAAGGAAGATCAGTACGCCTTTCGTAGCCCGCGAGATAGCTCTCGATCATCTCAAGAGTCTTGTCGATAGGTACATCGCCGTCCAGATAGAAATACGAATTGGATGGATGATAAAACCTTTTATATCTCTCTATGAACGACTCATAGCTCAGTTCCGGTATCTCATCAGGATCGCCGCCTGAATTGTATCCATAGCAATAGTCAGGGAAGAGCAGCTTGCTGATGTGGCGGTCCGCGATCGAATCCACTTCGGACATGGCGCCCTTCATCTCGTTGAAGACCACCCCCTTGAATACAGGCTCGCCCTCCGCTGTATCGATATGCCAGCCTTCCTGATAAAAGATGTTGGGGTCATGCAGGATGTTAGGTCTGAACACGGCATCGAGATAGACCCCCATCAGATTGAGGTAGTCCTGCTCTATGCGGCTGGATACCGGATAAAGTGTTTTGTCAGGAAAAGTCATGGCATTCAGGAAGGTGTTCATCGAGGTCTTCAGGAGCTCGACGAAAGGCTCCTTGACCGGATAGTTCTCGGAGCCGCAAAGGACGGAGTGCTCAAGTATATGGAACACGCCGGTGCTGTCCTCCGGGATGGTCCTGAAGCCAACAGAGAAGAGCTTGTTTTCATCGCCGTTGTCGGTCCACGCGAGCTTCGCGCCGGTCACGTCGTGCTCCATCTCGACCAGCCTGCCGCCGATCTCCTTTATTTCACGTATATTGGTCACGGTAAAGCCGTGAAGCTTGTCGTTGATGTTCATTTAATCGCCTTTCTGTGTGCAGAGTTTGACCACACAATAATATAACAATGCTCCAAACAATGAAAGACTGAAAGGTCGCGCATATGGTATACTTTACGGGTAAAAGAATTTGGGATGATGCCTTAACTTGAAAGACAAGGAGATATTCAAATGGTAGATAACGGAATGATCTATTTTGCCAGGAAAGGCGACGGAGAAACGCTGAGCGACAAGATATGCATGCGTCCTGACAAGGCCAACAGACACGGCTTCATCTGCGGCGCCACGGGTACAGGAAAATCCGTGACTTTGAAGGTGCTGGCTGAGAGTTTTTCGCAGATAGGAGTACCTGTATTCATGTCCGACGTCAAGGGTGACATGGCGGGCATAGCAGTGCCGGGAGATGACAATGAGGGCATGCAGAAGAGACTCGACCGCTTTGAGATCCGTGACAGCTTCCGGTTCCGCGGATTCCCGGTCTCTATATTCGATATTTATTCGGAAAAGGGAACGCCACTCCGTACGACAGTATCGGAGATGGGACCGCTGCTCTTCAGCCAGGTGCTCGACCTCAACGATACGCAGACAGAACTGATGCAGGTCATCTTCAAGATCGCGGACGACCTCGGACTGGTCCTGACCGACACAAAGGACATGAAGGCTACACTACAGTACTGCGCAGACCATTCTGATGATTTCAAGATGGATTACGGCCTTATACCTCAGCAGTCGACATCAGCCATCATCAGGGCGATAGTCGCGCTTGAATCGGAAGGCGCAGACACCTTTTTCGGCGAACCGGCTATAGATATCAGGGATTTCTTCCTGACTGCACCGGACGGAAGGGGCATCATCAACATCCTGGATGCTGAGACTCTGATCAATAAGCCGAGACTGTATTCAGCGTTCATGCTCTACCTGCTGTCCGAACTCTTCGAGGTGCTGCCTGAGGTGGGCGACCCTGAGAAGCCAAAGATGGTGTTCTTCTTTGATGAGGCGCATCTGCTGTTCAAGAATGCGTCAAAGAGCCTGCTTGAGAAGATCGAACAGGTAGTTAAACTCATAAGATCGAAAGGAGTCTCGTTATTCTTCGTGACCCAGAGTCCGGGAGACATTCCGGGCGCTGTGATGTCCCAACTCGGCAACAAGATAGAGCACGGACTGCACGCTTACACGCCTGCGGAGCAGAAGGCTCTTCAGGCTGCCTCGGATGCTTTCAGGGAAAATCCGGCCTTTAATACCAAAGAACTGATGCAGAATCTGGGCACGGGCGAAGCCGTGGTATCGACGCTTGATGAGAACGGCGCGCCGTCAATGGCGGAGTACGCGTTTGTTCTTCCGCCTGAGAGCCGCATGGGAGCTCTTACAGATGAGGAGAGAAGGAACGCTGTAGATTATTCGCCGCTAAACAATAAATATCTCAACATGGTGGACAACGTTTCAGCCTATGAAGTCATCACAGGCAGGGTGCCGGGAGCTGCCGCTCCGGGAGCATCCACGGTCACCGCTCCGGACGGACAGGTATACGGCAACACTTCCGGCATACCTGAAGCGGAGCCTGCCGCACAGCCGGAGATCAGCTATGATGTGGAAACACAGCCGGCAGTACAGCCTAAGGTGAAACCTGCGGCCAAAGCTGAGGATGACGGAAAATCGACCATAGGAGAGATCGCAGACAACTATCTGGGCAAGTCCGGTACAAAGCAGGTCATAAGATCGACCGGCAGCACCATCGGCAGAGAGATCGGAAAGACAATAGGCGAGGCGGTGCTTGGCAAGAAGGGCAGAACGATAGGCGGCAATATAGGATCGGCCATCGGCCGCAACCTGCTGGGTACGCTTACCGGCAAGAAGTAAAGGGGTAAGGCATGACAGTTACGAAAGAAGAAGTCCTCAAGTTTCTTGATGACAGTAAGATCAAATACGAGATAGCGGAACACAAGCCTGTCTACACAATAGACGAGATGCTCGAGTGCGGACTGCCGCATCCGGAGCAGATAGCCAAAAACCTCTTCGTGCGTGATGACAAAAAGCGCAAGTACTATCTCATCACATGCCTTGAAGACAAGAAGGTGAACCTTAAGGAGTTCCGCAAGGAGCACGAAACGCGACCGTTGACGTTTGCCTCTGAAGAAGATCTCCTGGACAAGATGGGTCTCACACGAGGAGCGGTCACTCCTCTTGGCATACTCGCAAACGAGGACAGGGACGTCATTGTCTATATCGACAAGGACTTCGAGAACAAGCTGATGGGCATACATCCTTGTGACAACACCGCAACGGTGTACATAAACACGCGCGATGTCGTAAAGCTGATAAAAAGGCACGGGAACGAGCTTCATTTCGTGAAAATGTAAGTTTGTATACACTTATACAAATCGTTCAGAATTGTGGACAACCCTTCGGAGCTTTTGGTAAAATACACCCAACCAATCAAGCCGGGCTGCCGGTAAAACGGCAGCCTGCTTTTATTCAACCATTGTCAAAGGTAAAAAGGGAATAATCAAAAGGAGATTCATATGAGTGGTTTTGTTAGTTTCATGAACAACATCCTGTATCAGCCTTACATTGTCCCGCTGTTCCTGATCGCGGTAGGCATCTACTTCACGATCAGAACAAAGGGCGTACAGATCCGCATGTTCGGAGAGATGTTCAGAGTTGTAACCGAGAAGCCGTCTGATGACAAGAGTATCTCGTCATTCGGAGCTCTGATGGTTTCGACAGCATCCCGTGTAGGTACAGGAAACATCATCGGCGTTTGTACGGCGATCGTCCTTGGAGGCCCGGGAGCCATTTTCTGGATGTGGATCACGGCCATCTTCGGAGGCGCCAACGCATTCATCGAGTCCACGCTGGCTCAGATCTACAAGAAGAAAGCTGATGACGGCACATACTACGGCGGACCGTCGTACTACATGCAGAACGCACTCGGCCAGAGGTGGCTCGGCGTACTGTTCTCGGTCCTCATTATTTTCACATACGCTGTAGGATACAACATGCTTGCAGCATTCAATCTTCAGTCGACATTCGCAGCGTTCAGTTTCTATGACGTAAATACGTCACCTAAGGTGATCGGACTTATCCTTGCGGTTCTGTTCGCGATCATCATCCTTGGCGGAGCCAAGAAGCTGACAAAGGTAACGGGATTCCTCGTACCTATAATGGGAATCATCTACGTTCTGATGTCGCTGGTCGTTCTCGTAATGAACGCGAAGAACATCGGCACAATGTTCGGAATGATCTTCAGCAGCGCGTTTGATTTCGAGGCTATTTTCGGAGGATTCGTTGGATCCTGCATCATGTGGGGACTTAAGAGAGGACTCTACTCCAATGAGGCAGGTATGGGTTCTGCTCCGAACGCCGCAGCGAAGGCTGACGTTGCTCACCCTGTTAAGCAGGGACTCGTTCAGACACTGTCCGTATTCATCGATACACTGCTGATCTGCTCTGCTACAGCGTTCATGTGCCTGTCCACAGTAGGCGTCAACCCGATAGATTTCCAGACTGAAAGCGGCGCTGACGCTGCCGGATATGTCCAGACATGCCTGCACACAACACTTGGCAGCTTCGGACCTATCTTCATCGCGGTATCGATGTCACTGTTTGCGTTCACAACACTTATTGGTAACTATTCATACTGCGAAGGATGCTTCGCGTTTATCCTCAAGAGAGATATGACCAAGACAGAGGTCACGATCTTCAGAGTGATCGCTATCATCCTCGTATTCGTAGGCGCAACACTCAGCGCAGGTCTCGTATGGGATACAGCCGACATGTTCCAGGGACTCATGGTAGTCTGCAACATCCCTACGATAGCTATCCTCGGCGGTGTTGCCGTCAAGGCTCTCGACGACTATACAAAGCAGAAGAAACAGGGACTTGCCCCGCACTTCAAGGCTGCTGATATCGGTCTGTCGGAAGACAAGGTGGACTGCTGGAAGTAAAGCGGATAATCAATTCATGAACAACTTAAAGAGGCTGCCCGTACGGGCGGCCTCTTTTACATTGTCGTCATATATCGGACATGCGTTTTGTGGTAATATTATTATGTATGATTATGGCCGCTTAAGGTCAGCAAAAGGCAAATGGACGGGAGAAAAGGAAATGACATATTCCATAATCGGAATACTTGCTGCGATCATCCTGCTTATCATAAACAGGGATGTGCTGTGGGGGTCTGAGGGAGAATCCCTTTCAAAGACCGAAAGGAATTACCGCTGTTTCCTCTGGGGGATAATGGCGTACCTTATTACGGACATGCTGTGGGGCATACTGGATTCGCATCACCTTACCACAGCCAACTTTATTAATACATCGATACATTTCATAGCGATGGCAGCAGCAGTCATGTTATGGACACGCTATGTTATCTCGTACCTTGAGAAGAAGAACCTGTTCAGCAGTATCCTTTATTATTCAGGGAGCACCTTCCTTGGTCTGGTGATACTGGCAGTAATCGTGAATATCTTCAGGCCGGTGATCTTCAGCTTTGACGAGAACGGAGCATATTCAGCCGGCATCGCAAGATACATTATTCTGTCGGTACAGATAGTGCTGTTCCTGCTGACTTCAGTTTACACTCTCAACGTTACCACGAGGACGGAGGGCAAGGAAAAGCGCAGGCATCTGACCATAGGTCTGTTCGGCGTCGCGATGACAGCCTTTATACTGGTACAGGTATTCTATCCGCTGCTGCCCTTCTATGCCATGGGTTACATGCTGGGCACCTGCGTGCTGCACAGTTATGTCGTAGAGGATGAAAAAGACGAATACCAGAAAGCGCTTGCCGAAGCGCTCGATGAAGCAGAACGCGCCAACATGGCAAAGACTGCGTTTCTTTCAAACATGAGCCATGAGATACGTACGCCGATGAATGCCATAATCGGGTTGAACAAAATCGCGATGGAGGATCCTACGGCAAGTGAAACTGTCAGGGAGCATCTTAAAAAGGTGGACGGCTCTGCGCAGCACCTGCTGAATATCATAAATGACATACTGGATATGAGCCGTATCGAATCCGGACGCATCGCGATCAAGAATGAGGAGTTCCCGTTTGCGAGAGAGATCGAACAAGTGAATTCCATGATCGGCAGCCAATGCAGTGAAAAGGGCCTGAACTACGAATTCCGTGTCATCGGTAAAACGGATGACTACTATGTAGGCGATGGTATGAGGATCAGACAGATCGTGATCAATCTGCTCGGAAACGCCGTAAAGTTTACTCCTGAGGGAGGTACGGTAAGTTTTGTGATAGAAGAGGGGCCGCGTTCTGACAGCAAGGCGGAACTCAGATTCATAGTCAGTGATACAGGCATAGGCATGAGTGAAGAATTCCTGCCGTATCTGTATGACGCGTTCAGCCAGGAAGATTCCTCATCAACGAACATCTACGGCAGCAGCGGCCTGGGAATGGCGATCACCAAAAGGATGGTCGAACTCATGGGAGGCAGTATAGAGGTTGAAAGCGTCAAAGGCGAAGGGACCACATTCACTGTTAC
Source organism: Mogibacterium sp. (assembly GCA_017510505.1). Lineage (GTDB taxonomy): Bacteria > Bacillota > Clostridia > Peptostreptococcales > Anaerovoracaceae > Crickella. The sequence goes on along the minus strand of JAFWNE010000025.1, from coordinate 56,229 downwards.
GCTTGCGCTTGGCGAGTCGGGCAGGAAAGACGATGCTGCAGACAGATCTGCAGAAGCCTATGAGGACAATAAAGCCGGTCTCAGAGGACGCCGCATACTGCTTGCGGAAGACGTTGTGATAAACGCGGAGATCATAAAAATGGTGCTGTCGCAGGCAGAGATAAAGGTCGATCACGCAGAGAACGGCAGGATCGCCACGGAAATGTTCAGAGATCATGATGAATGGTATTATGACGCGATACTTATGGATATGAGGATGCCTGAAATGGATGGACTTGAGGCTACCAAGACAATTAGGGCAATGGATCGCGCAGATGCTTCAGGAATACCGATCATAGCGCTGACTGCAAATGCATTTGAAGAGGATGTGCAGCGCAGCCTGGAGGCAGGGCTTGATGCCCACCTGTCAAAGCCGGTAGAACCGGAAACACTGTTCAGAACGCTTGAGGATCTCATAGCGAAACGTCAGGATCCGGAGACATAAAGACTATGACCAAAATGATCTATATAGACGGGCTTGAGGTGGAGCTTACCAGAAAGCGCGTCAAAAAAATGAATATGCGGGTCAAGGCGCCGGATGGCAGGATAGTCATCAGTTGTCCGTATATCGTGCCCGACAAAGCGGTGATAGCTTTTGTCAGGAGCAGGCGGGGCTGGATAGACAAAGCTGTTTGCCGCATGCGCGCAAAGGCTGCCGCTCACCCGGAGCCGGCTGATAAAAAAGATAAGGAAGCAAGGCGGCGGGATCTCAAACGCCGCATAGAAGAAAGGCTGCCTGTTATTGAAGAGGCGACCGGACTTTACTGCAACGGATGGACTGTACGTGACATGCACAGCCGCTGGGGCAGCTGCAACACGCAGACACATCACATCAACCTAAGCCTCATGCTCGCGACCAGATCGGACGCGGAACTTGATTACGTCATACTCCACGAACTGGTACACACCGTGGTGCCGAATCACGGGCCGGATTTCTATGCATTGATGGACAGATTCATGCCGGGCTGGAAAAGGATACGTAAAGCACTCAATTACGGTTAATCGAAAGGAATAAATGGAAGTTCCTCAGCTTATAGTCGATCTTGCAATAATGCTGACTACTGCAGCAGCAGTCACGATAGTTTTCAAAAGACTCAGGATCCCTACGATACTGGGATATATTGTCGCGGGCTTTCTTATCGGTCCTAATTTCCCGCTCTTTATGAATATTGAGAGCGCAGCATCTGTAGAGACCTGGAGTGAGATCGGTGTCATCATAATACTGTTTCATATAGGCCTTGAATTTGACTTCCACAAGCTGTCCGAAATAGGAAGCACAGCAATAGTATCTGCTGCGGTAAAGATGGGCGGAGTCATGCTTGTGGGATATGGATTCGGCATTCTCGCCGGTATGAGCACCATGAACTCCGTGTTCCTCGGAGCCATGCTTTCAATCAGTTCTACGGTCGTCATTCAGAAGTGCTTCAGCGAGATGGGACTTGAAGGCGAAAAGTATACAGGTCTGGTAATGGGATCACTCGTTATGGAAGACGTAATCGCCGTATTCATGATGGTAGTGCTGACAACGATATCCGCGAGCCAGGCTTCAGACGGAAGCAGCATGGCGCTACGCATGTTCCTGATGATAACATACCTGGTGCTCTGGCTGATTCTGGGCATTTTCTTCCTGCCAACCATCCTCGACAGAACGATGGGCTTGATGAGTGATGAGACGCTCACTCTTTTAAGCCTCGGTTTCTGTTTCCTAATGGGGATGCTGGCGCATTGGCTGGGATTTTCCATGGAACTCGGAGCATTCATAGCGGGTTCACTGTTTGCCGGTACCCGGCATGTACATAAAGTTGAAAGGGTGACAGCCGGCATCAAGGATATGTTTGGAGCCATATTCTTCCTGTCTGTAGGAATGATGGTAGACCCGGGAATCATCGCTGCCCGCTGGACTTCCATAGTCCCTATAGCGATACTTGCCGTGGTGGCCAAGCTTATATTCGCTACCATTGGAATGATACTCTCAGGCCAGGAACCGGAGACTGCTTTGAGAGGCGGCATTTCACTCGCGCCTATAGGTGAATTTTCATTTATCATCGCAAATCTCGGCATCTCACTTGGAGTCATGGACAGCTATCTGTATCCCGTTATAGTTGCTGCATCCATATTGACTATCATCGCTACTCCTGTACTGATACGGAATCAGGATAAGATAATAAGAGTGATATCCGGGCTGATTCCTGCGAAGGTCAAAGAACTGATCCGCAATTACACTTCTGAAAACCGGAGCGATGAAGAACACGTTTCTGAGTGGAAGATAGTGCTTAGGGACTACTTCATTAAAGTGGCTGTCTACGGAAGCATCATGCTGGTCCTGACCCTCGTGTGCTGCAAAGCGCTGTATCCGGCTATCGCGGCTTTTACGGGTGATAATGCTGCCAAGATAGTGACCATCATTTTGAACTATCTGGCATTAGCGGTCTTTGCGGTGCCTTTCATGGGGAATCGCAGCGTCGCATTTACGCAGCTTTGGATGGACAGGCTGGCAAACAGGCCTCCGCTTGCTGTGATGATACTTATCAAAATAGTCATTCTGGAGCTCATTGCACTGATCCCGGTGGAGACGCTCCTCAACATAAACAATCTTATAATAGTACTTCTTATTCCGTTGAGCGTATTCCTGATAGCAAGGTCGGAATTCATAGCTACTTATTATCTGCAGCTGGAGACAAGGTTTTTCGCAAACCTGAATCAGAAGACGATGGAGGAGCGCGGAGGGGCCAGGCAAAGACAGCACTGGCTCAACGAAGATTACAGCATATTCAGCTGGGACGTTCCGGCAGGAGCGTCATATGAAGGGAAGACGATACAGGAGCTTGATTGGGGCAGAAAAGATGCCGTTTATGTGGTCAAGGTAAGGCATGGAGATAAGAAAATGCCTATGCCTCCGGCAAGGACAGTCCTGCATGCGGGAGATCATGTTCATGTGATTGGCGACAAATCGTCGCTTGAGACATTCTATAAAACACTCGGAATAGATCAGGATGTACATATGCGCACGCTCAAGGAGTTTCTGGATGAAGATTATACCGGAGGCAATGCGTTGTCGTGCGCGGCCATCCAGGTCAGAGGAACGGAACCGTATGTAGGTAAACCGATCAAAAAAAGCCGTATAACTGCACGAAATCACTGCATGATACTAGGCCTTGAGCGCGATGGATATGCGACAACAATGCCGGATTCAAATATGCTCATAGAAAAAGGAGACATACTTTGGATCATCGGTACAGGAACAAACCTGAGCAGTATAGCTTCGCATTCGGTCGGGGATACCGGAGTGCACTCATCTTCCCGGACTGATACTGAACTTTCTGAGAGAGGTGAACTCAAATGAGCTGGGACATAATATCTGCATATATTCTTCCCCCGCTGGTCGGAGCGGTAATAGGATATTTTACGAATCTTATCGCGGTCAAGATGCTGTTCTACCCGCACAGGGCGGTTTACGTGTTCGGGCACAGGCTGCCGTTTACACCGGGAGCGATACCTAAGGGCAAGGCGGGGCTCGCCAAATCCGCGGGCAAAATAGTCCAGAATGAGCTTTTCACCCGTGAGGATATTTCCGGCCGACTGCTGACGGAAGAAGTAGAGAAGCCGCTCATCGACAAGGTGATGAGCATACTCGACGAAAACATAAAAGATACCGGTGCTGTAATGACAGGCAGCGAAGAGAAGTTCAACAGGATCGAAAACAACTTCATTGAACTGCTGTCATTAAAGATAACGGACGCCATCAAAAGAATGGACATACCGGGGACGGTGAAACAGGAAGGCAAGGCCATGCTGCTTGACCATGTACTGGATTCCAAAGTCCTTTCTCTGCTTGTCTCGGACAAGATGATCGACAAGGTGATGAACACGGTCGGAGAGAAGATGGAAGAATACATCGATGCCATAGGCCCGGAGATGGTGCGTGAGATCACAAACTCCAGGATACATGACCTGGGGGAGAGGACACCGCTCTATGTGCTTGAACTTGCCGGATATGATCCGGATTATGTGAGAAAGAAGATCACGGAAGCGTACAGGGAGTCCGTGGTGAACGCGGTCAACTCCGCTCTTCGCAGGATAGACGTCGCGAAGGTAGTTGAAGACAAAATAAACTCGATGTCGGTAGAAGAACTCGAGAGAGGCGTGCTGACAGTCATGAAGACGGAACTCAACATGATAGTAAGTCTGGGCGCGCTGATCGGGCTGGTCATAGGCAGCATAAACATATTCATTTGACGGAGAGCGTGAAATGTACGACAAGAACGATCCTGAACTTAAGGAAAAATACGAAGCGCTGTATAAAGCAGGACTGCTGGACGAGATCCTGGCAAAGACGGAAGCAGCAGAAGAGATAAAAGCCCCGGCGGCAGATCCGGACGATTACGTGGTGTTTGAACATGTCCGCAAGGTATATCACGTGGGCGAGGTAGACATCGAGGCGCTTGCAGACGCGACTTTCAGCGTATCCAAGGGCGAGCTTGCCATCGTAGTCGGTGAATCCGGCGCGGGCAAAACGACTCTTCTTAACATTCTCGGAGGCATGGATACCCTGACAAGCGGTAAGGTGCTTCTGGACGGACGCGAGATAAGCAGTCTCAGCATGCGCGAGCTGACCAAGTACCGCAGGTATGATATCGGCTTTGTCTTCCAGTTCTACAATCTGGTACAGAATCTCACCGCGCTGGAGAACGTGTCGCTTGCGACACAGATATGCAGCGATCCGCTCGATCCTGCCGAAACACTAATAGCAGTCGGCCTTGGCGACAGGATGTATAACTTCCCGGGACAGCTTTCAGGCGGCGAGCAGCAGAGAGTGGCCATAGCTAGGGCGCTCGCTAAGAACCCTAAACTTCTGCTCTGCGACGAGCCTACCGGCGCTCTTGACTACAATACGGGCAAGCAGATACTTCAGCTGCTGCAGGATCAGGCCCACAAGTCCGGAGCGACTGTAATAATAATCACACACAACAAAGCGATCACTCCGATGGGCGACCGCGTCATCAGCGTAAGGAGCGGAAGAGTACAGGATGTGAAGATAAATCCAAATCCTGTACCTGTGTCCGAAATAGAGTGGTAGCGGTTTAGAAAATGCTCAGGAAGTCGACTTTCAGGGAAATAAGGACCTCACTTGCAAGATACCTTGCGATCTTCGCGATCGTAGCGCTTGGAGTGGGGTTTTTCAGTGGCCTGAAAGACTGCAAGGAATCGATGGTGAGCACAGCCAGAAAATACCTTTACCGGACCAATTTCTATGATTATCAGATACTCTCATCATACGGTGCCGATGATGACAGCGTGGCTCTCGCGGAGTCCTGGGATGAAGTGAGAGCGGCCGAGGGCTCCATACAGATAGATGTAATGGCAAGATCCGGCGACGGCGACTCAAGAGCGCTAAAGTGCATATCTCTGCCAGAGAAGATCAACACGCTGAACGTCGTAGAGGGAAGGCTGCCTGAGGCCGCAAATGAGTGCGTGGTAGACTCCTACAGCATCACAGACGCGGGATTCAGAGTGGGCGACTTCATCGAGATCACGGATGAGAATGATGAGGACAAACTCGAAGACTTCAACGAAACAAGATTCGAGATAGTCGGCCTTGTCAACACGCCTATTTATCTTGACTACCAGAGGGGCTCCACGGATATAGGAAACGGAAGCCTCGACACTTTCTTTTTTGTAGAGAAGGATACCTTTGATGTCGATTACTATACAAATCTCTATCTGAAGCTTAACGGAGATCAGCCGGCTCTGAGCGAAGAGCACGAGGACTATCTGAAGGCTGAAGAGGACAGCATGAAGGACCTGGCGGAAGCAGTGACATCCGGCCGCCGCGAGACAGCTCAGAAGGAAGCTCAGGAAGAGCTGGATGAGAAAAAACAGGAATACGAGGACAACCTCGCCAAGTACGAAAGAGAGAAGGCGAATGCCGAGAAGAAGATAGACAAAGCCGAAGATAAGATCGATGCAGGCGAGAAAAAGATAAAGAAAACAAGAAAGCAGCTCAATGCTGCGATAACAGAAGCTAACGCAGGCATAGAGCAAGCCAATGCTACGATAGCAGACCTGAAGACAAAGAAAACGCAGGTCGAAGGCGGCCTTGAACAGGCGAAGGCGGGAAAGGCCCAGCTTGAGGGACAGCTTGCGCAAATGCAGGCCGCGGGTGCCGGCGAGGAGGACATTGCCGGCGTGCAGGCCTTGATCGCTGATGCAGATACCAAAATCAGCGGTCTGGAAGGCAATCTGAGCGATATAAACAACGGGATCAGTCAGGCAGAGGCGGGGCTTAAACAGGCGCAGGAAGGCCTGGCTCAGGCAGAGGCCGGACTCAAGGAGCTCGACAAAGCAGAGAATAAGCTCGAAAGCAGTGAAAAGAAACTGAAAAAAGAGGAACGAAAGGCGGACAACGAGTTCGACAAAGCAAAGCGGGAACTCGACGACGCCAAGGACAAGCTCGATGAAGCCCAGGAGAAGATCGACGACATGGAGATAGGCAACTCCTTCGCTCTTTCACGCAAGGAGAACATGGGCTACGCTTCGTTCGACAGCAATTCCAGCATCGTAAGCAACATATCCAAGATATTCCCGCTGTTCTTCTTCCTGATCGCGGCTCTGGTATGCATGACAACGATGACCAGGATGGTGGATGAGCAGCGCACGCAGATAGGCATACTGAAAGCGCTTGGCTACAGCAACGGCCAGATAGTGGGCAAGTACATGTTCTACTCCGGCAGTGCGGCATTCCTTGGCGCTGTCCTTGGGTTCTTTGTTGGCTGCAAGGTCTTCCCGGTGGTGATCTGGAACGCGTATACCATGATGTACGATTTCAGCCATACGGTCGACTACATCATAAACTGGAAGCTCGGACTCATCGTATTGGCGGTATCGCTGCTCTGCTCGATGGGAGCGACATGGGTATCCATCGCCGCGGACTTCAAGGTCCCGCCGGCAGAACTCATAAGGCCTAAGACACCTCCTGCGGGCAAACGCATACTCCTCGAAAGGATCAGACCGCTGTGGAACCGCATCAGCTTCCTGTACAAGGTATCCATCCGCAACATCTTCAGGGACAAGAAGAGGTTCCTTATGATGGTAATTGGAGTCAGCGGCTGTACGGCCCTGCTGATTGCCGGTATAGGGATCAGAGCTACGATCTCAAAGGTAGCGGACTACCAGTTCGATGAGATCTCCCTGTATGACATCACCGTGTTGTTCAGCAAGAACATGACTGAAGACAGACAGAAGGACTTCATGGAGGAGATGGAGGATTCGGGCGTTACCGGTGAGAATGTGAGGTTCCTGCACCGGGACGAGGTGACGGCGATCATTGGCGACAAAACGACAGACATTACATGTGTAGCCACCGAGGAGGAGGGCTTTGATCAGTTCATAGATCTGCATGCCGGCGATCAGCACATAGACTATCCGGGGCCGGGAGAAGCGGTTATAGTCAGGAAGACCAACCATGACTACGGCATAGGAGTAGGAGACGAGATAAAGCTCCGCGATGATTTCCGGGAGATGGATGTAAAGATCGTGGCCGTCGCTGACAACTACGTATACGACAGCATATACATTTCGTCCGACACATATCGCGATGGCTTTGGCAAGGAACCGGAAAGAAAGGCGGCATACATCGATTTTAAAGATGGTACTGAAGAGGATGTGATCAGAAACGCTTCGGCAGACGCGGCAGGTTACGAATATACGGCAGCGGCTCAGACCAACATCGATGTCAGAGAGAACGTCAACAAGATGATGAAGAGCCTTAACTCCATCGTCTATGTCGTCATACTCAGCGCCGCGCTTCTGGCGTTCATAGTGCTCTACAACCTGACCAATATCAATATCACTGAGCGCATACGCGAGATCGCCACTATCAAGGTTCTTGGATTCTACCAGCTGGAGGTATCGCAGTACGTGTTCCGTGAGAACCTCTTCCTGACGGCGGTGGCTGCAATAGTCGGCATACCGATGGGAGACTGGCTGCTTAAGTTTGTAATAGACAACATAGTTCTGAGCATGATCTACTTTGAGCCTAGGCACGGCCCGTATGACATACCTATATCGGTAGCGCTCACGTTCCTGTTCGCGTTCCTGGTGAATATAGCCATGCAGAAGAGACTGCGCAACGTGTCGATGACAGAGTCACTCAAATCCGTGGAATAGACGGAACGCGCATAAAAAGGTATAATCAGTAGAAGCATAAACGGAGGTATACATAGCATGAAGAAATTCACTATAGAAATGGAAGACGGCGGCATCATGAAGGGCGAGCTTTATGAAGATATCGCTCCTGAAACTGTCGCAAACTTTGAGAAACTCGCGAACTCTGAGTTCTATGACGGACTCATTTTCCACAGAGTCATTCCGGGATTCATGATCCAGGGCGGATGTCCTAACGGAAACGGAATGGGCGGTCCGGGATACACCATCAAGGGTGAGTTCAGCGCCAACGGATTCAAAAATGATCTGAAACATGAGAGGGGAGTCCTCTCGATGGCAAGAGCCATGGATCCGAATTCGGCAGGTTCGCAGTTCTTCATCATGACAACGACTTCGCCTCATCTGGACGGTCAGTACGCTGCGTTCGGCAAGGTGACTGACGGCATGGCAGTTGCAGACAAGATCGTCAACGCAAGACGCGACTTCAGAGACAAGCCGCTTCTGCCGCAGAAGATAAAGTGCATCAGAGTAGAAGGTTAGATGGAAAACAACAGCAACTGGGAAAAAACACAGCAGAAACTGTTCGCGATGGTTTCGACCGGCGTGACCGACAGCCCGCTGAATCAGTTTTACGACATACTCAGCACCGTGGCGCTGATAGCCAACCTCGTGTGCGCTTTCGCGTCGACATTTGAATCCGCGAGGGCAACATATGGAACACTGTTTGACTGGGTCGATGAGATCACAGTGCTCTTTTTCGCGTTCGACTATGTGCTGAGGATACTCACAGCAAGGCAGCAGTATAAGGGGTATTCGACAGGCAGAGCCGTAGGCAAGTATGTCACTTCGGGCTACGGCATCATAGACCTTCTGTCGTTCCTGCCGCACTACCTGCCTACTTTTTTCCCGGCAGGCGCCGCGGTATTCCGCATGTTAAGAGTGGTCAGGATCTTCAGACTGTTCAGGATCAACGCGTATTCCGATTCGCTTACGCTCATTGGCAATGTACTTTCAAAGAAGAAGACTCAGATACTCGCTTCGATCTTTGTCATAGCGCTGCTCATTCTGGCTTCGAGCCTTTGCATGTACAGTGTAGAGCATGACGCGCAGCCTGACGTTTTCAAGAACGCGTTCTCAGCCATATGGTGGGCGACCTCAACGCTGCTGACAGTCGGCTACGGCGACATCTACCCGATAACGGTCATGGGCCAGATACTGGGCATAGTGATAACATTCCTGGGCGTACTTCTGGTAGCCATCCCTACGGGTATCATTTCCGCCGGATTCGTTGAAGAGTACCAGCTGGCAACAAGGCTTGCGGATATAGAGCAGCAGCAGAACGTCAGATTCATCAAGGCCTCGATCGATCAGGGAGACGCTTGGATAGGCAAGACCATAAGCGAGGTAGCGATGCCGAGCGGTTCCATCATAGCTCTGATCATAAGAGACGGAGAAACGATGGTGCCGAGGGGAGATATCGAGATAATGCTTGGAGACAAGCTGATAATCTGCGCCGAGTCGGCTACTGAAGGCATGCTCGAGGATGTGAAGGAGATCATCCTCGGAAAGAACCATCCGTGGAATGGCCATAAGATAAAAGATCTGGATATTTCACGCCAGACATTTATAGTGCTGATAGAGCGCGACGGAAAGACTGTAAAACCGGATGGAGATCTGGTTTTGTTTGAGGGCGACAGAGTGCTCGTCTATACAAAAGAAAGTATAAGGAAATACACACAGGAGCCGCTGTTCTAGGCGGCTCGCCTTTATTTATGATCAGATCGACTATTTGCTATCTTGAGAATAACGGTAGCTGGCTGATGCTGTACCGTGACAAAAAGCCCGGAGATATGAACGAAGGCAAGTGGATCAGCGTAGGCGGCAAGCTGGAAGACGGGGAGACACCGGATGAATGCGTTGTCCGCGAGGTGCTTGAAGAGACGGGACTCAGGCTGAAGTCGTGGGTCTTCCACGGCGTGATCGAGTTCCGCTCGGATCAGTATGAAGATGAGGACATGTATCTGTATTCATCTTCCGACTTTGAACCCGCGGATGAAGAGGCTGCCCGCATATTCGCTGAAACCGGCAAGTATGAACCTCCGGATTGCAGGGAAGGAGAGCTGGCCTGGGTGCCGCATGAAAAGATGCTGGATCTTCCGACATGGGAGGGGGACAGGGCCTTTCTGACGGAGCTGCTTGCGGGCACGAAGGATATATACATGACATTACAGTACGTAGGAGAGAAATGTACTGTCATCAAAAACGGCCGGGTATAGACCCGACCGTTTCTCTTTTATGCTGTTCTTTAGTTTCCGTCCGACTCGGCGTCGTCATCCTGAAGCAGTCCGTGCTCATCGATATTGCTTTCGTGACCGGCCTCATCTGTGCTGTAGCGTACAACTCCGTTCTCATCCGCGATGAAGAACAGGTAATCGTGGTGCTCATAGTTGAGGGTAGCGTCTATAGCGCTTCCTACAACCTGACAGATAGGCCCAGGAGGGAGACCGGCGTACTTACGCGTGTTGTAAGGATTAGTGCTTTCAAGCTGACTTACCTTGAGGTCGACTCGGTCTTCCTGGAATATATAGCAGACAGTAACGTCAGATCCGAGCGACATGCTCTTGTCGAGCCTGTTCATGAATACGCCCGCTACGCCTGCCTGGTCATCAGCTGTCGCCTCCTTGGTGACTATTGAGGTCAGTGTCAGGAGCTGGTGAACAGTGAATCCCGAAGACTCGATTTCGCCTCTGCGTTCTGACAGCTCTTCATCCATCCTGTCAAGACACATCTCCGTGAAGCTCTCGAGAGTCATATTGTCAGTAACGATGTAAGTGTCCGCGTAAAGGTATCCTTCGAGAGGATACATCACATCCTTGTTGAGTATCTCGTCTGTAAGGAACCAGTATCTGTCGATAAGTTCGTTCAGATAATCCGTGTCGGCCCATTTCTCAAGTATCTCATCAGCCGAATACGGAAGCTTCTCTGAAACAGCTTCGGCTACCTGCTGCAGCCTTGCCCCGTCCTTGACCTCTATGCTTTCTTTGGAGAGATAATCAAAGTCGCCCGTATTGATGGCGGTCATTATCTCCTGGAATGACATCGAAGGACTGAAGATGTATGTGTTTGCCTGAAGGCTGTTGTAGTGGCCTATCCTGCTGTTTACCTTGGCGCAAAACTTGTTCTTCACGAGTCCGGCTTCGTCGAGTATCTCCACGATAGTCGACGCTCCGCTGCCATTAGGGATGTCCACGACGATCTGCTCGTCGCTATTCGGATCGACCGGCCTTAGACCCATTGTGTAATAGCCTCCGCCTGCCACGAGTATGGCCAGGATCAGCACCAGTATCCACAGGCAACCGCCTTTTTTCTTCTTTTTCCTTTTCCTAACAGAAGCAGCCTGTCTTTCCTGTGCTGCCTGGCTTGCCTCTGCCCGTTCTACACGACTCATTAAAGACCCCTTTCGCTCGAATAATGTGATATAATCTTTCAGATAATGTTATTGCTTAAATTATAAAGGATAGAGAAGAAAATGACAAAGAATTCCTTTAAAGCGTTCCTTGAACGCAAGAATATAGAGATAAGCGCGAGGCGCTATGGAATAGACGCGCTGTCAGCGATGGCGCAGGGTCTCTTCTGCTCGCTGCTTATCGGTACGATCATCAACACGATAGGTACGCAGTTCCATATCGGATTCCTGACAAATCCGGTCTGCACCATAGGCGGTGCCGACTACACGGTGGGCGGGCTTGCCGTAGCGATGACCGGACCTGCGATGGCGATAGCGATAGGCTACGCGCTCAAGAGCCCTAATCTGGTACTGTTCTCGCTGGCGACCGTGGGTTTTGCGGCCAACGGACTCGGCGGAGCGGGCGGGCCTCTTGCCGTCCTCATAGTCGCCATTATCGCCGCGGAATGCGGTAAGGCAGTCGCCGGAGAGACAAGAGTGGATATACTCGTAGTTCCGCTGGTGACCATAGGCGTCGGCGTGGCTTTGGCCGCATGGTGGGCGCCGGGACTCGGAGCCGCGGCCATGAAGATAGGCAATCTTATCATGTGGGCGACAGAGCTGAGACCGTTCATGATGGGCATCATCGTATCGGTGATAGTAGGCATGGCTCTGACCCTGCCGATTTCATCAGCCGCGATCTGCGCCGCGTTTGGTCTTGTCGGACTCGCGGGCGGCGCTGCTGTTGCAGGCTGCTGCGCTCAGATGGTTGGCTTTGCCGTTATGTCGTTCCCTGAAAACAAGTGGGGCGGACTCATCTCACAGGGCATCGGAACATCGATGCTGCAGATGGGAAACATCGTAAAAAATCCGCGCATATGGATAGCACCTACGCTTACCTCCGCGATCACAGGCCCGATAGCGACGTGTCTGTTCAAGCTTCAGATGAACGGAGCTCCTGTATCCAGCGGCATGGGAACATGCGGATTAGTCGGACAGATCGGAGTTTACTCAGGCTGGGTAGCAGATGTCGCATCAGGGGCCAAGGCATCCATCACAGGCATGGACTGGCTGGGACTGATACTCATATGCTTCGTGCTGCCGGCAGTTCTGGCTCCGCTGATCAACGCGGGCTGCCGCAAGCTTGGCTGGGTCAAGGACGGAGACCTGAAACTGTAGAAACGTCAATCTTTAAGAAAACAAGCCGGACTTCCTCTGACGGAGTCCGGTTTTACAAATGCAGATATGAATGACGCAAAATATGACATAGTAATAATAGGCGGAGGCGCTTCAGGCCTTATGCTTGCATCTCAGCTGGATCTGAATGGTGCGCCCGGGCTTGTGCTCGAGGGAGGCAGTTCCCTGGGGACAAAGCTGCTGATGAGCGGGGGCGGAAGATGCAACATAACGCACGGAGGGCCGATCAAAGACTTTGTTTATGCCTACGGAGATGAAGGGCAAGCGCTTCGCAGATGCCTGTACAGGCATAGCAACCTGGATCTCGCGAAATGGTTTTCCGGAATGGGAGTAGATCTTGCGGATGAGAGCGGAGATCCCGTGGATGCTTTTTACGGGGCGAACGGCATGGATAATGCGGGCCGCATATTCCCGGCATCAGGAAAAGCGAGGGATGTGCTGGATACTCTGATCGGCGAGGCTGCTTCCAATCTCTGGCAAATAGAGGGGGATGCGAAGGTTACGGGGCTTCGCATGGATGAAGGCCTCTGGGAGATCACGCTTGAGAGCGGGTATGTTTTAAATGCGGAGAATGTAGTGATAGCAACAGGAGGCATCACTTATCCCGAGACCGGATCCGATGGGTCCATGTTCGAAATGCTTGAAGATCTTGGTCTCGACATTGATGAGCCCAGACCGGCGCTGGCGCCTGTATATGTTGAGGATTATCCTTACGCTGAATTATCAGGCGTCTCAGTTCCTGATGTGACGGTGATTGCTTTCAGCAGCGATGCTGCCAATACATGCAAAGGCAAAGCTGCAAAAATGAAGGGAGACCTTCTGTTCACTCATGAAGGATTTTCAGGCCCTGTGATACTCAACATTTCAAAGTATGTCCGTCCCGGTGAGCTGCTAAGGCTGAGCTATAATAAGGAGCTGCATGAACTGCCGAAGCGCATGCAGGGCATACTGCGCGAGCGTTCAAGGGGACTGCTGGGCGATGTCAGGACAAACGTGCTGGCGTCATTCCTTGACCACGATGACTTCACCGTCAGCGGAGTCGATAAACACGGTATGGTGACCGCGGGAGGAGTATCCCTTGATGAGATAGATAACGCGACCATGCAGGCAAAGCGCTTTGAAGGTCTGTACATCATAGGAGAAGCTCTGGACGCGGACGGCATAACAGGGGGATACAATCTGCAGCTGTGCTGGTCGACAGCCTGCGCATGCGCGGATGATCTGAGAAGCAAAATTGAGATATAGAGGAGAAACGAAGTGGTTTCATTTGAATGCGACTACATAGCCGGAGCGCATCCGGAGATACTTAAGAGACTGGCTGAAACAAACATGGAGAGCCTGCCGGGATACGGCATGGACCATTACACCGAAAGCGCAAAAGAAAAGATAAAGGCCGCGTGCGGCCTGCCTGACGCGCAGGTGGAGCTTCTTGTGGGCGGCACACAGACAAATTCCGTGGTCATATCCACCATGCTCCGCGACTGGGAAGGCGTGATAGCAGCGGACAGCGGCCATGTTAGCGTACATGAATCAGGAGCGATAGAGTTCACCGGCCACAAAGTTATAGAGTTGCCGTCGATGGATGGAAAACTCGAGGCTGATACAGTCAGGGCTTATCTTGAGAAGTTCCACAGCGATGTGACAAATGACCACATGGTATTCCCGGGCATGGTTTATATTTCGTTCCCGACCGAGCCGGGCACTCTTTACAGCAAAGCCGAACTCGAGGCCCTGTCAGGCCTCTGCCATGAGTATGAGATACCTCTGTATCTGGACGGAGCGAGGCTGGGTTATGGGCTCACGAGCGATGCATGCGATCTGACTCTGCAGGACATAGCGAGACTGACCGACGTGTTCTACATCGGAGGAACCAAGGTAGGAGCTCTCTGCGGCGAAGCCGTCGTTTTTACGAAGGGCAACAGGCCGGAGCACTTCATGACATCCGTAAAAAAGAGGGGAGCGCTTCTCGCTAAGGGCAGGCTGCTTGGCATACAGTTTGATACGCTGTTTACTGACGACCTGTATTTCAAGATCAGCCGCCACGCTATCGAGATGGCGCTGGAGATAAAGGAGATAATCAAAGAAAAAGGCTGGCAGGTCTATATGGATTCGCCGACAAACCAGCAACTCATCCTTATGACTGAAGAGGAGATGGAGCAGCTTGGTAAGACGGTCGTGTTCGACCGCTGGGGCGTATACGATGATACGCATACTATAGTCAGGCTCGCGTCCAGCTGGTCAACGACTGAAGAAGATATAAAAGCGCTCGCAGAGGCGTGATCCCTCCGAAAGCAAAAAAGGCGCATCCGTTTATGACGGAGGCGCCTTTTTGGATGCCTTGATGAGGCTTTGTTATTCTATTCCTGTGACCTTGTATTCCTTGGCTTCGACGGCCTCCTTGAGCACGGCATCAGCTACATCTGCCGACATCGATACTACTGCGGTGCCTGCCTCGTGGCTGACTTCCGCGGCGTCTACGCCATCAAGCGCTTCAAGGGCCTTCCTGACTGCGGCCTCGCAGTGAGGGCACATCATTCCTTCGATCTTCATTGTTTTCTGCATCGATTTTTCCTCGCTTTCATTTTTACTATTGCTGACAGGCGCGCCGGTATCAGCAGAGGCGGCCTGTGATGAACTTTTTGTGTTTTCAATACCGGAGCCTTTTGCGGCGTCGGCATCAAACAGATTGAGCCTGAGCGCGTTGGTGACCACGCAGAAGCTTGAAAGGCTCATTGCTGCTGCTCCGAGCATAGGGTTAAGTGCCCAGCCGAACAGCTTTATGAATGCTCCGGCTGCGACAGGTATGCATATCGCGTTATAGAAGAATGCCCAGAACAGGTTCTCATGTATGTTTTTAAGCGTCTTGCGGCCAAGCCTTACGGCCTTTACCGCGTCTGAAAGGCTGCTGTTGACAAGTACGACATCCGCTGCGTCGAGTGCGACATCCGTACCCGCGCCTATGGCTATGCCGACATTTGCTCTTGTAAGAGCAGGAGCGTCATTGATGCCGTCTCCTATCATTGCGGTGCGGCCTTGCTCCATCAGCCCGCGTATGACTTCTTCCTTGCCGTCCGGAAGGACTTCAGCTATCACCTCATCGACTCCGACCTCCGACGCGATGGCGTCCGCGGTCTTCTTTCTGTCGCCGGTCAGCATGACGGTCCTGATACCCATCTCCCTGAACTGCCTGATGGCGTCAACACTGTCTTCTCTTACGGAGTCCGCCAAAGCGATAAGACCCAGCAGCCTGCCGCCTTTTTCGAAGAGCACGGACGTTTTGCCGGCGTTGGCGAATTCGGCCGTTTCTCTCAGCAGACGGTCAACATCCTCAGACGATACTCCATTAGCGGTCATGAACGCGGCATTTCCTCCGGCTATGCTGACTGCCCTGGAGCCGTCCCATGTGAATGCCTTGACTCCTCCGCCCGGGACTTCAGTATAGTCGCTTATCCTGAGGGTGGTGCCTCCGACATATTCAGAGACTGCTTTCGCGAGAGGGTGAGTGGATCTTGATTCTACAGCGGCTGCGACGGTGAGCAGCTCATCCTGCGGCACTCCGCGGCAGGTAAATACATCTGTTACCTTAGGGTCTCCGCCTGTGATGGTGCCGGTCTTATCGAGTGCAACTATCTCTATGCGGCCCGTTTCCTCAAGCGCCGCGGCGGTCTTGAAGAGTATGCCGTTCCTTGCGCCTACTCCGCTTCCGACCATTATGGCAACCGGCGTCGCAAGGCCCAGAGCGCACGGACAGCTTATGACGAGCACAGATATGGCTCTGGCAAGAGCAAATCCTGTATCCTTGCCGGCTGCCAGCCAGATGACGAGGGTAATAAGCGCGATACCTATCACCACAGGGACAAACACGCCCGACACCCGATCGGCGATCTTGGCGATCGGAGCCTTCGTGGCCGCGGCATCACTCACCATGCGTATTATCTGAGCGAGGGTAGTGTCTTCGCCGACCCTTACAGCCCTGCATCTGATGAACCCGGACTGGTTGGTCGTGGCCGCGGATACATTGTCACCTGCTTTCTTATCGACCGGTATGGATTCGCCAGTAAGGGCAGCCTCGTTGACTGCCGAGTTTCCTTCTAAGATCACTCCGTCGACAGGGATGTTTTCTCCCGGGCTGACCAGGAACACGTCACCTACGCGCACCTGTGATACAGGGATCTCCGTTTCGATCCCGCCACGTTCAACGACTGCCGTCTGCGGAGCAAGCTTCATCAGGCTTTTAAGCGCGTCTGTTGTCTTTCCCTTGGAGCGTGCCTCAAGCATCTTGCCCACTGTGATGAGAGTCAGTATCATGGCCGCAGACTCAAAGTAAAAGTCATGCATATAGGCCATTACCGCTTCACTGTCGCCCGAAAGCTGCGCGCCTGTCATAGCGAAGAGCACGTATGTGCTCCAGCAGAATGAAGCGGCGCTGCCCATGGCGACCAGCGTATCCATGTTTGGGGCGCCATGTATGAGTCCCTTGAATCCGTTGATAAAGAACTTCTGGTTTATTACCATCACTATTGCCGCGAGTATCATCTGTATGAGTCCCATCGCGACGTGATTTCCTTCGAAGAAAGAAGGGAGAGGCCAGCCCCACATCATATGACCCATCGAGAAGTACATGAGTACCAGCAAAAAACCGATAGATGCGATAAGGCGCTTTTTAAGGACCGGAGTCTCTCTGTCCTCGAGAGCAGCTTCATCGGCAGCAAAACTGCTCCGCTCATTTTGAACGGGATCAGCGGACTTTAAGCTGGCACCGTAGCCTGCTTCGGTAACGGCGCGTATGATATCTTCAGGAGCGGCGCTACCCTCGACTCCCATTGAGTTTGTAAGGAGGCTGACCGAACATGAGTCGACACCCTCCACTTTGGACACGGCCTTTTCGACCCGCGCCTGACAAGCGGCGCAGCTCATTCCCGTGACTATGTATTGCTCCATTTTCAGCACCCTCCGTTTACTTCATCATTTTCTGAAGAGTGGTGACAAGTTCTTCAACGACTTCATCGTTGCCGTCCCGTATATCGTTCCTTACGCAGGTGCGGATGTGGTTTGACAGCAACACCTTGCTGAAACTGTTCAGAGCCGAGTTGACGGCTGATGTCTGGATCAGGATATCCGGGCAGTATGCTCCGCGTTCTACCATCGCCTTGATGCCGCGCACCTGCCCCTCGATACGGCTGAGCCTATTTATCAGATCCTTGTATTCTTCGGGACTGCGTTCCTTATGCTTCTCGCTGCAAGCGCAGCAGTCTTTTACCGCGCCGTCTTTGCGAACATCACTTTTATCTGCCATATATAACTCCGTTTATGAAATGTTTACAATAATGATCAGCCATACCCCGCAGGGGTATCTACGACTATAATATATACCCCAGGAGGGTATAAGTCAAGGACCGGATCTGTTTGCAGGTAAAACCGTAAAACACCGATATTGCGATATCCCCTGCGGAGGGATGTTTTTTTGTATCGGATTTTGCGTAATATAGATGAAACTAATTGTCTGGAAACAGTTTCGCGTGATAAAATATCAACAATAGTGTGGGTATCTTTTTCTCGGGTATCCGGCGGCCGGCTGCCGGTCGTTTATGTTAACCAAAGAGAGGGAGAGATGAAAGACTTAAAGCACCTGATTTACTTCGAGGACCTGCTGCAGGAAGCAAACAATGATCTTGTTGCGCAGGCCCAGAAAGAGGGCATGAAGTGCATAGGCTATATGTGCGAGAACGTGCCTGAGCCTCTTCTCAATCTGCCCGGCTGCTTCTCCAGCAGGCTCCGCGCCCCGCGCACGGGTTCGATCGATGTAGGCACATACTATCTGACCAGCTTCCTTTGCGAATATTCAAGAGCCATTCTCGAAAGAGCTCTTGAGGGAGGCTATAACTTCCTGGACGCTGTCATCACGCCTGATGGCTGCACCATGCTGAACCGTTGCGTAGAGAACATGGACGTTCTCCAGGCTATGGGCAAGGACAAGAAAGGATTCTTCTTTGACTACATGGAGATCCCTATGAAGGCTGACTATAACGGCCTCAACCTCTATGTCGTTCAGTGCAAGAACCACATCCTCAAGCCGCTGGCTGAGAACTACGGTATCGACATTTCCGATGCTGCCATCCGCAAGGCTGTCGACGAACACAACAAGGTATGCGAGCTTATCAGAGCGATCGGAGACTTCCGCAAGCTCGACGAGCCGACCATCACCGGATACGAGTTCAGCGTCTTCTGTCTGGCATCCTACGTGGCTCCTAAGCACCTCATCATTGACAAACTCGAAGAGACACTCGAAGAACTCAAGAAGAGAAAACCTGATCCTAAGCCTTGGTTCAAGGCAAGGGTAGAGGTCGTCGGTTCCGAGGTCGATGATACCGACTTCATCAAACTGGTAGAGGAAAGCGGCGCGTTTGTCTGTGCCGACAGATTCTGCTACGGCTCGCTTCCTGGCAGAGATCCTATCTACCTCAACGATGAAGAGGATGCTCTTACACAGCTCTGCAGCGCTTACATGTACAGAGGCGAGTGCCCTCGCTACATGGATACCGTGACGATGGACGGACGCCGTTCATACGTAGACGAGCTTGCTAAAGAGTACAAGGCTGACGGTATCATCTATCAGCAGATGAAGTTCTGCGACCCATGGGCTTATGAAAGAATGATGGGCTCACACATCCTCAGAAACAGGTATGATTGGCCGGTGCTCGCGGTAGACAGACCGTACACTATCGGTTCGTCGGGACAGATGCGCACACGTGTGCAGGCTTTCCTTGAGAGCATCGATATCAAGAAGATACAGAAGGAGGGTTAGTGATGGCAGTCAGAAAATTCAAGACCATGGTAAACCCTGAAAAGATAAAGGGCGATACAAGATACGGCGACCTTTACAAGCCGCATGGCAAGGTCAGAAAACGCCGTGAGTGGCGCGGAGTGGGAGATACTCTCTATGATTATTCGAGATGGCTGGGCATCATGCTCACACTCGGAAAATTCATGGCAAAACCGCGCAATATAAAGTTCTTCTTCAGATACCGCTGGATGGCAAACTATCTGGCAGTACCTATGATGGTAGACAGATTCACCCAGGGCCTCAGAGGCGAATACCTCAGAATGGCTCATGAGGAGCAGGACCTTATCATCATCGACGTAGCCAAGCTGCTCAACACACTGGCCCGCGGTGACCGCAGGACCGGAAACGACGAGGAGTTTTCAAAGATCAACGTACTCGTTGACGAGAACGAGATGACAGCAGTCATGATGGGATTCCCTAACCTGAAGTGCACATCCCGTGAGACTCCTTCGACATACGTATCCGTGCTGCTCAACCAGCACGCGATGGAGCACTACATCGACGTAGCTCAGGAATACGGACTCCCTGGAGACGTCTGCCCGATGCCTGAGGCTGAGGCCGGAGTATCCATAGACGATGACGCTCCTATACTCGGCGCCTGCGCTGTACAGTGCAACACCACATGCGACGGCTCACTGCTCGGAAACGGCGTTATCTCCGAGAGACTCGAGAAGGAAGACGGCATTCCTGTATTCCAGCTGCCGGCTCCGCTCCGTCACAAGGAAGACGACGTTCAGGAATACGCCGCTGAAGAAGTCAGAAGAGCCATCAAGTTCATCGAAGAGCACACAGGCCACAAATGGGACTGGGATTACTACTTCGAATGCGCTAAGAGAGTCAACTTCGCGACAAAGTGCCGCAACGAGTGGCTCGACATGAACAAGACGGATTATCCGCAGATCTTCGGCGGAAACCTCGCTCTTTACACAGAGACCACATACATGGCCATCTGCGGCAAGGTTCCTGAATTCGAGACAGCGGACAAGCGTCTCATGAAGCTGGCGGAGAAGGCATACAAGAAGAGAAAGATGGCTGCTCCTGAGTACCGTCACAGAGCGATCGTATGGGGCGTTCAGTCTCACTATTACATGGACTTCCTGGTATGGCTGCTCAACTGCTGGGGCATCGTGCCTCTGACAGACATGCTCAGCTGCATCAACACGGAGATGATCGCGGATACTGATACTCCTGAGAACAGAGAGCAGGCCTACTACGATATGGCCATGCTGACTGAAGAGATGATCATGCGTAACCGTACACACGGCGGATACAAGGTGCTTCTGGACGACCTCTTCGAGTTCGTTGAGGAGTTCAACGCGGATATGATCATCCTCTGGGAGCACATCACCTGCAAGGCTCTGGATGGCATGCACGGACTCTTCGAAGATAAGGCAAGAGAGCGCGGCATTCCTCTGATCTGGGTAGACCACCAGCTCTTCGACCCTCGCGTCATTTCGAGGCAGGGCGTAAGAGACCAGGTCAACCAGTACATGAGAACAGTCATGCAGGAAGAACCGCTTGATCCTTCACTCGAGTTCCTCGAGGACGAGAATGCATGGTAAAATAAATTAACGGAGGCACATATATGAAAAAGAAACTCGCAAAAGCATTACTGTATGTTCTGACCGGAGGCCTCGCATTCTTCGTGGTCACATTCACGGTCTACTTCTTCAATCTTGACATGAAGCTGACCTCGATGATCGAGCCGTTCCTGCTCAAATGGTACGACAGGATCCCAAGGAATCAGCACCTCTAAACAAGAGAAAAGGGGATACAGAGCCGCTGCCGGATGGCAGCGGCTTTATATTTGAAAAATTTTTAAATTTTTCAAATCCTACCTTGACAATAGGAAATAGAGGTGTTAATATGTGCTTGAAAGAAAGAGTTAGATATTTCTAACCGCACCATAATACTTTCATCCCTCTTACATACAATATCTACAAACTATACAAAATGGCTGTCATCTGACAGCTTTTTTGTTAGAATTGATTCATCATGAAAGAAACAGCGGATATAAAAAAGTGTAAGAACCTGATAGACAGGCTTGAAGCCGGACACGACCTGACAGACGAAGAGCTGAAGGCTGTCCTTCTTTGTGATGCTCCCGGTTTCGATGAGTATCTCTCAGAAAAGGCCCGCAAGGTACGCGAAGCGCATTACGGTAAGGACGTATATCTTCGCGGACTCATAGAGATCTCCAACATATGCAGGAACAACTGCTATTACTGCGGCATACGCAGCGGCAACACAAACTGCGAGCGTTACCGCCTCAGCAAAGAGCAGATCCTGTCATGCTGCGACATCGGCTATGAGCTTGGCTTCCGCACCTTTGTGATGCAGGGAGGAGAGGATCCGTTTTACACGGACGAGCTTATAGTTTCGATCATCAGAGATATAAAGGATAAGTACCCTGACTGCGCGGTCACTCTGTCGCTGGGTGAGTTTGAGAAGGAGAGTTATCAGAAGTTCTTCGACGCCGGGGCCGACCGCTATCTGCTCAGACACGAGACTGCGGATAAGGCGCACTATGAGATGCTGCATCCTGCGGAGATGTCTTTCGAGCACCGTATGCAGTGTCTGCGCGATCTCAAGGAGATTGGATATCAGGTAGGCTGCGGCATGATGGTGGGGTCTCCTTATCAGACAACGGAGCACCTGGTGGAGGACCTCAGATTCCTTCAGGAGTTCAGACCGGAGATGGTAGGCATAGGCCCGTTTATCCCGCACCATGACACACAGTTCGCGGATCATCCGGCTGGTACAGTAGACATGACTCTGAGACTGCTGTCAGTCATACGTCTTATTTTGCCTGACGTACTGCTTCCGGCAACTACCGCGCTCGGAACGATCGATCCACGCGGACGCGAGAAGGGCATATTGGCCGGCGCCAACGTCGTGATGCCAAACCTTTCGCCTTCGGATGTGAGGGGGAAATATCTGCTGTACGACAACAAGATCTGCACAGGAGATGAGGCGGCCGAATGCATACGCTGCATGGCAATGCGCATAGCTTCAGTGGGTTATGAGACGGTAGTCGCCAGGGGAGACCATGCCGGATTTGGTACTAAATAAGATACAAGAGCAGTTTTAAAAACCTATTGACTTGGTAGGAAATAAGAGTTAGAATACCGGCAATCACAGAGATCATTTTTGAAAGGGACGGACGATGAAAACTGCTTATCTCCCTCTTACAAATAAAAATAACATGATGTGTTGTTGTCTGACGCAAAGCTCCCGGGCGCGATGTATGGCCGGGGTCTTGTCATAGGATGACACGCACCTCGTAACACATCGGAATCCGATCCCTGAAATTGAGTGATACGCCCGGGAGCATAAAAAGCCCCGGGCTTTTGTTTGCTCCCGGGCAGGGTAAGGGATATGCGTAATTCAGTGAATCAAAGCAAGAAAGGAAGCAAAAGAAATGGCTAATATATATAAAGGAACACTTGGACTTATCGGAAACACACCGCTTGTAGAAGTTACAAATATCGAAAAAGAGTTGGGCCTCGAGGCAACAGTGCTGGTTAAGCTTGAATACTTCAATCCGGCCGGCAGCGTAAAGGACAGGATCGCTAAGGCGATGATAGAAGACGCGGAAGAGAAGGGCCTTCTCAAGGAAGGTTCGGTCATCATAGAACCTACATCCGGAAACACCGGAATCGGCCTTGCATCCATCGCGGCTGCTAAAGGGTATAGAGCCATCCTGACCATGCCTGAGACGATGAGTGTTGAAAGACGCAACATCCTTAAGGCATATGGCGCTGAGATAGTCCTGACAGAAGGCTCAAAGGGCATGAAGGGCGCTATCGAAAAGGCTGAGGAACTCGCAAAAGAGATAGACGGAGGATTCATACCTGGACAGTTCGTGAACCCGGCAAATCCTGCGGTACACAAGGCGACAACAGGCCCGGAGATCTGGAAGGATACTGACGGCGCGGTAGATGTCTTTATCGCCGGAGTAGGTACAGGCGGCACGCTCACAGGCGTTGGGGAATACCTCAAGGAACAGAAGCCGGAAGTAAAGATAGTGGCACTGGAGCCGGCAGATTCACCGGTCCTTTCCGAAGGCAGAGCGGGAGCTCATAAGATCCAGGGCATCGGCGCAGGCTTCGTTCCTGACGTACTGAACACGACTGTCTACGATGAGGTCTACAAGGCTGACGGACAGAAAGCATTTGAAGCGGCCAAACTGCTCGCAAAAAAAGAAGGCATCTCCGTAGGCATATCTTCCGGCGCTGCGCTTTCCGCAGCACTCGAATATGCAAAGAAGCCTGAGAACAAGGGCAAGACCATAGTGGCCCTGCTTCCTGACAGCGGCGACAGATACTACTCGACCCCGCTGTTCACAGAGTAAGCGTCAGATTTATCGCGGCGAAGGATGATGGCTGAAGCGGCGGCAAACAATGCTGCTGCGGCAAGCCAGATACATGCGATCCACATTGCGGCATCGGAGAATACATCCTCCTGCATGATATTGATCAACTGGTCCTTATCCGGATAGAGTATCCACAGGTCGTTATCGAAGAAGATGTGATGGAACTCCGTGAATACCATAGTGAAGTCTATCACGCAAAGGACGGCAATGACCGCGGCAATCATCACAATAAAGACTAGAGACTTCAGATACCCTTTCGCGAGAAGCGAAGGGGTATTTTTTTCATTATGCATGTAGATATAGATCACGAACGCGGCAAGAAGCAGGCACGCTATTACGCGCGCGCGGAGACCTTTCTGGAACAGTACCCTGCAGTCCGCCAGATGCGATTTTTCGCGGTCGGTGAAGAACGGCTTTGTAACGCCGTCGATCGTCGCTTCGGTATCATCGAGTGTGTCGAGCCTGCCTATGCAGTATTCAAGCATATCCTCCGTGACATGGACGGCATCGTCGAGCGACATCTCGCCCCTGACATTGGAAGGAGTGTCGTACTTGGCATACTCATTCCGCCACCAATCGGGTATCCAGTAGCAAACAGCCTGGAAAGAGGTGATAAGCAAAATGAGCAGCAGGCAGAGCCCGCAGATGAATGCCGCTATCCTGTGTGTCAATGTCGATTCGTGAATCTTTTTCATGTGATACATAATATTCCCATGGTAAAGGTAATTCAACTCGAAAAAATGCAAAAGAAAACAAAACACTTTAGCACATTAAAGCGTGAAAGGTGTATACTATAGCAAATAATAAATAAATACGCATCGAAGAGGTTGCGGGAAAGGCGGTACATCATGATCACGGATAAAGACAGAAAAAACATGAGCCAGTTCTATAACGCTGTTCTGGCGCTCAGGGATGAAGAAGAATGCCGCAAGTTCTTTGATGATGTGGCGACGATCAAGGAAGTGCTAGACCTGTCAGCGAGGCTGGAGGTAGCGCGGTTGCTTGACGAGGGTGCGGTCTTCAGCGAGATAAGCAAGAAGACCGGCGCAAGCTCAGCTACGATCAGCCGTGTCAACAAATGTCTGGCTTATGGAGAAGGCGGATACAAGACTGTGCTCGACAGGATAAAAGAAGAGTAATAAAACGGCCCGGGGCGACCCGGGCCAGATTTGTATTATATGCTTAAGGCCTATTCATCGGCCTTGACAACCACTCCGTCATATTTGAAGCAGTCCATGAACCTCAGTTTAAAGAGGTTCTTTTTATGCAGCGAGTCTATGCGCTCTTTGGTAGCCGGATCGTCGATCTCGCCGGTGCGGATGTATCTGTCCAGCACTTCGTAGGTGAAGCCCAGCTTGTCCTCGTCTGACATTCCGGAGAGTCCGTCGGTAGGGACCTTCTCTATG
Source organism: Mogibacterium sp. (assembly GCA_017510505.1). Taxonomy (GTDB): domain Bacteria; phylum Bacillota; class Clostridia; order Peptostreptococcales; family Anaerovoracaceae; genus Crickella. The sequence continues at coordinate 30,760 of JAFWNE010000025.1, read as the reverse complement.
AGAACGGAAGGGAGACCAAGAACTCTCCCCATCGCTCTTATCTCGGCAGTAGTGAAACAGGACATGGCGCTGAAGTCGCCTACCGAGTCGCCGTATCTCGTCGAATAGCCTACCCAGTCCTCAGACAGGTTGCAGGTATTCACGACTCTGCCATTGTGACTCTGGCCGACAGCATAGAGAGTCGACATGCGAAGGCGAGGCGGGAGGTTGATGATCGAATCCTTTGAGACTTCAATCTCAGCCAGTTCCATCTGTTCGATGATGGCATCGAACGCGGCCTTGATGTTGATGACGTAATGCTTTATTCCGAGGTGCTCTACCAGCAGCTTGGCCATGTCTATGTCGGACTGCTCACCGTTAGGCATAAGCACTCCTATGACTCTGTCACTGCCGAGAGCCTCACAGCAGAGAGCGGCTGCAATAGAGCTGTCCTTTCCCCCGCTGATACCAACTATCGCGTTGCAGCCCGGTCCATTTCTATCGAACCAGTCTCTTATCCATTCAACTGTCGCCTTTACGGCTTTTTCAGCATCAAATCCCATAAGCGCCTCCGTTCGTTTACAGATAATAATATTGTGACCGAATCTTCAATCATGGATTAAAGATCAGATGTGTTTCTTCACCCGCTGATTATATCATACAGCGGGGCTGTGGTATAATGATTCGGATAATAATTGCATCGATACCGGGAGAGCCGGTACCGGACACAAGGAGAAATGAATGAAACCGTATTACATCAAAGACCTCAGGCCTGATGAAGGTCACCATATTGAAGACAGATATCTCGTGAAAAGCGCCGACATACGCGATGGCAACAACGGCAAGAGGCACCTTTATATGTCGCTCGCCGACGCGACAGGAGACATGCAGGCGGTGAAGTGGAATCTCACACCTGATGAGATAAAAGCTTTTTCAAAGATCGAATCAGGAATGGTAATAACGATAGTCGGCAGATGCCGCGACTACAAGGGCCAGAACCAGCTCGTTATCGATGTCATCAAGGGCAGGGCCCAGGAAGGCTCGTACGAGAGGGCCGATCTCTTCAAGGCCGCTCCTGAGAAGCCTGAGGATATGTATGATTTCATAGTCGGCCGCATAAAAGCCTTCGAAGACAAAGACCTCAAAAACCTTTGCCTCAGTTTCTATGAGGATGAAAAGGGGCGTCTTATGTATTGGCCGGCAGCCATGAGCAATCACCACGCGGAATACGCCGGTCTGCTATGGCACGTCAAGAGAATGATGATGATGGGCGAACGCGCCTGCGAGGTCTACCCGTTTCTGAACAAGGACCTGCTCCTGGCGGGAGTCGCACTTCATGACATACAGAAGCTTGATGAACTCGATTCCGACAAGAACGGGGTAGTTTCCGAGTACACACTTGAGGGCAAAATGCTGGGGCACCTTGTCATGGGAGTAGAGATCATAGGCGAGCGCTGCATGGAGCTTGGGATCGATGAAGAAAAGTGCCTTCTTATGCAGCATATGGCACTCACCCATCACTATGAGCCTGAATTCGGCAGCCCTAAAAAGCCGCTCTTCCCGGAAGCGGAAATGCTCCACTACCTCGATATGGTCGACGCCAAGATGTTCGATATGGAGGACGCGCTCAGCAACGTAGAGCCGGGCGGCTTCAGCGAGAGGGTATTCACGCTTGATAACAGGAGACTCTATAAAAGGACATTCTGATAAATGCAGCAGGAAGGCAAGCTCGGAAAGATAATATTCAACAATCCTGAGAACGGCTATACCGTAGCGGTCTTCGATACAGAAGAAGGCTCATTCCGTATAGCCGGTTCTTTTGCTGAGCCAAGGACAGGGACCGCGTACAGGCTTGAGGGAAAATTCACTGTGCATCCTAAGTACGGCGAGCAGTTCAGCTTCGCAAGTTACGAAGAGGTAATGCCTGAAGGAGCCGATGCTATCCTCGAATTCCTTTCTGCAGGCAATATCAGGGGTATAGGGCCGGTCACCGCGAAAGCGATAGTCGAAACTTTCGGAGATGAGGCTTTGACGGTCATCGAAGAGACGCCGGAGAAACTGCTTCAAGTGAACGGAATAGGCGCAAAGACGCTTGCGAAGATCACGGAATCATTTGATGAATCGAGAGAATTCGCGAATACGTCGATAGAACTGCGGGAACTCGGCATTGAGATGAGCGAGGCGGTACGTGTCTACAAGATCTACGGCAGGGATTCGGTTCGCATCGTTAAGGAAAATCCGTATGTACTGGCTGAAGACATCCGCGGCATCAATTTCAACAAAGCGGATGAGATCGCCGCCCGCATAGGCGTAGAGCCTGACAGCAGCGTTAGGATAGAAAGCGGCATAAGATACATGCTCAAGGCCTGGGCGGCAAGCGGAAGCACGCTGGTGCCTGAAAGGCTTCTTGTTGAAAAGACGGCGGCATTCCTCGATGTGATGATGGATAATGTCCATGACGCTCTGAGGGACATGGTGTTTGCCGGAGAGCTTGAAGAGGACAGCATCGATGACGTGCAGGTCATCTACCTGTATGGCTATTACCATGCGGAGCAGAGAGTGGCTCACGCACTGATGAAGATCAGGAACGCGGCCGCCAGGCCTGTGCCTATGCAGTCAGGCACTGCCATCCACGCCGCGAGGGAAAATGCTCTTTCACTTAGCGGCGGAGAAGTAGAGCTCTCAGCCGAACAGCAGCGAGCGATCGAAGCCTGCCTTGCAAACAACATTACTATAATCACAGGCGGCCCGGGTACGGGCAAGACCACTATCATAAATACACTCGTGAAGATATTCGACTTTGCAGGCCTTGAGACCGCGCTGGCGGCTCCTACGGGCAGAGCAGCCAAGCGCATGGAAGAAGCGTCAGGAAAGCCGGCTATGACCATACACCGCCTGCTTGAATTCGTATGGTCTGATGAGGACGATACCCTAAACTTCGGCCGCAACGAAGAGAATCCTCTCGAGCAGGACGTGATAATAATCGACGAAGCATCTATGATAGACCTGATGCTGATGGACGGGCTGCTGAACGCGGTAAAAGAAGGGACGCGTCTGATCTTTACAGGAGATGCTGACCAGCTTCCGTCAGTAGGAGCCGGCAATGTGCTGCGCGACATGATAGCCAGCGAATGCATACCGACTATCCGTCTCAGGGAGATATTCCGTCAGGCCGAGGGAAGCGGAATAGTCGCAAACTCACATCTGATCAACAGCGGCGAGTACCCGGCGCAGCAGAGCGGGGATGACTTCTATATAATCAGCAAGAACAACGAAAACAGCGTAAGCGATACCATCAAGGAACTCATAGGCGGACGCATAGAGTCGGGCTTCGATTTCGTACACTCTGCTGACGATATACAGGTGCTGACGCCGACAAAGCGCGGCATACTTGGGGCGCCGAGCCTTAACGCTGTGCTGCAGGATGTCATAAATCCTGCTGATGAGACGAAATCGGAACTCAAATACGGCAGTGTGACCTTCCGCGAAGGCGACAAGGTGATGCAGCTCAGAAACAACTACGGCGCAGAGTGGCGAACCGACTTCATGTCGGCCGCCGGCGAAGGTGTGTTCAACGGCGATATGGGCACAGTCGAATCGATCGATACGGAGGATAAGATCATGACGGTCAGGATGGATGACCGCCTGATCGACTATTCCGGAGACATGCTTGAAGAGATAGATCTGGCCTATGCCGTGACCGTGCACAAGAGCCAGGGCTCCGAGTTCCCGGTCGTCATCATTCCGGTGCTCAATTTCCCGCCGATGCTCATGACACGGAACCTTCTCTATACGGCAGTCACCAGGGGCAAGAAGCTCGTGATAATAGTCGGCGATCCTAACCGAGTCCGATCCATGATCGACAATAACCGGGCGGACGGAAGATACACAGGGCTCAGGGCCCGCCTTATATCTCTCGACGCGGATCCGTTCGGAAGGTACTGACTATGAACATCTCATGGTTTGAAAAAATAGGAAATGAATTACTGGACCTGGTATATCCGCCGGGTCTTTATTGCATAAGCTGCGGAAAGATAACGGACGACAGCAGAACGTACAGGCTGTGCAACGACTGCATGGCCGCGGTGAACTGGATCGCGGAGAGACACTGCCAAAAGTGCGGCAGGCCTCTTTCGCCGAACGATCCGGGAGAAATATGCTTCAGATGCTCCGTAAGAGAATCATCCGGCAGCCCGCAAAGCTTCGACAAAGGGTATGCCTGCGCGGGTTACGGCGCAGTCGAGCAGTCGGTCATATTCGCTCTCAAATACGGCAGCCGTCCGGATATTGGAAACACTCTGGGAGAGATACTGTATGACCGCATGGTCTCCGAATACGGAGAAGACGTTCTTGCCGGCAGGTACGATCTGGTGACGCCGGTGCCGACGCATAGGGATAAGCAGGCAGTAAGAGGCTACAACCACGCTGATCTCATGGGAAAGAGCTTCGCTAAGCGGGCCGGCCTCCGTTATGATCCGGAGATCGTGAAAAGAACGCGCCCGACATTGCCGATGAAGGGCCTGGGCCCGGAAGCAAGAATAGCTAACATACAGGGAGCGTTTGACGTACGGGCCCGCAAACTCCCGCTGATAGCCGGGGCGCGTATCCTGCTGATAGATGATATTTTCACGACCGGAGCGACCATAGATGAGATAGCGCGCATATTAAAAGACGCGGGGGCGTCCCGCGTCGATTTCCTTGCTTTTGCAGCAGCAGGCGATATGATCAATTAGACTCCGAGCGCCTCAAGTTCATCCGCGGTCAGGCGCCGGCATTTACCCGGCTCCAGATCAGGATCGAGAGACAGCGGACCCATTGAGAGGCGCTTCAGATATGTGACCTCAGCACCCACTGAGCTGAACATGCGCTTCACCTGATGGAACTTACCCTCGCGTATGGTGATCTCGGCTTCGGACGTGTATTCATCTTCCGAAACGGATAATATGTTCAGGTCTGCGGGCATGCACTCAAGCCTGTCAGACAGGACAAGACCTTCCGCAAACAACTCTACATCCGACTCATTGAGTATACCTGACACTTCAGCATAATAGACCTTATCCACATGGTGTTTAGGTGACAGAAGACGGTGCGACAGAGCGCCGTCATTTGTTATGAGAAGAAGTCCTTCGGTATCGCGGTCAAGACGTCCAACAGGAAACAGGTCTCTGCGCTTAGGCTCAGGGATCAGGTCGATAACGGTTTCTTCTCTGTCATCCTCGCTTGCACTGATGACTCCTGCTGGTTTGTTCAGCATGTAGTAAACGAATTCCTCATACTTGATAACAGATCCCTTGAAGACCACACGCGAAGACGCGTCGACGCTGTGGCCGGGATCCTTTATGACCTCTCCGTCGACGACAGCTCCGCCCTTGCGGATATCCTTTTTCAGTTCGCTCCTTGTACCGACACCCATGTCGGACAGATACTTGTCCAGTCTCATATCATAATTGTATCACAACACCCTTGGTGCGTTGAGAGAGACAGCGCAATTTGGTATATTTAGCACTGGAATATAAAGGTTTATAAGGAGTGTGATTTGACAGATAAAGTAGTTGTCTGTAATAAGGAATACAGCATCAAAAAAATGCTCGGTCACGGCAAGGGAGGGTATTCTTATCTTGCAGAGACAGACGGGATGCAGGTCGTGGTGAAACAGATCCACCATGAACCATGCGATTACTATAGTTTCGGCAATAAGATCGAGGCTGAGCATAGAGACTATGAAAGGCTGAGGGCTGCAGGGATAAGGATCCCCGAGATGATATCCATTGACAGTGAAGCGGAAATCATCGTCAAGGAGTATATCGAAGGCGACACCATTTTTGACTATGTACTTGACGGGGTCTCTGTTGAGCCGTATCTTGCGCAGGTACGTGAAATGGCATCGCGGGCAAAAGCTGCAGGACTGAATATCGATTACTTTCCGACTAACTTCGTCGTGCAAAACGGGCTTATTTGGTACGTAGACTATGAATGCAATGAATACATGGATGAGTGGAATTTTGAGAACTGGGGCATCAAGTATTGGTCCCGCACTGCAGAGTTTGAAGAGTATCTGAGGCAATGATTTTCAGAACGCTTAAACCAAATGAATACGAACTGCTGAAAGTATTTCTGTATGAAGCGATTTTTATCCCTGAAGGGACCGAAGCGCCGGACTGCTCGATCATAGAACTGCCGGAGCTCTCGATGTATTACGAGGATTTCGGAGATGGCAGGGCGGACTACTGCGTGGCTGCCGATGATAACGGGCAGATCGTCGGAGCCGTATGGACGCGGATCATGGATGACTACGGCCATATCGATGACGAAACACCATCTCTTGCGATCTCCGTATTAAAAGAGTACAGAGATAAAGGCATAGGCGCCCGTCTGCTGCAGGAGATGCTGATGCTTCTTAAAGAACAGGGGTATAAAAGGGTATCCCTTTCAGTTCAGAAAGCCAATTATGCTGCCGGCATGTACAGGCGTGCAGGATTCATAACGGTCGATGAAAGAGATGATGAATATCTTATGGTGTGTGAACTGGCATGAGGCTGTTTATTGCATTGCAATTGAATGATGAAATAAAAGGTGCATTGCAGGACATGCAAAACTTTATGCGGGACCGTGGGGTGAAAGGCAACTACACAAAGCGTGAGAACCTTCACCTTACGCTCGCTTTCATCGGCGAGTTCGACGACCCGCAGACCGTCCTCGATGCGATCGACCGTGCCGGGCTCAGGCCGTTTGAAATTACTCTTTCGGGAACCGGATCATTTAAATCACTGTGGTGGGCAGGCATTGACGGCGGCATGGCATTACAGTCTTTTGCGAGAAGACTCCGGCGGGAGCTCGACGCTGCCGGCATCCCGTATGACCGCAAGAAGTTCTCACCGCACATCACTCTCATACGCAAGCCGGAGTGCTTAGGCTCAGATTCGGAGCAGGAGATACTTGCGGCGCTTAATGACACAAAAGAAGTCAAAATGACTGTAAACCATGCATCGCTCATGCGATCATACAGAGGTGAGCATGGTATGATATACACGGAAATAAAACGGTTAAGTAAGGGACGATGAGAACAAGATGAATACAACGCTGTATCAGGATAAAGATGTAAAACTGTCGGAAACGGACGGATGTTTATATTTTACTGTCGGGGAAAAAGTGTACAGGATATCAAGTCTTCCGCAGGAGCCTTGCCTGTATATCGAAACGAAAAATGGGCATACGATAGTCATCCACAACGCGTTTACAACCGATGAGCTGCGGCGTGTGTCGCAGACAGAAGAGTCCATAAGGATGATCACCGGTAACGAATACGGTATTGGCGGCGTATGCATGCTTATCCGCAAAGCCATAGAGCTTGGCCGCAAATCAGTGTATATCCACTATGTGGAGGGATGCTGTTTCATGGATTGCATGAAAGAAAAAGGTGCGGTATCGCCCGAGTCAGCCATCGATCTGACAGCGTACGGACTGAAGAACCCGAGAATGATGAACACACTTATCCACTCAAAGCATGTAGGTGTGACTGAAGACGGATCATTCTGGCTGATGAAAGAGGTACTTACGGTACCGGATATCACGTATGAGGTCGATGACGGAAACAAAGAACTGGAGATAGAAATAATAATGTCTTAAAAAGAAAGCTGGAACACTTCGCTTTAAAGGAATATAATTAACTTAACACCGGGGGAGCATTCGCTGAGAGGTCCCGAGAGGGATGACCCTTACACCTGATCCGGGTAATGCCGGCGTAGGGAGGTAAATAGTGCAGAACTTTTTTGTTTTGCTTTCAGCGCGCTCCTTAATGAATCCATTAAGGAGGTTTTTTATGGATAAGAATAACAGCAGAAGGAATTACACCAGTAAACTTACGACCACAGCGCTGTTGGTAGCGCTTGCGATCATCCTCGATCAAATCAAACTTTTCGAGATGCCTCAGGGCGGAGCAGTCACACTTTTTGGAACACTGCCGATAATCGCGCTCGGATATCTTCTGGGAACCAGATGGGGACTGCTTGGCGGCGCCGTAACGGGGCTGCTGAACCTCATCTTCGGAGGATATGTCATCCATCCTGTCCAGATGATACTCGACTATGTTATAGCCTTTGCGGTCATGGGACTGTCGGGACTGGTGAGGAACAGAAAGAATGGCCTGACCAAGGGGTATCTGCTTGGCGTTTTCTGCAGATACATCTGCGCGGTCATCAGTGGAGTGGTCTTCTTCGGAGAGTACGCACCTGAGAACTTCAATGCTCTCACATGGTCGTTGTGGTACAATATTACATATCTGGCGGTAGAGGGGGTAATGACTGTTATCGTCATCAACATACCGGCAGTAAAGAAGATGTTTGAGCGCTTCAGGGCGCAGCTGGCAAACTGATACACATGCTTGATGTATAATAGGGATGTACGATCGGCGGATGGAGAGGTTGTGATCATGGCCAAAAAGAAAGATACGGGCATTGTCGTTATAGGTGCGGCGTTCGTGGATATAAAGGGATATCCATACGCGCAGTACATACCGGGCGGACGCAACTCGGGACATGTGGTTGAAGTGCATGGCGGAGTCGCCCGCAATATAGTTGAGGACATAGCCAACGTAGAACTGAGGCCTACTTTTGTGACTGTTGTGGATCCGAAAGGCATCAGCAATGACGTAGTCGACAAGCTTACAAAGCATAAGGTCAATACTGAATACATAGGGCGTTACGAAGGCGGTCTCGGCACCTGGCTCGCCGTATTCGACAACAGCGGTGATGTGGTCGCTTCCATATCCAAGAGGCCGGACATCTCCAGGATCGCTGACATCCTTGATGAAAAGGGCGACGAGATATTCAAGGCCGCAGACAGTATCGCTGTAGAGTTCGACGTCGATGTACCTACACTCAAAAGGGTGCTGGAACTTGCAGAGAAGCACGGCAAAAAGGTATATGCGCCGGTCTCAAACATGTCCATTGCCATGGAACGCAGGGACCTGCTTCAAAGCATCGGCTGTCTGGTGTGCAATCTTGAAGAGGCGGGACTGCTCTTCTCCGAAGACTACGAAGGCAAAGAGCCGGACGAGATGAGTGAGATACTCTCCACCAAGATCTCGCAAGCTAGGATCCCTGCCATGGTAGTCACGATGGGAGGCGAGGGAGCTGTATATGCATCGATCGAAGGAGACAAGGGACACTGCCCGGCGCCTAAGACGGAGGTAAGAGATACTACCGGAGCGGGAGATGCTTTCTTTGCTGGAGTGGTCATTGGACTGACCTACGGAAAGACACTTGGCGAGTCCTGCGCGATCGGTACAAGACTTGCAAATTCTGTCATTGTTACAGATGAAAACATATGCCCGAGATTCCTTCCGGCGGAGTTCGGACTCGATGTAAACAAGGAATAAAATAACGGTTATCAATGCGGCGCGGCAGCGCCGCGTTTTTTATTGATAAAAAACATAGAAAAGCACAGAAAACGACGCCTTTTCCCTTGCGGTAAACAGTACTCGATGATAAAATCGACAATGGGAAACGATGACTATCCGCAAAGTTTCCTATCCCTCTAAGGGGGATGGGGAAAGGGGGACTGAAAATGGCAGTTAATAACGACCTTCGTGTCCGCATTCTTGATGAGGCTGCGAGACAGTTTGACAAAAAGGGAATCAAATTCACGATGGATGATCTTGCCCGCTCTCTTGGCATGAGCAAGAAGACCATTTATACAGTTTTCGAAGACAAAAGGCAGATCATGAATGACACGATCGACCGCTTCTTCGAAGACGCTTTTGTCCAGGAACAGGAGATCCTGAACGATGAAACCATTGGCGTAGTAGAGAAGCTGAGACGCATTATCGGCTCGGTACCTGAGAGATACACTCAGAACGATCTCACTCAGCTCTATGTGCTTAAGGAAAAATACCCTTCGGTATACAGACACTGGCAGCACTGCCGTGAGAATTACTGGAACAGCGTTCAGGTGCTTCTTAACAAAGGCATAGAAGAGGGCTTCTTCAGGCCTGTCACCATGCCTGTTCTCAAGACGATGTTCCAGTCGACCATAGAACAGTTCTTCCAGAATGACGTGCTCGTTAAAAACCATATCTCATACAGGGAGGCCCTTGATGAGGTCGCGTCGATCCTTGTGACTGGGATCATAAAGTTATAGTTTTGGTAAGCAGCCCTTCAGGGCACCACAAATAAAAGAGTTTATAATAAACGTTATTGTAAGAGAAAGAGAGGGAAAAGTATGGCAAAAAAGGCTAAGCAGCTGAGCCACGACGAGAAGATCTTCAAGCTCACGAAGATCATTACTGACCGTAAAGAGATCCTCCTTGGACTCGAGAAACCTTCAAAGGATTCTCCTGAGTACTGGGGATTCGACTGCGGTTATCAGTATATCGTCAGAAGATATGGCAAAGAGATCGCCGAGGAGTGTCTTGATACTGCTCTGGTGATGGGCAAGCGTAAGCCGAGAACTTTCGCGAAGATGAAAGAACTTACAGGCTATGATGACGATCATCTGAAGAAAGTTCTGGAAGCTCTGGGCCAGTTTGGTCTCGTAGAGTGGAACAACGAGAATGAGGACGGAAAGAATCCTCAGCACGAGAGACGTTATATCCTCGACCAGTTCGTACCGGGTTCTGCAGAGATCATGGTAATGAGAGACCAGATCATGTGTGAGACTCCGGAGATCGCTGACTTCTTCGAGAGAATGACATATCTGCCGCTGGCAGGCATCACTCAGATGGTTGCTCCTGGCGGATCCGGCATCGGAATGCACGTCATCCCGGTAGAGAAGGCTATCCCGGCTGAATGCGAATCACTGGACATCGAGCACATCTCATACTGGCTCAAGAAATATGAAGGCCAGATCGGTCTCGGCATCTGCTCCTGCCGTAAGCAGCAGACAGAGAGAGGCGAGGGTTCCGGAGACATCATGCAGTACTGGTGCATGGGCCTCGGCGACTTCGCTGACTACTGCAAAGAGACCGGTATGGGCTATGACATAACTTATGAAGAAGCTCTCGAGGTACTCGAGAAGGCTGAAGAGAAGGGTTATGTACATCAGGTTACAAACATCGACGGTGAGAACAAGATCTTCGCTATCTGCAACTGCGCAGTAGGTGTCTGCAACGCTCTCCGCACATCGCAGCTCTTCAACACACCGAACCTGTCTGCTTCGCCTTACCGTTCGGAGGTCGATCCGGAGAAGTGCGTGGCATGCGGCAAGTGCGTAGAAGTCTGCCCGGCAGGCGCTGTCAGACTCGGACAGAAGCTCTGCACAAAGCACGGCGAGATTGAGTATCCTAAGCAGGAGCTGCCTGACAGCAACTTCTGGCCTGAGGATAAGTGGAACTGGAACTACAAGAATGAGAACGGCGTAATCCAGACATGGCCTACAGGTACTGCGCCATGCAAGGCTGCATGTCCGCTCCATATCGCTATTCAGGGTTACATCGACATGGCCAGCAGAGGCGAGTACAGAGAAGCTCTCGAACTGATCAAGAGAGACAACCCGTTCCCTGCAGTATGCGGCGCCATCTGCCATAAGTACTGCGAGCTCGAGTGCACAAGAGGCACGGTCGATGACGCTCTTGCTATCGATGATATCAAGGCATTCATCGCAGCTAAGGATCTCGAGGATGAACACAAGTACATCCCTCCAATGGTTTCGACTACCAGAGAGCCTTTCGAGCAGAAGATCGGTATCGTAGGATCCGGTCCTGCGGGACTGTCCTGCGCTTACTTCCTCGCGATCGAAGGCTACAAGCCTGTAGTATTCGAGAAGCAGGAGATGCCTGGCGGAATGATGACACTCGGAATCCCTAACTTCAGACTCGACAAGAAAGTCGTTAACGCTGAGATCGAGATTCTCAAGGCAATGGGCGTTGAGATCAGATGCGGAGTCGAGGTAGGCAAGGACGTTACATTCCAGTCCCTCAGAGAAGAAGGCTTCAAGGGCTTCTTCGTAGGAACAGGCCTCCAGGCCTGCGGCAAGCTGGGAATCCCTGGCGACGACGCTAAGGGAGTCATCGGCGGCGTTGACTATGTAAAGAGCGTAACACTCGGCAAGGCTAAGAAACTCTCCGGCGACGTAGTAGTCATCGGCGGAGGAAACATCGGAGCTGACGTAGCTCGTACAGCTATCCGTCAGGGCGCAAAGAGCGTACATCTGTACTGCCTCGAGTCCTATGATGAGATGCCGATGGGCGCAGAGGATCAGGAATTCCTCCAGAACGAGGGAATCGTTATCCACGACGGATGGGGCCAGACAGAAGTCGTTACAAAGGACGGCAAGGTCGCGGGCATCAAGTTCAGAAAGTGCCTGTCGGTCAAGAACGCAGAGGGCAGATTCGACCCTAAGTTCGATGACAGCGAGACAACTGAGCAGAAGTGCAGCACCATCCTGTTCTCCATCGGTCAGAAGCCTGATTACGGCAAACTGTTCGAGGGAACAAAGGTCGAGCTCAGCCCAAGAGGCATGATCATCGCAGACCCTGTCACATTGCAGACAGGCGAGCCTGACATCTTTGCAGGCGGCGACTCCGTAAGCGGACAGAAGTTCGTAGTAGACGCACTGGCAATGGGACGTGAAGGCGCTGTTTCGCTCCACAGATTCGTCAACAAGGGACAGCATCTCATGATCCACAGAAATACACGTCACTTCGAGCCGCTCAACAAGGATGATGTAGTACTTCCTGCAGAAAGCTACAAGAAGCCTGCCCGTCAGATCAGAGAGATCGACGAGAGCAAGAAACTCACGATGGATTACGAGATCAGGCAGTTCAGTGAGGAGCAGATCAAGAAGGAAGCAGAGAGATGCCTCAAGTGCGGACGCAGCGTAGTTGACACCAACAAGTGCATCGGCTGCGGAATGTGCACGGTACAGTGCAAGTTCGACGCTATCCACCTGTTCCGTCTCCCGAACGGAGATCAGTTCTCCAACATGATACCTGCAGAGAAGAAGTTCATCGGAATCGGCAAGCATATGCCGACCAGGATCGCAGGCATCGTCAAGAATAAGATCGCACGCAAATAAAAGGAAGACCGAAGTTATATGCACGAACTTGGACTTGTAAATTATGTAGTTAAAGAGGTCAGCAAAGTCGCTGAGGAAAACAACGTCAGCAGGATCAAATCGGTCACACTCGAGTTTGGCGAGGTATCCGGGATAGTCACATCATACCTGTATGATTACTGGAACTGGTATACCAAGAAATACCCGGTGTTCGAAGGATCGGAACTCAAGTGTGAAGAGATCCCGGCAGTGACTTGGTGCGATAACTGCAAGATCACTTACTCGACAATCACATACGGAAAGACCTGCCCGCATTGCGGAAGCGGAAATACATGGCTGCTTCGCGGCAATGAGATGCGGATCAAGCAGGTAGAAGTCTATGATGAGGAAGAGGAAGGATCCGGCACGCTCGAGGCAAAAGGCGAATACATTCCATAGCGGCAGCTGCTCTTGTATAAGGAGGTTCAAATGACCAATCAGGAAATGAGAAACATCAAGGAGTCGCTTGGCGTTGAAATGTTCAAGCTGAACTATAAGGCAGGCATCCGCCTTCCTAACCTGGAAGCATTCTTCGCAGGTGATGACAACGCTTTCGATAATCTCGATGCCAGGGCAAGAGACAGACTCGAAAAGGTGCTTTCAGACGAAGTAAAGAAGAGCAGAAAGAAATAACAGCTCGCGGATATCATTGATCCGCATAAAATTGTGAATAGCTCGCAGCCATGTTCGTGGTTGAAAGTCCAGGCCAGATACGGGCAAAGGGACCCACGTAAGCAGCACGCAGGAAGCGGCTGTGATCATGGCGTATCTTAGAAGTAAGTCCTCCGCAAAGCGGGTCAAGGCAAGTGTGGGGTCAAAGACCAGGTCGAGTGGCTGCGGTGCTAATCATTAACAAAAGCCAAGGGGGAAAACACAATGAGTATAATGCAAGATCCTTCAATGAATATCCCAATGGAAGAGCTTCAGCTTATTCTTGCCGGTATTTCTGATGACGGAAAGATCAGCGCAGAGGCAAAGAAGGCTCTCCTCGCCCGCATAGAAGAGGGGAAAGCAAGGGATTTCATTAATCCTATGGGAGAAGTCAAGAGACAGCTCAGATGCAAGCTCGGCCCTGTTGAGGGGAAGAAGATCGCTGACGCTGTTGACAAGCTCTGGTAAAAACGTCAGTTAGGCCACAGGACTGTGGCACTGAACAAAAAAATCAACATATTGTGTGCTTCTTCACAGAGGAAGCACACATTTTTTGTCTATCTTGTGGTACAATAAGTTAGGAAAATATGACATCAGGAGGATAAGTGATATGAAGATCAACATTTCATCAAAGAATTATCCAATGAGCGAGAAGCTCAGCAACTACATCGAGAAGAAACTCGACAAGATAGGCAAATACTTCGACGAGGACACAACAGCCAATATCGTTGTCTCAAAACTCAGAGAGACACCGAAATTCGAGGCTACCATCAACGCCAAGCAGGCAGTCCTTAGGGCAGAGATGGCAAATGACAGCATTTATGACGCTGTCGACATGGTCACAGATAAGCTTGAATACCAGATGAGCAAACTCAAGGGCAAACTTGAGTCAAGATATAAGGAAAACAAAGCTCTCAAGCTGGAATTCGTTCCGGAACCTGAAGATGAAGATTTCGAAGAGGAGATGACCATCGTCAGAAGAAAGCAGGTAGAGCTTACTCCGATGGTTGCCGAGGAAGCCATCCTGCAGATGGAGATGCTCGGACATGATTTCTTTGTTTTCCTCGACATGGATACTGATGATGTCAGCGTAGTGTACAAGCGCAAGGGCAACGCTTACGGACTGATTGAGACCAAGAGATAGGAATAACTGTTTATGGCAAATAATGACTGGGATCTCGATGATCTTCTGAATTTCAATTACGACAGAGAGATCCCGGATAAGAATAACGATTTTGACATATTTGATGAGCTTGAAAGTAAGCCGGAACCCGTAAAGCCTAAGGCAGAAAAGGGCCTCGGCGATACTTTCGATGCTTATGATGAATACAGACGCTATGAGGCACTGAGGCACACAAGTGACGAGAGCCCTTCTGCTCCGGCTGCTCCTAAGATAAAAGAGAAACGCCGGCGCGCTCCGGTAGAAGAGCCGGAAGAACAGGGCATGTTCCACACGCCTAAAGAGGTCGAAGCGATCAGGAAGGCCTCTCAGGATGCCTATGACAGGTACCGCAGCAATTATGTAAAGGGCAAGAAGAAACGTGAAGGCGGCAGCAATCATGTGACCGGCTTTGACCGCTTCCTTACCGTGATATACATGATAGCATTCGTAGTGTTTGCCCTGGCCATGACCTTCATGAATGTGCTGCCGTTCGGATTCTGGGTGGCGATGATGGCCGTTCTGGTGCTGCTCAGCCTGGTCATACTCGTTCAGACACGCAAAAGGAGCATAAAGAAGTGGGGCAAACGCCTCGCAACGATGCTTGCCATAGTGCTGATAGCATTCTACGGAGTAGGTACAGCGTACGCGCTTGGCACGCTGTCCTTCCTCAGCGGAAGCTCAGTAGACAATGAGAATGCCGTTTCGGATGTTACCCGAAAACCGTTTAACTTCACCATTACCGGTATCGACGTGGACGGTACGATCGATGAGCCGGGCAGGAGCGATGTAAACATGGTGGTCACGTTCAATCCGTCCACTCATCAGATACTGATGACATCGATCCCGAGAGACTATGAGATCTACATGCCTGACTTCGACAACGCGATGGATAAGCTGACGCATACCGGTCACTATGGAGTATCGACCACTATTGGAGCGGAAGAGCAGCTTC
Organism: Mogibacterium sp.; assembly: GCA_017510505.1. Classification (GTDB taxonomy): domain Bacteria; phylum Bacillota; class Clostridia; order Peptostreptococcales; family Anaerovoracaceae; genus Crickella. The sequence continues at coordinate 14,987 of JAFWNE010000025.1, read as the reverse complement.
TGGACACAGAGATCAATTACTATGTAAAGGTCAATTTCACTACAGTAGAGAGATTCATCGACGCGGTCGGCGGTATCGACGTAGAATCAGACTATGAGTTCGTGCCGGTCAAGATGAAAAGCTGGACCGTACAGGAAGGCATGAACCATATGGATGGCAAGCAGGCACTTGCTTTCGCTAGAGAGCGTAAGGCCTTCCCTGATGGTGACAGACAAAGGATCAAGAACCAGCAGGCCGTGTTTGAGGCACTTATTAAAAAGGCGACCAGCAGCCGCACCATGATAATGGATTATAACAACGTGCTCACGAGCCTGCAGGATTACGTCGAAATGAGTTTCAGCTCACGTGAGGTAAGAAGACTGGTCAAGTTCCAGCTGGCTAAGAACCCTGACTGGCAGATCTATAAAAATACCATTACGGGCGGCGACGGAACGGGCAATACATATTCTGCCGGCTACGCATACGTTATGACGCAGGATGCCGAAAGCATAGGGAATGCACAGACACTCATCAACGCCGTGCTGAACGGACAGATGCTGCAGAAGGATGATGAAGGCAACGTCACTGTCGTACCTGAAGAAGGAGAACTATAAGAATTAAATGATCGACAATCTTAGCGGGATACTGATGAGTATAAAGACAACGGATATCATAGATATCGTCGTTGTCGCATACCTTCTGTACAAGCTGCTCGGGTTTATCAAAGAGACCCGCGCTCAGCAGCTGTTCAGAGGAATCCTTTTGATTGTCGTTTTCTTCCTGATTTCGGAGATATTCAATCTGAGCCTCCTTAACTGGCTGTTCACCAGACTTATCACGGTCGGCCTCATCGCTGTAGTGATACTGTTCCAGCCTGAGATCAGAAGAGGCCTTGAACAGATCGGCCGCAGGGGAGTACTCAGCAGGCAGTTCAGAGACATAGGCAAGGAGGAGATCTACGCTACCGTCCACAGGATTGTAGACGCCGTAGACGATTTCTCCTCGACACATACAGGCGCGCTCATGGCAATTGAACGCGAGACAATGCTTAACGATATCGCGGAGACGGGGGTTATCGTTGACGCTGAGATCTCCGTAAGGCTGCTGGGCAACCTCTTCTACGAGGGATCACCGCTGCACGATGGCGCCGTCATAATCAGGGGAGACAGGGTGTATGCCGCAAGCTGCGTCCTGCCGCTCACTGAAAGACAGAACATAGGCAAGAACCTCGGTACGCGCCACAGAGCTGCGCTCGGACTCAGCGAAGTTTCGGACGCATTCATCATAGTGGTCTCCGAGGAGACAGGAGCCATATCGGTCGCTCAGAACGGCGAGTTCAGAAGGTTCCTTGACCTCAAGACTCTCGAGAAGATGCTGCTTGACATATACATTCCTGCCGGTGAGGACAGAGATCTGCTTTCCAGGCTCAGATTCCTGAAGGGAGGCAATGAGGATGAGTGACAAAGGCCGCAAGATAATCAATATCATACTGGCGCTGCTTGTATCGATGGCTGCGTGGGTCTTTGTCGTGTACAACTACGATCCGATGACCAAGGAGAAATACTCCGGGATCCCTATCACATACACGGGGCTTGAGACTCTCGCCAACAGAGGCTACGCGGTGGCCGAGACCAACCATGAAAGAGTCGATGTGACACTCGAGCAGAAGAGGATAGATACAGGAAACATCGGTTCTGAGGACATTTCAGTCACGGCGGACGTAAGCCAGCTTTCAAGCGGCCAGAACACCGTAGCGCTCCACGTGGAGGGACCGGAAGATACTTCAGTGAGCGATATATCCCTTAAGACCGTAACCATAGAGATAGAGAGCTCGGACAGTGAAGACATGGAGATCTCCGTCGAGTATCCTGCGGCATCTGCAGAAGATGATGCTGAACCTATCGTAGAAGAACTGTCTGAAACAGAGGCCACTGTCATCGCTACATCTGACAGGCTTGCAAGAGTCGACAGAGTGGCGGCAGTGATAGATCCGAACGATCTGAACGATAAGCTCAAGCCTCTGACGGTCGATCTCGCGGCGCTTGACGCTGAGGGCAACAGAGTGCTCAATGTTGTTGTGTATCCACAGAGCGTTTCATTCAAGGCCGCTGCAGGTTATGTAAGAGAAGTGCGTCTGGTAGTGCCGGTAAAAGATGATTCCGATGACAACTATGAAAGAACGCACACTGTCCGGAACACGATAGTGATAAAGGGCAGCAAGGACCTTGTCAACAAGACCGGAAGCATAACGGCGGACGAGATCGATATCAGCCAATACTATGAGGATGCCGAAATACCGCTCACGTTTGAGCTGCCTGACGGGATTTATCTGGAGAAAGGCTATGAAGCTCCGGTACTGAAACTGAAAGTCAAGGAGAAGGCCACGGAGGAGGAAGCCGGGGACAGCCAGACAGGATAGAGATCTGAACGTCAATAATACGAAAATACGAAAGCAGGGGATCTACCCCTGCTTTTTTTCCAGCAATGATGAAGGCTCACAGCCTAGAGCGGCGGAGAGCGCAATGATATACTCAGCTCGCGCCCTGTTTATGTCTTTCTGCCGCTGCTCGTACTGCTGTATGGTCCTCAGAGGGACGCCGCTTGCTTTTGCGAGCTGTGATTGACTCAGGCCGTTTCTCATTCGCATGGCCTTGAGAGCTGTACCGGATGATACAGCGGCGCTGCTGACTGCCGATACGATCCCCGGTACCGCTTCAAGCGCGTAGTTTCTGCCGTATTCCCTTATCTTCCTTGTTCTCTCATCCGCTCTGATATCAAGAGGAAGACTGTCGAGATATTCGAAACGCTTCCTGCTGTAATCGGTAATAAATCCTGCCGCAGAAAACGACTTCATGATACGGCCGAAAGGAAGGCCGGACTCCCATTGCGCGCGGGCAAGTGCATATCCGCACCAGTACTCCGGGCTTAGACTTGCGGTGTGCCGCGGCATGGCGCGCTCATATGCCAGTCCGCTGCGGTCCAGAGTTTCGTACGCGAGTTCGATACCGGACATGCCGGCTGTGACGCTGACATCTCCCTGCTCAAAGAGAGAGGCAAGACCGCAGGAAACAAAAAGCTGCAGCATGGCAGCAGGATCCTGGCGCAGGCTATGTACTGCAAAGTCCAGCATGCGGCCCAGCGTTCCTGAGGCTCTTTCAAGAAGGATCTCATCATAGGCGCGGGTCATAAGGACGCACCTCCTGTTCGATAAGATCGGTGATGAAAAGACCATCTGCTGTTTTTCTCATGCTTTTGATCGCCCTGAGCTCACGGCTTCTCCTGGCAGGGAAGGACTCTTCCGCTGAAGCGTGGCTGTAGCCCGCAAAACTTACGCGGTCGAATGCGCGGTTGCTTTTCAGTACGAACTGCCTGTTGGAATCTCCGGACAGAGAATCGCGGAGGTCCTGATACGAAAGATCACCGTCAAGGAAGTCCTGCGCAAACATGAAGAGCCTGTTATCGGCCCTGTATCCGATGATGCAGTCGCAGCCCTGATAGTCGACGGAAAACCATTTGTTTATGTACTCTCTGGCCCTGTGTGCCGTATCTGAAGACAGATCGAATTCGCGGAAGGTCAGAAGCAGGCTGAGCCAGTGCAGAGGGTTGTACTGGGGACCGCAGAGATTGATGGTCATGAGCCTGTCGGTATCGATCGAATAAGCGGAGACGAAACCGTTTCTCTCTCTGCCAACAGCCCATTCAGCGGCATAACGGAAATTGCCGGTGCAATAAAAACCGAGCCCGAAATCATTGAAAGGACGGCCCGCGCCAAACACCGGTGCACGCACTATATGGTCTGATCCGTGGTATATCTTTCTCTCCATGAACCCCTCTTTCTTATCCTTTGTTTAGAGTATACTCCCACAGGAGTATGATTTCAAACAAATTGGGCACAGCGCATTTACCACCATGCTGACGGATGCTATAATTCCCAAGGTTAGTATTAAAAAGCATTGGCATACACAATATATGCCGATAACTGAAAGGAGAAAACATGAGAGTAGTAATTCAGGACGATTATGACAAGATGTGTAAATGGGCAGCTGATTACATCGCTGATAAGATCAATTCGCATAAAGAAGACAGACCGTTCGTGCTTGGACTGCCTACGGGATCCTCGCCGATCGGTGTATATAAGAACCTTATAGCAAAGAACAAAGCCGGCGAGCTCTCGTTCAAGAATGTCGTTACATTCAACATGGATGAATATCTCGGTCTTCCTCATGAGCATGACCAGAGTTACTGGTATTTCATGCATGATAATTTCTTCGACCACCTCGTGGACATGGATCCTGCGAACATAAACATCCTCAACGGCATGACTGATGACCCGGAAGGCGAGTGCGCAAGATACGAGGAGAAGATCGCCAGCTACGGCGGCATCGATCTCTTCATGGGCGGAATCGGAGTTGACGGACACCTGGCATTCAACGAGCCATATACTTCGCTCACATCCCGCACAGGTCTCAGGGACCTCACGACAGACACACGCATCGTGAACTCGAGATTCTTCGGAAACGATCCGGAAGCTGTACCTGCTCAGGCCCTGTCTGTAGGTATCGGAACTGTAACGGATGCGAAGGAAGTCCTGGTACTCATCAGCGGTCATAACAAGGCAAGAGCCATGGCGGCAGTAGTAGAGGGCGGAGTCAGCCAGAAGTGGACATGCAGTGCTCTTCAGATGCACAACGGCGCCATCATAGCCTGCGATGAAGAGGCCTGCGGCGAGCTGACAGTAGATACATATAAGTACTTCCTCGATATCGAGAAAAAGGAGAGACTGTAATGGGTAAGTATTTCGGAACTGACGGCTTCCGCGGCGAAGCCAACAAGACGCTTACGTTCGATCACGCGATCAAGATTGGCCGTTATCTCGGCTGGTACTACGGCAAGAGGCTCGACCGCAAGGCAAAGATCGTTATCGGCAAAGACACAAGAAGATCCAGCTACATGTTTGAGTACGCGCTGTGCACGGGCCTTATGGCATCAGGCGCGGATGCCTACATCATGCACGTAACGACGACACCATCGGTATCGTATATCGCAAGAGTTGACGACTTTGACTGCGGTATCATGATCTCGGCTTCTCACAACCCGTACTACGACAACGGCATCAAGATCGTCAACAACAATGGCGAGAAGATGGATGAGGAGACTCTCCTCAAGATCGAGCAGTATATAGACGGAGAGATGGAAGTCCCTATGGCTGAGCGCGATGAGATCGGCCGCACGGTAGACTACATTTCCGGACGTAACCGCTACATCGGATATCTCATCTCGATGTCAAAGTTCAGTTTCAAGGACGTCAAGGTCGGACTCGACGTGGCTAACGGAGCCGCATGGCAGATAGCGAAGGGCGTATTCGACGCTCTCGGCGCCAAGACATATGTGATGAACGATGAGCCGGACGGCTACAACATCAACACCAACTGCGGCTCGACTCATATAGAGCATCTGCAGAAATTCGTCGTGGACAATGGTCTCGATGTGGGATTCGCTTATGACGGAGATGCAGACAGATGCCTCTGCGTTGATGAGAAGGGCAATGTGGTCACAGGCGATCACATCCTGTACATCTACGGAAAATATATGAAGGACAGGGGCAAACTGCTCAACAACAAGGTTGTAACTACCGTAATGTCGAATTTCGGTCTCTACAAGGCACTCGATAAAGAGGGCATTGAGTATGAGCAGACAAAGGTCGGCGACAAATACGTTTATGAGAACATGGTACAGAATGGTCACCGTATCGGCGGAGAGCAGAGCGGACACATCATCTTCACCAAGTACGCTACTACAGGCGACGGCATCCTGACATCCCTCAAGCTGATGGAGGCAATGCTGGCAAGAAAGAAGAAGATGAGCGAGCTGGCTGCTCCGGTAGTGTTCTATCCACAGGTGCTAAAGAACGTGAGAGTCAAGAGCAAGGAAGCCTGCATGAACGATCCTGACGTTCTGGCTGCTGACGCTGCGGCAAAGAAGGCGCTTGGGGACAAGGGCCGCACGCTGCTGAGAGAATCCGGCACAGAGCCTGTGGTCAGAGTCATGGCAGAGGCACCGTCCGAAGAAGAGTGCGAAAAGTACGTCGATCAGATCATCGACGTGATCCGCGCAAAGGGACATCTGGTAGACTAGGAGGCGCGCATGTATACGATCAAAGATTTATATGACCTCGACCATACACTGGCTAAGGATTATCTTTCGCAGTTCACATATCCATGGGAAGCGCTGAAGGGCATCAAGGATTTTATCCTGCAGCTTGGCCCTGCACTCGATCCTGAGGAATATGAAGAGGTGAGTGAGAACGTATGGGTCCACAAGACCGCAAAGGTATTCCCGAGCGCATACCTCGGAGCGCCTTGCATCATCGGTCCTGAAACGGAAGTCAGACATTGCGCTTTCGTAAGGGGATCTGCTCTTGTAGGCCGCAAATGCGTGGTCGGAAATTCGGTAGAACTCAAGAATGTGATACTTTTCGATAACGTCCAGACTCCGCATTACAATTACGTTGGTGACTCGATACTCGGCCACTACAGCCACATGGGCGCCGGTTCCATAACATCGAACGTGAAGGCGGACAAACAGCTCGTAGTCGTAAAGAATGGTACCGAGAGGATCGAGACCGGCATCAAGAAGTTCGGAGCCATGCTTGGCGATCACGTAGAGGTCGGCTGCAATGCGGTCCTCAACCCGGGCACGGTGATCGGACGCAACTCCAACGTATACCCTACATCATGTGTAAGGGGAGTCGTTCCGGAGAACAGCATCTGGAAGAACAGCGGAGAAATCGCAGACAAAAAATAAAAAAAGAAAGCCGGCGCGCAGATAGTTTACTGTCACGGACGCACCGGCCTTTTTATGTGGTATAATTTTTGCATAGCAACAGGCGTCGGTCGACAAGAGGGTGGTGTTATGAGAAAGACAAAAATAGTATGCACGATGGGTCCAAGAGAACAGGACGATGCCGTGCTCGCAGAATTAGTCAAGGAGATGGATGTTGCGAGATTCAACTTCTCGCACGGGACATACAAAAGCCATCTTGAAATGCTTATGCGCGTAAGGAGCTTCTCTGAGAAGGCAGGCAGGCCGGTCGCGACGCTCCTTGATACAAAGGGTCCGGAGATCCGTACAGGATTGCTGAAAGACCATAAGCCTGTCAGGCTTGAGAAGGGCAGCGAGACAGTTATTTCCTATTATACGGATCCTTCCGATGAGGGCAGCGCTGACCATATCTATGTGACCTATCCGGACATGGCGAAAGACCTTTCGGACGGAGATACGGTGCTCATTGACGACGGTGCGATAGAACTCAGGGTAGAGGCAGTTGACGGAAACGATCTGAGATGCAAAGTCATTACAGGCGGGGTCCTTTCCGAAAGGAAGGGTGTCAATCTGCCCGGGATCAAGGTTGGTCTGCCGGACATTACCGAAAAGGACTACGCAGACATTGAATTCGGACTTGAAAACGGTTTTGATTTCATCGCCGCGTCATTTGTCAGAAACGCAGAGACCATAAACAAAATACGCAAGCTTGCGGAAGAAAAGAAATCGGGCATTAAGATAATAGCCAAGATCGAGTCCGGTGAAGGCATCGATAACCTGGAGGAGATCATAGATGCGGCTGACGGAGTCATGGTAGCCCGTGGAGATCTCGGAGTTGAAGTTGAAGCGAAAAGGATACCTCAGCTTCAGCGCGAGATGATACAGAGGTGCAATGAAAAGGGCAAGATAGTCATCACGGCGACTCAGATGCTCGACTCCATGATGAGAAATCCAAGACCGACCAGAGCTGAGGTCACGGACGTAGCCAATGCTGTATATGAAGGATCTGACGCGGTAATGCTCTCGGGCGAGACCGCAAGCGGTGATTATCCGGTAGAGGCTCTCCGTATGATGTCATCGATCGCCGAATACACGGAGCAGTTTGTTTCATCCGACATCAGCATGGCGGAAGCCGGCAGCGACGGCGTTACAGTATCGAGCACTACCTGCAAGGCTGCAGTGGCGGCAGCGCAGGAGCTTGGCGCAAAGGCAATACTTGCGCCTACAACGTCCGGAGCTACGGTCCTTTCAGTATCAAAGTGCAGACCTGTCTCGGATATCTACGCGTTTTCACCGGTGCCGATGGTGGTCAGACAGATGATGCTTCTCTGGGGAGTAAGACCGATGCTTGCAGAAAGAGCTCACTCCACTGACGAGCTCATGGAAGACTGCCTGGATCTCATGCATGAAGCCGGCGTAACCGAAGAAGGGGATGTACTTGTGTTCATTGCCGGCGTCGTAAGCGGAAGACACAGCTATCAAAGGTCGGAAACCAACACAATGAAGATAATAAGAATATGAAAATAGTATCGCGGCCGTTCAAAAAGGACGGCCGTATTTATTGAAGTGAATTATTGCTGATGATAAAATAGTACGGTCATAAAAATTCAATGAACACTACACTTTTGAGCAAAGAGCGACGAAGGGTGAGAAGGGAAGACAAAATGAGTACAGAAAGAAAGATTGGAACAGTTTCACGCGGTATCAGATGCCCTATTTTCCGTGAAGGCGATGACCTCGCGGCAGCTGTCGTAAACAGCGTGCTTGAGGCAGCGGCCTCCGATGATGGATTCGATGTCAGAGACAGGGATATCGTATGCATCACAGAGTCCGTCGTTGCGAGATGCCAGGGCAATTACGCGAGCGTAGATGATATAGCAGCCGACGTAAAGGCTAAGCTCGGCGGAGAGACGGTAGGAGTCGTATGGCCGATCCTTTCAAGAAACAGATTTGCCATCTGCCTGAGAGGCATCTCCAAGGGAGCTAAAAAAGTAGTCCTGATGCTCAGCTATCCGTCTGATGAGGTGGGAAACGCTCTCCTTACCATGGATCAGGTAGATGAGTCGGGAATAAACCCGTACAGTGATGTGCTGACAGAGGCAAAATACAGAGAACTCTTCGGAGAGAACAGACATCAGTTCACCGGAGTAGACTACGTTTCGTACTACGGCGACATCATCAGGGCGGCCGGAGCTGAAGCTGAGATCATCTTCGCGAACCATGCGGAGGAGATCCTCAATTATACAAAGAATGTGATCAACTGCGACATCCATACACGCGCCCGCACCAAGAGGATACTCAAATCCAAGGGCGGCAATGTATACGGCATGGATGAGATACTGAACGCGCCTGTAAACGGCAGCGGATACAATGCCCAGTATGGGCTTCTCGGCTCAAACAAGGCAACGGAAGACACCGTCAAGCTCTTCCCTAGAGACGCTCAGCCGCTGGTAGAGGAGATCCAGGCGAAGATGAAGGAAAAGACCGGCAAGCACGTAGAAGTAATGGTCTACGGCGACGGAGCCTTCAAGGATCCGGTCGGAAAGATCTGGGAGCTTGCTGACCCTGTCGTTTCACCGTTCTACACATCGGGACTCGAGGGCACACCTAATGAGCTCAAGCTCAAGTACTTGGCTGACAACGATTACTCCAGCCTTTCCGGTGAAGAACTCCGCGAGGCCATCAGCAAGGCCATCAAGGATAAGCCGCAGGAGAGTCTTGTAGGCAACATGGTATCCGAGGGCACTACCCCTAGACGTCTGACAGACCTGATCGGATCGCTCTGCGATCTGACATCGGGATCGGGCGACAAAGGCACACCGGTCGTGTATATCCAGGGTTACTTCGACAACTACACAACAGGCAAGTAAAATCAGATACAGGAGATAAATGAATTATAAAGAATTAAGCGAACTCATATATCCGTCACTCGCTCATACACCTGAAGAGTATGAGGCGATGTATCCGCCAAGAGATCTTCCTGAAGGCGCTCTTGTAACAAGGCTCGGACCGAGCCCGACGGGATTCATACACCTCGGCAACCTTTATGGAGCGTTTGTTGACGAGAGGCTGGCTCATCAGAGCGGCGGAGTCTTCTTTCTGAGGATCGAGGACACCGATGACAAGCGCTACGTTGAGAACGCTGTAGAAACTATCATAGGCTCTCTCGACTTCTTTGACATACGCTTCGATGAAGGTGTGACAGAGAACGGAGACATAGGCGATTACGGCGACTATACGCAGAGCCACAGAGGCGAAATCTACAGGACCTTTGCAAAGGAACTCCTTTCGCAGGGCATGGCTTATCCGTGTTTCCTGACAGAAGATGAGATCACTGCCATCAGAGAAAAGCAGGAGAGCCAGAAGACCGCGCCGGGGATCTACGCGGGCTGGTCAAAGTACAGAGACTGGGATAAGGATGAAGCGACAGAAGCTGAAGTAGTATCCAGGATCAAGGCAGGAGAGCCATTCGTCATAAGACTCAAGTCAAAAGGCGTTCCGAATGCCTCGGCTGAAGAGACCGCAAGGCACACGGTGAATGACGCTATACGAGGCGAACTCTCGGTACCTGATAATTTCCTCGACGTAGTCATTATCAAGCAGACGGGCATTCCGACTTACCACTTTGCTCATGTGGTGGACGACCATCTCATGCGCACGACCCATGTGATCAGGGGCGAAGAGTGGCTGCCTTCACTGCCGATACATGTAGAACTTTTTGAGGATCTGGGCTGGGAGCTGCCTGTGTATTGTCACACCGCCCAGCTCATGAAGATTGGCGAGGACGGCAACAAGAGAAAACTCTCCAAGCGTAAGGACCCGGAGCTCTCTCTCGACTTCTACCGCAAAGAAGGCTATCACCCTGCAGCAGTCAGAGAATACCTGCTTACCATCCTCAATTCGAATTATGAGGAGTGGAGAATAGAGAACCCGGACGTACCGGCAGAGGAGTTTAAATTCACAACAGAGAAGATGTCTTCGAGCGGAGCGCTCTTTGACCTCGACAAACTGAATGATGTCAGCAAAAACACTCTGCTGCATATCGACGCGAGGGATCTTGCGGAATGGCTCAGGTCGTGGTCTGATGAATTCGCGCCTGAGTACGGCTATGTGTTCAAAGACATGGATCTCCTGGCTGAAATACTCGATCTTGGCAGGCATGATGCCCGCCCGAGGGCAGACCTGGTTTACGCGAAGCAGATCATGGATTTCATCGGGTATTTCTTTGACGAAGCTTTCGAGATAAAGGATGAATATCCGGCAGAGGCCGCAGCTGACGCAGCGGAGATCCTTAAAGAATACCTTGCTTCATACGATCACTCCGACGACAACGAGCAGTGGTTCGGTAAGATCAGAGAGATAGCGGTGAAGCTCGGGTACGCGGCAAAGCCTAAGGATTATAAAAAGAACCCAGATGATTACAAGGGGCACGTGGGACACGTCAGCACAGTCATCAGGATAGCGCTCATGGGGCGCGCGCAGTCACCGGATGTCTGGGCTATCCAGCAGATAATGGGTGAAGAAAAAGTACGCGCGCGTCTGGAAGCGGCGCTGTAAAAGGAGGAATCAATGGAACCTATTTTAGTCATCATGGCAGCAGGTATGGGAAGCAGATACGGCGGCAACAAGCAGCTGGATCAGATAACCGAACAGGGCGATATCATAATGGACTTCAGCCTTTTTGATGCCTATGAGGCGGGATTCCGCAGGGTATGCTTCATAATCAAGCACGACTTCGAGGAAATCTTCAAAGAGCATATCGAAAAGGGTGCCGGCAAGAAGTATGAAGTGCACTACGCTTTCCAGGAAGGCACTGATCTTCCGGAGGGATATGTTTTCCCTGAAGGCCGCACAAAGCCTTGGGGCACGGGCCAGGCGGTACTTTCCGCGCGCGGCATCATCGACGCTCCGTTTGCGGTCATCAACGCCGATGACTATTACGGCAAGGAAGGCTTCCGCAAGATCTATGATTTCCTGACGACAAAGGCCGACGCATCTCACAACTGCATGGTCGGATTCGAGGTCGAAAAGACCCTTTCCGAGAACGGCACAGTATCGCGCGGCATCTGCAAGGCCAAGGACGGCATGCTGACGGACATCGTAGAGCATCTTCAGATCGGCAAGGAAGCGGACGGCACTGTCACGGACACACTGCCTGACGGCAGCAAGGAGATCATTCCGGCGGACTCCCCTGTATCGATGAACCTCTGGGGATTCGGTGTTGAATACATGAAGGTCCTTGAGGCCGGTTTCAAAAAGGCGCTCGACCGCATCATGGTCGAGAATCCTATGAAAGGCGAGTATTATATCCAGACTCCGATCAACGACCAGATCGCGGACGGATCGGCCACATATGAGATACTGTCATCTTCTGACAAGTGGTTTGGTGTGACCTATAAGGAGGACAAGCCGGATGTGGTGGCAAAGTTTGCCGCGCTCAAGGCTGACGGTACATACCCGTTAAATCTCTGGGACTGATAAAAAGCAGCAAAAACAGCCGCTGATAAGTGGCTGTTTTTTTAATTTCCTGTTGAAAGTCACAAAAATAAGGTGCTCGGCATTGACTGAAAAAGCAAGTTAGAATAAAATAGAAAAGATTTTTGAAATGAGAAAAGAAGGGAAAAAGAGATGAAAGGTAACGTAATAATCGGACAGTCCGGCGGACCTACCGCCGTTATCAATTCCAGCCTTGCCGGCGTTATCAAAGCCAGCTGGAAGGAAGGGATCAGAAGGATATACGGAATGCACTACGGTATCGAAGGTCTGCTGAACGAGGACATCGTAGACATCGAGGATTACATCACAAAGTCACAGGATCTTTCTCTCCTGAAGAGAACCCCATCCTCATTCCTCGGCACATGCCGCTATAAGCTGCCTCCTGCAGAGGGAAATGAGAAGCTCTATGAGAAGATCTTTGACATACTCGACAAAAGGAACATCGAGTTCTTCCTCTATAACGGCGGAAACGACTCAATGGATACCATAAAGCAGCTTGCTGATTACGCGCTTGCGCATCAGAAGAAGCAGAAGTTCATGGGCATCCCTAAGACCATCGACAACGACCTGCCGATGACAGACCACTGCCCGGGCTACGGCTCGGCGGCCAAGTACATCGCGACTTCGATGAAGGAGATCATCAGGGACAATGAGAGCTATGGCGTATCGAAGCCGACTATCTGCATAGTCGAGATCATGGGACGCCACGCGGGATGGCTGACAGCTGCCGCGGCTATGTCGAAAGACGTAGACTGCTCCGGTCCTGACCTTATCTATCTGCCTGAGGTGCCTTTTGATATCGATGATTTTATCAAGAGGATCAAGGACCTCGCTAAGCACAAAAAGTCAGTCGTAGTAGCGGTCTCCGAGGGACTCAAGACACCGGAGGGCAAGTTTGTATGCGAACTCGGAGTAGTCAACGATCACGTTGACGCATTTGGACACAAGCAGCTGGCAGGCACGGCGGCTTATCTCGCCAGCAGGGTATACAACGAGACGGGTCTCAAGTCGCGTTATATCGAGTTTTCATCGCTCCAGAGATGCGCTGCTCACCTGGCTTCGCGTTCTGACTCAGATGAGGCATATAACGTCGGATTCCTCGCGGCAAAGGCGGCGTTTGAGGGAAAGACCGGCATGATGGTCACCATCCAGGTAGATTCCAGAGAACCGTACGTAGAGACATACGACATGTTCGATATCCATGACATAGCCAATGTGGAGCGCAAGGTGCCTCTCAACTGGATCATCAAAGACGGAACATACGTCAGTGATGAATATCTTGCATACGCAAGACCGTTCATCATCGGTTCGGTCCAGCCTTATACAGCAGGAGGCCTGCCTATCCACATCACTATGAACAAAAAGAAAAAATAGACAGGAAACTTATAGTGAGCGAAGTAATAATCAAAGAAGTAAAGACAAAGGCGGAGCGGAAGATCTTTGTTGATTATCCGAACCGTCTTTATCATGACCATGAGAACTTTGTCCCGGCTTTCTTCGGAGATGATGTGGATGACTGGGATGAGAAGAAGAATCCGGCTTTCGAGTATTGTGAAGCGAAGTCATGGCTGGCGTACAAAGACGGTGAAGTCGCGGGGCGCATCGGCGCCATTCTCAGCCATGCCTCAAACGAGAAGTGGGGCACTAAGCGCATGCGTTTCTCGCAGGTGGACTTCATAGATGACAAGACCGTATCCAAAGCTCTCTTCGATAAGGTCGAGGATTGGGCGAGAGAGAAGGGCATGAACGAAGTACACGGTCCGCTCGGATTCTGCGATCTGGACAGAGAGGGCATGCTGGTAGAGGGCTTCGATAAGCGCAGCATGTTCTACACTTACTACAATGATCCGTACTATATCGATCATCTGACTGAGCTTGGCTATAAGAAGGATACAGACTGGATAGAGCACCTGATACCGCTCAACGGTTGGGAAGATCCGAATTATCTGAGGCTCAAAAGGATATCCGATGCCATGCTCAGGAGGACGGGCTTCCACAAGCTGGAGGTGAAGCACAAATCCGAATACAAGCCATACATCAGGCAGATATTCGAACTTGTCAACATCGCGTACTCGCATCTCTACGGAGTAGTAGAACTGAACGAGAGACAGATCAAGAAGTACACGAACAAGTTCCTGCCGCTGGTGGATCCGGATTTTGTCTGCATCATAGTGGACGACAATGATCAGGTCCAGGGCTTCGGAGTGGGAGCTCCTTCAACGGCTGAGGCAATGAAAAAGTGCGGCGGACATCTGATGCCTTTCGGATGGGTCGGACTGCTGAAAGCCCTGATGCAGAAGAAGGACACTCTCGATCTTCTCCTTATAGCGGTGAGACCGGAGCACCAGAAGACCGGACTCAATGGAGTCATCATGGAGCACCTGTTTGCAGGCTGTAACAAAAACGGTATCCGCCGCGCGGAGACCGGCCCGCAGCTCGAGTACAACACAAACGTGCATCATCAGTGGAAGATGTTCGATATTGAACCTCACAAGCGCAGACGCTGCTTTGTAAAGCAATTGGAAGTATAATAAAGAGCCCGGATAGTTTGAACTAGTAAGATGAAAGTAGACATGTTAAAAAAGCATGTCTACTTTTCTTATGCTAGGATTTGCTTAAGGAGGTGATTTTATGGCTAGGCCAAAAGGTGGAAAGAATAGAAAGTGGACAAATGAAGAACGCCTGAAATA
>JAFWNE010000024.1:0-150213 GCA_017510505.1 Mogibacterium sp. | reverse complement strand
GCATTTGACTGGGATCTCCAGACATGCACAGGATGCGTAGCATGCTCAAGAGGCCTCGTAATGGGCAAGGGCATGATCTGCACAAGAAAAGATGATTACGCGGCTCTCTATGAGAAGATGGTAGAGGCAGACGGCGTACTCGTTGTAGATCCTATATACGAATCCGGTGGCTCCGGACTTTTCCACATCTGCTGCGACAGAATGGGTCCGGGACATGACACAGGCATGCTGTTCATGCTCGACGGAAAACTTAAAGAACAGGGCAAAGAAGGTTTGAATCCTCGTTACTTCATGCAGAAAGCCATTTCATTTGTTGGTATCGGCGGTTCTGACTGGGCTTGCCGCGTAGAGACTGACCATGCAATGCTGGCTCTGTCACCTGGCTGGAAGGTTGTAAACAACGATTTCTTCTCCTGGAGCAAGGATGTTATCATGCAGGACGATAAGGTTGAGCGTATGAAAGAGATCGGCAGAAACCTTGTTGAAGCTGCTAAGTATATCATCGACAACCATGTTATGATCCCTGGCTCTGAGAATCTGGACCTCTGGAAGGGTGAGGAAGGCGGATGCCCGCATTGCCACGGCAATAATTTCTATATCTTCCCTGGCACAAACCATGCTGTCTGCGAGCTCTGCGGTCTTGAGGGCCACCTCGAGATGACAGATAACGGCGTAAAACTTGTCAATGATCCTGAACTGGGTGAGAACGGAACGATCGAGCACTGCCACGATCTGCTTTCCGGCAAAGCTGCTCACGGCAAGGACATCTTCGAGAACGAGGGAAGACTCATGAACCTCTTCAAGGATCCTGAATTCAAGGCACGCAAAGAGCACTACACAGCTATTGTCGCTCCTACACCTTCGCCTTCAAAAGCAAAATAGTCAACATATCAAAAGGAGCCGCTTTGACGCGGCTCCTTATTATAAATAATTGAAAGGAGTTCAAAATGAACAGACCTGATTTTTATCCGGTAAGAAG
Source organism: Mogibacterium sp. (assembly GCA_017510505.1). Taxonomy (GTDB): domain Bacteria; phylum Bacillota; class Clostridia; order Peptostreptococcales; family Anaerovoracaceae; genus Crickella. The sequence continues at coordinate 149,234 of JAFWNE010000024.1, read as the reverse complement.
CATCATCCTCGTTGACCTCGCTCATGAGGACTACAGGATCAAACTAGAGAACTGGCTGTACAGATATCATGTTCCTGACAGCATCTCACAGTTCGGGCCATATGTAAGCAAATACGCTTTCTATCCAGCGCTCCCGACTCCTCCGGGCGGAGCAAGATTCGGAACAGTAAGGATGCAGATGACAGAGCACTACTGGCTCGCAAATCCTAACGACCTTGGATTCGCCAAGGATCACCACAAGATCCTCACGGAGTACTTCCCGACAGATGTACTCGTATGGCAGAACAATATTCCTGACGCAGGACACTCGCACAGCATCGACAAGTCCGAAGAGATCAACATAGAAGGCGATGATGCACGTGCAACAAAGGGCGACGAGGCTGCAGGAACAGTTCCTTTCATCTTCGCCTTCGTACCTGTATGGTGGGAAGAGGACTTCAAGGGCGAAGGACGCACTGTTGAGGACGGACCTAACTACAGATGGATGTTCATGATCAAGTATCCTGAAGGCGTAAGCGCAGAAGAAGGCGACAAGTGGCTCAAAGAAGAGTTCATCCCTGCATGGACTTCACATGACGGCTGCACACGCTGTGTGTCCAGCAAGATCAAGAAAGAAGTAAACAACTGCGACTTTGACCGCATCGTTGAGATGTGGTTCGAGTGCCAGACGGCATGGTGCGACGCTGCTGCAGCTGCGGCTGAGAAGTGCGCAAAGCCTGCATGGGCAGAGACAGAAGACTTCCCGTATTTCAAGAAGTCCTATGGCATCAGCGGCATCTTCCTGTCGGATTACGCCAGATCAGACAATCTGACACAGTATCGCGGCTACATAACAATGAGGTAATAAAATGGCTGGAGGAAAATATTTTTACTCAAAAGGAGAGGGGAACGACGGCTACATAAAGAACCTGGAAGTCCTTGGCTACTGCGATCTTGACGGCAAAGCGGGAATGTTCCAGATGGCTCTTTACCGCACCGCGGAAGGCAGATATCTGCTCTACGGCGCTGCTTTCGCAGCCGGCCCTGAGGGAGTAGGCATCATGATAAGCGATGTCACTGACCCTAAGGATCCGGTCTTTATCAAGAAATGGCGTCCTTTCGATATCGAAGAGTATCCGACTACTTCCATTCCTAAGGTGCAGATCGCTGAAGATAAGCTCGTTTTCGCTCTCACGTCGGGCAGCGGCCCGGGAGTGCTGGTCGGAGACCGCGCAAAGATGAAGAGCCTTCAGGGCATCATGGTATATGACCTTAAGAAGGACCCTGAAAACCCTGAGTTCCTCGGATACTGGGACTGCGGAGTCCCGTATTCCATGGGAGTCCACAGATTCATGTACAACGGCGGCAATTATGTACATCTGTCAGCCGAGGCTGATGAGCATGAAGGCATGATCTACAGGATAGTGGATATCTCCGATCCGAAGAATATCAAAGAGGTCGGAAGATGGTGGGCGCCTCATCAGTACATTTACGGCGTACCGGGAAGGGAAGTCGACCACTCGGCTCCTCATAATCCTGACTTCATGGACAAAGGCTGGATGCACGGGCCTCCGTTCGTGCTCGGCGACAAAGCGTATCTCGGATACGGCGGAGACGGCCTGTATATCCTTGACGTATCTGACTTCACAAGGCCTAAGGCTCTGGGACAGCTCAGATTCATGCCTGCGTTTTCAAGCAGACTTGCGGGAGCTAGGACACATACGGCTCTGCCGCTCAAGGGCAGGGATCTCTGCGTCGTGATGAACGAAGGAGAGAGGTTCGGATTCATAAAGGACGGCATGGTGAAAGAGGCTCAGGCCGTGAACCAGATCATCATGGTCGATGTAAGCGATCCGACACATCCTGTAATGATAGCGACATTCCCGTATCCTGAAGTACCGGAAGATTTCCCGGCACCTAACTTCAACACTTACATGCTCGCGGAAGGATCGAAGGGCGGACCTTTCGGACCGCACAACCTGCATGAGCCTATGGACAACAAGCCATGGCTTGAGCAGAGAACGGACGTGGTATATGACTGCTACTTCGCGGCCGGTCTCAGAGTATATGACGTATCGGATCCTTACTATATCAAGGAGAAGGCATACTTCATACCTCCGAACCCAGAAAAGAAGTTCTTCCCGTTCCCGGGCCCTATGATGGCCATGACGGAAGATGTAGTCGTAGATGACAGGGGATACATTATAGTCGACGCAAACAGCGACGGTTTCTACATCCTTCGCAAGACATATGAAGACTAAAAGAAAAGAAGTATTGACGCTGGCAGCACTCATAGCAGTGCTGCCGCCTTTATGGGCGGTATTAAGTCCATACATTGGAATATCTGTGGGACCGGTAGCTCTTATCTGTGCCGGAATATATGCAACGAACGGCAATAAATTTGAGGATGCGCATAAAATATCGCTTGGCTATCTGGCAGGGGACATATGGGCTCTGATAGTATTTGAGTTCATGGCTCATACGCCTTTAAATGCCGATTTGACGCTGTTTTTATCGCTTGCCGTATTCGGATTCATCCTGGTAATAATTTCGTCAGAATGGGCGAATATTATCCATATGCCTTCCTGGCTTACAGGGTGGGCGATAGGAATGCTGGCCATGAACCTGGACAAAACAACACCTGTACTCAGTCTTACTGTACAGATCGGTGTTGCGATGCTTGCAGGAGTGTATTATGTTGGTGCGTTGCTTGATAAGATACACAAGATGTTGAATAAATAACGAAAAATCCATAAAAATATTATCGATTTAATAAGAACCGTGAGCTGAAAACGTTGAAATTTCACGGTTCTTTTTAGTTTTTGACGGTTATGGGTGTATAATAACAAAGTCTTAACAGGTATTAATATAGACGATAATAAATTATCGTTATTATATGAAAACAAGACTTCCGTTACTATGAAATCACTCAAAAGAACAACAAAGAATCTGCTTTTGTGCGTATTGATAGCTTCTGAAGTATTCATGTGTTCGTTTATCGGATCGGATATTTACGGTATATCCACCGAAAGGATCAATGAAAGGGAAAAGCAGGAGTCACTTGACTTAGTATCATTCAGACTAAGCTCAGTCTCAGCAGTTCCAATGTTTGCAGCAAGCCCGGTAATACCAATGCATATAGAGAACACCAGATGGAAAGGTCCTGTACTGTCAAAGAGAAGGGGAACAATAACCGGTCCGTCGGGCAAAGAAACGTATTACAACCTCAATATGACAGGCGTAGTAAACATAATGAGACGCATGGGCAACAATGATGAATACTGGGTCAGAGATGACGGTGTAAAGATGCTTGGCGACTATATCATGGTAGCTGCAAATCTGAATATAAGGCCAAGAGGATCCCTTATAGAAACATCTCTTGGAACCGGAATAGTATGTGATACCGGAACATTCGCAAAACGCAATCCTACACAGCTGGATATAGCTGTCAGCTGGTAAACGCCAACAGAAAGACTATTTGAAATGACACAAGTACTATACGGCATAAAAAGAGAACAGCTTATAAAGTTTATCATCGGCGAGCTTCTTGCCATGGCTATTGCAATGGTTGTTATCTACAACATCTCATGGGATCATATCATTGGAAAAAGAGTGGAAACATGCTCGGGTATGATCATTTCAACGATGGAGATGTTTGATGACTATTCCTACAAAGCAACTACATCTATTATCGAGCAGATCAAGGAAGAAATGGATGAGACTGTATGGGTCAAGCATGACGATGTCAACTACAGAACAGGCCCAAACACCAGATATGCGTCGATAGGAACCCTGGATGAAGCTGAATCCGTTGAATTGCTTGGCGTTACGTATAACGACTGGAGTCTGGTAGAGATCGATGAAGAGCAATATTATATAAAAAGCAGCAATCTTACTGATGATCCGCCGCTTATAACGGCTACAGGCCAGAAGGGGGAGTATCAGAAGTACGCGCTTTCTCTTATGGATGATTACGGATGGGCAGCTTCAGAGATAACACCTTTAATAAATCTCTGGAACAGAGAGTCAGGATGGAATCCGAGTTCGCATAATAAATCATCCGGAGCACACGGAATACCGCAGGCGCTTCCGGCAAGTAAGATGGCATCTGAAGGAAGTGATTATTACACTAACGGAAACACACAGATAAGATGGGGGCTGGGTTACATCAGTAGAAGATACGGTTCTCCATCAGCCGCATGGAGACATTTCTGTTCTTATAACTGGTATTGATATAAAGAGGGGCTCATAAAAGAGCCCTTTTTGATTTGAGATAACTATTCCTAAAATCATAATTTTCGGAAGTGTTATATACACAAAACAGCATATATACACTAATGTGGCCACAGTGCTTCTCTCATAAGCATGAACGCATAAATCAGTATTTTATTATTTTATATACTATAGTCATATTTATATCTGTCACTTACCTTCTCATTTGATTTTTCGTAATAGTATTTTCCAATATATTTGATCAGAAGAATTGTCAGCAGTACTTGTACATTGTTCAACTATACTTGATCCCATTCATACTGCCTTTCACACATAAGATCGTGGATCCGGGGCCTGTCATGGTCGATTTATAAGTCATTAGGCACTAAGTGTGCCGGACATGAAAATCTGCAAAAATGGCTGAAAAAACGAGGCCGTATTTTTCGATTTAAGCGATTTTTTTAGGCCATCCTGACCCGTAATACCTTAAAAAAGCCCTGAAATCCACTGATTTCAAGGCTTTCAAGAATTCTCATATTTTACTAAATGAAGATCCGAAGCATGGCTGCCGGGATACACGGAACGGTCATAGCTTCGGATCAATCATATAAAACACACTTCTAGACATACGTCAGGGAGACATATGGTGCTAGCAATTAATAAATCGGGATAAATATAGTCTCTCCCGGCCTGATGTCGCTCTCGTCGATATCATTGATTTCATAAATATCGTATATGGCATCTCTGATATCTATATGAGAATCAGGATTGTAGGCTTCAACCAGGTTCCAGAGATTGTCTCCGTCCTGAATCGTGACCTGCTTATATGTACGGATAGCTGCAGCCTGCGCCTGAGTGGCTCCGATAATGCTGTAACCTGCGAAGATCAAAATCATAATGCTTATAACGACAGCCAGGAAGAACCTGACCGGATCTACTATTCTGTAATGATGTTTTCTCTGTTTCATATCACTCACCGCTTTCCGGATCAATTACAAATAATATCCTGAACACATGTTCTGATAGCATTATAAACATCCGTTCTTTTTATGTCAATACCTTTTCGAACAAAAGTTCTATTTTATTATCATACATTAAGAAAGGCCCTCCGTATCAGCGGAAAGCCTTGAAATTTCAACGATTATTTAATTTATAAAATTAACAGTTATATCAGTATTCTGTCAGATCTGTAAATATTCCACCCGTTACGGAAGCTAATTCTTCAGGATCCAGTATGATCTGCACTCCCCTCTTTCCTGCGGAAAAGTAGATCTTTTCATACAGCTGAGCTGTCTCATCTATATATGTAGGGAACGGTTTTTTCATTCCTATCGGAGAACAACCTCCCCTTATATACCCCGTTATATCGAGTATCTCTTTGACGTGTATCATTTCTATCTTCTTGTTGCCGGAAGCCTTGGCAGCTTTCTTTAGATCGAGTGACTCCGCCACAGGAATGACGAATACGAAGAAAGCGTTGCCGTCGCCTCTTGTTACCAGTGTCTTGAATACTATTTCAGGGGAAACACCGAGTTCCGCGGCCGCGTGAACTCCGGAAAGATCGGATTCATCATAATCGTAGGATGCCATCTCATAGTCGAGACCGGCTGAATCCAGAAGTCTCATAGCGTTTGTTTTCTGTATCTTTTCTTTAGCCATCAGATCTTTCCTCCTGATTCCATATCTTTCTTCTCTACATCGTCAAGGAAACCTATCAAAGCGTCACGCTTTACATAACATATAAGAAGTATGACCGCAATGATGACAGCAATGATGATCATTGCGCGGTAATCCTGCCTGCCGAAGAAATGCCCGAGCATAAGGCTTCCCAGCATCCCCGGTATCCTTCCGACCGTAGCGACAAGAAGGAACGGCCTGAAACGCATATCCGATATTCCTGCCACATATGAGACAATATCCTTAGGGATGCCCGGTATCAGGTATATAAGAAAAGCAAGCAGCAGTCCCCTGCCCGAATCCAGCTTTTTCTTATAATCCCGGACTTTCTCTTCGCCAAAGAAGAGATTCATGGCATCATTTCCAAGCAGTTTTGCCAGATAGAATGATATTACCGTACCAATAACAGCTCCGGTGATTGAGAAAGCAAATCCTCTCGCTACTCCAAACATATAACTGGCGGCAAACTGAACAGGCTGCCCCGGAAGAAAACATATAACTACCTGCACTATCTGTATGCATATGATCAGAAGCGCTGCGATACTGCTGTTTGCCTTCAGATAATCAACTACTCGTTCCGCGGAATCCTTGCTGAACAGTTCAGCCCCGTATTTCAGATAAAGAAAAGCTGGTATGCCCGCAACAATAATAACGAGCAATATCAGCTTTGATAAGGCAAGTATCTTCTTGTATTTGTCAGAAGATGCTTTGTTGTTCATATCTGAATAAAACCTTTTTTATACAATGTATCCAGACTTTTTATCACACCGAATCTGGAGTGTTCGTATGTAAGACCGCCCTGGAAATAAGCGATATAAGGCTCTCTGAGAGGAGCATCTGCGCTGAGTTCTATGGATGATCCCTGTACAAATGCTCCTGCAGCCATCACTACCTGATCTTCATAACCCGGCATATCCCATGGCATAGGTGAAACATATGAATCTATAGGCGAAGCAGACTGTACGGCCTGGCAGAAAGCTACTGTACGCTCAGCTGTTCTGAACTTTATGGCCTGTATTATGTCGCTTCTGTCGCTGTCTGCCGGCGGCATCACATCAAAACCGAGCATGCTGTATACGGTGCCGGCCAGAATAGCGCCCTTCAAGGCCGCATTTACGACTTTTGGTGCAAGGAAAAGTCCTTGCAATACATTTCTGTTCTGACCGAATGTAAGACCGCATTCAGCGCCGATCCCCGGGCATGTAAGCCTGTATGATATCTGTTCTATAAGATCGGCTCTGCCGACTACATATCCTCCGGACAGAGCAAGTCCGCCTCCGGGATTCTTTATAAGCGAGCCTGCCATGACATCTACTCCGAACTCAGTAGGTTCAACGGTCCCGACAAATTCGCCGTAGCAGTTATCAAGCATTACAACGATATCTTTGTTGATGCTGTGGACCAGTTCAGTTGCTTTTCTGAGACTTTCAAGTGAAATGGCGGGTCTCCAGTCATAGCCCGTAGAGCGCTGCATGGCAACTACTTTGGTATTCGGAGTGACAGCATTACGGATAGCTTCAAGATTTATGTCAAGATCGTCGCCGAGAGCTACTTCTTTATATACTATACCATAATCTTTTATCGTCCCCTTGAAATCATCGGGTCCTAAAAGACTGCCGTCTCCCCTCTTGTTTGCTGCGCTGCCATCCGGTCTTCCTATGACAGTCTGTAGCGTATCGTATGGAGTGCCTGTGACCTCGATCAATTCGTCTCCAGGACGTAAAAGTCCAAGCAAAGTAGAAGCAATTGCGTGCGTTCCATTAACGATGTTGGGTCTTACAAGTGCAGCTTCGGTACCGAATACGGATGCATACACCCTTTCCACAGCATCACGGCCTGCATCATCATAGCCATAACCTGTGCTCCAGTCGAAATGCGTAGCATTTATATGGTTATCCTGGAAAGCCTTAAGTACTTTCATCTGACATATGGCGGTAGTGTCATCAATACGATCAAATCGTTCTGTCAGAAGGTTTTCAGCTTTATCTACAAGATCCAGTACCTCTTCGTTTATATTGAATTCTTTCTTTAAATAGTCTTTGTAGTCAGTCATTATTCGTCGTCAGTACGTTCAAGTTCCCATTCCATTCCGCTGACAAGGTCTCGCTTAACATTCATCTTGTGTTGAGCATACAACTGAGTGGTTGTGACCTGCTCATGATCTAGTAATGCGGCGACATCGTATATGGAATTGCCGCGTCCTATTAGTGATGTCGCTGCCGTAGCCCTGAGTTTATGAGGACTGTAGCCCGCACGGCGGCTCGTATTCAGCGCAATGGATGTATATTTCTTTACAAGATCCCTGATTGCCCGTTCGGTTATGCGCTTGCCCTGTATGGACAGGAAGAGCGCGTCCTCTGCGGCGGAATCTTCAGGTATCACGGTATTTCTTTCGTTATTGATGTAATCGTTCAGGACCATCTCCACAGAGCGGTTCAGAGGCATTACAGACTCCTTGCCTCTCTTGCGGTAAATCTTGAACTCCCCTCTTGAGAAGTTGAAAGAAGAGAGATTGAGCTGCTGCAGCTCGCTGAGTCTGAGACCGTAGGTAACGAACATCACAAGTATCGCCTTGTCGCGGAGCTTCGTCTTCTCCCAATAAGTCCTTTCATGATTCGTCAGGCCGGCACCGGTAGAAACTGCATCAAGCATTATCATGACTTCATCATCCTGAAGCGCTTTTATCTCCCGTTCTCCCGGCTTGGCGACTCTTATCGGATCAAAGCCGTCTGTGATGTTCTGATCGACCAGGCCGTCTCTGTACAGCTGCTTGAAAAGCACGGAGACCGAAGACTTCTTGCGGGCCAGTGATTTGTTGTTGTTCTCATAGACAGTGACTGTGTCGCCGTCATCGACGATGTATTTACGGCAATAGTCGATGAAGAGGTTTATGTCAGCGGCCACTATGTTGTTCAATTCATCTGAGGTGATATCTTTGGTGACTTTGGCTTTAGTCAGATCTGTCTCGTTTATCAGATAATTCATGAAGAATCTGACGTCATGGAGATACGCAAGCCTTGTCATCGGCAGTACGTTTCCTCTCAGATAAGCAAAATACGGCCGCAAAAAATTCGGAAGCTCTTTCTGTATGGCTTCGCATTCCAGATAGATATCGTTTTCTTTTTTTACGATATTATCCGGTTTATCGCTCTTGTTGTGCGATCTGAATTCCTTGCTGTCGTATGTTGTTTTAGCCATCCTGTTCGCTGTCTTCAGCAGCGGTAAGTATGCGGTCTACTACCTCTCCTACCGTTTCGCCTTTCTTGATATCGATCCATGTGACGAAATCGTATCTCTTGAGCCAGGTATACTGCCTCTTGGCGTAATGCCGTGTGTTTTTCTGAATAAGTTCTCTGGCGTCAAAGAGATCGTACTCGCCGTTGAGAAAACCTATGATCTCCTTATAGCCTATGCCCTTCATGGATGGAAGATCAGGCGTATATCCCATTTTTAGAAGATCTGTCACTTCATCTACAAGGCCTTCCGTAATAAGGCGGGCTGCCCTGCGGTTTATCCTCTCATACAGCCATTCTCTTTCCATCGTTATTGCAAAGAATTTGAAGTCATAGTCAGGGTTGAGCACGCACTCATTGAGATCCTTGATGCCTTTGCCATACTCATAAGCCTCAATGGCCCTTATGATCTTTCGCGTGTTGTTGGGATGGATACGGGCGGCTGCTTCAGGATCAAGGCCCTGAAGATATTCATGCATGTAAAGACTGCCACGTTCCTCGGCGAGTTTCTCAAGCTCTTGTCTTCTATCCTCGTCATCAGGTACAGCGCCAAAGTCCATGTCGTAGAGGATGGCGTTCAGATACAAACCAGTACCTCCGCAGACTATGGGCGTTTTGCCACGCGCAAGAATGTCATCGATGGCTTCAAGCGCGAGCTTTCTGAAGTCGGCGACTGTCATGTTTTCCGACGGATCCTCGATCGAATAAAGGTGATGAGGAACTTCTGACATCGCCTTATCGGAAGGCTTTGCACTTCCGATGTCCATGTATTTATAAAGCTGGATCGAGTCGCAGTTGACTATCTCGCCGTTTATACGCTTGGCAAGATAGTAGGATATTATGCTCTTTCCCGATGCGGTCGGTCCCGAAATGATATATACAGTGTTGTTCATTAATTACTCCCGGATCGCTTTATTTTCTTCTGAACGATCTTTCGATATCGTATGATGTGACCTTGATGAAAGTCGGGCGTCCGTGTGGGCATGAGTACGGATTATCGCACTGCGCCAGCTTTTTCATCAGGTCATCGATCTCCAGTTCTGAAAGTTTGTCGTGTGCTTTTACTGCCGATTTGCAGGACTTCATTATCAGCTTGTCTATGACTGTCCTGTTTGCGCCACCGGCCTCCCCTGCTGCTTCGGCATATCCTGCAGCGAAGCCCTCAGCTTCGCCTATTTCCATGTACGGAGGTATGCCTCTGACGATGAATGTCCGGTCGCCGAAGTCCTCGATATCATACCCCATGTGTCTGAGATCGTTCAGCCATTCTCTGTCAATAGAGTATACATCAGGGCTCACATTGATTGTGAAGGCCGTGAGAAGAGGCTGTGGCGAGTGTGAGGAATCGTTGTATCCCTGCAAGAACTTCTCGTAGAACACCCTCTCGTGAGCTGCATGCTGATCAAAAATATACAGCTCGTCCCTGCCCTGCATGATTATGTAAGTATTGAACACATAGCCTTTGAAAGTCAGTTCGCTGAAATCAAAAGGCGCCGGATTCACAGTTCTAAGATCAGCAGCTTCTTCGGATACGAATGAAGGCTCATAAGCCGGTTCTTCTTTTTCCTCTATTCTGTCAAGGCTGAAGAGGTATTCTCTGATAGAAGCCTGCTCACTTGCCGGCTGTTCGGAAACGCTTTCTTTGGCAGTATTATTTAAACTGTCCTTGTGAGGATTTTCAATATTTTTAACAAAACCTTTAGGAACCGCAGCATCTGTCATTACCGCCTTTCTGACCGCTTCTGAAACGGCATTTTTTATATCATCCTGCCTGAGGAACCTTATCTCACGCTTGCCAGGATGAATATTGACATCTATGGTGTCAGGTTCAGCGCTAATGAAGAGGACAGATACAGGGAAACCGCTGAAAATACGCCCGCAGTAGCCCTCTTCTACTGCTTTTTCGATTATGCTGCTTGATACCAGTCTTCCGTTCACAAAGAACAGTTGTCCCTTGCGTGTAGTCATGGTGCTTCCGGGATCGGATATGAAACCGCTGACGCCATCATCAGATACCGGAACAAGACCGTGTCTTGCAAGATCCGGATAAAGCATTTTTATCATGGATAAAGTTTTTCCATCTCCTGCCGTAGAGAAAAGCGTAGCGCCGTTGTTTATCATCATGAAACGGATATCCGTGTAGCATACGGCATATTGCTGAATTAGCTCAATGATAGCCGACGCTTCTCTTGCGTCGCTCTTCATGAACTTTCTTCTGGCCGGTGTGTTGTAGAAAAGATCTTCTACGATAACAGTGGTGCCTTTGTTTGCTCCGGTACGTTCTTTTGATACTACCTGGCCGCCGTGAAGGATTATCTTTGCCCCTGACGGAGAATCCCCGGTACGCGTGACCATGGTGAGTCTGGATACTGCGGATATGCTTGCGAGAGCTTCTCCCCTGAAACCTAGAGATATGATATTGTCGAGATCCGTTATACTGCTTATCTTGCTTGTAGCATGCCTGAGAAAGGCCGTTTCCGCCTCATCAAAAGAGATGCCGCATCCGTCATCGGTGACCCTGATATATGACTTTCCGCCGTTTCTGATCTCAACTATGATGGTGCGCGCACCTGCGTCTATTGAGTTTTCAACAAGTTCTTTTACCGCTGATACAGGCCGTTCAATTACTTCACCGGCCGCTATCTTATCAGCGACAAAACTGTCCAATACCTTGATCATATCTTTTCACTTATATCATCGATGATCTCCTGCAGCTTTATGAGTGCGGCAACAGGGGTCATCCTGTTTATGTCTGTTTCGCTTAGTTTTGAAGCAAGGTTCCTGAACTTCTCTGCATCAGCCCTTATGGCTTCATCGGCGAGTTCATCGGACATGAATGAAATCTGTTCTGTCTCCGATTCTGTTTTTCGTCCGGATAGTTCAGTGCTTTCAAGCTGTTTGAGTTTCTTTCTGGCCTCGCTCCTTATGATCTCAGGGATGCCTGCTATCCTCGCTACGTGGATTCCATAACTCTTGCTGGCAGGCCCTTCGATTATGTTATGCAGGAATACAACATCGTTGCCGTCTTCTGCAGCGGCGACGGATAAGTTATGTATGCCCTCCTGCTCTTCTTCAAGCTCAGTGAGCTCATGATAATGAGTGGCAAACATCGTACGGACTCTGTGCTCAGGTTCCGCAAGATACTTTGCTGTTGCCCATGCGATGGACAGACCATCGAATGTGCTCGTTCCCCTGCCTATCTCATCGAGAATGATAAGACTCCTTGAAGTGGCGTTTCTTAAGATGCCGGCGAGCTCGCTCATCTCGATGTAGAAGGTCGACTGGCCGTATGCCAGATTGTCTGAAGCTCCTATTCTTGTGAAAATGCGGTCGACCACGCCTATCTCAGCCGAAGCCGCAGGCACAAAACAGCCTATCTGAGCCATCAGGACTATGACAGCGGTCTGCCTCATGTAGGTGGATTTACCGGACATGTTAGGGCCTGTGATGATGAGCATGCTGCGCTCATCCATATCAATGTATGTATCATTGGATACGAACATGCCCGCGCCAAGCAGCTGCTCGACTGCAGGATGTCTTCCGGCCTTTATGTCTATGATGTTTCCGTCGTTCACAACAGGCTTGACATATGCGTTGGAAGCGGCGACTCTGGCAAAGGATATCAAGACATCAAGAGCGGCAATTGCCGCGGAAGCTGACTGCAGATCAGATATGTACGGCTCTATAGCTGTCCTTATCTTTCTGAATTCTTCGTACTCAAGTTTATTGATCCTGGCCTCGGCCGTGAGTACCAGATCTTCTTTCTCCTTAAGTTCAGGAGTTATGTATCTTTCGTTATTTACGAGGGTCTGCTTGCGGATGTAATCATCAGGCACCTTGTCTATCATGCCCTTGCTGACGTCAATGTAATATCCGAAGACCTTGTTGTATCCGACCCTCAGTGTCTTGATGCCGGTCCTCTCCTTTTCTGTCTCCTCAAGTCCCGCTATCCATTGCTTTGCACCGGATATGGACTCCTTGAGCCTGTCAAGTTCTTTGGAGTATCCCGGCTTGATGATGCCGCCCTCTGTGATCGTCATAGGCGGTTCTTCACAGATGGAACGCTCTATAAGAGTGTATAAATAATCAAAATCAGCTATTGACGAATCTATCGATCTCAGCTTCGGAGCGTTAAGCCCTGAAAGTTCGTACTTTATATCCGGCATCTGGGCGACGGTCTTTTTTAGAGCGATAAGATCTCTGGCGTCCGCCCTTCCGGTCGCGACTCTCGCGGTCAGCCTCTGGAAGTCATATACATGCTTGAGGCTGTTGGAAATATTATTTGCGGCAATGGTCTCGCGTTTGAGTTCATCGACCGCGTCGAGCCTGAGATTGATCTCAGCCACATCTGTCAGCGGTTCTCTCAGCCATGACCTGAGCAGCCTGCCTCCCATGGCGGTCCTGGTCTTGCCTATAACTCCAAGCAGCGATCCTCTTATATCCCCGTCGTATATGGTCTCCAGCAGTTCAAGATTCCGGAGTGTCGATCTGTCCAGATGCATTACGCCGTCATGCTGCTTTATGGTGATATTCCTGAACTGATCAAGATCTCCTTTCTGAGTCTCTCTCAGATACATCAGAAGCGATCCTGCAGCTGAAGTCATTTCCTCGCGGCCTTCCATGTCCAGAGGTATGAGAGAAGACACGCTAAACTGATCCATGAGAACGTCTCTTGCCGCCTGATATCTGTAATATGAAGGATCTACAGAATCGAGATAAAGCGATGGCATGGTCTCAGAAAGCGATATTTCAAGTTCTGAGCTCAATTCATCGCTTATTACGAGTTCTTTTATATCCAGTACGGAAAGATCGTTTAAAAGGCGAATAAATGAGACCTTGCCATTCTCATATTCGGTCTCGTATTCGTATGCCGAAAGCTCTCCGGTGGTTATGTCCGCCAGAGCTACAGCAGTCATGGCATCCGATACGCATGCCGAAGCGATATATACGTTGTTTTCTCCTCTGCCGTTATCGGTTATGTCAAGAGTGCCCGGAGTATATATTTTTGTGATCTCGCGTTTTACTATCCCTTTTGCCTCAGCCGGATCTTCCACCTGTTCGCAGATGGCGACTTTATGACCGTTGTTCACCAGCCTGACGATGTACTGATCGACAGAATGATATGGCACACCGCACATAGGAGCACGCTCTTCGAGTCCGCAGTTACGTCCTGTTAGAGTCAGCTCAAGTTCGGCCGAAGCGAGCATGGCATCATCAAAAAACATCTCGTAGAAGTCTCCGAGACGGTACAAAAGGATGGCATCCTTGTAGTCATCCTTGATCGCCATGTATTGCTGCATCATTGGGGAAAGTTTTGCTTCAGCCATAATTCGTTTAAAACCATAAAAATCAGTAAAGGGGGAATGTGATGATTCCCCCTCCACCAGTTAGATCATTAATTAAATGTGTGTCAGCTTATCTCTTGTTGTAAGCCTCTACTCCGAGCTTGATGAGCTCGCATGCTCTTCTCATCTTGTCAGGTGTCAGAACGTATGCGATACGCATCTCATTGCCGCCGAGTCCCTTTGTCGCATAGAATCCAGGAGCCGGAGCGAACATTGCTGTCTCGCCGTCTACGTCGAATTCCTTGAGCATGAACATCAGGAAATCCTCGATGTTGTCTACAGGAAGCTTGCACATCATGTAGAATGCGCCGCCAGGCTTCTGGCAAACTACGCCAGGGATCTTCGAGATCTCATCATAAGCCGCGTCTCTTCTTGCTTCATACTCAGCTTTTGCTTCGTCATAGTAGCTCTTGTCCATTCTGTAGAGAGCCGCTGCGCCTACCTGCTCGAGTGTAGGTACGCAGAGTCTGCCCTGGGCGAGCTTCAGGAGTGCGCTCATGAAATCTTTGTTCTTTGAGATAGCAGCTCCGATACGTGCTCCGCATGCAGACCATCTCTTGGATACGGAGTCGATCAGTACTACTCTGTCAGCGATGTCTTCGAGCTGCCCGAATGAGTGAGCCTCAGCGCCGTCATATACGAATTCTCTGTATACCTCGTCGGAGATGATCCAGAGGTCGTGCTCTTTAGCGATGTCGCCAATGAGTCTCATGTCTTCCAGTGTGAGAACTCTTCCTGTAGGGTTGCCTGGCGAAAGACAGCAGATAGCTTTTGTCTTAGGAGTGATTGCAGCCTCGATGAGGTCTCTCTTCGCCCAGTCGTAGCCGTCTTCTGCTGTGGTTGTCAGCGGTACGAGCACGCCGGAAACCTCGTTGCAGAATGTGTTGTAGTTTGTGTAGAACGGCTCAGCGATAAGAGCTTCATCACCAGGGTTGAGGAGAGCTGTGAATGCAAGGATAAGAGCCTCGGAACCGCCGTTTGTGACGAGGATGTCATCTCTCTCATACTTCATTCCGAAATCTCTGTCCATGTACTCGATCATAGCGTCACGCAGTTCGTCGATTCCCTGAGACTCAGCATATGCAATTACCTTCTTGTCGAACTTTCTGATAGCTTCCATGAAGCATTCAGGAGTCTCGATATCAGGCTGGCCAATGTTGAGACGATAGACCTTTTTGCCGTGTTCTCTTTCAGCCTCAAAAGCAAATACGTTGAATCTTCTGATTGGCGAGAACTGCATTCCTGCACATCTTTTTGATACTTCCATTTCGATCTCCTTACGTTAGATTAATGATAATAACTTGCGATGATATAAAGTGTTGATTGTTATTTATTCAGACCTGAATGAGCCTCGTTTATAACTTCGCTCATATCAAGTTTATTATCGCACTTTTTATGTGAAAGTAAAAGCAAATATTCTATGTTTCCCTTTGTACCTTTTATCGGCGAATAAGAAAGCGCCTCAGGATAAAGTCCGTTATCGGAAGCGTATCCGATTACATTCTCTATCACCTCTTTATGGATCTCAGGTTCTCTGACGATACCGCCCTTTCCTACCTGCTCCCTGCCTGCTTCAAACTGAGGTTTTACAAGGCACAGGATCTTTCCGCTCTCTGAAAGGATGCTCGAGGCGACCGGGAACATGTGCTTTACTGATATGAAGCTGACATCAATGGAGATAAGATCGACAGGTTCCTCGATAAGAGCTGTATCCAGATAACGTATGTTGGTCTTCTCCATGTTGACTACCCTGTCATCCGTACGGAGCTTATAGTCAAGCTGTCCGTATCCGACATCGATGGCATAGACTTTGCGGGCTCCGTGCTGCAGCATGCAGTCTGTGAATCCTCCCGTAGAGGCTCCCATGTCGACACAAACTGCGCCGTCACAGGATACTCCCCACTCTTCTATGGCTTTCTCGAGCTTGAGTCCTCCACGGCTCACATAAGGGCATTCCTGTCCTTTTACCTGCACATCGGAATCAATATCGAAGCGCGATCCGGGCTTGTCCTCAAGCCTGCCGTCAACTGTGACCAGGCCGGCCATGATAGTCCGTTTGGCTTTTTCGCGTGACTCCGCAAGTCCGTTATTAACGAGCAATACATCCAGACGTTCTTTCATCAGTTGTTCCTTGCTTCAAGCGAGTCCGCCAGTTCTGTAAAGAACTCTGCGTCACTGCCGTACGCAGATAAAGCGGCTTTTGCTTCGACTGTAAGTCTGTGGAGTTCGTCCTTGGCCGCATCAAGACCATGAACATAAGCGTAGTTGCACTTTCCCTGCTCGGCATCCTTGCCTAATGTCTTGCCCATAAGCACCTGATCGCCTTCTATATCGAGGATGTCATCCAGTATCTGGAAAGCGACCCCTGTATCTAAGGCATAAACAGTAAACTCATTAAGCATGTCGTCGTCAGCGCCGGCAAGCATAAGCCCGGCTCTTACAGGAGCTGTGATAAGGTCTGCTGTTTTATGAAGCTCTATGTAACGGATCAGTTCAGGAGTAGGATCAAGAGATTCTCCGAGTATGTCGGCTGTCTGTCCTGCTATCATGCCGGCTGCACCGGCTCTTGAAAGTATTTCATGTGCAGCGCTGATGTGGTTTTTCATTTTAAACGGATCATCAGAGTATTTGAGCGGTTCAGACGTAACAGTTTCGGCTGCTGTAGAAAGGAGCCCGTCACCTGCCAGAATCGCCATAGCTTCGCCGTAGACCTTGTGGTTGGTCGGCTTGCCGCGTCTCAGATCATCGTTGTCCATGGCTGGCAGATCGTCATGGATCAATGAATATGTGTGTATATACTCCACGGAAAGAGCGTACGGAAGAGCTTCGTTTATATCTCCGCCCGCGAATTCGCATGAAGCCAGCAGAAGCACAGGCCTCAGCCTTTTTCCGCCTACTTCAAGACTGTATCTCATCGCGTCTGCGAGCACGGAAGCCTCCGGGCCGGCGTCAGCTATCAGATCGGTAAGATGCGCGTTGATAATATCTTTATATTCTTCAAAGCTGCGCATCTTTGAGTTCTCCGTTCTCGTAAAGAAGTATCTTCTGCTCGGCCTTGTCGAGTATCTCCTTGCAGTATTCCGCCTCTTTCATGCCTTCATCAAAAAGTCTGAGCGAATCTTCAAGTGTAGTAGCCTGTTTCCCGATCTCGGAAGCGGCATTCTGAAGCGCCTGCATGGATTCGGTGAATGTTTTTTCTGACATGGTGTGCCCTTTCCTTTATTCCGGGTCAACTTCAGTGACCCTGGCAGTGAAGCTGCCGTCCGTCATGATTATCCTGTATTCCTCGCCCTTGACTACATCCGTGATCCCCGGTATTACCGCTCCGCCTTTTGTGACAGCGGCATAGCCCTTGGAGAATATGCTGCGAGGATCATTCTCTGTGAGCATTATAACTGCTTTATCCAAAGCGCTCCTGGCTTCGGATATCTTTGACCTGATATTGGCTCCCAGAAGAGCCGATCCACTGTCAAGTATCCTTCTTTCCGAAGATATCTTCTGCACTGCAGATGTGATGAGCATTTTTCTGCTGCTCTCGATATCTTCTCTGAGTCTAAAGGTGTCCATCACAGCTGCATCAGCTGCTGCCGTAGGTGTCTCGGCCCTGAGATCTGCTACGAAATCGCATATAGAATAGTCTATTTCATGCCCTACTGCGCTTATGACAGGTATATCAGAGGCAAATATCGCGCGGGCTACTTCCTCATCGTTGAATGCAGCCAGATCTTCCGGTGAGCCGCCTCCCCTGCCTACTATCAGTGTATCTATATGTATGCCGCTTTCACTCAGCCTGTTTGCAAGCTTAATGTTTTCGCAAATACTTCTTACAGCGCCTACTCCCTGAACTGCCGTAGGGAATATGATTATGTCTGTCAGGTCGTTCTTGGCAGTTATGATTTTGCGAATGTCCTCTATTGCGGCTCCTGTTGAGGATGTCACTACGCCCACACGATACGGGAATACCGGTATAGGCTTCTTGTACTTTTTGTCAAAGAGCCCCTCTTTTTCAAGCTTTTCCTTGATGCGGTTGAACTCCGCGGCAAGATCGCCTTCTCCGGCAACTTCGATATGCCTGATGCTGAGAGAATACGTTCCGTTCTTCGAATAAGGACTGATATCGCATACCGCAACAATCTTTTTGCCATTCTCAACAAGCGACATGTCGATCTTTGCCGCGTTCTGACCCCATATGGCGGCACGTATCTGGCTGTTGGCGTCCTTCAAGGTCAGATAATAATGCTGGCCGCTTCTGCTCAGGCCGGATATCTCACCCTCAACAACAAGGCCATGCAGATTGAGATCGTCGCGCAGCTTCTTGGCGATGTATTCATTTACTTGAGTTACGGTTACCGGTTTCATGTACCCTCTTTGCGAGAAGCGCTGTGCCGACTGCGTTATCGCCGGACAGTGCTGCGTCACCAAACTTTATATCCGATCTTTTGAAGGCTGACAGGAGTCTGCGTACCGTTCTGCTGGAAGCTGCTCCGCCTGCCATATATGTGTCTTTGATTCCATATCTATCACTGAGATACGCTGCTTCATCTGTCAAAAGCTTAGCTATGGAAACAAACAGTTCGGCAGTTACCCATTCAGCATCTTTTTCATTGCTGCATGAAGAGGCATACTTCATGAGCCTTGTCTCAGCACCGGATAGATTAAAGTATCCGTCTTTTATTATTAGCTTTGGCATCACTCCGGTCCCGACAACTGCTTTCGGGTCGAATCCGGCATCTTCCAGAGCTTTATAAGCTATATCATCAAGATACCGGCCTGCCGGGAAAGGCATTCCCATGGCTACTCCATATCGGTCGAACAGCTGCCCTATGGAGATATCAAGAGTACCGCCGGTTATTTCCATGCTGTATCCATTGTCATCGGGACTGCACAGAAGAGCCTCTGTCGTTCCGCCGCTCAGATGGAAAAACAGGCATCTTTCAGGCGGAATAGAGCCATCGCTTTCAAGTATCGCCGCAGCATGGCCTTCCTGATGAGAAAAACCGTATACAGGAAGATCAAGGGCAGAACCCAGGATCCCGGCTGCATTGACTCCTGCCATGAAGCAAGGCATATACGAGCCTTCTACTCTTCTGGGTCTTTCGGAAACACCTACGGCTTTGACAGAAGCAGTGTCTATTTGAGATAAAAGCTCCCGTAAATATTCCGGAAGCCGATTGCTGTGCCTGAAAAATGCGTCGGACTGTCTGAGTCCCCTCTCTCCCTGCACTACATCCAGAAGGACCGCTTTTTGAAAGACTGCGTGCCCTCTTTCATCTACAGCGGCTACAGAAGTCCTGTAATTTGAAGTGTCTATGCCAATATAAACAGAATTCATTATTCATTTGCGCCGTCATTGAGGCTGCGTGATATCTTGCCCAGAACAGAGTTGATGAACGCGTAAGATCTTTCATCACCGTATTTTTTTGCAAGATCGACAGCTTCATTGATAGAAACTCTTACAGGAATGCTTTCTACATAAAGCATCTCGGCTACTGCGGTCCTGAGTATCGCGAGATCTGTTTTCGCTATCCTTTCAAGAGTCCAGTTGTCGAGATTGTCCGTTATGATCTTATCTATTTCTTCATGATGATCCTGCACCGCGGCAAGTGTCTCGGCTGCCTGCTTCTTGCCTGCCGCCTTGACATTCTCATCTACGATACTGAGATCCGCAACTTCGAAATCTCCGGTCATATCCATCTGATATACGAGCTGCATTGTCTTTTCTCTTACATCTTCTCTTTTCAATTTGTCTCCCTTTTGTCGATTCCGTCGACCGTTATGTTTACGGCTTTTACGTCTATGCCAGTTGTTGATTCTATGTCTTTTTTTACCTTCGTCTGTATGTCGTAGCAAAGCTGAGGGATGTTGACGCCAAAATAGACGATTATGTCGCAGTTTATGGTAATGCCATCATCATCTTCACTGATTTTGATGCTTGGGTGCTGTATACCCCTTCCTATAGCCCTTTGTATGTTGTCGGCAATTCCGAAATCAGGGAAACGGCTGACAGAATCAAACGACATTATATCTCTTTCTATGAGGTCGATAATGTTGAGATCATCATTCATCGCCGTCTTCCTCTCTTTCGATCACCTCTATCTTCAGTTTTTCTATTCTTCGGTCTTTTACAGACATTATCGTGAAGCGGTAATCCTCATAATCTACAGGAGCGTATTTGACGTTTTGCCTTGGTATCTCGCCCATCAGATCGATAAGAAAACCTCCTACGGTTTCACTTGATTCTGATTCGAGCTCGATATCCGTCTCTTCTTCGAGATCGTCAAGATACACATTGCCATCAACGATAAACGTTGTATCGTCAACTTTCTCTATAATACGGTCTTCTTCGTCAAATTCATCATCGATATCACCAACTATCTGCTCAATTATGTCTTCTACAGATACGATACCGCTGATTCCGCCGTATTCATCTATCAGGATCGCGAGATGCTGTTTTTCTTTCTGCAGTTCTCTGAACAAAGCGTCTATGTTCTTTGTCTCTGGCACAAAGTATGCAGGTCTTAGAAGTTTCTTGATATCTACGTTGTCAAACCCCTTCTTTGTGGCGTTGTACAGATAGTCTTTAATATGCAGTATTCCTACCACATTGTCCGGATCGCCCTTATATACAGGGATCCTGGAGTGTGTAAGCTCCATCAGTTCCTCAAAATACTCGCTTCTGTCATCCTCGAGATCGATCATGAACACGTCTGTACGCGGAGTCATGATCTCATATGCCAGAAGATCGTCAAACTCGAATATGGAGTCGATCATCTTGCGGCCTTCCTCCTTGATCTCTCCGGATTCCTGGCCTCTGTCAAGCATGGACATTACCTTGTCTTCACTGAAGTATGAGTCATCGACATTTGTATCCTTGCCCATGATCCTGAGGATCACATTTGCAATGCCTCTGCAGAACCATACGAACGGAAGCGTGATGTAATAGATGAACTTCTGGAATCCTATAAGTCCTACACTTACTCTTTCGCTCGACTGTGCTGCGAGCTTCTTCGGAAGTATATCTGAAAGCGCAGTGTAAAAGGCATAGAACAAAGCGTTATAAAGGATGATGAGCGGCAGACTGAATCTGTCGAGCTTGATCAGCATGGTGTTGAAAAGAATGAAGCATACGACGATGTTGAGGAAGCTTGCCGCGTGGTTCGCGTAGTGATATCTCGAAGGCTTGGACAGGAAGAACGAGACAGCCTGCAATTTCTTGCTTTCAGGCTCATCTTCGATCCTTTCCTTGATGATATTACGGTCAACATAGTCCAGCGCCCTTTTGCAGGCAACGACAAGAGCGTTGATCACCATGATGATGACTATAAGAATACTGATTACTATAGAGGGATCGTCCATTTTGCTGACTCCTGTGATATGGGTTTATTTCTTCTTACGCATTATGAACCCTTCCGGAGGGATCTTTTTAAAGCGTATCTTCAATATCTGCTGCGGATGAGGAGCGCTCTGTACCGGCTCCCCTTCCTCGTTATACATCTCGGTCACCGTCTCCTCCCAGAAAGGGGTGCGCGGTCCGAATATTTCTACGGTATCTCCAACAGAGAACTTGTTCCGCTGCTCTACTGTAGTGAGACCGGTAGTTTCATCTGTATCTCTGACAAGACCGATGAATGAATAATCTCTTGTGTATTCGCTGGTCAGGTAATTCTGATCCTTATCCGTCGGCTTGTTGTAATAGAAGCCATGAGTGAACTGGCGGTGGCTTGCCTTGCAAAGCTCATCAAAGTATTTTGTGTCATAGACGTAGTTTTCAGGATCGGCCAGATAAGCGTCCATTGCCGCTCTGTAAGCGGATACGACGGTTGCCACATAATACATCGACTTCATTCGTCCTTCTATCTTGAATGAATATACGCCTGCTTCTGCCAGATCAGGGATCCTGTCTATCATGCAGAGGTCACGCGAATTGAGGATATAGCTTCCGCGATCGTCTTCTTCTATCGGATAGTATTCTCCAGGTCTCTGTTCTTCCACGAGAGCGTATTTCCATCTGCATGGATGTGTGCAAGCGCCTTTATTTGCGTCCCTGCCCGCCATGAAGTTGCTGAGGAGACATCTGCCCGAATAAGAGATGCACATGGCTCCGTGTACAAAGGCTTCGATCTCTATATCCGCAGGCAGCTCGCGTCTCATGATCTTTATCTCTTCGATGCTCATCTCACGGGCGCATACTACCCTTTTAACACCCTGCTGAGCCCAGAACTTTGCCGTCAGATAATTCGTGGTATTTGCCTGTGTTGAAAGATGGATCTCGGCTTCCGGTATCTGTTCTTTTATAAGGCTCATAACGCCCGGATCAGAGACAAGAAAGGCGTCGACGGGAATATGCCTGATCTTCCCGATATAATCTCTCAGAGGCGAAATATCGCCGTTATGAGGGTATATATTGATGGTCATATATCCCCTGGCGCCGTTTACATGCAGCCATTCCATGGCTTCAGCTATTTCAGGTACCGTAAAATTGCCCGCTCCGGCTCTGAGGCTGAACAGTTCTCCGCCAAAATAGACGGCATCGGCCCCGAATCTTACCGCGGTTTTAAGTTTTTCCATATCGCCCGCAGGCGCGAGCAGTTCTATCTTAGGTGTATTATTGATCATTCCTGAAACGTATTATGACCAGACCGTCTCCTCCGGTGAGAATGGTTGTTTCGAGATCATCCCTTTCTCCGAGATAATCCAGAAACTGTTTCATATACTTTATGTTGGTCCTGTGGCGCTTTGCCTCCGGGCCTTCAGCCTGTACTATCCAGCCCTTGAGCAGTATGTTGTCACATACAACCAGGGCATTCTTTGTGCAGATCTTTTCCGCCTGTTCGAGAAATACTCTGTAGTGGCTCTTGGCGGCATCGATGAATACGAAATCAAATTTTTCGGATTCATCCGCGTCTTTCAGCTCTTGAACGAGACCGTCAAGTATCTCCCCCGCGTCACCGGTACGGAGATCTATCCTTTCACTCTCTTTCCTCTTGGCGAATTCATCCTCGGCGTAAACTATCATTGCCGGGTTTCTTTCGATGGTGGTGATACGTGCTTCCGGCAGTTTCTTTGCAAAGAACAGCGCGGAATATCCGTGGGCTGTTCCGAGTTCGAGTATACGTCTTGGCTTTGTAAGACCGGTAAGAAGATCCAGTATCCCTTCAGTCTCAGTAAGTATCAAAGGGACGCTTTCATCTTCGTTGGATCGCCTCAGCTCAGCAAGATCTTCATCGAGAGCCCTGTAGTGGCTGTCGACAAATTCCTTCAGAGGGACATCTCTTACATTTGCATTCATGGCTGTTCCCCGTCAGGTTCTACGCTGTTGAGTTCTTCTATCCAGGCATTGTACTCGTTTTCATCTGCCGTGAATCTGTGCGTTCCGTCTCTGCTGGTATTGAGCGCGTAGTATGTGAATTCATTGTCTTCAGGATACAGCGCGGCTATGATGGATTCCTTGCTTGGGAAACACAGCGGCTTGACAGGAAGCTCGCTCACAGGAGTCAGTTCAAGATTGATGCGGTTGTGTATCACGCCGGATATCGCCGCCCTCTCCTTGTCTATGGATGTCTCGCTCTCGATCATGGAAGCGATGACAAGAAGCTGCCTTGTGGTTATTCCAAGCTCATCAGCTCTGGCTTTGTAATCATCGTTATAGAAATTGGCGAAAGCGTCAAGCATCATGACTATCATCATGCTTTCATCCGCCTCAGCGCTAAGCGCATAATCGCCAGGCAGAAGGAATCCCTCTATAAGATCGGTCCCGGCCAGGCCTTCGGGGTTTTCTCCCAGGATCTCAAGAGATCCGATCTCCGGAGATCCGGCGGCCTGCAAAAATAGCTGCTCGTCTGCAAGTCCGTCCCGACCAAGAGCGGAAGCAAGCTGCAGAACGGTATATCCCGCAGGTACCGTGAAACCTTTTGAAGTGGATAGTCCGCTCTGGAGTGTTCTCAGTATCTGAAGGGAATCCATGGATGGAGAGAGATAATATATTCCCGGCTTGAATTTACCCGCAAAGGTTATCTTTGACAGGGTCTCAAATCCTGATGCGCTTTTTATTATCCCCTCTTCTTCCAGTCTTCCGGCAACTGCGGCAGTATCGTCATTTTCTTCTACGACAAAATCCGCGTATGTTGTACGCGTTCTGTCATAAGGCTTCGACATCATATATACGCCCCAAAGCGCGAGCGCAGCAAGAACTATAAGCGCAACAACGATTTGCAGTGATCTGTGGAAACGCTTTCCGTTCTTTTCAATGCCGCTGCCGGATCCGGTCTCAGACCTTTTCTCATTTCCGGCCAATTCAGTCTCCTACTTTGATCTTCCGAGATATTCGCCCGATCTTGTATCGATCTGGATCTTCTCGCCTTCATTGATGAAGATAGGCACCTGGATGACGGCGCCTGTCTCGACTGTAGCAGCCTTGGTGACGTTCGTAGCGGTATCGCCCTTCACGCCAGGCTCGGTCTCGATGACCTCGAGGTCCACGAAGTTAGGAGCTTCTACAGTGAATGCGTTGTCCTTGTAGAACTTGACAGTAGCCATGTCGTTCTCACGGATGTACTTGATTGCATCCTCTACCAGCTCGAATGTGAGCGGCACCTGATCGTAGGTCTCGGTATCCATGAAGTAGTAGAGCTCTCCGTCGTTGTAGAGATACTGCATCTGCTTGGTCTCGATATGAGCTTTAGGGAACTTGTCGTTAGGGTTGAAAGCTTCCTCGCGTGTAGCGCCTGTAAGGATGTTTCTGTACTTTGTTCTTACAAAAGCAGCGCCCTTGCCCGGCTTAACATGCTGAAAGTCCAGTACTACATGAGGCTCCCCGTTCATTTCGAAAGTAATACCTTTTCTGAAGTCACTTGCGTAGATCATTAGTGTTCTCCTTTTATAGTTAGTGAATAATTAATAGCTGTTTGTTTACTTGATGGCTTCGCCGACGATCCCGAAAACATCGTTCATCATCGTGGCAAGCGCGTACTGTGCCTGCATATATTGCATGGCGAGCGGCTTTGTCATAGCCATCGTGTTAAGGCTCTGGAAACGGGCAAACACATCCTTATCAGGCTGCTGCCCAACCATCTGAGCTGTCTGAAGCTGTACCTGAAGTTCAGTAAGCTCCTTGAGCATATCAGAAGTCTCCTTATCATCATCGACTTCCTTTCTGATCCTGTCAAATTCCTTGAATTCATTCGACTCTTTTATGGCTTTTGCCAGGTTGTGAGCTTCATCATAAACATTCATATGCTGTTTCCTCCTCTATACGTAAAGTATCACCGGGATTATCATCGGGCTCTTTTTGGTCGTTTTATATATGAAAGTCTTCATATCTGACTTAATGGCCCTGGTAAGCGATGCCTCATCCAGCGCTCCTACCGATGTGCTCTTTCCTATCGTGTTGTAGACGACGTTTATCGCCTCGTTTATAAGATCCATGTGTTCTTCGACGAAGATGAATCCTCTGGTGTTGAATGTAGGCTTGGCCATCAGTGACCCGGTAGCGCGGTCGAGCGCCACGGATATGGTGATAAGTCCGGACTGCGAAAGCTTCTTTCTGTCGTTCAGGACCTTGCTTCCGACATCTCCTACTCCGTATCCGTCTACCATTACGTCTTCACCTGAAGTAAATCCTTTTTCGAGACGCGGACCGCCTTCGTTTACCAGCAGAGAATCGCCGTTTGCCATAATGAAGATGTGCTCGTTAGGCTGTCCCAGAGAATGCGCAAGCTTTGCGTGTTCTGCCAGGTGTCTGTATTCACCGTGAGCAGGTACAAAGTACTTAGGTCTTACCAGAGTGTGTATCAGCTTAAGTTCTTCTGAAGAAGCATGTCCGGATACATGTACGTCCATGGCGGACGCGAGTACTACAGAAACTTCTTTCTCATATAGCCTGTTGACCACCTGAGAAATCACCTTCTCGTTGCCCGGGATCGGTGATGACGAGAACACCACTACATCGTTCTTCTTGAGTTTGACCGACTTGTGGTTATCATAGGCCATCCTTGTCAAAGCGCTCATAGGCTCGCCCTGACTTCCCGTAGTGATTATTGTGATCTTGTTGTCGGCAATATTTTTTGTTTCGTTTACATCGACGAATACGGACTCAGGGATGTCATCAAGATATCCGAGTTTCCTTGAAAGAGCCATGAGGTTCTCCATGGACCTTCCGGAAACGGCAATGCGCCGGTTATGCTTCATGGAAGCTTCGATGAAGTATTTGATCCTGTGAACGTTTGAGGCAAATGTCGCGATAATGATTCGTCTCTCGGTATTATCGAATATTTCATCTATGGAGCTTCTTACGACAGCCTCAGAAGGCGTATATCCGCTTCTGAGTACGTTTGTGCTGTCGCACAGCAGCACGTCTACTCCCTGATCTCCAAGCTGGGAGAATCTGTTGAGGTCTATGACGTTGCCATCGAGCGGTGAATAGTCGATCTTGAAGTCTCCGGTATGGAAGACGTGTCCTCCGGCGAACTTTATCGAATATGCCAGTGAATCGGCGATGCTGTGGTTCGTCTGAATCGCTTCAACTGTGAAGCCTCCTATCTTGAACCTGTCTCCAGCTTTGATCACATGCTGCTCGCATGTAAGATAGTTCTCTTCAAGCTTGTGCTCTATCAATCCCATCGCCAGAGGAGAAGCGTAGACAGGGACTGTTACTTCCTGGAGCAGATACGGGATCGCTCCTATGTGGTCCTCATGTCCGTGAGTGACGATAAGTCCTTTTACCTTCTCGATATTCTCCTTGATGTATGTGAAATCCGGTATCACAATATCGATCCCGAACATCTCGTACTCAGGGAACGCCAGCCCGCAGTCGATTATGAGTATCTCGTCATTGCACTCTATAAGTGTGCAGTTTTTGCCTATTTCCTTCATTCCCCCCAGAGGGATGATCCTGAAAGGCGGCCTGATCTTTTCCCTATTCTTTTTTATTGCTTTTGCAGGGGCTTTCGCCCTTCTTTTACCTTTGTCTTTATAAGTTGCCATAATAGTGAAGCTGCTATTTAACAACGAAGTTGATAATCTTGTTAGGTACATATATGACCTTGATGACTTCGTGTCCGTCTGTTGCTTCTTTGAATCTCTCCGAAGCTCTCGCAGTTTCTTCAACTACCTCCTTTTCTGAATTATTAGGCAGCATAAGTTTATCTTTCAGTTTGCCGTTTATCTGCAGTATGACCTGCACCTCATCCTTGATAAGAGCGGATTCATCGCAGACAGGCCACGCTCTGTTGTAAAGTCTGTCTTCGTGGCCAAGCTGACTCCAGAGTTCTTCCGCTATATGCGGTGAGAACGGATCGAGCAGTGTCAGCAGGGTCTCGATCGCTTTGTTGAACAGTGGCAGATTGATGTCGCCGTTCTTGTATTTATACATCTCATTAACGAGTTCCATGATGGACGCTATGGCTGTGTTGAAGTTGAATCTTCCTCCCGCATCCTCAGTAACTTTCTTTATGGCTGCATTAAGCATGAAGTTGAGCGACTTGTCCGCAGCGTTATTAGCGGTAAATCCCTCAGGTACTTCCCTGTCGCCTCTTATGTCATTGATGTACTCATATACCAGTCTGTAGACACGGTTGAGGAATCTGTAGCTTCCTTCAACACCCTCATCAGACCAGTCGAGTTCCTTTTCAGGCGGCGCTGCAAACAGGATGAACAGCCTTGCCGTATCCGAACCGTACCTGGCCTGGATCTCGGCTGGACTTACGACATTTCCGAGCGATTTGCTCATCTTGGCGCCGTCCTTGATGACCATTCCCTGTGTCAGCAGGTTTTTGAAAGGTTCTTCTTCTTTGCTCAGTCCTATGTCATGCAGGAACATCTGGAAGAACCTCGCGTACATCAGGTGAAGGATAGCGTGTTCTACTCCGCCGATATACTGATCTACGTCCATCCAGTAATCAGCCTTGGTTCTGTCGAAAGGAGCCTTATCATTATGCGGATCACAGTATCTGAGGAAGTACCATGAAGAATCGACGAATGTATCCATGGTATCGACTTCTCTTCTTGCAGGTCTTCCGCAGCAAGGACATTTTGTATCAACGAACGATTTGCTCGTTGTGATAGGTGATTCACCTTTTCCTGTGAATTCGACGTCCGTCGGCAGAAGCACAGGTAGGTTCTCTTCTTTTTCAGGGACCCATCCGCACTCATCGCACCAGATCATAGGGATCGGAGCGCCCCAGTATCTCTGCCTCGAAATGAGCCAGTCTCTGAGCCTGAAATTGACCGTCTTGTCGCCTATTCCCTGCTCGTTCAGCCATTCGATCATTGCCGGGATGGCTTCTTTATTGTTCATTCCGTCGAATCTGCCGGAATTGATCATTTTGCCCTCTGCTACGAAAGCTTCCTTGAGATCGTAAAGATCGATCAAAGGATCTTCAGGATCTACTACCGGGATTATATCCAGGCCAAACTTTTTCGCAAAATCAAAGTCTCTCTGGTCATGAGCAGGTACAGCCATGATAGCTCCCGTACCGTAACCCATGAGTACATAATCGGAGATATAGATCGGGATCTCTTTATCGTTTACAGGATTGATGGCGTATCTGCCTGTGAAGACTCCGGTTTTCTCGTTGCTGGTAGAAGTTCTCTCGATATCCGTCATGCGGCGGGCCTTTTCCTGGTACTCCAGTACTTCTGCTTCCTGAGAACTTCCGGCAACAAGCTCGTTTACAAAAGGATGTTCCGGCGACATGACCATATAAGTCGCTCCGAACAGTGTGTCTGCTCTGGTCGTGAATACCTCGAGCACCTTATCTGAATCCTTGATCCTGAAATTGATATTTGCGCCATAGCTCTTACCGATCCAGTTGCGCTGCATGGTCTTGACCTTGTCAGGCCAGCCTTCCAGCTTATCCAGATTGCTGAGCAGCCTGTCAGCGTAATCCGTGATTTTCAGATACCACTGCGACAGATTCTTCTTGGTGACTTCGGTCTTGCATCTTTCGCATTTGCCTTCAACTACCTGCTCGTTGGCAAGTACGGTCTGGCAGCTCGGACACCAGTTTACCGGGTTGTCCTTCTTGTATGCGAGACCTTTCTTGTAGAACTGGATGAATATCCACTGTGTCCATCTGTAATACTCAGGAGTACATGTAGCGACCCTGCGGTCCCAGTCATACGAAAGGCCCATGCTTGCAAGCTGCCTGTCCATCTCGTCCATATTGTCATATGTCCACTTTGCAGGCTCAGCATTATGCTGTATTGCCGCGTTTTCCGCAGGCAGACCGAATGAATCATAGCCCATTGGATGAAGGACGTTGTAGCCCGCCATCTTCTTGTATCTCGCTATGACATCGCCTATGGAATAGTTTCTGACATGGCCCATATGGAGCTTTCCTGACGGATAAGGGAACATCTCGAGGACGTAGTATTTCTCTTTTGTGTCATCCTCGACAGTCTTGAAGGCTCCTTCTTCAGCCCATATCTTCTGCCACTTTGCTTCAATTTCCGAAAAGTTGTATCTGTCTTTCATCTCAATCTATCTCCCGGGTCAGTCAATCAATATGGATTCGCAGTCGCTCCAGATCCTTTCGAGCGTATATTTATCGCGGGTATCTGTTGTGAAGAGATTTACAATAACATCTCCGCCGTCAATCAATATCCATCCTGTGTCCGGACGCCCGTCCTTGCTCTTAGGTTCTATGCCGAGCTCTGCAAATTTGTCTTCAGTCTCATCTGCGAGTGCTCCGAGCTGCCTGTCGGAAGTACCCGTAGCTATTACGAAGTAATCTGCGAACGAGGATTTCTCTGCGATATCGATCATTACGATATCTTTCGCCTTCTTGTTGCTCAGCATTTCAGCTATCATTGTTGCGATTTCTTTGCTTTCCATCAATTATCTCCTTTTATCTTTTTCCAGACCCATTCCCTTGCTTCAATAGTGTCTTTATGTATGTTTCTTTCTTTTGATTCGAGGTACCATATCGTATATTCGAGGATCTCGAAACATGCCCTGTCCAGGTCAGTCTCCGCGAGCTGCTGGTAGTACTTCAGATCGTTGTAAGTCCTGTTGTCTTCCACTGCGTCTGCTACGAAGATCAGTTCTTCAAGCAGCGACATCCCGCTTCTTCCCGTGGTGTGATATCTTACGGCGTTAATGATGTCCTCATCATCCACTCCGTACTCATTCTCAAGGATGGCTGCAGCTACCTTTGAATGAGCCAGCGCGTTGTTGCCGATCAGTTCTTCAGGCAAGCCGTATTTTCTAACGCAGCTATCCATGCGTTCCTGATCGAAGTTCTTGGCTATGTCGTGATATCTGCCTGCGAATCTCGCCTTTTCGATATCCGCTCCCCATGTTGCAGCTAGTCTGACTGCCATATCCTCGACGCCGAGCGAGTGTCTGTATCTGCTTTCCTTGAGGTTCTCTTTCATGAACCTTTCAAGAGCTTCTTTATCTGTACAGTTTATGCTCAATAATGTATTCCTCTACTTCAGGCAGCACCAGTTCGCTGATAGGTCTGCCCTCTCTTATATAGTCTCTGATCTCAGTCGATGACGCATCGACCGGCTCCATCTCCAGCACAGTGATATCCGCTCCGTATTCTCTGCGGAATGACTCGATTTTCCGCATGCCTTCATCCGTGTCTGTATCCGGACGTCTTGCTGCTATCAGGTGATAGTTTCTCAGTATCTCCGGGCCTTCAAACCAGGTGTCGACCTGCACTGCCGAATCAAACCCCAGAACAAAGCTGAGCTTTCCGTCGAGCATTCCGCTCCAGTGCCTGAGAGTCTCGATCGTATATGACGGGCCTCCCTTGTTGAGCTCATATCTCGACAGGCAGAATGCCTTGTTGTATTTAAGGATCTTCTCTATCATCCCGCATCTGTCCCTGCCGTCAGTAGTCTTCTGATCCAGTTTGAACGGGGACATATATGCAGGCATGAATATCAGCTTGTCGATCCCGCATTCCTTCACGGCACTGTCGGCAAGAGCAACATGTCCTATATGTATGGGGTCAAAACTGCCGCCATATATGGCATAGTGTCGTTTTTCCATTATTCCTTGATGAGTTCAATGCCGAGTTCTTCCAGCTGGCCTTCGCCCGCAGGTGCAGGAGCTTCGCATACCGGACATTCAGCGGCTTGATTCTTAGGGAACGCTATGACCTCTCTGATGCTCTTTTCTCCGAGGAGAAGCATTACCAGTCTGTCGAGACCGTAAGCAAGTCCTGCATGAGGCGGTGCTCCGTATTTGAAGGCTTCAATCAGGAATCCGAACTTCATCTGGCACTCTTCTTCTGTAAGACCGAGTACTTTGAACATGCGGGCCTGCAGATCCTTGTCATGGATTCTTACGCTTCCACCGCCAAGCTCAACACCGTTGAGAACGATATCATAAGCATTGGCCTTGAGTCCGAGTATGTCCGTATCAAGCTTGTCCAGTTCATCGAGCTTAGGCTGTGTGAACGGATGGTGCATCGCGCTGAGGTTGCCGTCCTCATCCTTCTCAAACATCGGGAAATCAACTACCCAGAGGAAGTTGTACTGGTCATCATCGAGAAGTCCCATCATTCCGGCGATCCTGCGTCTTAAGAATCCAAGCGAATCATATGTGACCTTTGGAGCGTCGCTTACGATGAATACCATGTCGCCGCTCTTTGCGCCGAATCTGTCCATGATGGCTTTCATCTCTTCTTCACTGAAGAACTTGCTGATCGATGAAGTGATCTCAGAGCCTTCATACTTGATGGTAATCAGACCCTTTGCACCGTAATGCTTTACTTCGCTGACGAGCTTGTCTATCTTCTTTCGCGAGAATTCTTCAGCACCGCCCGGTACGCAGATACCTCTGATATCTCCGCCTTCTGCAAGAGTCTTTGTGAACAGTTCGAATCCGCAATCTTCAAAAAGATCGTTGAGCTTGACAAGTTCGATGTCGAATCTGGTATCAGGCTTGTCAGAGCCGTATCTCTCCATTGCCTCGTCATAGGACAGTCTTGGGAACGGAGTCTCGATATCGATACCCTTGACTTCCTTCATCACTCTCTTAAGGAATCCTTCCTGTACTTCGATGACATCATCTACGCCAGCAAATGACATCTCAAGGTCGATCTGGGTGAATTCAGGCTGTCTGTCAGCTCTTAAGTCCTCGTCTCTGAAGCATTTTGCGATCTGGACATATCTGTCCGTGCCGCCGACCATCAGAAGCTGCTTGAACATCTGAGGCGACTGAGGCAGAGCATAGAAATATCCGTTGTGTACCCTGCTTGGCACGATATAGTCCCTGGCGCCTTCCGGTGTAGGCTTGATGAGTACAGGCGTCTCGACTTCGGTGAATCCCTGCTCATCGAAATAGTCACGCGTGCATTTTACGATCTTATGCCTGAATGTCAGGTTTCTCTGCATCTTCTGCTTTCTGAGATCGAGATATCTGTACTTGAGCCTCAGCTCATCGTTTACGTTGTCGTCATCCTTTATGTAGATCGGAGGAGTCTCGGATGTCGAATAAATAGTCAGATCGTCAGCAAATACTTCAATGTCTCCTGTAGGGATGTTGGAGTTTTTGGAGCTTCTTTCCTTTACAACGCCCTTTACGCCGATGCAGTATTCACGGCTGAGGCTTTTGGCTTTCTCAAGCACTTCTGCAGGAACATCTTCATTGAATGTGACCTGTGTAATGCCTGTCTTGTCCCTTATGTCCACGAAAACCAGGCTTCCGAGGCTTCTTGCCTTGGATACCCATCCGTTCAGTACGACATTTTTACCTTCGTCGGAGAGCCTTAGTTCGCCGCACATATGTGTTCTTTTATAAAGCATCTGCCAGTTCCTCCCTTCTAACCTTTGTCTGTTCAGATGTTGACATGTTTTTCAGTGTTATTTCGCCGCTGGCAACTTCATCATCACCTATCACGGCTGTATACTGAGCGCCGAGTTTATTGGCATATTTCATCTGGCCTTTCAAATTGCGCTCTCTTGTGTCTATTTCTGCCCTGATTCCCTTGTTTCTGAGTTCGTGCAGCAGTTTTACTGCATATGACCTGGCTTCGTCGCCTATCCATGCTAAGAATATCTGAGGGCCTTTGTCTTCTCCGAAATCGAATCCGCAGGCATCCATCAGCAGCAGAAGCCTTTCCTTGCCGAGTCCGAATCCGACGCCCGGCATGTCCGGTCCGCCTATTTCTTCAATGAGATGATCGTATCTGCCGCCTCCGCAGACCGTGCCCTGAGCTCCGATCTTAGTTGTAATGAACTCGAATGCGGTTTTTGTGTAATAATCAAGGCCTCTGACGATCGACGGATCCACAGTGTATCTGATGTCCATCGCATCCAGATATGTCTTGAGTTCTTCGAAGTCCTGCCGGCACTCGTCGCAGAGATAATCGAGCATCTTTGGAGCATCCTTTACGGCTTCCTTATCTTCCGGCGATTTGCAGTCGAGTATTCTCATAGGATTCTTTTCGAATCTGGATTTACAGGTTTCGCACAGACAATCATATTTAGGTCTCAGGAAGTCCTGAAGAGCTTTTCTGTAGACCGGTCTGCATTTTCTGCATCCTACGCTTGAAATGTGAAGCTCGATATCCTCGATGCCCATTCGTTCAAGGAAGTCGTTACCCAGAGCGATGATCTCTGCATCTGCCATCATCGAATGTGTTCCGAAGTTCTCGATGCCGAACTGGTGGAACTCTCTGAGTCTCCCGGCCTGAGGTTTCTCGTATCTGTAACACGGAGTATCGTAGAAGAGTTTTGTAGGCTGTGTCTCCGCATAGAGATTGCTTTCTATGAAAGCTCTTACGGCAGACGCGGTTCCTTCAGGTTTGAGTGAGATGCTGCGTCCGCCCATGTCCTCAAAGGTATACATCTCCTTCTGGACGATGTCGGTTGTGTCTCCGACTCCTCTGTTGAAGAGATCGGTCGACTCAAACAGCGGCGTCCTTATCTCCTTGAATCCGTATTCTTTACAGATCTCGGCCCATTCCTTTTCGATGAACTGCCATTTATACGCGTCCTGAGGCAGCATGTCTTTTGTGCCTTTAGGTGCTTTGATTGCCATTATCGCTGTCCTTTCCTGAGATCATCTGTAATACTCGTCCTTTCGGGCCAGCATGTCGTCGAATCTCTCGCTGTATATTTTGTAATTGCTAACATTTGCGATGCGCTCGAGCCTGTCTTCATCCGGATAGTAAACCTTCCCGACGGCTCCGGCTCCGAGCCCTATTATCGTCTGCTTGTCCTCCATTATCCTGATATTGTATATGGAGTGTTTTCCCGGTCTGCACCAGCCGACGTTTTCAAGAGCGCCTATCTGATGTTTCTGCCGGTATATGTAATACGGACTGAACCCCGCTTCTGTCAGCATGTCGCGTGATATGTCGAGCATGGCTGAAACGGTTGCCGCGTTTTTTCTGTAGTATGCGGGATCGTTTTCTTTTAGCCTGGATCCCTTCTTCACGGAAAGCGTATGGATAGTGATGTTGTCCGCTCCCAGCCCAATGATCTCAGAAAGAGTATCCGTGAAGTCCTTCTCATCTTCTTCAGGAAGTCCTGCAATGATATCCGCGTTGATTACATCAAAGCCGGTCTCTTTGGCGAGCCTGTACCCTTTTCTGATATCGTCTGCCGTATGATCGCGGCCAATCAATTGCAGCGTCCTGTCCTTCATTGATTGAGGATTTATGCTAATGCGCGATATGCCGAGTCTCTTAAGCGTATCAAGTTTTTCTTTTGTTATCGTGTCAGGTCTCCCGGCTTCCACGGTGAACTCGAGAGACGCAGGATCTATCCCGAATGCTTCCGATACTCCGTTTATCAGTCGGTCGAGCTGAGAAGCTGTGAGAGTCGTAGGAGTGCCTCCACCTATGTATATGCTTTCAAGGACTGTACCGTGTTCTGCCGCTGACTTTCCCATATAAGCTGTTTCCTTCAGCAGATCTTCAAGGTAGACAGCATGCTCTGCGTCAGGTGCCACGTTTGAGGCGAAGCTGCAATATGCGCATCTTGTCGGGCAGAACGGGATGCCTATGTACATCGACGCTTTTTCCCAAGGGATACCTTTGACATGAGCCAGCTGGTAAGCGGCTATATCTGCGATAAGAGAGGCTTTTTCGTCTGTCATAAGGTATCTGTCCTTCATGACGTGTTCCATTTCTTCTACGGAACTATCCCCGCATATCGTCAGCGCCGGCTTGAGCGGTCTTACTCCCGTCAGTGTTCCCCATGGAGGTCTGATTCCTGTTAAATCCGAGAGTAGTCCATAGAATTCCCTCTTGATTTCTTCCCTGTCATCCGAACCTTTTTCATTCACCAGAAAGCTATTTGGGGAAGGCAGATATTTTATCGGATTTCCGCTGTACGGGATAGTCTCAAAGCCATCGTCAGGCAGGAACGCCCGCGCCAGCTCCATAAAATGATAATCATCATCCACTTTGTTGATATAGAACCTATACAAACGGATTTGCCCTCTTTTCATAACCTATCGTGGTAGGTTCTCCATGGCCGGGATATACGATCATGTCCTCCGGAAGCGTATACAGCTTATCGTTTATCGAGTGCAGCAATGTGAACCAGTCTCCGGTCGGAAGGTCTGTCCTTCCTACGCTCAGCCTGAACAGAGTATCGCCCGTGAAGACTTCCCTGTCTGTAGCGAAGCATATACCTCCTGCTGTATGTCCCGGTGTCTCTATCACGCGGAGTTCGGTTTCTCCAAGAGTTATGACATCGCCTTCCTTAAGGAGATACCCCGGCTCCGGGCATCTGTGTATGCCGGAATTCATCAGTTTGAGTTCTTTTTCAGGAGCAGCAAATCTGACAGATGAGTACTCCTCGAGATACTGTTTCGCGGCCAGAAAATGATCGTGATGGCCGTGTGTGAGCAGCATATATTTGAGGTAGGCGTTGTTCTGTATGTCCATCCTGACCTCAAAGTCGAAATAACCCGGGTCTATAATGGCTTTGAAGCCGGTTGCCTCGTCAGTTATCAGATATGTGTTCTCCCCGTATAACCCTTGCGGGTAGCATTTGATATCCAGACTCATAGGAGTACTCCGATTTAAATAATTGATTATCGTAAATAATGTGTTTATCTTGGTCTGTAGACCTTTATCACGCCATCTACCTGTCTTAAACCTGTGAGAAGCCTCTGAATCTGATGCATGTCAGTGATCTCGACAGTAAGAAGCGTATTAGTCGTTCCGGGTTCTCCCGGTGTAAGGTTGAGCCCTACGACTTCAAGTTCGTAGTCATCACATACCTTTGATATATCTTTGAAAAGTCCCTTGCGTTCTTCGGATACCACCTGAATGTCGGCAAAGTACTTTCTGTTTTCGCTTGGGCTGTCCCAGAAGACATCTATAAGTCTTCCGCGGTCTTCTTCTCTAAGGTTCTTTATATTTACGCAGTCTGTCCTGTGTACTGTTATGCCCTTTCCCTTGGAAATGTATCCGATTATAGGATCCCCAGGAACAGGATTGCAGCAGGTAGCGCGTCTTATAAGCAAATTGTCGGTACCCTTGACAATGATCCCGGATTCAGAGCCCGATGAGTTTCTGCTGACCGGTTTCTTTTTGACTTCAGGTATCTCCGGCACTTCTTCCTTCTGCTTGTGGTTGTCGGCTTCGTAGTATTCGATAAGCTTCTGCCCAAGCTTGGATACCGTGCTTCCGCCGCGGGATATCTGAAGAAACAGCTCATTTACGTTAGAACAATTGAAATCCTTTACAGCTTTGAGGATATACGCGTTCTTTGTAACAAGAGCGGGATCGTAGCCCTTTTTCTTGATGTAGCTGTTGATGTTGCTGCGGCCTTTGGTTACATCGCTGTCCTTGTCGGCCTTTCGCAGCCAGTTTCTTATCTTGTTCTTGGCTCCGGAAGTCTTGCACTTCTTAAGCCATTCATCGCTTGGGCCGGATGAATTGGAGTTTGTGATGATCTCAACGATATCACCATTTTGCAGCTGATGATCGATCGTGACCATCTTGCCGTTTACCTTGGCTCCTACGCATCTGATACCTACATCTGTATGGATCTTGAAAGCGAAATCCAGTGGAGTGCTTTCCGCAGGAAGTTCCATAACGTCGCCGCCCGGCGTAAATACGAATACCTGATTGTTGAAGAGGTCTACTTTGACTGTCTCAAGGAACTCTACAGAGTCATCTGCTTCCTTCTGCCATTCAAGAGCCTGTCTGAGCCATGCCAGCTTCTGCTCGCTGTCATCAGAGGCTCCGGAGACCTTGCCCTCCTTATACTTCCAATGAGCCGCGACACCGTATTCGGCTATGCGGTGCATCTCGTATGTCCTTATCTGTACCTCGAAAGGCTCTCCATTGTCTCCAAGCACCGTCGTATGGATCGACTGGTACATGTTAGGCTTAGGCATCGCTATGTAATCTTTGAAGCGTCCCGGTATAGGCTTCCATCTGTTGTGTACGAGTCCCAGCGCCGCGTAGCAGTCCTTTACGGTAGATACGAGTATTCTCGCAGCCAGTATGTCGAAAATCTCGTCTATCTCTTTCTGCTGGACTATCATTTTACGGTAAATGCTGTACAGATGCTTTGCCCTGCCTTTGACATCATGCTGGATGCCGGCTTCGTCGAGTTCGTGTGAGATGATCCCTGTGAGTGTTTTGAGGTTTTTCTCGTATTCAGGTTTTCTCTTCTCTACCGCATCGACGAGTTTCTTGTATTCATCAGGATGAAGATACTTGAGCGAAAGATCTTCCAGTTCGAACTTTATGTTGAAGATACCAAGTCTTCCTGCAAGAGGAGCATATATTTCAAGAGTCTCTTTTGACTTGATCTCTCTCTTCTCCGGCGTCATGTACTCGAGAGTACGCATGTTGTGCAGTCTGTCGGCAAGCTTTATTATCAGGACCCTGATGTCCTTGGACATTGCAAGGAACATTTTTCTGAAATTCTCTGCCTGCGCGGTTTCGGTAGTGTCATATGAGATATTTGTCAGCTTGGTTACGCCTTCTACTAGATCCGCGATCTTTTCGTCAAAGTCCGATGCAAGCTGGTCTCTCGTATACTTTGTATCTTCAATAGCGTCATGAAGGAGACCGGCAATGATAGTCTCATTATCCATACCAAACCCGGCCAGTATCTTAGCTACGGCTACCGGGTGAATGATGTACGGTTCTCCGCTCTTGCGAAATTGCCCGTCATGTAATCTGCGGGCAATCTCGTAAGCTTTGATAATGACCGAGTCATCGTATTTCGGATTGATCTCGCTCATATCCTGTATGAACTTTTCCGTGGACAGATCTATCTGCTTAGGTTCAGCCATACCGTCTCCTGAATGCTGATGGTTATAACTAAAGTCTTATACCTTCGTCGTCTCTTCTCTTTGCCGATTTCTTTCTTGCCTTGTCAGCCTTGGCCTTGTTGTCCTCGTACTTCGATATGCCCTCTTTCTTTGTCAGCTCATAGAATACCGGGCTGCAGAGGAATATCGATGAATATGTACCTGTGAAGACACCGATCATCAGCGGGATGAGGAACGATCTCAGCTCTGATGAAGCCATGAAGAACAGCGGGATCATTACCAGCAGTGTTGTCAGAGATGTCATGAGAGATCTCGACAGTGTCTGGTTGATGCTTGTGTCTATAAGCTCAACGGCTTGCTTGCGCTTGAAGAACTTTGAGTTCTCTCTGATACGGTCGAATACTACGATGGTATCGTTGATCGAATATCCTACGACCGTCAGGATACCGGCGATGAACGGGTTGTTGATAGTTACGCGGAATATAGCGTAGAACGAGAGTGCAACGAGCACATCGTGAGCAAGACCCGCAACTGCCGCAAGTCCGTACTGCCAGTTCTTGAATCTGAATCTTACGTAGATAAGCATGCAGAGTGCGGCGAGCAGTATCGACTTGACCGCGTTGTTTCTGAGGTCCTTACCTACCGTAGGTCCGAATTCTTCTGAAGCAAGAACGTCGTCATCTGTTATTCCGTATTTCTCTTCGAGAGTATCGATTACCTGCATACGGTCATCGGACTTGAGGTCCTTGATGGTCCTGATAACGATCTGCGTGTTTCCTTCACCCGCGTAAACGATTTGCGGGCTGAGGTCGTATTCGGCTATGGTTTCTTTTACTTCGTCGATATCCACCTTCTCGCCCATCTCAAGCTGCATCATGGTACCGCCTGTGAAATCGATTCCGTAATTGAAGCCTCTGAATGCAAAGAATCCTACACCGATAAGAATTACAGCAAGGCTGACAGCATAGAACTTCTTTCTGTTCTCAATGAACCTAAAGTTGAAGTCAGCAAGTTTGATCCTTGGAGCGCTGCCGTCTTCTTTCATGCCGAACATCCTGTTTGTTCCGAACTTTTCGCTTTCAGCAAGAAGATTCACAAAGAGCTGTGTGATGAATACAGCAGTGACTACGGACATCACAGTACCGATCATCAGGGTCAGAGCGAAGCCCTTGACTGATGTTGTACCGAAGATGTACAGAACGAACGCCGCTACAAGAGTTGTTGTCTGAGCATCGACTACAGTTGACAGAGCGGCTTTGTAGCCCATGTCGACTGCTACTCTGATGGACTTGCCCTTCTGTATCTCTTCACGTATACGCGTGAAGATGATGACGTTGGAGTCTACCGCCATACCTATTGACAGGATGATACCTGCGATGCCAGGCAGCGTAAGGACTGATCCTATGCCTACCATGATCCAAAGTACGAACTGTACGTAGAGCAGCAGAGCCAGGTCAGCGATAAGGCCAAGTGCTCCGTAAGCGATGATCATAATGATCATTACGAGAGCAAGTCCGATGATACCTGCCTTGACCGACAGCTTGAGAGCATTAGCTCCGATCGTAGCTGTCTGTACAGATGAGTTGATCTCTGTCAGGTTAGCCGGCAGAGCACCTCCTCTGATGAGAGCTGAAAGCGATGAAGCTTCAGTCTCGGAGAATCCGCCCGGTCTTGTGATCTCGCAGGATCTCGAGTTGATCTTCTCATGCACTACAGGAGCTGAGATGACTTCATCATCGAGGCTGATGACGATGGCTGTGTTGTTTACGAGATTTCCCTCTTCGTCAGTCATCGTAGGCTCTACTGTACCGCTGTAAGCTTTTTCCGTTGCATCCGCGAACAGATTGCTTCCTTCTGCTGTGAAGTCGATGGTGATCTTGTATCCGCCGTTGTTGGTGTCAGTGGATATCTGGGAATCACTTATCCCTTCACCTGTGAGAGCGAGAGTCCCGTCCGCTAAGAAGAACTGCAGCTGAGCTGTGCGGCCGATCTGCTCGATAGCCTCCTGCGCGTTCTCGACACCAGGCATCTCTACTCTGATACGGTTGGTTCCCTCGATGGAAACCTGAGCTTCGCTGATACCCATGGCATTGACACGGTTCTCAAGAACGCTCTTGGTCTGGTTCATGATCGCGGCGAGCTCGGTGCCTGTCTCAGGTGAATCGGCCTCGAGGAGAACGTATACTCCTCCGTTGATATCAAGACCGTACTTGAGCTGCTTACCAAGATTGCCGAACTTTTCCCCGAGTCCCGTGAATGAAATAGTCCACGAAGCGATCAGGAGAAGAACGATAATCACTGCGAATACTTTTCTTCTGACTGTTTTCTTTTGATTCATAACTACATAATACCTTTCGTTTATTTGTCAGTCGCTTTTCAAAAAAGCGCAAAATACGACAATTAACAATTATTCAATCTATTGTACTCGTTTGTGCTTAATTTTTCAATGAAAAAAGCACATCCGGAGGGCTTCCGGATGTACTTATTTCAGTTCTTTTAAGTATTATTCTTACTCAGCGTCGTCGGATTTCTTTCCGAGCTTTTTAGGAGTGACTTTCTTGTCTCTAGAAGGAGCCTTTTTCTCCTCTTCCGGCTCTTTGGCTTCTTCCTTGGCCGCAGCCTTTGCCGCAGCAGGATCCTTTGAGCTTACGCTTGCGATAGCCGATTTGAGGAACTCGATCTTGTTCTTTCCGGCTGTTGTCGAGATGATGACTGTCTTCTCAGTGATCTTCTCTACTTTGCCGATTATTCCGCCAATCGTAATGATCTCGTCACCAACTCTGAGTGACGCTCTCATCTCCTGGTCAGCTTTTTCTTTCTTTCTCTGCGGTCTGATCATCATGAAATAGATCATAACGATAAGCAGTACCATCAATACCAAACTGAATGTAGGGCTGCTAGGGTTCATTGTATTCCTCCTGATTGTTTCGATTGAATTACTTTGTGGTGCCGGCGGTGGGGGTCGAACCCACACGATATCACTATCACGGGATTTTGAATCCCGCGCGTCTGCCAATTCCGCCACGCCGGCATATTGGAATTTTGGCTAAAAAAATGGTGTGGATGACTGGACTCGAACCAGCACGGTTTAACCCACATGGCCCTCAACCATGCGCGTCTACCAATTCCGCCACATCCACACGGCACTTATGCATTATAGCCATCTTCTGATGCTTTTGCAAGACTAAAATTCAAGTTTTTTTATAAGCACGTCTACAGCATCATGCAATTCTTCAATAGTCCCGTTGTTGAAAATGACGAAATCAGCCATGGCTATCTTTCTTTCTTCGTCTGACTGAGTATCCATTATCAGATCTATGATAGCGGGATCGATACCGTCTCTGGCCATTACCCTTGCCTTGCGGATCTCGTAATCTGCTGTTACGACAAGTACGGCATCATAGTCTACATGTGTTCCGGTCTCAAAAAGCAGCGGGATATCAAAGAAAAGTATTTTGTCTCCGCTTTCTTCCCTTTCTTTTCTGATTGCTTCAATATCTGCAAGTACAACCTTTGTTGTACCTTCTTCAAGAAGTTCTTTCTTTGCAGGATCTTTGAAGACCAGATCTCTCATCGCGGCTCTGTCAAGGCTGCCGTCTTCCAGAATGAAACTTCCGCCGAAATGTTCAAGAATATACGGTATGGCCTTTCCGCCGGCCCCTGTCATCTCGCGTGACATCTTGTCTGCGTCAATGACAGTAAAGCCTTTGCTTATCAGATAATTCGTTACTTCTGTCTTTCCTGAGCCTATTCCGCCTGTGATAGCTACATTGATCATTACTGACTCCTATTTAAGATCATACCAGGTATTGCCTGTATGTATATCGCATACGAGCTCAACAGCCAGATCAGCCGCGCTCATCATGCACTTTTCAAGTATTTCTTTAACTTCCCCTGCCTCGTTTTCAGGTCCTTCGACAATGAGTTCGTCGTGGATCTGCAGAATGAGTCTGGAATTCAGTCCCCTTTTGCGTAATTCCTGCGATACCGAGTTCATCGCTATCTTGATTATATCAGCTGCCGTGCCTTGTATCGGTGTATTCATTGCCAGCCTTTTGGCAAGCTCGCGCTCCATGAACTTACGTGAAGCGAATTCCGGTATCTTGCGTACCCTGCCGAAATATGTCCTGACCTCGCGGTTATCCTCGCCTGACTTTACCTGCGCGTCAAGGTAATCTTTAACTGCTGTATGCTTCGCGAAATACTCATTGATGTATTTCTGTCCTTCGGATCTTGATATGTTGAGGCTCTCACCGAGACCGAAACCGCTCATTCCATAAACGACGCCGAAATTGACAGCTTTAGCGCGTGTGCGGTCAAGGGCCGTCACCTCATCTTCAGGTATCTCAAATACTCTGGAAGCTGTTGCTCTGTGAATATCTTTGCCTGCTTTGAAGTCAGCTATCAGCGATTCGTCACCGCTCAGCGCGGCAAGGATACGCAGCTCTATCTGCGAGTAGTCGGAGCCCGTGAAAATGTCACCTTCCCCAGCTATGAAAGCTTTTCGGATCAACCTTCCGTACTCATCACGTATAGGGATGTTCTGCAGGTTAGGTTCTGTGCAGCTAAGCCTGCCTGTAGCCGCTACCGTCTGCATGAAATGAGGTCTGACCCTGCTTCCTTCCCCTATAAGCGGCAGCAATCCCTCAACATAAGTACTGTTGAGCTTTGCGACCTTTCTGTATGCGAGAACATCGGCAACTATCTTGTTGTCATCCTTAAGCTTGTCGAGTATATCGGCAGCTGTAGAATATGAGCCGCTTTTGCTTTTGCCGCTCTTTGGATACGGGATCCCAAGGTCATCAAAAAGGACCGCGCCGAGCTGCTTAGGCGAGTTGATATTGAATTCCCTGCCTGCCTCGGCATAGATGGACTGTTCAAATTTCCCTATGCTTTCTCTGAGTTCCGATCCTGTCTCTTTCAGTATCGCCGGGTCGCATGTTATTCCGGCATACTCCATGCGTGCCAGCGTCAGTACAAGAGGCATTTCGCATCCGTCAAAGAGCTTTCTGAGTCCGTTTTCTTCAAGCAGTTTCTGTTGTTCCGGCCTCACTTTGGCAACATAGTATGCTCTTTTAAGCAAACTTTCCGGATCGAGTTCGAGAGATTTGTATGACACGTCATCGGACAAAAATGAAGCCTCAGATGGATCGGCCGCGTATCCGGCATATCTGAGCAGCAGTTTGTCCAGAGGATACTTCTGCCTGTTTGCATCTATAAGATATTCAGCTATCTGAGCATCATAATAAGGCATGAAATCGAAATCACTTTTGGATATCAGCGAATAAAGTATGCGTTTAAGGCCGCATCCGCACAGTTTAAAATCCTTGTTGGCAAGTGCGTCCGCAGTGATGGCTTCATCCATAGGAGTGAGTTCTTTGATACATGCAACAGCTTTTTCATCGCTGTAAAGGCATATGTATCTGATCTCCGGTTCAGCAAGATGGTTCGCATCCGCTGCAGCCTCGATATATACTTCACTTCCTTCCTTGACATCCGAAAGGAATTTCTCAAAGCTGACTCTTTCGATCGATTCTAATCCTTCGCTGAGGTCTGCCCGTCCGCTGACCGCGTTAAGATCAGTCTGGATTCCGTTTCCGGATTGAAGTTTCCTGATAAACGAGTTGAATTCAAGTTCTGTGTAAACCGCGATGAGCTTTTCCATGTCAGGAGCTTTATATTCGAGGTCTTCCCACCCGAACTCGACAGGAGACTCAGTGTTGATGGTAGCCAGCCATTTGGACATCCTGGCAACCTCAATGTTATCGCGAAGGTTCTCGCCCATCTTGCCCTTGACTTCATCAGCGTGATCGATAAGGTTCTCAAGGCTTCCGTATTGCTCAAGAAGCGCTATGCCCTTCTTCTCTCCGATTCCCGGAACGCCCGGAATGTTGTCTGAACTGTCACCCATGAGTCCCTTAAGATCTATGAACTGCTTAGGAGTGAGTCCGTATCTTTCCTTCATTGCGTCTACATCGTAGAGGTCAAATTCGCTCATTCCTCGCTTGTTAATGAGCACGTTGACATGTGGGCCGACAAGCTGCAGTTCGTCCTTGTCACCGGAAATAACGAGCGTATCGAGGCCGTCCGCTTCAGCTCTGGCAGCTATCGTTCCGATGATGTCATCCGCCTCATACTGAGGTATTTCAATGACTGCTATATTGAGTGCTTCAAGCACTTCATGCATCATTGGTATCTGCGACAGGAGTTCCGGCGGGGTCTTCAGACGTCCGGCCTTATACTCCTTGTAGACATCATGCCTGAACGTGCCTC
This sequence comes from Mogibacterium sp., assembly GCA_017510505.1. Classification (GTDB taxonomy): domain Bacteria; phylum Bacillota; class Clostridia; order Peptostreptococcales; family Anaerovoracaceae; genus Crickella. The sequence goes on along the minus strand of JAFWNE010000024.1, from coordinate 104,310 downwards.
CTTTCATATCAAAGGCTACCGCGATGTGAGAAGGCTCGTAGTCAGCAATTATTTTATTCAGCATATTAACAAAGGCAAACACACCCTGAGTGTGCATGCCTTTGGAAGTTACCATAGGTCTCATTGCAAAGTATGCTCTGAAGAGCAGGCTGTTGCCGTCTATGAGTATGAGTTTTTTCATTTATTCTGTCTCCGGTTTGTTCATGTCCCTTGCCGCAGGAAGTCCGTAAGCGCCTGTTGCGGAAGTCGCTCCGTCAATAATGGCATACTGCATCACGTCAGTTGCAAGAGCAGCAAAAGCGTCAAAGTTGACCGGCTGTTTTCCTGTTGCGAGAACAAACACAGTGTCGCCGTCGAGAGTTCCGTGTACCGGCTTGATAGCTCTTGCGTAAGCATCATGGAGTATCGATGCCAGCTTGTTTGCCTGGGATTTCGTCAGAGCAGCGTTCGTCACAAGGCAGGATATGGTCGTGTTGAAAGCAATGTTATATCCAAGCTCTTCACGCGTGAGTTCCGCAGGAGGATCTTCCTCTGTCTGTTCTTCCTCTGCAGGCTCCTCCACTGTGTATTCTTCGTTCGAAGTCTCTTCTTCAGGGACAAGCACTGTCGATTCGTCTTCTTCATGCTCTTCCGGAACATCCTCTTCGTAACCGTCCTGAGCTTCCTCTGAAGGCGCTTCAGTTAATTCTTCTTCAGGAGCAGGCTCATCAATAAGTTCATCTATCAATGGAGCTTCTTCAACTGCCGGCTCTTCACGGACCGGTTCATCTGAAACAGGCTCATTTGTATCAGGCGTTTCCTGATCTTTCAGGGCTTCTTCGATCTCCGATCTGTTGATGAATGATGTACTGTCATCGATAAGGCTGACGTTTTCATGCACCATGCCCTTAAGAGTCTTTATGGTACCGTAGATAGTCTTTCCGTCTTCAGACCTGAGTCCGGCGATGATGTTGCCCGCGCCGTTATAGATGTCTCCTATAGCGTTGACTGCAGCAATAGCACCGACTTCCACAAAACCGTCTCCGCAGGCGAATGTGCCGAGGCCAGACTTCATTGCTCTGTCATGACCCATGTATTTGCCTACTGTCGCTCCTGTTCCTGCGCCGTGGTTTCCGTGACTGAACAGGCCTTCAAAAGCGTTCTGAGCAGCTATCATTCCCATGTTTACATCAGGAAATGCTGCAGGATCGCCGACGGCAAGGTCATAGAGAGATGCTCCACAGACGATAGGTACCATTATACCGGTACCAACGTCGAATCCGATGCCTCTGCCGGACAGCTCTCTCATGACACCTGAAGCAGCCTCAAGGCCGAATGCAGAGCCGCCGCTCAGCACTACTGCATTGACAGAATTGACAGTATTTTCGCTTTTCAGAAGATCCGTTTCCCTTGTAGCCGGACCGCCGCCCCTTACATCGACTCCGCCTACCGCACCTTCTTCACATATGATTGCCGTGCAGCCCGTACCCTTTTCTTTGTTCTCCGCGTTGCCGATCTTAAAACCTTCTATGTCGGTAACACTGATGATCTTCATGCTCATAGGCCTTTCCCTTTTTTGATCGTTAACTGCACTATTTAATTGATTTTACCATATTCAGAAGCATTTTTTAATCATTTCAGCGTCAGGCTCTTCATTGCAGAAAGCTCCGACAGCGAAATACACTATTCCGCTCACTATAAGACCAATGATGATCTCATGAATGCCAAACGGCAGGATCTTTACTCTGTTGAAGAATATAAATACAGCGAGTCCTGTGATCACAGATGCAAGGCAGGCCTTACTGTTGCCCTTCTTCCAGTACAGTCCTCCTATGAGCGGCCAGAAGAAAGTCGCCTCGAGTCCGCCGAACGCGAAAAGATTGATCCATACGATGACATCAGGAGGATTGAGAGCCAGGAGGCATGCGATGATACCAATACCGGCCGTAAGAGCGAAGCTGTATTTAGGCACATTGTCATATGCGCTGTCATACTCAGGCTTTGCTGCTTCTTTTGTGTCGAACGGCACTTTCTTTATATAGTGAACGTACAGATCCTTGATGATAGTTGCCGAAGCAAGTATCAGCAGTGAGTCGATAGTTGACATAACAGCCGCAAGAGGAGCTGCAAGGAAGAATCCTGCCGCCCACGCAGGCATGTATTTCATCACAACGTAAGGTATCACCTGATCGGTGCTTGCAAGACCTTCTTCAGGCAGAAGCGGATACGCAAGAGTACCGGCAAGATGCATGCCTATCATCAGGATGCCGATAACAACTGTCCCGTATATCATTGCCTTGTGCATCGACTCAGTATCCCTGAATCCCATGCATCTTACAGCAGTCTGAGGAAGTCCGAGCACGGCGATTCCTACAAGCACCCAGAAAGATATAAGAGCACCCGGTCTCATGGCAGCTATCTCGGTTCCGTATTCACCTTTGCCCATGAGGTCCCAGCCGGGGTTACCTGCGTCCAGGCTGCTTATAATGCTATCCATTCCTCCTGCAGACCTAATAACAAAGAATAACAGCAGGAACGTTCCTATCGTCATTACAATGCCCTGAATGGTGTCGGTAGTCACTACAGCTTTGAAACCTCCGACTGAAGTATAAATAATAACGACAGCACCGAAGAGCAGCAGCCCTGCCCAGTACGGGAGTCCCGTAACAGTCTGCATAAGCGTTGCTCCGCCAATGAACTGGGCTATCATCTGTGTTATAAAGAACACTACCATGGCGACTCCGCACAGTATGACTACCGCAGGCGAATCATACCGCGCTCTCAGATAGTCATTTATTGTTACGGAATTGGTCCTTCTGGCTATAATTGCAAATTTCTTTCCAAGAACTCCGAGAGTCAGGAAGGTCGCGCCTATCTGTACTCCGGCAACCCATGACCATGACATGCCGAAACTTGAGGCCAGTCCCGGTCCTCCCAGGAAAGAGCTCGCGCTTGTATATGTTGCTACCAGTGTCATCGCCAGAACAAGTCCGCCCATGCTGCGGGAACCGGCGAAATAATTTGCCAGAAACCCTTTTTCAGCATTCTCTTTTGCCGATCTTCTGCTTGCCCTTATACCGAGCAGGAGGTTGATCAGCAGATAAAAAATAAGAATTATGAGGACAGCTGCTTTTTTAGTCATCATTGCTGCCCCCTTTCTCTGTGTCTTCGAGGTCGAAGTTCACAAATACCTTTTTCAGCAGAAAGACTACGCCTATGACGGCAATGACGAACATTCCCGGTGTGCTGACCAGCCACCATACAGGCAGGCCGAATAGTCTGGCACCCGTGCCCGACAGACCGTAGGCAAAGCCTACATTCCATATGAAGCAGATAAGGAACAGCAGGATAGTTGCTTTAGCCTCTTTCCTGATCTGTTTTTCTTTCTGCTCCGGGGTCATCTGCACTTTCATTTTTTCTCCTTTTCAAGTTGGTTAATAAAAAACCCGGAATACCGTTAAGCCTTTAATTGACGCCCTATCGTTAATGGATAAGGTGGGTACTTCCTGAGCCTGGCTTCTGTAGTCCTCTCATAGGAGGCTTTACATAACGCGTCCGCATCGGAATCCCTTTAAGTATGTGTAGGTTCAATTAAGAAGACTTTTACGCATATTCCAGGATTGGATACAGTATTTACCGGTTTCTGTTACTCAAGATCGAGATCGCAGTTGAAGTATACTTTCTGAACATCGTCGTTGTCCTCAAGTGATGTGATCAACTTTGTCAAAGACTTGATGGCGCTCTCATCAGTGACATTGGCTTCCATCGAAGGAATCTGCTCGATCTCTGCCTCGAAGATCTCATATCCGGCTTCTTTGATAGCCTGATGGACATCGTTGAAAGCGGCAGGATCAGTAAGGATCTCGAAATTGTCATCGTTTACGACCATGTCATCAGCGCCCGCGTCAAGAGCTACCATCATTACCTCATCCTCGTCGAGTCCTTCGGAATCAATGATAACTACTCCCTTGCGGCTGAACATATACGATACGCAGCCCGGAGTTCCGAGATTGCCGCCGTTCTTGTCGAATACCGACCGTACGAATGAAGCGGTTCTGTTCTTGTTGTCTGTAAGCGCTTCAACGATAACAGCGACTCCGCTTGGACCGTAACCCTCAAACTGCAGCTCTTCGTATGATTCTCCGCCGAGTTCTCCGGTTCCTTTCTTGATCGCGCGGTTGATGTTGTCGTTAGGCATGCCTATGGCTTTTGCCTTGTCGATGGCTACTCTCAGTGAAGGATTGAAGTCCGGATCTCCGCCGGCCTTTGCGGCAACGATGATCTGCCTCGAATACTTGGTGAACATTGCAGAACGTTTTGAGTCCTGCGCCGATTTTCTGTTTGCAATAGTCCCGTGTCTGCCCATTGGCAGTCACCTCCTTGTTCTGATTTTTTTCTTTGCGGCCTGCAAAACCTGTCCTGCAGCCCTTTCGATTACGTTTTTATTATAGTACGATGCTTTCTCATCTTCAAGATTCTTGAAGGCGGTGGACATCATTAGCTTTATCCTGTTGAGCTGGTTTACCGTCGAAGCGCCCGGGTCAAAGTCTATGGCGACGATATTCGCTTTCTCATCATACTGTCTGAGAGCCTTCAGCATGCCCTTGCCTGCTACATGATTTGGCAGGCAGGCAAACGGCTGCAGACAAAGTATGTTTTTGACTCCGCTGTCTATGAGATCCACCATCTCACCGGTCAGGAGCCATCCCTCTCCACACTGATTTCCGATGGAAATGAACCTTTCGGCATTTCTTGCGGTCTCTTCGATGCGCGGATCAGGATCGAAGCGCTTGCTGTTTCTGCAGGCCTCTCTGGAATGCTTCTTGTAAGATTCAATGAAGCTCAGGAGCATCTTGTTGATCGCCATGTCCTTCCATGTCCCGGAAAGGTTGTTGTAATTATAGACCTTGTTTATAAAGCCGTACTCAAAGAAGTCGATGAACGATGGTACGACGGCTTCTCCGCCTTCCGCTTCGATAGTCTCAACAAGATTATTGTTTGCGTTCGGATGGTATTTGACAAGGATCTCACCTACGATACCTACTCTCGGTTTTACCATGTCCTCATGTATCGGAATGCTGTCGAAATCCCTTATGATATCGTTCAGATTCTTTATGAATGTCTTTTTGTTAAGGTCTCCGCAGTTTCTGACTATCTTGTCGAACCATGAATCCATGACTGACTGTGCGGAGCCTTTTTCGATCTCATAAGGTCTTATCCTGTAGAGACACTTCATCATCAGGTCTCCGTAAAGAGCTCCGTAAACCAGCGAAAGAGCCAGTCTCGGCGTTATGGAGAAGCCCGGATTGCGTTCAAGGCCTACCATGTTGAACGAGATGACAGGTATCTGCTCCATCCCGAGATCCTTGAGAGCCTTTCGCAGAAGCGCGACATAATTGCTGGCCCGGCATCCGCCGCCCGTCTGAGACATGAATACTCCGGTCTTCGAAAGATCGTATTCGCCGGATTTAAGCGCGTATATGATCTGTCCAAGGGTGACTATGGTCGGATAGCACGCGTCGTTGTTGACGTACCTTAAGCCTTCCTCTTCGGATTCCTTTGTTACGGCAGGCAGAAGCACGGCATTGTAGCCGGCAGCCTTCAGTACAGGCTCGAAGTACTGGAAGTGTATAGGCGACATCTGCGGCACCAGTAGAGTATAGCCGTCGTTTCTCATCTCCCTGGTGAAGAGCTTGCGCTTATACGGCTTATTGACGTTTTTTGCTTTTGTGCCGAGTTTCTGACGCTCGTCAAGGGCAGCCTTGAGGGATCTTATCCTTATCCTCGCTGCTCCCAGGTTAGCGCCTTCGTCTATCTTCAGAACTGTATAAAGCTTGTCGTTCTGCTGCAGCAGTTCATCTACCTCATCTGTCGTTACGGCATCGAGACCGCATCCGAACGAGTTGAGCTGGATGACTTCAATATCGTCGTTCTGGCCCGCGAATATCGCTGCTTTATAAAGTCTCGAATGGTATACCCACTGGTCGAGTATGCGGACCGGCCTGGCGGTCTTGATCTTCCAGCTGACAGAGTCTTCGGAAAGGACGACCATGTCCTGCTGCGTTATGAGTTCATCAATGCCGTGATTGATCTCAGGGTCGATATGATAAGGCCTTCCGGACAGTATAATGCCCTTCTTGCCGTGTTCTTTCATGTATTCGATCGCGGTTTCTCCTGCCTCTGCTACCCTTCTCTTATACGCTTTCTGAGCGGATCTTCCCGCTGTCAGAGCGTGCTCGATCTCAAGGATGTCGGTGTCGATGCCGAAGAGCGAATAGTCGCGTTCATCTTTTCCGAGCCTGTAGCTCTTCACGACGTTCTCGGCCGCTTCATTGTCCACGCTCCTGCTTCCGGAGAAGAACTTGGTCATTTCGCTGATGAATCTGGAGTCGTTGTCATATGGCACGAACGGATGATAGAACTCCACATCATGCTGATAGAAGTAATCCGCCATGTTTTTGTCAATGACCTCAGGATACGTCGCGACTACAGGGCAGTTGAAGTGGTTAGGCGCTGTTCTGTCCTCTACCGCTTCGAAGTTTATCGAAGGATAGAATATCCTCTTGACGCCGTTTTCGACGAGCCACTTTATGTGGCCGTGTACCACCTTTGCCGGGTAGCACGCGGTATCCGAAGATATCGTATCCATGCCGCTCTGATATATATCCTTGTTTGTCGGCGGACTAAGAATGACCCTGAATCCCAGCTTGGTAAAGAAGGCATGCCAGAACGGGTAGTTCTCATACATGTTGAGTACTCTCGGTATGCCTATTACTCCCCTCTTTGCCTCATCTTCCTCAAGGACAGGCCTGTTGAACAGCAGGTCGCTCTTGATTTTGTAGAGGTTCGGAAGCTCTGATTTTTTCGTTGAAGCTCCGGCGCCTTTTTCGCATCTGTTGCCTGTTATGTATCTTCCGCCGTCGGCAAATCTTGAGATAGTGAGCAGACAGTTGTTGCCGCAGCGTCCGCATCTGGCGTTGGATGTCGTGACGCTGAAGCTGTCTACCTTGTCAAGCGGAAGCACGCCTGAACGTTCGCCTTCGACGTAACTGTCGCAGGCGATTATCGCCGATCCGTATGCTCCCATGAGTCCTGAGATGTCGGGTCTGATGACATTCTTTTCAAGAATGATCTCGATGCTTCTCAGAACAGCTTCGTTGAGGAACGTTCCTCCCTGCACTACGACGTTCGGACCTGTATCCGACGGGTTGCGCAGCTTGATGACCTTGTACAGCGCGTTCTTGATTACAGAGTACGAAAGTCCCGCGGAAATATCCGCTATGGACGAGCCTTCCTTCTGCGCCTGTTTCACCTTGGAGTTCATGAAGACCGTGCAGCGTGTTCCGAGGTCGACAGGCTTCTGCGACTTCAGCGCTTCACGGGCGAATTCCGGCACGCTCATGCTCACAGACTTGGCGTATGTTTCGATGAACGAGCCGCATCCGGATGAGCAGGCCTCGTTCAGCATGATGCTGCTGATCGCCCCGTCTTTGATCTGCATGCACTTCATGTCCTGGCCGCCGATATCGAGTATGAAACTGACCTCAGGCAGGAACTGGCTCGCCGCTTTGTAGTGAGCCATTGTCTCTATCTCGCCGGCATCGATCCCGTACGCTGCCTGCACGAGGCCTTCTCCGTATCCCGTTACAACTGAACGGCCAATGTATGCTCCATCAGGCAGAGACGTGTAGATCTCCTTCAGAACCTGTCTTACTACTTCAAGGGGATCGCCTTCGTTGTTGCTGTAATGCTCATAAAGGAGTTCCTTGTCTTTATTGATTAGCGCAGCCTTGGTAGTAGTAGAGCCGGCGTCTATGCCAAGGAACACAGCGCCCTCGGCTTTCGAAAGATCGCCTCTCGGTACAGTGGCTCTTGCATGGCGCTCCCTGAACTCAGTCAGTTCTTTTTCATTCTCGAACAGCGGCCTGAGATACTTGGTGTCGGAAATGTCATCCGGCGCAGCGTTCTCGAGTTTGGAGATCAGGGAGTCAAGGTTTACCGGGTTCTTTTTACCGGCAAGATAAGCAGCGCCTATAGCTACAAAGAACTTGGCGTTTTCCGGAAATACGACTTCATCATCAGAAAGATCAAGAGTCTCAATGAATCTTTTTCTGAGTTCGGAAAGGTATTCAAGCGGACCGCCCAGGAACGCTACCTTGCCTCTAATAGGATGACCGCAGGCAAGACCAGATATCATCTGATTGACGACAGCCTGGAATATTGAAGCTGCTATATCCTCCGTCTTAGCGCCGTCATTGATAAGAGGCTGTATGTCGGTTTTGGCAAAAACTCCGCAGCGTGAAGCTATAGGATAGATTATCGTATGGTCCTTTGCAGCTTCGTTGAGACCGCCAGCGTCCGTGTTGAGAAGTACGGCCATCTGGTCGATGAAAGCTCCCGTGCCTCCTGCGCAGGTCCCGTTCATCCTCTGCTCCACGGAAGATCCGTAGAACGTTATCTTCGCGTCCTCGCCTCCCAGTTCAATGGCAACATCTGTCTCAGGGATAAGTTCCTCTACAGCCCTGCTGCAGGCTATTACTTCCTGCTCGAATCTGATGCCTAAAAGATCAGCAAGCGAAAGCCCGCCGGAACCTGTGATAACAGGTCTGACGGTAATATCTCCCAATTCTTCCCTCATCTGCTTAAGAAGTTCTCCGGCCTTTTCGAACACATTGGACATATGTCTCTCGTACTTCGAATAAATGACCTTATCCGACTCGTCAAGCAGAACGAGTTTTACTGTCGTTGATCCTACATCTATACCAAGTCTTGGATGCATAACTCTCCTCTAAATAAATCAGTGTTCCGGGCAGACCGTAAGCCGGGTTCTGTATCTGACGATCATCCATCTTGGACTGCAGTTGCCTGCAGCCTCATGCGACATACCTAGGGCGGACACGGGCCGCGCCACAAAATGCCCTTTTTGTCTTGCTCCGGATGGGGTTTACACGGCAGCTGTGTCTCCACAGCCCCGGTGAGCTCTTACCTCACCATTTCAACCTTACCACGGCATTACCCGTTTCGGCGGAATGTTTCTGTTGCACTTTCCCTACAGTTACCTGCGGCGGACGTTATCCGTCATCCCTGCCCTGCGGAGCCCGGACTTTCCTCATGCATAAGCACGCGATCGCCTGGTCTGCCCAAAACACTGCTATATTATATTCCTGTACATTTAGAATTCAAGAGCAAAAGATATTCAAGATCACTGCCCAATTGTTCTAACAGCGCATCGTGATCCTTTCCGCTCTTTTTCAGATTATCCATCTCCTCTTTTATGCTGGAAATCTTCCATTCTATGCGTTTTTTCGCAAGCTCCGGATCTGACCCGGTAAGACTTTCCGGGTACTTCCACCGGATATCTTCCTCAGGATAAGGAGGCTCCCTTAGAGTCTCAGCTGCCCTGACAGCTGTTATGATCTCGCAGGCAAACTTCCCTTCTTCTGCGAGATTTTCGCTTTCTATATCCCATCCATGAGTATACAGATAGTATCTGAGAGAACCCGAATGTTTTCTCGGCTGAAGCACGAGTCTTTTGAAGGATCTGCTCTTATCCTTATCCGCGTCGAGGATCTGTGCGATGGTATGTCCGCCGAGTCCTCCTATGATTATCTCGTCTACCTCACCTTTTCCGACAGTCTCAAGACCGTCACCGATACGGAAATCCATTGCATCGACTTTGTCCGCCAGACGTGACAGCTCAAAAGTCTCCTTTGCCTTTGTAAGCGATCCTTCGCTTATATCCGACATTATGACTCGCGGTGATCTGCCGTCTCTCATTAAAAGCATAGGGACGTATCCGTGATCCGTCCCTATGTCCGCGACGCTGTCGCCTTGATTCACTGCATCAGCAAGAGCATATATCCTTTTGCTTAGTCTCATTACTCCAAATAATCACGCAGTTTCTTGCTGCGGCTTGGATGTCTGAGTTTTCTGAGCGCCTTTGCCTCTATCTGTCTGATACGCTCTCTTGTTACGTTGAACTCGCGTCCTACTTCCTCCAGTGTGCGAGGACGTCCGTCGTCAAGTCCGAACCTGAGTATCAGTACCTTCTTTTCTCTCTCGCTCAGTGTGTCGAGCACCTCGCGGAGCTGCTTCTGAAGCATCGAGTACGCGGCTGCGTCCACAGGTGAAGGGATATCCTCATCGGGAATGAAGTCGCCAAGGTGGCTGTCTTCTTCCTCACCGATAGGAGTCTCGAGAGATACAGGATCCTGGCTGATTTTTTTGATTTCTCTTACCTTCTCGACCGTGATGCCCATTTCCCTGGCGATCTCTTCGCTGGTCGGCTCACGTCCGTATTCCTGCAGAAGCTGTCTGGATATCCTGATCAGCTTATTGATGGTCTCTACCATGTGGACCGGGATGCGGATGGTCCTTGCCTGGTCGGCAATAGACCTTGTGATGGCCTGTCTGATCCACCATGTCGCGTAAGTCGAGAACTTATATCCCTTTGTGTAGTCGAATTTCTCGACAGCCTTGATAAGTCCGAGATTGCCCTCCTGAATGAGGTCAAGGAACGAAAGACCTCTGTTGAGGTATCTGCGGGCAATGCTTACAACGAGCCTTAGGTTGGATTCGCAGAGTTTCTTCTTGGCTTCTTCATCGCCCTGCTCGATCCTGATGGCGAGTTCACGCTCTTCCTCAGCTGTAAGCAGAGGCACTTTGCCTATCTCTTTGAAGTACATTCTGACCGGGTCATCGGTCGGTATGTTCTTAGCGGCATCGGTGACTTCGATCTCGCCTGAGGATTTGATCACTACGCCGCTCTTCTTTTCGTCTTCTTCGTCGTTCAGCAGATCTTCATCATCGAGCTCCATCTCGAGGATCTCATCATCATCAACGTCCTCGTCTTCCAGCTCGTTAGAGGTCGGCTCTCTGGTCTCAATGATGCTGATATTCTTGCTCTCTACCATGTCGTAGATATCCTCAAGAGCGTCCTTGTCGAAGTTGGAATCGGCTATCATCGAATTGATCTCACCGTAAGTGATCTCATTTCCTGTAAGCTTTGCCGCTTCGATTATGAGATTGGCTGCTTCTTCTGTCTTCGAAAGCTCGATAAGTTCTGTGTTTTCATCGTCATCATCTGCGAAGATATTGTCGTACTCATTGAGTTTGCTTTTGATGTTTTCAGGCATTGCTTTCCTCCATAGTTATATTGATGAGATTGTCCAGTTCGATCAGGCGCTGCACGAGTCTTTCGATTTCATCGGTCCGTCCCATTTTTTCAGCGACCGCTATGTTGTTCGTGACCTCAGCCTTTTCGTCCCGGTATTTTCCTGACAGATACCCTGCCTTCGTTTCCTTGTAGAAAGCCTCATCATCGGGTCCTGTCTGTATTGATTCAAGCTGCTTTGAGAATTCAGCTTCCTCGTCAGGGTCAAGCGCTTCGAATATCTTCTCTTTGTTTATCCCGCGGCCCCCGCTCAGCCCGTCCGGGCACAGGGACTCTTCTACGAGCACTATCTTATTCGCAAGCGCGCTGCCAAAGACGATGCCATCCTCTCTGAAGCGCTTTATGTAACTCGGATCATGCATCGCGAGTATCGCGAATGCCATCTCAAATCTGTCGTAATAACCTTTATCCTGCTTTTTTCTGAGCGAATCTCTTATCGCTCTCTCCATTCCGGGGCTTGCTGGCCCCGTGTTGACCGATCTATTATTATCGCCACCAGTCTGAACGGCCATCATTATGGCGCTTTCGGATACGCCGAACTCCTCAGAAAGCTTGCGGGCGTATATATCAAGCTCTACAGGGCCAAGTTCTCTTAAGATGGGAACGACTCTTTCTATGTAACCGAGCACATCCATGTCATCGCTTAGATCGAATCCGCGCTTTGCAAGCCTCAGTTTGTAATCCGTGGCCGGCATCGCGTTGTCCGCGAGTCTGATGAACGCGTCCTTTCCGTGGGCTCTGATAAAATCGTCAGGGTCCTTACCATCTGTAACGTGCATAACACGTGGTTTTCCGCCCGCCGCGATTATCACATCTATGCCTCTCAGCGCCGCGTTTATGCCTGCGGAGTCGGAGTCATATGAAAGTACTATATTTTTGGAATATCTGCAGAGAAGTCTGGCCTGATTGATAGTCAGCGCCGTTCCCAGCGATGCGGCAACGTTCTTTACGCCATTCTGGTACAGCGAGATCATGTCCATATAGCCTTCCACTATGATGGCACGGCCTTCTCTGTCGATTTCCTTCTTTGTGAGATTGAGTCCGAAGAGATTGTTTTTCTTCAGGAATATCTCGCTTTCAGGAGAATTCAGATACTTTGGCTTTATATCCGCTATAGCTCTACCGCCAAAGCCTATGACTTTGTCCTGAGTGCTGATTATAGGAAACATCACTCTGTCGCGGAACTTGTCATACAGGCCGTTCTTACCGCTGTTTGCGAGCCCGAGCTTCAGCATGTCATCATCTGATACGCCTTCGCTTCTGAGATGGTCCACCAAAGCTGTCCCGCTTGCAGGAGCATATCCCAGTCCGAATGCTGTTATCGTTTCCTTGCTGAGCCCGCGTTTTTTAAGATACGCCAGTCCCTTGTTGCCCTTGGTGCCGAGATTATTGTAGAAGAATCTGGCGGCCTTGGCATTTATGCCGTGATATTTGTCGTAATCGATCTTCGGACCGCTGCTTCTTCTCTCCGGCAGTTTTATGCCGTTCTCAGCCGCAAGTTTTTCTACAGCCTCCATGAATGGCAGCTTGTAGTATTCCTGCACGAATCCTATGACATCCCCGGACTTTCCGCAGCCAAAGCAGTGAAAAAACTGCTTGCCCTCATTCACGCTGAAAGACGGAGTCTTTTCATTGTGGAACGGGCAAAGTCCCATGTAATTTGAGCCGGACTTCTTAAGAGTGACCTCGCGTCCTATTATATCAACTATGTTGAGCTGAGCCTTCAGCTCGTCCGTGAAGTTGTCATAAGCCATGGATCACAACTGCCTCCAGCCTTGAGGAACGAATAATTTCTCATAAAGGTTAAGGGCGTATCGGTCTGTCATGCCGGAGATAAGATCCTTTACTGCTATCTCCGTACCCTCTTCCTCTTCTATCTTCTTGTAGATGCCAGGAATCTCATCGGAATGCTCAAGGTAATACCTGTACAGTGAACTTATTATGCGCTCCACTTTGTCTAGATCCGACACTCCTCTTACATCCTGTGAGTTGTAAACATTTTTGAACAGGAACGTTCTCAATCGGTCCAGTGAATCAGCGAATACCGGTGAAAGTGATATGGAATCTTTTCCCTCACTGTTTCTGCACAGATCGACTATGAGATTGTTGATGCGTTCCGAGTGTGTGGAACCGATTATCTCTATTTCGCGCTCAGGAAGATCATCAAAAGTGATCACGCCGCTTCTGATGGCGTCGTCTATATCGTGATTGACATAGGCTATCCTGTCGCAGATCTTCACGATCTGCCCCTCAAGCGTGACCGGCTTGACAGGGCCTCTGTGGTTCAGGATGCCGTTTCTTACCTCATAAGTCAGGTTGAGGCCTCTGCGCTTAGGTGTGTCTTCTATGACATCAACTGTTCTCAGACTCTGCACATTGTGGACAAAGCCGCCCGGATGGATGTTGTTGAGGACTTTTTCGCCCACATGTCCGAACGGTGTATGTCCCAGGTCATGCCCCAGGGCTATGGCTTCTGTCAGGTCTTCGTTATAGGCGAGTATCCTTGCTGCGGTACGTGATATCTGCGATACTTCGAGAGTATGTGTCAGACGTGTCCTGTAGTGATCGCCTTCCGGTGCAAGAAATACCTGTGTCTTGTGTATCAGTCTTCTGAAAGCCTTGGAATGTACTATGCGGTCTCTGTCTCTCTGGAAGTCGGTCCTGTATTCGCACTTCTCTTCATCATAGACCCTGCCCTTGGACTCAGCAGCCTTGCATGCAAGCGGAGAAAGTATCTCGTATTCTCTTTTCTCGATCGATTCCCTGTTATTCATCGATCTCCTTTGCGATCTCTGCCCCAAGCATGTCCGCTACCCTTACGTTGAAACCGTCCAGATCATAGTCAAGTGCGAGTCTGAAGTCGTAATCGGCATTCTCGCCCAGAAGCCTGGCTGCCGCTATTTCGTATCTCGCGTCCCTGACATTTGATTCCTCTCCGTTCAGCTTGTTGAATGCGTTCAGGTCGTGTACGTACCATTTGCGGAATTTGACTATCTCTTCTGCAAGGTCCGAGATGTCGGCGTCATTCATGTCTTCGAAAATAAGTCCCTCAAACGCCCTTCCTATGGACTCGACCATTATGTAAAGATCCGTTTCATTATCCGGCAGGTGATCGAGAAATCCATCGAAATACGAACCCATTTGCTCTGCCAGCATCTCCATGTCGATGTTTTTAAGCAGATCCTTTATAAGATTTTCTTCGATGAACTCGTCCTCCTCAAGAAGCGCTGCGAGATTCTCATAGTATTTGAACTCATCCGCTGAATCTATATCGAGTGCGTTGTAGAATCTGACCTTGTCCATATCAAAACGAATACTATTTCTCCTGTAAGTGTGTTAAAATATCATCAGAATTTCTGACGAAATATTATAACATACGGAGTTAACAAAATGAAGATATACGTGTTCTGCAATCTGAAAGATAAGTCGAGAGAAGCTTATGACAGATTCATTCCTCTTCTTAAGGAATTCGGCTTTGAGATAGCCGACAAGTATTCCGAGGACGTCGATCTGCTGGCCTGCATCGGAGGCGACGGCACATTCCTGAGTTTCGTGCATAAGTGCGGCTTTCCTAAAGCCCCTATTATCGGCATCAATACCGGTCATCTGGGATTCTTTCAGGAAGCCCTCCCTTCCAATCTCAAAGAGACTCTCGAGAACATCACCAAAGGTGATTATCAGCTTCAGAACATAAGTCCCGTACAGGCAAAGATAATCACGCGCAGAGGCGAATTCATGCGTACAGGACTCAACGAGATAGTCGTCAGAGGTCCTTACTCGCATGCTTCGCACTATGAGATCTCCATCGACAATACCAAGATCCAGGACTTCTCAGGGGACGGAATAATCATCTCCACCCCTGTAGGTTCAACAGCCTACAACTACTCACTGGGCGGATCTCTCGTTTCGCCGGATCTTGATGTGCTGCAGCTGACCCCTATCGCGCCCATGAGCACTAATGCCTACAGATGCTTCAAATCCAGCCTTATCCTTCCTTCGACCGAGACGATCACCATCGCCGGCACAGGAAGATGCGAAGGCGGAACGATCCTTCTGTCATTCGACGGGCGCACCCATGAATTCGGAGGAGTGCTCAGGATCGATATCACACGTTCTGATAAAGAGATCCATCTCGTCCGTACAAAGGCTTATGACCACTGGAGCCTGCTTTCCAGCAAGCTCCTGTAAGCATTTTCCAGCATTTACACAGACACAAAACAGCGCTTATACGGCGCTGTTTTTCAGTTCTTCTATCGCTTCTTTCATATCCTCCGGTATATCTGTCTTGAAGTGCACACGTTCTTTTGTCATCGGATGATCGAACTCGATGTAATAAGCATGCAGAGCCTGACGCTTTATCAGGAAGGTTCCCCCTTCGTAGAGTTCGTCTCCGGCTATAGGATGGCCTATATGTGAAAGATGTACTCTTATCTGATGTGTCCTTCCTGTATGAAGTATCACTTCTACGAGTGTATGGTCGCCGTAGCGTTCCGAAGGATAGCGGCCAAGAACATTGAACTCGCTGAATGCGTCCTTTCCGCCCTCATACATGACTGTCCTGCGTATGGATACCGAGTCCGGTCTTCCGACAGGTAACTCGACGGTAAAATGGTCCTCAGCAATATTGCCCTCAACAAGAGCATAGTACTTTTTTACGACCGTATTCCGTCTCATCTGAGATGAAAGTTCGTTCTGAGCATTGGCGTTTTTGCATACGATGATCATGCCTGTGGTATCCATGTCGATCCGGTTCGCGAACCTGACCTTGAAGGACTGATCCGTGTCTTCCATGTATTTCATCACGGCGTTGGCGATCGTATGCTCAGGATGTCCCTTTGTAGGATGGACAATGATGCCTGCCTGCTTGTTGACTATTATTATGTCTTCATCTTCGTAAACTATGTCCAGAGGTATGTCCTCAGGCATGAAGTCACTGGATTCCTCCGGCAAACGCACACCAATGACATCACCGACTCCGGGCTTTATGTAGCCCGGAGTCGGTGTTCCGTTCAGATCTACCAGGGACTGATACTTCATCTTTGTCCTGAACCTTGAGGAGAACTTATAGTTTTTCCTGAGGATCTGGTTGATGGTCAGCCCTGTTTCTTCGTTTGTCACAGTGTGTTCGTACTTTGCCATTTTTTAGCGCAGCTGAGCTCCGCATTTATTGCCCAGCACCTTTATGATGCCGTTCATCTTCTTATCTATCTGTTTTGAAGTCATTGTCGAATCGTCATTGCCTATCTTAAGGCTCAGCATGATCGACTTTTTACCTGCCGGTATCTGCTTTCCGCGGTATTCTTCAACGAACTTGAGCTCCTTGACCATGTACTTGATGGCATCGTTTATCTCAGCCCAAGTCACCGACTCATCGACCAGCAGCGAGAGATCCTGCTCTACGAGCGGATACTGCGGAAGATGTTTGAATTCATTGGTCCTTGATGGATAAGGCTTTATCGCATCTGTATCGAGCTCGAATGCCGCGGCGCTCATCATCTTGATGCCCGACTCATTGAGAGCCTGTACGGAAATGAGTCCGATGGAACCGGCTATCCTTCCGTCTTCCATGATATTGAGCCAGACTTTCTCATCAGCCCATGACGGCTTTTCTTTCTGTTTGAAGGTAAACGGCTCAAAGTGGCAGTAGCTTCCCATTCCCTCGATGACTCCCTTGACCTTGAAGAACAGTTCCTTTGCGTCTTTGCCTGCAAAGCATCCTGTCAGCAGGTTGTGATGTACAGGGAGGACTTCCTCTTCTGTTGATGGCCTGTATTCTCCCTTTTCGAATACCTGAGCAGCCTCAAAGAGTGTGAACTCTTCAAAGTATCTGCTGTTCTTGTCGATCGATTCGAGCATCCCAGGGATGAGAGACGATCTGAGTGATCCGAGTTCAGGTGCCGGCGGTGTAGCCAGCCTGATAGACTTATCCGTATCCACGCCCGCTGCATGGATGAACCTCTCGTCGATCCAAGGATATGTGAAGATCTCGTTCATGCCGCATCTGAACGCGAGATATTCTCTCAGTCTGCGGGCAAGATCTTTCTCTACCTGATTTACGCAGTGATCGAACTTCACAGGAAGCGGCTGCTTCTTGAAGTACTCATATCCGATCAGTCTCGCGATATCTCCGAGGATATCATCGTGGATCGAAACGTCGCCTGTAGATCTCCATGTAGGAACGATGCAGTGATATTTCTCTCCATCGAAGCTGACCTCATAACCGAGTCTCTTAAGGATATCCTCGATCTCAGACTGAGGCAATACTTCTCCGAGCCTCCTGTCAAGGAAGTCCTGAGTGATGTCGATCACCGCGTTCTCGGTCTTTACAGGATAATTGTCAGTAAATGCCGAGAAGACGCAGTCAGGATAGATCTCCTTAAACAGTGAAAGCGCCATTGAAACTCCGAGGTCTGCTCTCTGAGTGTCGATGCCCTTCTCATATCTGAGAGCGGAATCGGTCTTCTCGTTGAAATAAGCAGTAGTACGTCTGATGCCAGGCGCTGTGAACACTGCGCATTCCAGAATAACGGAAGTAGTGTCATCCAGTACGGAATCATCCTTGCCGCCCTTGATACCCGCAAGATTCAGCGGTTTCTTTGTATCGCAGATCACGAGGTGATCATGTGTCAGTTCAAGGTCTTTCTCATCGAGAAGGAGCAGCTTCTCACCGTCATTTGCCAGTCTTACGACAATGGCGTCTCCGTCTACATGTGTGCTGTCATAAGCGTGCTGAGGAGCTCCGACCGCAAGAAGAACAAAGTTTGTGATGTCAACGAGAGCGTTGATAGGCCTCATTCCAGCGTTGGTTATAAGTGTTTTCATCCACGCCGGTGATTCCTTGACATATACGTTATCGATCTTTGTAGCTGTGAATCTGTTGCATCTTTCAGGCTCTTCGATCGTTACCGGGTATTCAGGGAGTCCCTTCGGCAGTTCTGAGCTGAGCTCTTTCAAAGGAACTTTGTAGATAGCTGCAAGTTCTCTTGCGATTCCGTAATGTCCCCAGAGATCCGGTCTGTTGGACAGCGATTTGTTGTCCACTTCCAGGATCACGTCGTCCATGCCCATTACCTCGGCAACAGACTGCCCTACTTCGCAATCGATACCAAGCTCTGTGAAGTCTACTATCTCTCTTTCATCCTTAGGGACAATAATATCTCCAAGGTAAACTTCAAGCGGAGAGCATATCATTCCATATGATTTCTCGCCTCTGAGCTTGCTTTCCTTGATCAGAACAGGCTCGCCCTCGCCGTGCCATACTACCTCTGCTCCCGGCTTGGAAACACAGACCTTGTGGCCTGCAGTTAGGTTCGATCCTCCGCAGACGATCTGTTTTATTTCGTCTTCGCCTACATCCGTCATGCAGATCTTAAGAGCGTCCGCGTTTGGATGAGGTCTTACTTCCTTTATTTCTCCAACGACGATGTCATGGAACTTGTCGGCAGTCTTGATGACTTCCTCTACCTCAACAGTTCTCATCGTGAGGTCATATGCTATCTGATCGTATGTGAGATCTTTTGGCAGATCGACATATCTGCTGATGAATTTCATCGAAATATACATAGCTTGCCTCCTTTCCTACTTGAACTGATTGAGGAATCTTAGATCCGCGCTGTGGAACAGCCTTACGTCATCGACTCCGTAACGCATCATTACCAGTCTGTCCAGACCGATGTTGGTGTAGAATCCCGTCCATACGTCCGGATCAAGGTTTGCCGCTCTAAGGACGTTAGGATGGATAACGCCGCCCGGCATTACCTCTATCCAGCCGGCCTGGTTGCAGGCCTTGCAGCCCTTGCCGCCACAGAGCAGGCACTCCATGTCGATCTCATAGCCCGGCTCGGTGAACGGGAAGAATCCTTCTCTCATCCTTACGTTGACCTTGCGTCCGAATACTTTTTCAAGAATGGTCTCTATCATTACTCTTCCGGAACTGAAAGAGATGTCCTTATCAACGATAAGCGCCTCATACTGGAAGAAAGCTCTCTCATGACGGGCGTCTGTGGTCTCGTTTCTGTAAACTCTGCCCGGATAAACGAATCTTGCCGGAGCTCCGTGCTCCAGAAGATATCTTACCGAACCTCCTGTGAGGTGCGGACGGAGACACAGCCTTTCGTTGCCGCGCTTGTCCTCTGTGCCCTCGAGCCAGTATGTATCCATAGAAGCTCTGGCCGGATGGTCTGCCGCAAAGTTCAGATTGTCAAATGCGAATTTTTCGCTTGAGATATCATCTTCACTGTAGATCTCAAAACCGAGCGATCTGAAGGCGTCGTTCAGGTCGTAGCACATCTGTGTGATAGGATGAAGAGCTCCTCCGCTTACTTCGATTCCCGGCAGAGTGAGGTCGATCTCTCCCTCAACAGCTGAAGCACTGGCGATAAGCTCTTCTGCCCTTGCCTGCAGCTTCTCCGCAAACATGTTCTTGACCTCGTTAGCCTTCATTCCGACTGATTTTCTCATTTCGGGTTCCAGTCCGCCGAGACTTTTGAGGACTTCCTGAAGCGCGCTTTTCTTTCCGGTCAGCTCCTTGCGGACTGCTTCAAGAGCGTCCCTGTCGGCAGCTTCGGCTATGCGCCGGAATCCTTCTTCGCGGACTTTTTCAAGCCTGTCAAGCATTTTCTGATCCTCCTTTGCGTTTAACCATATCCTTGCCCGTGTACACCTTAGGCTCCTCTTCGCCTCTCAGGACTCTCAAAGCCCCGGCGCACATGGCTTCCTGTTCTACTTCGTTCTCATATATGAATATCGGTGCTATCCATTCCGTATGCTGCCTGATGTAATCAAGCAGCTTTCTAAATCGCGTGTATCTCCCGGTAATCAGGATCCCGTCCAGATCGCCTTTCAATACTGTCGCCATGGAACCGATGTATTTGACTATGTTATATCCGAGAGCCTCCCATACCAGCCTGGCTTCTTCATCGCCATTGAGCACTCTGGCGTAGACTTCATCCGCGTCTGACGTTCCGAAGTGCGATACGAATCCGCCTGTGCCCGTACAGAGATGGCGCATCTCTTCGTATGTATGATCACGGAAGTAATCGAGCACTTCCATCAGCGGGAGCGAACCGGTGCGTGTCGCAGTGAACGGCCCTTCTCCGCCGGCTCCCTGATTGCAGTCGACCTGCCTGCCGCAGTCATGAGCGGCTATTGTTATGCCGCCGTCTATGTGTGCTACCACCAGTTTCGACTTTTTGTAGTCCATGCCATGGATCTTACAGTGCTTCATCGCAGTCCCTCTGAGATTGAGAGCATGCGATTCTGTGCGCCTTTCTATCTCTTTGACTCCAGTCACCCTTGCGACGTCGGTATATTCGTCCACGCATATAGGGTCGACCATGAAGAGTCTTCCGCCGTACTCCTGCTGAAGCTCATATGCCAGCTGTACACCGAGTATGGACGGATGAATGGTGCGGCCTACGTTGTTCCTGATATCGTTCAGAAGCAGATCATTCACTTCGAATGTGCCGCTCGGTACCGGATAGCATCCTCCGCCCCTTCCGACAAAAGCGTCTATGTTATCCATCTCGATATCGTTCTTCTCGATGAACTCCCGGATAACACTCATTCTGTAGCCGAACTGGTCGTTCGGCGTTTGGAACTGATTAAGCGCTTCCGCGTCATGAGTCACGGATGTCTCCAGTATCTTGATGTTGTTTTCAAACAAAGCCAGCTTTGTCGAAGTTGATCCCGGATTTATGACAAATATGCGGTATCTGTTGTTTTTCATGGGTTTCTACCTGCAGTTATATAAAAAGCGGTGTCTCTTTCGCAGAGCCACCGCTTGCCTTCTTAGTTAAGCCATGCTCTGCCGCCGTTATTTAAAATATGCCTCCAAAATCCATAAAGAGAGGCGCAAACACGAGTGTAACAGCGACCATCAGCTTAATGACCGTACCGAGAGTCTCTGTAGCGGTTCTGTCAAAAAATCGTCCGGAGTTGTTGAACGCGAATATGACACACATCCCTGTGATGGATGCGGAGCAAGCAAAAGCGATAAGGCCGTTTACGCCTCCCAGAACGCCGCATGCAAGCGGAACGAGCAACGAGATGGCATATACAGGGAACAGGCCTCTGAGGGCTGTTATTCGCTTCTCAGGGTCATCGCTGTTGCTCAGTCTGCCTCTGAGCACCTGACTTGTAAGTCTGATAGACCTGATGATAAGTCCTGCGCAGACGAAGACGACAACGGCTCCTATCATCATGCCGGTGTATACCGAAGTGCTGAGCAGGTTAGTCGACATGTTGTTGGCTACTACGGAAAGAGCCGTGAACATTGCGACAAGCGTCACATAGCTTGCGGTCGATGAGAAAGTCTTTCCTACAGCGTCCGTCCTGGCCGAAGCGGTCAGAAGAACATCTGCAGGATTAGGGCTTTCAGCATCAGGATCCGTAAGAGACGCGATATCCGAAGCACTCGCGGTGTTGATGGAGAACCCTCTTACAGCACAGTTAACTGCTGCCATGGCGTTAATTCCTATCGCGGCAAGGGCTATGCCGTAGAAATTTGCGAACTTATACGCGATTACCATGGCGGTCGTCGTAAGGATGGCCGGGATGATAACCGAGATCATACCTATGGAAAGGCTGTAGATCATTGACTGGGCTGCGCCGGTAGTCTTGATATCCGGCAGATACTTTCTGAAAGCAATGCCGTCAGCCGAATATGCCTTGGCTGCTTCAGCTGAAGCTATTGCGGCGGCTATGCCTACTCCCACGCAGATCGAGTAAATGTACGACTGAAGTATCCTGTTGCTGAAGTACGCGGATACCGCAATGATCACAACAGCCGCTACATAGTTGCCTGCAGTGAGACCTGCAGCAGGGTTTTTGACCACATGTCCTCTGTAGGTCATGATGCCCAGAATGGACGCTATGATGCCGGCCGCAAATACGATCAGCGGATATCTGGCAGCGGATGTAGCGGTGAAAGTCGACATAACGCCTGATGTATCAACACCTACTTCTGCAAGAAGAGCCGCCGAACATGCGCTGAGTATGTATGTCTCAACATGATCCGCTCCGCTTCCGATAAACATGCCTGAATAATCCGTAAAGTCATCGCTTTTTACGGTAAGCGAATAAGCTCCCGAAAATGCGGTACCGGATAATCCCAGACAGAACGATACGACAGAAGCTCCCAGCGCGAAGCTGGCGATGAGTTTTACCAGATGCTCCGTATCGAGGAAAAAGAACAGCACACCGAGTCCGACAAGCGCTATCGACATGACGAAAAGTCCCATGACAGCAGCGGATCTGTATGAAGTCTTAAGAGCGTTCCTTATGTCGCCCGTAACCGCGATCGATGAAGGCGCTATACTTCCGGTCACTGCAGTTACGGAGCCGGCAAGTACCGATACAAAGCAAAGAACCGCTCCCCCTAAAAAGACAGCGGCGTTGAGGTGCCCGACAAAGAAAAACAGAGCTGCGCTTATAAGCGCCAGCATTATTACCAGGGGCACGTATTGGATCGACCAGAATTCTGAATATCTGCTTTTGACTTCCGCGAAGGTATTTGCTGAAGTTTCGTTTCTTACTATGCGGCTTCTGAGCCACGATTCCAGGGAAACAGCACTCAGCAGACCCACGAGGGCGCAGACCAGAGTGATAATTTTCAGCATGTTAATTGAAAATAGCTACTATAGCCAGTGATACAACGATATATACCACGGCGCAGATTGTTGTTATTCTTGAAAGCAGTGCGTCATATCCTCTGCTCTTGCGCTTTCCGAAGAGCTGCTCTGCTCCGCCGGCGATCGAACCCGAAAGGCCGTCGCTCTTGCTCTCCTGGAGAAGAATGCTGACGATCAGCACGATGCTTGATAACAAAAGGATAACCATTAAAGCTGTATGCATAATGTCCTCCAAAATTTAATCATAAACTATAGGCGTCCGGATTATGATCCGAACGCCTAAATGTACCACGATTGGTATATGTGTGTCAATTGAAATGACTGATTTTAGAGTGAAGCAGCGTCTGTCGCGATCGAAGCGAAATCGTCTACTTTCAGGCTGGCTCCGCCGATGAGTCCGCCGTTGATGTCTGGCTTCTCAAGAAGCTCTTTTGCGTTCGATGCCTTCATCGATCCGCCGTAGAGGATCAGCATGCTGTCGCCTGTTGCATTGTCATAGATTCCGGAGATGACTCCTCTGATGAATGCGCACATATCTTCTGCCTGCTCAGGAGTAGCTGTCTTGCCTGTTCCGATAGCCCAGATAGGTTCATAAGCAATAACTACCTTTGCCGCTTCAGCTGCAGGGATGCCTTCGAAGTCCTCGACTACCTGTCCCGCTACGAATGTCTGCTCACTTCCCTGCTCTCTTACCTCGAGAGATTCACCGACGCAGAGAATAGGTGTGATACCTGCCTCGAGGAGGACCTTGAGCTTGAGATTGACTGTCTTGTCAGTCTCAGCAAAGTATTCTCTTCTTTCAGAGTGGCCTACGGCGCAGTATCCTACACCGAGTTCCTTGAGCATAGGTACGGAAACTTCTCCCGTAAATGCTCCGCTCTGCTCAAAGTGTACGTTCTGAGCTCCGAATCCGATGCCGCTGCCCTCAAGAGCCTTGCCCAGCTCTGAAAGAGCTGTGAACGGTGCGAGGATGCACACATCCTTTGCGTTTGGCAGATTCTTTGCCTTGATAGCCTCGGCGAATTCCTTTGCCTCAGCGATCGTCTTGTTCATTTTCCAGTTGCCTGCGATTAAGAATTTTTTCATGTCTTTGCCCTTCTATTTGTCTTCAATGATAGCGATGCCAGGAAGCTCGATGCCTTCAAGGAATTCGAGACTTGCTCCGCCGCCTGTGCTTATATGTGTCATTTTGTCCGCGAGTCCGAACTTGGCTACCGCGGCAGCGCTGTCTCCGCCGCCGATAACTGTAGTAGCGTCGATCTCAGCAAGGCACTCTGCGATTGCTTTTGTTCCGACAGCGAAATTGTCCATTTCGAATACGCCCATAGGTCCGTTCCAGACTACTGTCTTTGAAGCCTTCAGAGCGTCAGTAAAGAGTTTGATGGTCTCTTCGCCGATATCCAGTCCCATTCTGTTGTCAGGGATCTCATCGATGTCGTATGTGTCATGCGGCGAGTCATTCGCGAATTCGTCTGCGCAAACAACGTCAACAGGAAGCATGAACTTTACGCCCTTTTCTGCTGCCAGTTTAAGGATGTCTGCTGCAAGATCGAGGCCTTCTTCATCAAGGAGGGATGTTCCGATCGAGTATCCCTGCGACTTGAAGAAGGTATATGCCATGCCTCCGCCAACAATAAGGATGTCCACCTTATCAAGAAGATTGGTGATCACAGGTATCTTGTCCTTGACTTTAGCTCCACCCATTACGGCAGCGAACGGTCTCTTCGGATTATTTACTGCCTCACCGAGGAACTTCAGCTCTTTCTCAATGAGAAATCCGGATACAGCCGGGATATAGTCAGCTATGCCGGTCGTCGAAGAATGTGCTCTGTGAGCAGTTCCGAATGCATCCTGAACAAAGATATCTCCAAGAGATGCTAGATCCTTCGCGAAGCCAGGATCGTTCTTTGTCTCTTCGGCTCTGTATCTGACGTTCTCGATCAGCATTGCTTCTCCGGCTTTGAGGTCCGCGGCCGCTTTTCTGACGTTGTCATCAACGACAACATCGGAAGGTACAAATTTGACTTCTTTGCCGAGAAGCTCGGAAAGTCTCTTTGCTACTGGCGCAAGACTGAATTCAGGCTTAGCTTCGCCCTTTGGTCTGCCGAGGTGCGACATGAGTACGATCGAAGCACCATGATCGAGAAGATACTCGATGCTTGGGAGAGCCGCTTTGATACGGATGTCATCTGTTATGACATCTCCATCAAGCGGCACGTTGAAATCGGCTCTCATGACAGCCCTTTTACCGGCCCAATCGATGTCTCTGATTGTCTTTTTCATCTTCCAGCTCCTTTTTTATCACTTTCAAAAAAGAATTCCATACACATCAATATTAACAATCACACGTCTGTTTTACAAGGCAATCATGTTGTATTACAGTGTATTTCCGTTGAACTAAGTAAGAAGGTTTACCCTGCTTCCGTTGCCCCGGTCCTTTGTTACCACTATCTGCTTGTCAATGCGGGTCCTGAGGGCTTCTACGTGTGATATTATGCCCACAAGCTTGTCCTCATCCGCAAGTTCTGTAAGAGTGCGCATTGCCTTCTCAAGAGTCTCTGAATCGAGCGAGCCAAAGCCTTCATCGATGAACATGGTATCAAGCTTAATACCTCCTGCGGAAGCCTGCACTTCATCTGAAAGGCCGAGCGCAAGTGACAGAGAAGCCATGAAGCTCTCGCCTCCCGAAAGTGTATTCACAGGACGTTCTGTCCCGCTGTAATGATCAAGCACGTTCAGATCAAGGCCGAATTTCGACTTTTTGTTGCCTGCTTCCGTTGATCTGACAAATTCGTACTGGCCCTCAGACATCATCCTGAGCCTCAGGTTGGCGTGTCTTATGATCCTTTCAAAGTAAAATGCCTGAACATATGCCTCGAGAGTGATCTTGTCCTTGCCCGGCATATTGCCGTTCGCGGTTTTTGCCAGCGGATCGATCATTTCATGTTTTTCTCTTATCTTTTTCAGATCCGCTTCGATCTCCGCAAGTTTCCTGATGGAATTCTTTGCCGTATTCAGGTCAGATGCTACTCTTACCTTCTCATTCGTCAGGTCTTTCTTTGAAGCTTCCGCGTCTTTTTTATCCGAGAGCGCCTTTTCCTCATCTCCCGGGTCAGTGCCTGCTACCACCTTTGAGAGTTCTTCTATAGCAGTCTCGTTGGTCTGTTTATCAGATTTCGCTTTGTTGAGCTCTTCGGTTTTATCTTCGACAGCTTTTGTCATTCTGTCTATCTTATCGCCTATCTCTTTTATACGTTTTTCAGCATCCGACCTGCTTTCATATGCCAGAGATGACCTGCAGTCATCCAGTCTTGCTTCTATGCCTTTTATGTCTGCGTCCTTTTCAGCAAGCTCCTTCTCAAGTCCGCTGACCTGCTTATATGCCTCATCTATTTTGTCCTGAAGGGCTTTAAGTTCCGCTTCGGTATTGTCATTTACGGTCTTTATCTCAGCGGCTTTATCCTTAGCTGCCTTATCGGCTTTTTCTGCCATGTTCTTCTGTTCTTCAAGTTCTTCTGCCGTAGGAGCATTCTCTGCAGGAGAAGCGGGATGCGGATGTTCCTCAGAGCCGCACACCGGACACGGTTTGCCGTTTTCGAGGTCTTGCGCCAGTATGCCCGCCTGCTCCCTTAGAAATGCTGAAGACATAGACGTGTACTTTGCTGCTTCCTTCTCAGACGCGGCAATATATTCGTTCAGCAGAACGGTATTCTTTTCGCGAAGAGTGGCTGCTGCATTTTCTTTTGAATCTTTATCACTGCATGCATCCGCATATCGTGTATTTGCCTTTTCAAGTTCAGCAGCTTTATCGCTGCGTTCTTTCCCGGCTTTTTCGAGTTCGGTATTTATCTCATCAAGCTTGTCATAAGATTCCAGGTTCCCGTTCAAAAGTGCTGATTCATTTCTCATCGCATCCGCTGATTTCAGTTCAGCCTTTGCCTCATTAAGGGCTTCATCAGCTTTCCTGACGTTCTCTTCAAGCTGCGGGACCCTGCTTTTCGCGTTCTCGAGATTCCTGAAGTTGTTTTTATGATTCTCTATGAGAGCAAGTGCGGCTGTGGCTTCGCCCAGTTTCTCCTCGGCCAGCTTAAGTTCATCGTCTATCGCGGTCTGTCTGGCTTCAGAAGAATCCGCTATCTTCATCAGAAGCTCACCTATCCTGTCTGTATCCGTGCTTTCCGTCTCTTTAAGTTCATCAGCTTTAAGCGCAAGCGCTTCATCAAAGCCGCAGCTTATGTTGTTCACGAGGAACCTTATATCACGCATGCTGTTTTCATACTCTTCATCGACTGCCTTGTTCATGTCTTTGAGCATCGAAGCAAGCCTGTCATATGAAAGAGTGTTGAACAGCTTTCTGAACAGCTTCATTCTTTCATCCGTATTGGCATTCAGCAGCTTGCGGAACTCGCCCTGAGCGATCATTACGATGCTGCAGAACTGTCCTCTGTCTATACCCAGGATGTCTTTTATTTCCTCGGTAACCTTTGTTGAGCCGTCTACTACGACATCCCCGGGTTTGATAAGGCTGGCGCCTGCTGCCTGCTTTGTGAAGCCGTCGCCTCTCTTTGAACGCCTGATGTATTCCGGCGTGCGGCTCACTTTGTAATGTCTTCCGTAGTACTCAAATTCAAGTTCTACGCTTGTTACTACGTCATCATCCGCATATTGCGACCTTACGGTCCTGCTGTCACGTCCGCTTCCGCTCATCTCTCCGTAGAGAGCATATGTGACGGCATCGAAAATATATGTCTTTCCCGCCCCGGTATCACCGGTGATAAGATAAAGACCGCCTTTTCCGAGGCTTTCAAGATCTATGTACGTACGGTCCTTGTAAGGGCCGAATCCTGTCATTGTCAGTTTTAAGGGTCTCATTTTTCGCTCTTGATCTTCTCTATCAACTCGTTTACGAGCTTTTTCTGTTCTTCATCCATGTGCCTGCCGTTCTGTGAGCCGTACAGATCGTCGAATATCTCAAGCGGCGATCTGCTGTCATTGCCTGAAACATCAGGCATGAATGATGCCGCTTTTGTTCTGTTATTGTCATAATCCAGGCGCATTATGTTCGGGTAGATCGCTCTGAGATCGGACATGGCGCCTATGACATCTTCCTCGTCGGTAAGGATTGTCCTGTAGTAGTCATCTGTATTTATGTTTTTATAATAATTCTTATCTGTCAACTCGCTGAAGCTGCCCCTGATAACTCTCATGTCACGCTTCGGTACAAGGAAAGGTGTTTTCATATGCACCTTGCAGACACCGTTTTTCTTTTCTCCAAACTCTATGACCGTGATGGATTTGACCTGATCGGCCTCTGAAAACGAGTACTTCAGAGGCGATCCGCAATATCTTATTCTTGCGGCACCTGTCACCTGCGGTCCGTGAAGATGGCCCAGGGCTGTATAGTCGAACGGTCTGAATACTTCCTTGTCGACATTATCCAGGCCGCCTATAGTGATCTCTTCCGATTCGCATCTTATAGCATCTGTTACGTACTGATGACATATAAGGACATTGCGCCCGGACTCATCCACGTCCATTCTCTTTATGGCATAACCTACAGCATCGGTAAATGTCCTTATCTCCGGTATCTCCTCTCCTTCTGCCGCTTCCGCTTCAAGTACAGTTCTGACATGAATAGGCTTAAGGAATGGCAGCATGTAAAAATTTACCTTTCCGAACTCATCTTCAAGACTGAACATGTGTGTCTTTCCGTCATATCCGCCGGCAAAGTGTATCCCTCGCTTGTCCATGATGCGCGATCCGAATGAGATCCTCTCGGCGGAGTCGTGATTTCCGCTGATAATGAACAGTTCAAGTCCCATATCGGCAAGTTCGCTTATAAAGTCATCAAAAAGCTGCACCGCTTCCGCTGAGGGAGCCGGCTTATCGTAGACGTCGCCCGCTATCAGGACGGCGTCCGGTTTCTCTTCTTTGATGATATCTGCGATCTGCCTAAGTATGTATCTCTGGTCTTCGATCATTGAAAAATCGTTGACGCGTTTTCCTATATGCAGATCCGATAAATGGATAAACCTCATTTGCTTTGACCTTTCCTATGTAGATCTTTTACCATGCTGAACCATGGTTTTCCTCAAAGTATACGCACATCCCTTTCAGTCCGCAGCCGGCGCAGTCAGGCTTTCTGGCATGGCAGATCTTGCGTCCGTGAAAAATGAGCAGATGATGCGCTCTTATCCACTGATCCTCAGGAAGTCTTGCCATCAATGTCTCTTCGACTTCTGCAGGATCTTTCCCGTCTGCCAGTCCTATGCGGTTGGCGACCCTGAATACATGTGTATCCACGGCTATCCTTGCCTTTCCGAAACCTTCTGCAAGTACCACATTCGCAGTCTTTCGGCCTACACCCGGCAGTTTTACAAGTTTTTCATATTCCCCCGGTACCTCGCCGCCGTAGTTTTCGGTAAGTATCTTTGAGAGTCCCACAACATTCTTTGCCTTGTTTTTATAAAGGCCTATAGTCTTTATGATCTCCTGGATGTCAAGCGGATCCGCCTTGGCCATGGCTTCGGCAGTCGGATACTTATCGAAGAGCGCGGGTGTGACTTTGTTAACGGACACGTCTGTTGTCTGCGCCGAGAGCATGACAGCCACCAGCAGCTGGAAACGCGTTCCGTGATCGAGGGCGCATGCAGCTTCAGGATGCATGTTTTCAAGTTCTGTAATTGCTTCAGGTATCTTATTATCCGAAATTATCTTGCTCATCTTATTGACAATTCCTTCCGCAGGTCTATATTTAATAGTGTATACAATCCTTATAACTGTATGCAGAACATGAAATAGTATTCAGAGGTGGATCATGGACATTATTCAAGCCGATAAATCAGTTCAGCCCCTTTCAGCGGGTCTTTACGCAGAACTTCAGTCAGACATACTTTCCGGCGCCATTCCAAATAGCAGCAAGCTGACCGAGCAGGCCATCTGCAAGAAGTACAACGTCAGCAGGACTCCTGTAAGAGAAGCGTTCCGCCAGCTCGAAGCTGACGGTCTCATAGAGAACATCCCTAACCGAGGCGCTTTCGTCACAGGACTCACAAGGCGTGATATCTCAGATCTGTTTGACCTCAGAGCCCTCTTTGAGGTGCAGGCCGTTGAATGGGCCATCAAGCGCATGACCAGCGAAGACATCGACAAGCTCGCAGAGACTGTGGAATTCATGGAGTTCTATACTCTCAAGGATGATGTCGATAAGGTGCTTACCTTCAACTTGCAGTTCCACAACATAATTTATGCCGGTACCGGAAACCGCATGATACAAAAGACACTGGCCATTTATCAGACTTATCTGAAGCATTCTGCTCCGGCCAAGACATATACCGGAGATTATCTCAAGACTATACTTGAGGAACACAAGGCGATCTTTGAAGCTTTCGAGTCCAAGAACCCTGCGGCAGGCCGCAAAGCCATGGAATATCACATGGCTCAGTCCAAGCTCCGCAGGATATCAAATTACTTCTGATCATCTGAATATATGAATACGGCAGCAGCTAAGCGCTGCTGCCTTTTTTTATCAGAATAACAGGCCCAGTAACAGATTCACCAATGGAGTGATGATGTGATCGGTCACGTTCGTGAGTATCAGGGCCAGCAATATATACATGCCGTACTGATATACCTTGTACCACCAGCTGTATCTGTCCAGTTTGAATATCTGGGTAATTATGTTCCAGCCGTCCAGCGGCGGGCACGGTATCAGGTTGAAGATCATCAGTACCAGATTGATCATCACAGCGTAAAAGATGATCATGTAGATGTCGTACGCCAGATCATTTGCGCCAAAGACATTCGATTTCATCATCGCCTTTACCGGGATGGAAAGGATCACCGCAAGGATCAGGTTCATGGTAACTCCCGCGATGGCAACAAAGAACTCATCCCTGCGTCTGTTTTTGTAGTAACCCGGGTCAATCTGAACAGGTTTTCCCCAGCCGAATCCCACAAGCACAAGGGTCAGGAATCCTATCCAGTCGATGTGCGCCAGCGGATTGAGCGTTACCCTTCCCTGTCTTCTCGGCGTAGGATCCCCGAGCTTATCGGAAACCCACGCGTGCGCGAATTCATGGAAGCTGAGCGCCATTATGATGCCCGGAAGCATCAGCAGTTTTGTCATTATAAGATCTGTACTCAAATCAGTCTACCTCTCGTCCTTCCAAGCTGAAAGTCTTACTTTCAGTGATCTCGACCTTCACCTTTCTCCCCATGAGCTGTTCCGGGCTTCTGTCTGATGTGAAGTTAACAAGCTTGAAGCCGTCTGTCCTGCCCGATATCACCTTGTCATCATTGCGGCTTATGCCTTCGGCAATGACTTCATATGTCTTGCCTTTATACTTCTGATTCTTTTTTAGGCTGATCTCGTTCATCACGTCCACCAGTCTGTCGAATCTCTCGTGGCAGACCTCATCAGGCACCTGGTCCTCGAATTTTGCTGCCGGAGTGCCCTCTCTAGGCGAATAAATGAATGTGAAAGCCGAATCGTATTCGACCTTTCTTGCTATATCCAGTGTCTGCTCAAAGTCCTCATCGGTCTCGCCGGGAAAACCGACTATCACATCGGTCGATATAGTGATGTCAGGGGCCGTCTTTCTCAGCTTCTCAACTATCTTCAGGTACGACTCCCTGTCGTAATGCCGGTTCATGCGCTTCAGTATCCTGTCGCTTCCCGACTGTACGGGCAGATGGATGTTGTGACACAGCTTATCGCAGGTCCTGAAGCAATCTATCATCTCATCAGAAATATCCTTAGGATGCGATGTCATGAATCTTATGCGTTCTATGCCGTCTATCTCATTGACCGCTTTAATGAGATCAGCGAAGCTGTGGCCTGCTGCGTCCCTGTAAGAGTCGACATTCTGGCCAAGGAGCATTACCTCCACGACACCGTCAGCAGCCAGTCTTTTTATCTCATCACATACGTCGCTCAGCATGCGGCTCTTTTCACGGCCTCTGGTATACGGCACTATGCAGTATGTGCAGAAATTATTGCAGCCGTAAGTGATATTGACCAATGCTTTGTGGCGGTGCATCCTTACAGGCTTCATATCCGCTTCGCTGATATCCGGGTTATTATCGACTATTGCACGCATGCGGCGGCCTGTCTTCAGTCTCTCCTCAAGAAGCGCCGGGAATTCAGCGATATTCTGTGTACCGAAAACAATGTCGACCCATGAGAATCTTTTGTTGATCTCTTCGACGACCCTCGGCTGCTGCGGCATGCAGCCGCATACGCACAGAACAAAGTCAGGACGGCTCTTTTTTATCTTCTTGAACTGTCCCAGGGTGCCGAAGAACCTCTTGTCGGCATTGTCTCTTACGCTGCATGTATTTATAACTGTCACATCGGCTTTGTAAGGATCATCGGCTTGTTCATATCCCATCGCCTCAAGAAGACCGGCGATGTTTTCAGAGTCATGCTCATTCATCTGGCAGCCGTATGTGATTATATGATATTTTCTCATTTACGCTCGTCTTTCTTGTCTCTCGACATGAGCATGCTTACAGCTACCTCAGGAGTTATCTTTCCCTTGAGAACAGCCTGCGTAGCCTTGCAGACAGGCATCTCCACATCGAGTTTTTTTGCAAGATCACAGACTGCATCGGCTGTGTAGTATCCTTCTACGACTGAACCTACTCTTTCGACCGCTTCCTTAGCTTCAAGGCCTAGGCCTATCAGAAGACCGCATCGTCTGTTGCGGGAGAGATTCGTGGAGCATGTTACGATAAGATCACCTATGCCCGAGAGTCCCGAGAATGTCTCAGGATCTGCGCCAAGTTTGTCTCCCAGTCTCTTTATTTCGTGTATGGAACGTGTCATAAGCGCTGCTCTCGCGTTATTTCCGAGTTTCATTCCGTCGGAGATGCCGGTGGCTATCGCTATGACGTTCTTTACCGCTCCCGCGATTTCAACGCCTACTACATCATCCTGTGTATAAACGCGCAGCTGCTCTGACATGAAAGTATCCTGGATCAGGCGCGCAGCCTCAGCATCCTTTGAAGCCGCAACTATGCCTGCAGGAGTGTTCCTGACTATCTCTTCCGCGTGCGTCGGGCCTGAAAGAGCTACATATCTTGCTGCAGGGATCGTTTCCTCAGCAACTTCGCTCATCCTCTTGAGGGTCTTCTTTTCGATTCCCTTGGCAAGGTTGACCACAACAGCACCTTCTTCAAGATACTGGGCGGCCTTGGAAGATACCTGACGGAACTTCTGAGCCGGCACAGCGAACACAACTATTTCCTTGCCCCTCAGAGCGTTGCGGATATTGTTTGTGTATTTGATCCTGTCGCTGAGTATGACATACGGCAGGTATCTGTCGTTCATGCGTGTCTCTTTCATCGCGTCTAAAGCTGCCTTGTTACGGCCGTACAGAGTAACGTCATGTCCGTTATATACCAGCAGATTGGCCATGGCGGTTCCAAACGAGCCGCTTCCGACTACCGCGATCTTATGAGCCTTGTCTCCCAGATCAGGGATCTCCGTACTTGCATAATAATCCATTGGTTCCGGCTCTGGTCTTGATGCGTCGCTTTGCTGAGCGTCGACAAGGGACGGCTCCTTGGTAGCGTCGGCTGCTATCGGAGATTCGCCGATCGAAAGATCCTCGAATTCCTGATCGCTTGCTTTGAGTTTTGACTTCTCTTCCGCTGAGAGCGGCTTGCCCTGAAGACTCGCGTCCAGAACCGTTTCTGCTTCCGCGGATACAGTATCTTGTGCCTTATCTTTTCCGCCGATGGTAAGTTTTTCTTCCTCGCCCTTGGCGATCCTCTTGATATTTGCCAGGTGCATTATCAGCAGGAATACCGCGGCGCCTATCGCGAAGTAAAGATATTCCGGCTCATAAAACCATATGGCAACAGGATAAGCGATAGCTGCGAATATCGAGGCTACGGACATGCGTCTTGTGATCAGGAAGAATACTCCTGCGACTATCAGAGCTGCTATAGCGCTGAGCCAGTTGAGAGCAAGAGCAGCACCGAAAGAGGCAGCGACGCCTTTTCCTCCCTTGAAGCCCCATACTGCAGGGAAGCAGTGGCCTATTACAACGGCTCCGAACGCCACCATGGCACCCGGGTCATCGCCAAAATTGTAGCCTATCCTTACGGCTATGAATGCTTTCAGTACGTCCACAATGAAGACCGTTATACCCGCGGCAAGTCCCATGACTCTTATGGTGTTGGTCATTCCTGCATTGCCGCTGCCTTCCTTGCGTATGTCTATGCCCTTTAACTTACCCATAATGATGGCCGGGTTTATATTACCCAGGGCATATGCAGCCAATCCTATGATTATGAGTCTTGTGATCTCTGAGCTGCTCATCTCCGTTCTCCTCTCTTTTCGTTCCAGACGAATTTGATCGATGTGCCTTCAAAATCGAAAGCTTCTCTTATTTTGTTCTCAAGATATCTCGCGTACGAGAAATGCATGAGTTCTCTGTCGTTTATGCTGAATGAGAACAGCGGCGGCTTGGTGCCGATCTGTGTCGCGTAGTAGATCTTGAGCCTGCGTCCCTTGTCCGAAGGCGGCTGTCTCATCATTGTGGCATCCTCGATTATGCTGTTGAGTTTGCCTGTGGTTATGCGGATCGCTCTGGCGTCTGCTATGCGCGAGGATCTGTCTATGATGTCGAATATCCTAACCTTGTTCAGCACCGAAGTGAAGATGACGGGCGCGTATGACGCAAACAGCAGTTCCGACTTGATCTTGCGCTCGTAGTCGCGCATAGTGTTGGTCTCCTTCTCTATGAGATCCCACTTGTTGACGACTACCAGAAGCCCCTTTCCTGCTTCATGGGCATAGCCCGCGATCTTCTTGTCCTGCTCTGTCAGGCCCTCAGCCGCGTCTATCATCAGTACGCATATGTCGCAGCGTTCTATCGCCGCTATTGCCCTCAGGATGCTGAACTTTTCTATTGAGTCGTTGACCTTGCTCTTTTTGCGCAGGCCGGCTGTATCAATGAGAGTGTATTCCCTGCCCTTGTAGCTGAACGGCGTGTCTATGGTGTCGCGGGTAGTGCCCGCTATAGGTGATACGATGACTCTGTTCTGTTTTGTAAGGGCGTTAACGAGCGATGACTTGCCGACATTAGGCTTGCCGATCACCGCGATGTGTATGCTCTCGTCGTATCCGCCGAAAGAGTCCTCCGGGAATCCGTCTACTATGCGGTCCAGAAGATCTCCGATATTGGTCATGTTTGCCGCGCTTATGGCGATCGGCTCTCCAAATCCGAGCTCATAGAAGTCATATGATGCCTCATAGGCCTTCGACGGAGCGTCAACCTTGTTGACTACAAGTATAACTTCCTTGCCGGTACGGCGGAGAAGTTCAGCAACCTCGCTGTCGGCGTTTGTGAGACCGTCCTTTCCGTCTACCATAAAGATGATGACATCCGCCATGTCCATGGCGGTCACTGCCTGGTCCCTCATCTGCGAGAGAATGGTATCGTCGGTCCTTACTTCGATACCTCCGGTGTCTATGACTCCGAATTCCTTGCCGTTCCAGTCTGTCTCGGCATAAATACGGTCACGGGTAACACCAGGCACGTCTTCCACTATGGCGCGCCTTTCGCCTATCAGCCTGTTAAAGAGTGTCGACTTGCCGACATTAGGTCTGCCGACTATCGCAAGAATTGGCTTACTCATCGAATATGCCCTCCACGAAATCGTGCGCGTTGAACGGCACAAGGTCTTCCATCTTTTCACCCACGCCTATGAACTTTATCGGCATGTCGAATTCATCAGTTACTGTGATGGAAATGCCTCCACGGGCAGTTCCGTCCATTTTTGTGAGTATGATACCCGTTATCTCGGAGATGCCGTTGAACTCTTCTGCCTGGTTCACGGCATTCTTGCCGGTAGTGGCATCAAGCACAAGGATGTTCTCTCTTGCTGCCTCAGGCCACTCCCTTGAGATGACCTTGCTCATCTTCTCCAGCTCTTTCATGAGGTTCACTTTATTCTGGAGTCTGCCGGCGGTATCGCATATGAGCACATCCACGTTATTTGCTTTCGCGGACTGTATTGCATCATAGATAACAGCCGTAGGATCCGCGCCTTCCTCGCGCTTTATGACCCTTACACCTACTCTGTCGCCCCACAGCTGCAGCTGTTCTGCCGCTGCGGCACGGAAAGTATCTGCTGCCGCAAGCATCACGTTCTTGCCCTTCTGTTTATACATGTGGGCCAGTTTCGCGATCGAAGTAGTCTTGCCGCCGCCGTTTATTCCTATCATCAGGATTATGAGCGGGTACTCCTCTGTCATGAGGTTTCGCTCACCCTTGTCCATGATCTCTTCAAGGATACGGGAGAGTTCTTTTTTGATCTCGCGCTCTCTGGTGATGTATTTATAGTTGATGGCCTTGTTGAGTTCTTCGATTATCTTGCTTGAAGTCTCGATGCCGACATCAGCCATTACAAGAGACTCCTCGAGCTGATCGAGGAACTCCGGACCCAGTTCCGGATTGTCGTAGACCGCCATTGTAATGGAGTCTATGAATTTGCGGAATGCGTTTTTCTTTTCAAAAAGTGCCATTATTTCTCCTTATTCGAGGCCCTCAGCGTCGAATTCATCGCCCATCTTGAGCGACAGCATGCGTGAGATGCCCTGCTCAGGCATAGTCACGCCGTAGAGTACGTCTGCGTGCTCCATGGTCGCCTTCTGGTGCGTTATGAGGGCAAACTGTATGTTTTCGAAATTTTTGAGGTAATCCGAGAACCTCCCGATATTCACTTCGTCCAGAGCTGCCTCTACCTCGTCAAGTATGACGAAAGGTGTAGGTTTTGCCTTCAGGACCGCAAACATCAGCGCTATCGCTGTCAGCGTCTTCTCACCGCCGGAAAGCAGATTGATGTTCTTGAGCTTCTTGCCCGGCGGCTGGGCTGTTATCTCGATGCCGGACTCAAGCGGTTTTGTTTCATCTTCAAGTCTCAGCTCCGCGTAGCCGCCTCCGAAGAGTTCTCTGAAAGATTCTTCAAAATTGACAACGACACGGTCGAAATTTTCTTTGAACTTGGTTTTGATGGTCTTGTCCATGTTGGTGATGATCTCGTTGAGCTCAGCCATGGCCTTTGTAAGGTCGGCCTCCTGCACCGTCATGAACTCGTATCTCTTGCTGACTGCCTTGTACTCCTCGATGGCGCCTATATTTACATCGCCTATCTCGGCAAGACGCAGCTTTATCTCTCTCGATTCACGATTGCCCGCTGTGATCGCGAAGTTTTCATCTCTCATGTCGAGAGCCTCAGCGTACGACACCTCGAATTCATCCCAGAGCTTGTCTTTCTGGGTATCGAGCAGTGTTTCGTTCTTGGCTGTCCTGATCTCGAGTCTGTAGCGCTCGTCACGGACGGATTCCAGAGTCTCTCTGTCCTTTTTCTGAGCCGCAAGAAGTTCGTCGCTCCTTGCTCTGCCTTCCTCGAGTCTTGCGCTTATATCAGCGATCTTCTCCTCGAGTTCAGCCTTTTCCCTGCTGAGAGCGCGCTCAAGTCCGCCGGACTTCTCACCGGTCGCGGAGAGCTTGTCCCTGTCAGCGGTCAGCTGCTCGCGAGCCGCTGTATTGTCTTCTACTGCGGCCTCCAGTTCTGTAACGACGTCTCTGACACGCTCTATCATCTCGTTGTTGGCAAAGATCCTGGATTCGCTTTCTCCGATCTTTACTCTCAGAGCTACTATGCGCTCATTGTCCTCTTCGATGACAGGCTTCATAGCCTCGGCTTCCTTCATCAGCTCATCCGCCTTTGCTTCTGCCTCGGCATACTCTTTCTCAGCTTCCTCGATGCTCTTTCTGTGGTCTTCGATCATGCTGTCGGCTCTCGCGATATCCGAATCGAGAGTCTCCATGTTTGATCTGAACCTCTCGGCTGCGCCTTCATCCTCTTTGACAAGGGATTCAGCGTGTTCTTTGTCAGCTCTGAGAACGTTGCCTTCGATATCGAGCTCTGTGATCTGGGCACGCAGGCTGTCTCTTTCTGCCCTGAGTGCTGTCCTCTCGGAATCGAGCTTGTCCTTGGATGCATTGAGTTCAGCTGTTTTAGCGGCATACTGCTCGATCTTTCCCTTGAGAGTGTTTATCTCGTTCTTTCTGTCAAGCAGATTGGCCGTTCTGTTTCTGTATCTTCCGCCTGTGATAGCTCCATAGGCGTTTATGACTTCACCTTCTCTTGTGACTACCCTGAAGCCGCCTATATCCTTCTTGGAGATGCGGATGGCCTTCTGCATGTCCTCAGCGATGATGACCCTGCAAAGAAGATAATCGGCTATCTCTCTATAGCGGTCATCACATCTGACCATGTCCGATGCTATGCCGATATAGCCGTCGGCGTTCTTTACATCAGGAGAAACAGCGATCCTGTCAGCTTTTACAGACTTTACAGGCAGGAATGTCACTCTTCCGGCTCCCGTCTCCTTGAGCCAGTCGATCGTCTTTGTTGCCGATTCATCATCTTCACATACGATATTCTGCAGAGAATTGCCCAGAGCGGTCTCTATGGCAGTTTCATATCCCAGAGGAACATCGATGATGTCTGAAACCGTGCCTATCATGCCTCTGCGGCCTGCGTTCATGACCGATCTGACCGCGTTGTTGTATCCTTCATAGTTGGCTTCCATCTCTTCGATGGTGCTGCGGCGCGCTATGGCCTGATTAGCCCTTACCGATGTCTCATCAATTTCTTTAATTGTCTTTTCGATCTTTGAAGCAATGGTAACAATGTTATCGGTAACTAAGTCGAGTTTATATTTTTTACCCTTGAGCTGGGCCTCGTTCTCAGCGATTTTCTTCTCTATGGCCCTGAGGTTCTCTTTGTTTTCCGCATCTGTTCTGTCTTTGGTCTCGAATTCGTCCGTAAGACTGTCCTTGCGTTCCTCAAGAGTGTTCTTATAGTTGCTCAGGGTCTTGATCTCAGCATTTCTGGTAACATTCTGATTGTTGATGTCTATCAGCCTGCTCTTGATCTCCTCTGTCTCCATTGCAATGGAAGATGCTTTGCGGCTGTCATCGTTCATTTTTAGGATAGCGTCCTGCAGCTCAGCCCTGATCTTTTCGACATCGTTGTCCATGGACTTCTCGCCTTCTTCAAGCTTGGCGAGTTCAGCCCTTTCAGCTTCGAGCCTCTCACTGTCGGCTTTGAGTTCTTCGCCGAGTCTTGTCAGTTCTTTTTCTATGTTGATCAGGCGCTCCTTATTGAGCTTTCCTCCGCTGGTAATATCCGCAAGATCATCTATGGTCTTGAGGAGCTTTGCGTTAAGATCCGAATGCTCGTCGTTGAGATCGGCTTCCGTATCTCTGACGGTCTCCAGCTCTTCTTCCGTGGCGCTGAGTCTTTCGGCTGTTTCATCGAGCTTTGTCTGGAGATCCTCCAGTTCTTCCTTGCCTTCCCTTACGTTGACCTCAAGATTGTCAAGGTTGTGCAGGATTATATTGATGCCAAGGGTCTTGTATCTGTCCCTGAGTCCAATGTACTCCGTGGCCTTCTCGGAATCTTCTCTGAGCCCGTCTATGCGGCTCTCGATCTCCGCGATGATGTCTCTTACGCGGTCGAGGTCTATCGTAGCTGCCTTGAGTTTGTTCTCAGCTTCCGTCTTGCGGCTCTTATAGAGCACGACTCCGGCTGCTTCTTCGAATATCTGCCTTCTGTTCTCAGGTTTTGTGCTGACTATGTCGGCGATCTTTCCCTGTCCGATGATTGAGTATCCTTCAACACCGATGCCCGTATCCATGAAAAGCTCACGGATGTCCCTGAGTCTGCACGGATTGCCGTTGATGAGGTATTCGCTTTCGCCGGATCTGAACATGCGCCTTGTTACGGCGACTTCACTGTACTCGAGAGGCAGTATACCGCCTGAATTGTCTATGACAAGAGTGACCTCGGCCATGCCCTTAGGCTTTCTGGTCGCGGTGCCTGCAAATATGACATCCTGCATCTTTGAGCCGCGGAGCTGCTTGGAACTCTGCTCGCCAAGCACCCATCTCAGAGCGTCAGAGATATTGCTCTTTCCGCTTCCGTTGGGACCTATGATGCAGGTCACACCGTCATTCAGTTCTATCGTCACAGGGTCCGCAAATGATTTGAAACCCTGCATCTCTATCCTTTTGAAATACACTTAGCTATACTCCCTTCGAAAGCGCGTCTTCAGCGGCTGCCTGCTCGGCCTTGGCTTTGCTTTGCCCTGTGCCGGAGCCTGCAGTCCTGCCGTTTATCAGCACTTCTATAGTAAATACTTTATTGTGGTCCGGACCGGATTCAGCAACCATGCGGTATTCGATCCTGACGTTATGATCTGTTTCCTGGAGCTTCTCCTGAAGTCTTGTCTTGTAGTCCTTGTTGAGCTTTCCTTCCGCTCCGAGCTTTATCTTGTCCTTAAGCAGCCTGAGTATGACCTCCCTGCCCGCG
This sequence comes from Mogibacterium sp., assembly GCA_017510505.1. Taxonomy (GTDB): domain Bacteria; phylum Bacillota; class Clostridia; order Peptostreptococcales; family Anaerovoracaceae; genus Crickella. The sequence goes on along the minus strand of JAFWNE010000024.1, from coordinate 64,128 downwards.
TCATAGCCGCCGTCAAGTATGATAGAGCCTATGAGCGCTTCAAACGCGTCGGCCAGTATCGAGGCTTTCTCTCTGCCGCCGCTCGATTCTTCTCCTCTTCCAAGGTAGAGAAACTCCCCAAGTCCCATTTCCGCTGCGGCCTCAGCGAGCGAAGACTCGCATACCACATCCGCGCGGCACCTCGAGAGCTTACCCTCATGGGCAGATCCCATGATGTCAAAGAGCTCAGCTCCTACAACCGCGTCTACATAGGCATCGCCTATGAACTCGAGCCTCTCATTGTTGTGCTCATAACCCAGCTTCTGCTCGGAAGCGTAAGAACTGTGAGTCAGAGCGTTCTTAAGGAGCTTCTCATTTTTGAAGCGGTAGCCTGTGACCTCATACAGTTTTTCAAAACTCTTGGCCTTGGCCATCATTCTTCTCCCTTACCGGCAAGCGCGTCGATGCTGCCGACCGCTTCCGCTATCATGCCGGTAATGTCATTGTCGACATAGTCGACAGCCCTGTGTATGGCATAATAGACTTCCGTAGCTTTGGAGTTGCCGTGGATCTTCAGCACTGAGCCTTTGAGGCCGAGTATAGGCGCTCCGCCGGCGTCTGAGTAATCGAAGACCTCCTTGATCTCCTTGATCTTGCTGTATGCCAGCATGGCACCGGCCTTGGCTACGATGCCCTCAGTCAGCTTTCTCTTGAACTCTCTCATTATGGCAAGGCTCATGCCTTCGCTGCTCTTAAGGTATACGTTGCCGCTGAATCCGTCGGTGACTACAACGTCAGTCTCACCGAAAATGACGTCACGGGCCTCGATATTGCCCTGGAAGTTTATATCTGCCTCCTTAAGCAGGTTGAATGCTGTCTTGTGGAGATCATCTCCCTTGCCTTCTTCGGCTCCGATGTTAAGAAGCCTAACGACCGGACTCTCGTTCCCTGTGATGCCGCGAACGAAAATGCTTCCCATGATACCGTACTGATAAAGGTATTCAGGCTTGGCTTCAACACTTGCGCCGCAGTCCAGGAGCAATGTGACTCCTTCCTTGCCCGCGCGTGGGAACCATGCCGCGATGGCAGGCCTTTTGATGCCCTTTATCCTTCCCAGTGTGAACAGGCCTCCTGCGAGAAGCGCACCCGTGCTTCCTCCGGAAACAAAGACGTCTCCCTCACCGTCCTTGAGCATGTTCATGCCCTTGACTATGGTGGAGTCTTTCTTCTTTCTGACTGCCATTGCCGGGAACTCCTCGTTAGAGATCACCTCTGTGGCATTTACGATCTCGATGTTATCGCCTTTCCACCTGTTGGCCTTCAGCTGCTTGCGGATCTCGTCCTCCGGTCCGAGTATAACGACCGTCTCGCTGATCTCAGATGCGGCTTTCACAGCCCCCTTTACGATCTCTTCAGGCGCGTAATCGCCGCCCATGCCGTCAATAAGTATTCTCATATTACCCTCTCTTTATCCGGCATGCCTGCGTCTGAGCTGCCCGCATGCCGCATCAATATCTTTTCCAAGCGTGCGCCGTACAGTTACGGCCACGCCGTTTTTCTCCAGTATGTCTTTGAATCTCTTTACGCTATTGCCGTTTGCCGTCTTGTACGATCTGCCCTCCACTTCGTTCAGCGGTATAAGGTTCACATGAGTGAGCCATCCTTTAAGGTGCCGGGCGAGTTCTTCCGCGCATGCAGCTGAATCATTGAATCCGTCTATCACGGCATATTCGAAGGTTATCCTCCGTCCCGTGATCTCTGTGTATTCCCTGCAGGCCTCCAGCAAATCGTCATAGCTGTATTTCTTCGCGACCGGCATGGACTTCTGCCTTATTTCCTGATTCGGAGCGTGCAGCGACACCGCCAGATTGACTTGCGGAAAATCCGCTGCGAACGCTCTTATCTTAGGGATTATGCCGCAGGTGGAGACTGTGATGTTGCGCAGCCCGAGCCCATAGCCTTTGCTGTCGTTTATCAGGCGTATGAACCGCGAAACCTCCTCGTAGTTGTCGAAAGGCTCTCCCATTCCCATTATCACGACATGGCCTATGTCACTTCCGGTCAGCTTTCTCATCGCAAGGACCTGCCCCAGCATCTCGCCGCCTGTAAGGCTTCTGTCAAGGCCCTCCATTGTGGACGCGCAGAACGTGCATCCCATGCGGCAGCCGGACTGTGAGGAGATGCAGATCGAGTTTCCGTATTCATATCTCATGAACACGGACTCGACTTCTGTCCCATCCGTGAAGCGGAACAGGCACTTGACCGTGCCATCCTTTGCTTCCTGCATCCTTACTGCTTCAGGCAGACCGATGCTGTACACAGCTTCCAGCTTTTCGCGGAGGCTTTTAGGCACATTGGTCATCTCATCGTATGAGGCAGCTCCTTTTGAAAGCCAGCCGAATACCTGAGCCGCCCTGAACTTCTGCTCACCAAGACCGGTCACTATGTCCCCGAGTTCTCCGGGCGTGAAGTCCAGTATGTTTTTTCTGACCTCTGCCTCCTGCATATTGCGTCAGATCCTTTCGACCGCAAGTCCTGTCTTGTGTCCGTTGATGTCGAACTCAGGCAGGTCTTTCTTCACGATGATGTCAGTCGCGATAGTCTCATCCATGATGAAGTCCTTCGCTTCTTCCACCGCAGCGCTGATCTCATCGTCTGCGTCCATGAAGATCTTTATCTCGTCCATCATTTCAAAGTCAGCCTGCTTTCTCAGCTGCTGGATCTTGGAAATGACCTCCCGTACATAACCCTGCTTGATGAGCTCAGGCGTAAGAGTTGTGTCGAGGATGACGAACACGTTGTTGTCCATTCCGACAACGAATCCTTCCTTGGAGGAGATCCTGACATCGACGAGGTCTTCAGTGATCTCATACTCTTCTCCGCCCAGTGTCATCATGACCGGACCTTCCGTGAGCGCGGCTATCATTTCCTTGGCGTTGATCTTTGACAGGTTGGCGCCAAAGTCCTTGACGTTCTTGCCGAGTATCGGACCTGCAGCTCTGAAGTTAGGCTTGATGCTGAATTCCATGTACTTGTCGAGATCGTCCTCAAACTGTACCTCATGTACGTTCAGCTCTTCCTTGATGAGGTCCGTAAGGTCTCCGATAACGTCTCTGTAGCTTCCGTCGACGATGACTTTGCTGAGAGGCTGACGAACCTTGAGCTTCTCCTGTTCTCTTGTGCTTCTTCCGAGGTTTACGAGAACCTTTACGAGGTCCATCCTCTCCTCTGTCCTGTCATCAATGAGGCTTTCATCAGCTTCAGGATAGTAAGCTGTATGGACTGTTGTCTCGCCGGTAAGCTTTGTATAGATCTCATCCGAGATGAACGGCGCTATAGGAGCCATCATTCTTGCTACGCCTGTAAGGACTTCATAAGTCGTTGCGTAAGCAGCTCTCTTGTCGACGCTCATTCCGTCGCCTTCGCCCTCAGCGAAGAATCTTCTTCTGGCTCTTCTGATATACCAGTTGGAGAGGTCTCCGTCGATGAACTCGCCTATCGCTCTTACGGTCCTCATGTGATCATACTCGTCCATGGCCTCTGTCGTGGCCTTGATGAGCCTGTTGTATTTGGAGATTATCCATCTGTCGAGTTCCGGTCTCTCGCTGTAAGGAACATCGAGATGGCTGAGTTCTACCTTGTCGATATTCGCATACAGGCAGAAGAAATTGTATGTGTTTCTGAGAGTGCTGAATACCTTGCTGATGACCTCTCTGATGCCGTCCTCGTCAAACTTAGTCGGAGTCCATGCAGGTGATCCGTATACCAGATACCATCTGAGAGCGTCGGCTCCGTACTTCTCCATCATCTCAAACGGATTTACGGTATTGCCCACGTGCTTCGACATCTTCTTTCCGAATCTGTCAAGGATAAGGTCATTTACCAGCACGTTCCTGTAAGGGGCGCATCCCTTTACGATCGTGGAAATAGCCATAAGCGAGTAGAACCATCCTCTTGTCTGGTCGATTCCCTCACAGATGAAGTCAGCCGGGAAGAGTTCATCATCGAATCTGTCAGTGTTCTCGAACGGGTAATGCCACTGTGCGAAAGGCATGGCTCCTGAGTCGAACCAGCAGTCCATGACCTCCGGGATCCTGTGCATGCTCATGCCGCACTTTGGACATTTGATAGTGATATCATCCACATACGGTCTGTGGAGCTCGATACTCATGTCGATATCCTGCTCTGCATCCGCAATAAGCTGCTCGCGTGAACCTACACAGTGAAGATGTCCGCATTCACACTTCCAGACAGGGATAGGAGTTCCCCAGTATCTGGATCTTGAGATCGCCCAGTCCTTGACATCCTCAAGCCAGTTTCCGAATCTCTTCTCGCCTACATATGGCGGATACCAGTTGACCGTGTTGTTGTTTGCCACCAGCTGGTCCTTGAGCTTGGTCATCTCGATATACCACGACTTGTTTGCGTAGTAAACGAGCGGTGTTCCGCAGCGCCAGCAGTGCGGATATGCGTGCTCCATCTTCTGCTTGGCGTAGATCTTGTCGTCCTGAGCCAGATACTTGATGATATCTACATCGAGTCCGTCTTCCATGACGAACCTGCCCGCCCAAGGGGTCTCTGTATAACAGCCTCTCTCGTCTACAGGCTGAAGCACCGGCAGATTGTACTTGCGGCCGCAGTTATAGTCGTCTTCACCAAAGGCCGGAGCCGTGTGTACGATTCCCGTACCGTCTTCCGTACTGACATAGTCCATGCATGTTACTATGAATGCGTTCTTGCTGTCTTCGACCTTGCAGAACGGTTCGATCTGCTCGTAGGTCCAGAACTCCATGTCGCTGCCCTTGACCTTTTCAACAACTTCGTATTCTTCGCCTGCCAGAACCTTGTCCGCGAGAGCCTCGGCTACCCAAAGCAGATTACCCTTGTTCTCTCCGTCCTTCATGCGGCACTTGACATAGTCAACGTCAGGGCCGACTGTGAGCGCTACGTTTGAAGCCAGCGTCCAAGGCGTGGTCGTCCACGCCAGGAAGTACTCGTTGTCATGGTTGACGCCTGTTCTTCTGAACTTGCATGTCAGCGTGTTTACCTTGATGTCCTTGTAGCCCTGTGCTACCTCGTGCGAAGCGAGTCCCGTTCCGCAGCGCGGGCAGTACGGCAGGATCTTATATCCTTCGTAAACAAGTCCTTTATCGAATGCGTTCTTGATGATCCACCAGCCAGTCTCGATATAGTCGTTTTTGTATGTGATGTACGGATCTTCCATGTCCGCCATGTAGGCCATCTTTTCCGACATGTCTGTCCACATCTGAGTGTACTTGAATACAGATTCACGGCACTTCTCGTTGAACTCCTTGATTCCGTACTTCTCTATGTTCTGCTTGCCGCTGAAACCGAGTTCTTTCTCCACTTCGATCTCAACAGGCAGTCCGTGGGTATCCCAGCCGCCTTTACGCTTTACCTGGAAGCCCTTCATCGTCTTGTATCTGTTGATGGAGTCCTTGAGAGTCCTTGCCATCATATGGTGGATGCCCGGCTTTCCGTTGGCTGTCGGCGGTCCCTCATAGAACACGAATGAAGGAGCTCCTTCTCTGGCCTTTACACAAAGATCCAGCAGGTCAAGTTGATTCCATTTTCTGATCTGCTCCGACTGATATTCAGCTACGGGCTTGTCCGATAGATTTTCAAACATATTGACTTTCTCCTGTTATATTATTTTACGGTTTTTCAATGCCTTGCGTGTCTTTTCCCCCGTCAACGCGAGGGCATAAAACGACATAATAAACCATCATTTCACAATAGGATATTGTACCACAATGCAGCCCCTAATTGCACCCTGAAGATGAAACAAAAAAGCCCTGTAAACAGGCTTTTTTTGATGATACGCACCCATTGACCTAAGGTCCTTTCATGTATAGAATTGTGCAATAAGAAAAGGAGTCGATAATGCCGCTTATTTTACTCGGCCTTCTGGCAATAGTCGCAATAACGATCTACGCTCTTGTCGTATACGGAAGCAGCGTCGATGATGAAGATATCCGCCCTTTAGGCGATCGATTTTCGGATGTCGTCTTTAAGATGAGGGACAGATTCAATAAAGGAGCCAGTTACACTGTGGTGGATGATGAAGAGGAACCCGCGGATACAGAAAGCGCCGGTAAGAACGAGGGTCAGACCCTTTTCTTTCCTACCGACGCAGAAGTTGAAAAAAGAAAGCGCGATATCAACTAGATCTTGCGTGCGTATCTGCCGTCAGGCAGCAGCACTCTTCCCTTTTCCATATCGCAGTAAGCGTCATACATCAGGCCGCGTATGCGGTCTCTTATTTTATCATCCTTTATCCGGCACGCAACCTCGACTCTTCTGTCGAGGTTGCGGCTCATCAGATCGGCGGAAGATATGTACATGACTTCATTGAGCTGCTCGCCAAAGATATATACTCTGGAATGCTCAAGGAACCTTCCCACCCTGTTGACTATGCAGACGTTCTCTGTACAGCCCTCTATGCCCGGAAGCATGCAGCAGATGCCGCGGACTATCATTCTTACCTGACATCCCGCGCAGGACGCCTCCATAAGAGCTTCTATTATCTCATTATCAGCCAGTGAGTTGACTTTAAAGAATATCCTCCCTGCCTTTCCCTTCTTTGTCTCGCGTCTGATGAGACTCAGTATGTTATTTCTCATCGAAACAGGCGACACCAGGAGCGGTCCGTAGGCGTCTTTGTCCTTCCTGGATCCTGCTTTGATCCGTTCCTTGCAAATATCCTTGAACAGCGCGGACGCAGCCTTGCCTATTTCCTGATCGTATGTGATCAGAGATAGATCTGTGTATTGCTTTGCTGTCTTTTCATTGTAGTTTCCCGTGGATATCTGTGTTATGTATCTCTTCTCCGCCCTTCCGTCTTTGAAGACATGTTCCGTGACTATCTGGCACATTTTGGAATGAACCTTCAGCTTATCGGTACCGTAGTATACCCTGCATCCGGCATTTGAAAGCTTTTCCGCCCATTTGAGGTTCTTCTCCTCGTCAAATCTGGCGCGGAGCTCCAGGATCACCCTCACCTTCTTGCCTGTACGCGCCGCGTATATCAGGTAATCGGCTATGCGCGGGTTGGATGCCAGACGGTAAATGGTTATACGGATCTCCTTTACTTCATCTGAGAAAGAGGCCTCTCTCAGGAGTCCAAGAAGAAGATCCACCGAATCATCGGGATAGGCCGAAAGCCAGTCTCTCTTTTTCACAGCCTTCATTATGCTGCCCTTGATCTCCGATGTCTGATCGTAAGGCTCATGAGGTTTGTATGAAAGACGCCCCAGTAGATCGTCAGGCATCTTCTCAGCGAGTTCATCGACATATGAAAAGTCGATACGCGTCGTTGTGAACATCTGCCTGGCGTCAAGGTCAAGATTCCTCGCAAAGTACTCAGTGAGTTTTTTGCCCGGACGTCCGTCGGTTATGAGTTTGTCTGCAGGATAGTTCTTTCGGCGTCTAAGCGCATCACGCATCTCGACCGCCGTATTGGCGCTTCCTGTCCCTCCCTTTGCCTCAGCGTTTCTTGCAATATCTGTAACATATGTGCCGAGAGGAACGAACGGTATGAAAAGTGTGTCCGCGAACATCTTGATGATGTCTTCGGTAAGCACATATCTGAAATGGTCTCCCGGCAGCACAAGTACGAGGGGCATGTTTTCATGCATGTCTATGAAACCGAATTTATCTTCAAGTTCAGCGTCAAGTACCGATATGATATACGGTTTTTCCTCATCCATCGCAGGGAGCGGGTCTCCGGCATCAAGCACTTTTACCGTCAGTCTGTCCCTTATCTTTTCTCTGAAGAAATCGAAGCATCTGCCCCTGTCTTCATCATCCAGCTGCCAGGTCTCAAGCCTCTCGACTCCTGCCCCCGCCAGTTTTGATTCGACTATGCTGTACGCCATGTCCTTTTTCATCAGAAGGCCGGGCACCAGATCGAGTATGCGGCGGAGCTGATCAGCAGCGGTCATCCCCGACTTTTCGTCTATCTGATCATCGCCCTCGTCATCTTCTCCCAGAAGGCTTCCCACTCTGACCTTGAAAAACTCCTCAAGATTGGATACAAAAATCGCGATAAAACGCAGGCGCTCAAAAAGAGGCACCGAATCATCCAGTGCCTCTTCGAGCACACGCTCATTGTATCTCAGCCATGAGATCTCTCTATTCTGCGTGAAACCTTCTTCGTATAGCATTATCTTCTTCTTGAATCAGAGCGTTTTACGTCCGGACGCTCAAGGTTGATGCGGTTCTGGCTGTCGATCTCAGTGACCTTTACCTTCACTTCATCACCGATGTTCATGACGTCCTCAACCTTTTCAACTCTGTGATCTGCCATCTTGGAGATGTGCAGCAGGCCTTCCTTTCCAGGCAGGATCTCGATGAATGCACCGAAGTTCATGATCCTTGTGACCTTGCCCTCATAAGTCTCGCCTACTTCAACGTCTTTTGTGATGAGCTCGATCTCTCTCTTGGCAGCCTCAGCGCTCTCCTGATCTACGGCGTAGATAGCGATGAATCCGACATCATCATCGGAGATATCGATCTTGGCGCCCGTCTCATCAACGATCCTGTTGACAGTCTTTCCTCCCGGTCCGATGACCAGTCTGATCTTGTCAGGGTCAACTCTCATGCTGATGAATCTCGGAGCGTACTTGCTGAGCTCCTTGCGTGGCTCTGGGATCTCTTCGAGCATGTTCTCGAGGATCTTTGCTCTGCCGATCTTGGCCTGATCGAGAGCCTGCTTGAGGATCTCTCTGTTGAGGCCGTGTACCTTGATATCCATCTGAAGCGCTGTTACGCCATCAGGAGTACCAGTTACCTTGAAGTCCATGTCGCCCAGGAAGTCTTCCATGCCCTGGATGTCCGAGAGGATGGCAAACTTGCTGGAACCGTCTTCGTTGAATCCTTCAATGAGTCCCATCGCGATACCGGATACCGGCTTCTTGATAGGAACACCTGCGTCCATCAGAGCGAGTGTGGAACCGCATGTCGATGCCATCGAGGATGAACCGTTGGAGGACATTACCTCGGAGACGACTCTGATTGCATAAGGGAATTCCTCTTCGCTAGGGAGTACCGGCAGAAGAGCTCTCTCTGCAAGAGCGCCGTGCCCGATCTCTCTTCTTCCAGGGGATCTGCTTGGCTTAGCCTCACCTGTGCAGTATCCAGGGAAGTTGTACTGATGCATGTATCTCTTGCGTGTCACATCGTCATCGATGCCGTCGAGGTACTGAGCCTCTGACAGCGGCGCGAGTGTGGCGATGGAGAGGACCTGTGTCTGGCCTCTCTTGAACAGTCCGGATCCGTGAGTTCTAGGGAGATATCCCGTCTCGCTCCAGAGCGGTCTGATCTCATCAGGTCTTCTGTCGTCAGGACGTACTCCTTCTTCAAGGATGCGGCGTCTGACTTCTTCCTTCTTGATGTTGTAGAGGACTTCATCGACCTCTGCCATTCTGCCTTCAAACTCTTCTGCAAAGTGTTCTTTTGTATCAGCAGCGACAGCGTCCATGTTGGCCATTCTCTCCTGCTTTTCGAAGGTATAAATAGCTTCTACCATGTTGGCGGTAGCGTACTCTCTGACAGCAGCGTCTACATCTTCGCCTGCCTTGAAAGCGACATAATCCATCTTTTCCTTGCCTACTTCGGCAACGATCTCCTTGATAAATCTGCAGATGTTCTTGATCTCTTCATGTCCAAAGAGGATAGCCTCGAGCATCTGATCTTCAGGGAGCTCATTGGCGCCGGCTTCAACCATCATGATGGCTTCTTCGGTACCGCATACTGTGAGGTTGAGGTCAGAGACCTGTCTCTGCTCGAATGTAGGGTTGCAGACGAACTCGCCGTCTACTCTGCCGACAACTACACCTGCAGTCGGGCCGTCCCATGGGATGTCCGAAATAGCGATGGCTGTAGATGTTCCGATGAGGGATGCTACCTCAGGGGAGCAGTCATGATCTACCGAGAGAGCTGTGGCAGCGACTACTACGTCGTTCCTGTAGCCCTTTGGGAAGAGCGGTCTGAGCGGTCTGTCGATGAGTCTCGAGATGAGAGTCGCCTTCTCGCTCGGGCGTCCTTCTCTCTTGATGTATCCACCCGGGATCTTTCCTACCGCGTACAGCTTCTCTTCAAAGTTGCATGTCAGCGGGAAGAAATCTACGTCCTGTTTTGGCTCCTTGCTTGCGCAAACCGTGCAGCTTACGACTGTTTCGCCGTATCTGACGGTTGCCTGTCCGTTGGCCTGCTCGGCGAGCTTACCGATCTCTACTTCGAGAAGTCTGCCGCCCAGCGCTGTTCTGAATGTTCTGTAATCTTCAAATCTACCCATTTTTTATTAACAACTCCTTCCTGTTAATTATTCTCTTTCTATGGGCATTAACTGATTGCCTGTACGTGCTCCAAATATACAAGCAAAGCGGGAGACGTGCTCCCGCTTGAATGCTTTTTACTACTTTCTCAGTCCGAGACGAGCGATAAGGCTTCTGTATCTCTCGATATCTGTCTCTCTCAGGTACTTAAGAAGGTTTCTTCTCTGACCAACCATCTTGAGCAGGCCTCTTCTCGAATGGAAGTCCTTGTGGTGCTCTTTGAGATGCTCGTTAAGGTCATTGATCCTGTAAGTAAGGATAGCTACCTGGACCTCAGGGGATCCTGTGTCGCCTTCCTTGATAGCATATTCTTTGATGATTTCCTGTTTTTTCTCTTTTGTAAGCATAATAAAAAACTCCTTTACTTTCGATCCACCCGCTCTGCGTAGCCGTTGGAGCGTCGAACCACTGCGGCGCGGGTATATAAAATTGGTTTATGCTGCGGTCTTCTGACTGCAACGCTGGTATATTAACACGAAAGGCCCGTGTTGTCTATCTTTTTTTTCTATATTCCAGAGCGTTGGCGCAGTCTCTTGCGATCTGCGCGAAAAGCTCTTCCTTGTCCCTGAATTTACGCTCTCCCCTGGAGAAATGATCGAAGTATACGGTCACATCCTTTCCGTATGCGCCGCCTTCCGGGCTCTCATATCCGAATATGTTGGTTTCGATCTTGCGGACAGCTATCCCCTCATTGACCGTCGGGTTGAATCCGAGGTTTGAGACGCTGTCATATGTCGTTCCGGCTATGTCTATGCGGCTGAAATATACTCCGTTGGGAGGCAGCATCTGTCTGTCCGGAGCCGGTATGTTGATGGTCGGTATGCCCATCTTGCTTCCGAGCCTCTTTCCGTGGCTAACGGTACCGGAGAATGAATACGGTCTGCCAAGGAACTTCGCGGTGAGCTCCATGTTGCCTGTCGCGATCATCTCGCGGATAAGCGTCGAGCTCACGACATGGCCTTCGACTGTTACGGCATCATGTACGCTGATGCTTATACCGGCCTCATCGCACTCTTCCTTTAGCATTTCCGGCTTTCCCTCGGCTCTGGCTCCGTAAGTATAGTTGAATCCGACTGAAACATGGCCCGCGTTGAGCTTGCTTCTGACTATGTCCTCAAAGAAATCATGCGCCCTCATCTTCATGATGTTCTCATCGAAAGGCACGTTCACAAGAATATCGAAGCCCATGTCCTCAATGAGTGCTTTCTTCTCTTCTTCGGTGCAGATGAGTTTTACCGCATCGGGATCGCTGTCTTCGCGTCTGAGTATGAAATTGAACGGATGGTTCGAGAACGTAAAGCAAAGAGATCTTAGGCTTCTCTCCTTTGCGGTCTCGAGCGCGTTTCGCATAATCTCACGATGTCCGGCATGTATGCCGTCGAAATTTCCGAGCGCGACCGATGTCTTATCGTCTATATTCAGTTGGTCAAGGCTGTTGAATATCTGCATTATCTCTTATCTGAACACTTTCTTAGGAATCAGTGATCCATTCTCTATGGAAGCTACTCCCAGAAAATCCCCGTCAGCGTAGACACGGTACATTTCATCGTAGTCCGAAGACTCCGTCACGGTGAATCCGTTGCTCCAGGTGCTGTTTCCGTTCATGAAGGCGGTAACTCTATTATTGTTAAGTATTGCTTTTCCGAGTTTTTCGAGAGTGATCTCGGGCTCAATGATCATTTTTGTGAGCTTTTCGGGATCATCTGCCGCCTCGATGACCTCTTCTATGGTATTTGAATCCTCAATTTTAAAGAAACCTGAGCCTGTACGCGTCAGCGCGGTCATGGCTGCGCCGCATCCGAGGGCTCTTCCGATATCATCGCATATGGTACGGATATATGTGCCTTTTGAGCAGGTGACATCGAATTCCAGCTCGCCGTTCTCAAGATCGATCTTTGTTGCCGCGATGTCATATATGGTGACCTTTCGGGGTTTTATCTCAAAGTCTTTGCCGGCTCTGGCAAGATCGTAAGCACGCTTGCCGTCTATCATAAGGGCGGAATACTTCGGAGGTATCTGCTCTATCACGCCGTCAAAGGCCTTAAATGCCTCTCTGACAGCTTTTTCACTCACTTCCGCAGAGTTGCCCGTTCTAAGCACTTTACCCGTTATATCGAGAGTATCGGTCTCGATTCCCAGTTTCATGCAGCAGTGATATGACTTATGATCATTGCCATAGTACTCAATGACACGTGTGGCTTTTCCGAAGCATACAGGCAAAACGCCCGTAGCCATAGGGTCGAGCGTTCCGGTGTGCCCCGCTTTCTTCACATGCAGCGCGTGCTTCAGCTTTGCGCACACGTCCTGCGATGTCCATCCTGCGGGCTTATTGATGTTTATGATGCCGTCTCTGATCATCTTTCCTCTATGGTCTTGATAAGTACCGGCACAAGAGTCTTCTCTGCTTCCTTGAGATCAAGGTCATGAAATGTGCAGCCTGCGGCAAGGGTATGTCCGCCGCCGCCAAAGGCTGCCGCGGCCTTTGCCATGTTTGCGTAAGTCCTGCCCCTGAGGCTTGCTCTGACGTTGTTCTCGGTCTCCTTGAACAGGCAGGCTCCCTCGACTCCGTCGATGCTCATCATCTTCTGGATGATGCCGTCGGCTTCGTCCATAGTAGTGCCTGTCTCTTTAAGAAGCTGCTGCGTCACCTTTCCGACGGCGAGCCTGCCGTCAGCGTAGAAATCCAGATTGGATATGACTTCGCTCTCGAGCCTTATAGCTTCCTTTGACCTGCGGTCATAGATAAGAGCCGATATACTCTTTGAATTGAAGCCCTCTATCTTGTAAAGATGGCCTGCGATCTCATGCGAGCGGCTTGTCGTGTTGCTGTGCTGGAAGTTGCCTGTATCAGTCGTTATAGCCGCGAAAATGCAGTTGGCTATGTCCAGGGATATCTCCACTCCCATGGCGCGGATGATGTTGTAAATGATCTCGCCCACGGCTGCCGATTTAGGCTCTATTCTGGCAAAATCGTATCTGATCTCCTTTGCCTTGGTGGCGTGATGGTCGATGCAGCCTTTGAGCCGGCCTCTCTCCCACGCTTTTTCCCTGCCGGTTATGCGGTTGATGCCGTTGCAGTCTATCATCAGGGAAAGCTGCACGTCATCAAGTACGCTGTCATCATCAGTGCAGCAGCCGTATTCGAGGAAGTCGAGGTTCTTAGGCACAGGCTCGTTTATCATGACGTACGCCTTCTTGCCCATGCTTCTTAAGGCAAGACAAAGCGCCGAGCATGAGCCCAGCGCATCCCCGTCCATGTTGATGTGCGGGAACAGCAGTATGCCGTCAAGATCCTTCATTATCGTTGCTATGCTTTTTATAGTGTCGTTCAACTTATTCCTCGTTACTGTAAGTAAGCGAATCGATTATGGAATCGATGTGTCTGCCGTAGTCCTGCGACGAATCGAGCTTGAAGATGAGTTCAGGCGTGTGTCTCAGCTTGATATCGCGCGAGACCTGCCCTCTGATGGCGCCTTTTGCGCGCTCAAAGCCCGCGAGGACCCCGGCGTATACCATCTCCTTGTCTTCGTCCGAAAGGCAGACAGGCGAAACGTAGACAGTGGCATAGCTTAAGTCACGTGTCACGTCAACACCTGTGATGCTTATTATCCTTGATGTTAGAGCGGGATCCTTTGCGCCGTTGATCAGAAAACCGCTTACGCTTTTCTTGATCTCTTCACTGAGTCTTCCCTGTCTGTATTTTGCCATTTCGTTTTATCTTTCTACTTCAACCATCTGGAAGCATTCGATGACGTCATCAGGTTTGATGTCGTTGTACTTCTCGATACCGAGACCGCACTCATAACCTGCCGCGACCTCTCTGACGTCGTCCTTGAATCTCTTGAGCGAGCTTATGACACCCTCGTGGATGACTATGCCGTCCCTGACCAGTCTGATCTGAGCGTTTCTCTTTACGATGCCCTCATTGACGTAGCATCCGCCGATGATACCGATGCCAGGTACCTTGAAGGTATCTCTGACAACAGCCTTGCCCAGGACTTCTTCCTTGTATTCAGGATCGAGCATGCCCTTCATGGCTGCCTCGACATCGTCGATGATGTCGTAAATGACTCTGTAGAGCCTGATCTCGACATCGGCGGCCTGAGCCTGGTTAGTTACAGCCGTTGTAGGTCTTACGTTAAAGCCGATGATGATCGCGTTGGATGTCTCGGCGAGCATGACGTCGGATTCATTGATGGTACCTACGCCGCTGTGGATGACGTTGATCTTGACTTCCGGAGTCTCGAGCTTCTCCAGCGATGAAATGATAGCTCCGACAGAACCCTGTACGTCCGCCTTGACGATGAGGTTGAGCTCCTTGGCCTCTCCTTCCTGGATCTGGCTGAAGAGCTTCTCGAGAGTCATGCTGGCGTTCTTGGCCAGTACTTCTTCTCTCATCTTCTCCTTACGGTTGGCTGCTATCTCTCTTGCTGTCTTGTCGTCTCTTACGACATTGAACATGTCTCCCGCGTCAGGTACGTCTGAAAGTCCGAGGATCTCAACGGCGGTAGCCGGACCGGCCTTGCGGATCGGCTTGCCCTTGAAGTCCGTCATGACTCTGATCTTACCGGCTGTTGTACCGGCAACTACGCTCTGTCCGCTCTTGAGCGTACCGTTGCTTACCAGCAGTGTGGCTACAGGACCCTTGGCCTTATCGAGTCTTGCCTCGATTACAGTACCCATGGCGAGCCTGTCCGGATTGGCTTTGAGTTCGAGGACTTCCGCCTGCAGGAGGATCATCTCAAGCAGATCTGTGATTCCCTCGCCCTTCTTGGCCGATACCGGTACGGAGATCACGTCGCCGCCCCAGTCTTCTACCAGGATGCCGTGCTCGGTGAGTTCCTGCTTTACTCTGTCAGGATTAGCGCCCGGCTTGTCGATCTTGTTAATGGCAACGATGATAGGCACTCCGGCTGCCTTGGCGTGGCTGATGGACTCGATGGTCTGCGGCATTACGCCGTCATCTGCAGCGACTACCAGTACGGCGATATCCGTTACCTGTGCGCCTCTGGCACGCATCGTTGTGAAAGCTTCGTGTCCCGGTGTATCGAGGAATACGATCTTCTTTCCGTTGATTTCGACTTCGGAAGCACCGATGTGCTGTGTGATACCGCCGGACTCGCCTGCTGTAACGTTGGTGTTGCGGATGGCGTCCAGAAGCGAAGTCTTACCGTGGTCTACGTGACCCATTACGGTGATGATAGGCGGACGAGGCTTGAGTTCACTCTCGGCGTCCTCATGCATGTCGATGCCCGGCTCTTCGATCTCAGGTTCTTCTTCCGTTACGACGATCTGAAGTCCAAGGTCTTCAGCAAGCATCTCAACAGCGTCCTTGTCGAGCGTCTGGTTGATCGTAGCCATTACTCCCATCTGCATCATGGACATGATGATCTTGCTTACGCTGATCTCAGCCTGCTCGGAGAGACCCGCTACCGTGATAGGTACCGTTACCGCAATGGTGCCTTCAGGCAGGAGTTCCTCAACTGTAGGCTCCTCTACCACCTTGGTCTTGTATTTTCTCTTATGACGCTCCTGCTTCTCCAGCGCGGCTTCGTCATAGATGTTGTTATTGTTGTTGCGGCGTCCGCCAGGGCCGTCTTCGCGTCTGTCGAAGCGTGACTGCTTGTCTCTGTCGCGGTTGTCGAAGAACTTCTTGCTTTTGCCCTTTGTAGGCTTTCCGCCCTTGTTTCCGCCTTCGCCTGATGCGGCAGCAGGCGCGTTTCCGCCTTCTTTGGATTTTCTTGGGCGGTCGGAGCGCTCAGGACGGTCCTTTCCGTCCTTGTCCTTGCCCTTCGCAGGTCTCTTCCTGTCGGACTTTTCGCCTTTTTCACCCTCGGAAGCTTTTGCCTGCTGTCTTTTCTCGCGGATCTGCCTTTTCTGCTCTTCAGCTTTCTTCTTTTCAGTCTCCGCGTCAGAGATCTTCTTGAAGCGCATAGGCTTGCCCGGAGCATTCACATACTCCTCTTCCTTGACAGGCTCAGGCTCTTCAGCCTTAGGCTCCGGCTTTTCTGCTTCAGGCTCTTCCTTAGCGGCAGGCTTTTCTTCTGCCTTCTCGGAAGCTGCCTCCGCAGGCTTTTCTGCCTTCTCTTCAGGTTTGTCAGCTTTCTCTGCAGCCTTGACCTCAGGCTTTTCAGGCGTTTCCGCCTTTGCCTTTGTTTCTTCTTCAGGCACTGCAACATCTTCCGCAGGTTTTTCTTCTGCAGGTTCTGCTTTTGGCGCCACAGGCTTCTTAGGGATCACCGGCTTGCCCATAGGCGGCTTTGGCCTTGCTCCGTCCTTAGGGACGACAGGGACCGCCTTGATCTTAGGCTTGCCCGCTCCGGCCTGAGCGCCTGATGAAGTGCCTCTCATCATGTTGATGGATCTTATCAGTCTCTCAGCATCCTGATCCTCTACCGAAGACCTTGCGGAGCTGACGGCGATACCCATTTTATCGGCATAGCCTTTTAGCTCCTGAAAGCTAATGTCAAGTTCTTTGGTAAGTTCGCTAACTTTCTTTGGCATCTGTACCTCCT
The DNA here is from genome assembly GCA_017510505.1 of Mogibacterium sp. GTDB lineage: Bacteria > Bacillota > Clostridia > Peptostreptococcales > Anaerovoracaceae > Crickella. Next base: position 47,276 of record JAFWNE010000024.1, on the reverse strand, counting down.
TGGAAATTATCGAGTGCCTGCCCGATAACTCTTTTGATTTCCTCTGTATCGATATTCTGTCTGCAAACGCGGTTGAATGCCTTGCGTTTCAGCGCTGTCTCCATGCATCCCTTATCCGCGCACAGATAGAAGCCCCTTCCGTCATTCTTCAGGCCTGTATCCGCCGTCACTCTGACTCCGTCGAAGGTGAACCTCATCAGCTCATCCTGAGGCTTTGATTCTCTGCATGCGATGCATCTACGCATCGGCTTCGGCGTTTGGTGTCTCCTCAATTTCAACCTCTTCTGCATCTTCGGACTCTTCGTATTCGTCGAACGCGAAGCCCATCTCCTTGAGCTGTTCGTTGCTCTTGATGTCGATCTTCCATCCGCTTACTCTGGCGGCTAGCCTTACGTTCTGGCCCTCGCGTCCGATGGCGAGCGAGAGCTGCTGCTCCGGCACTACCGCGGTCGCGGCCTTTTCATCCTCGTTGATGTAAACGCCTTCTACGATAGCAGGTCTCAGCACGTTGCTTATAAGTACCGCAGGGTCCTCATCCCATACGATGATATCGATCTTCTCGCCAAAGAGTTCGTCCGCGATGTTCTGGACTCTTGCGCCTCTGTTTCCGACGCAGGCGCCTACAGGATCGACGTTAGGATCGTTGGAGTAAACAGCTATCTTTGTGCGGGAGCCCGCCTCTCGCGCTGTTCCCTTGATCTCGACTGTTCCGTCCGCTATCTCAGGGATCTCGAGCTCAAAGAGGCCTCTTACGAGTCCCGGGTGTGATCTTGAGAGCAGTACCTGAGGTCCCTTGTTCTCTTTTTTTACGTCCATGACGTAGACCTTGATGCGGTCGCCCGGCTTGAAGCTCTCTGTCCTTACCTGCTCGGACGCAGGGACTCTGCCCTCCGTACGGCCAAGTGAGATCAGCATCGTGCCGTTGGAGATCCTCTCGACCTTGCCTGTTACGATGGTGCCCTTCTTCTCGATGAACTCGTTATATGAGTTGGTGCGCTCCGCCTCTCTGTTCTTCTGTACGAAGACCTGCTTTGCGCCCTGTGCGGCTATCCTGTTGAAGTCCTTAGGATCGATCTCGTACTCCACGACATCGCCTACCTCGTAGCCGTCATATATCTCCTTCGCTTCCTCAAGAGAGATCTGAGTCATGAAGTCCTCGACTTCCTCTACGACCTCCATGCCCATGTAGACTGTTACGTCTCCCTCGGTCATGTCGACTTCGACTCTCACATTGGATGCTCCGTAATTCTTCCTGTATGCATTCTCGATGGAGTCCTTGATAGCTCCGATGATCTCCTCTTCAGAAAGGTTCTTCTCTTTTTTGAGATCCGCAAATGCATCTAGAAATTCCTTGCTCATTTTGTCCTCCCGGTTTTTTAGAAAACTACTGCTAAATTGATCTTGCTTATCTTATCGGCGGGTATCCCGAGTTCGCCGTCATCCGTTTCTATGGTCACGACGCCGTTCTCTTTTCCCCTGAGCACGCCTTCATGCTCCTTGCTGCCGTTTATCTGCTCGTATGTCCTGACTTCGACGGCTCTCCCGGCAAATCTTACATAATCGCTCTCCTTGATGAGCTCTCTGTCGAGGCCTGCCGAACCTACTTCAAGGCTGTAGCTGCGTTCGATAATGTCTTCCTTATCAAGAAATTCGCTGAGCCAGCCGTTCACCTTCTCGCATTCATCGATGCTTACGTACTCGCTGTCCGAGTCCGCCGGCTTCTCAAGCAGCACCCTCAGCACCCATGCCGGGCCTTCCTTTTTGTATTCGACCTTGTATAGTTCAAGATCATTCTCCTTCAGGAACGGAATCAGCATGCCGCTGACCTTGCCGCTTATGTCTTCTTTTGCCATGTCTTCACCGTCAAAAATGTCATACATAAGTGAAAGAGTGGGAGTCCCCACTCTTTCGAAACGTTAGCTTACTGTGCATTTATACCACCAAAGCACTGAGATTGCAAGGTTTTTTTATTTTGCCTAGCCCGGAGGTGCCTGGGCATCAGGATTTCCTGTATTATCTACGGCGTTCGGATCAGGTTCCTGGGTACTGGAGTGATCAGCCTTATCTTCCTTCTTTTCTTCAGGAGGCGGATCCGGAGGTTCCGTACCCGTTGTGAAGTATTCCCCGTTTTTGACAGTAACATTGCCCGGCATCGATCTGTATTCTCCGCCCTTGGCTCTCTTTACCTTGCTCATGATCTTGCTCCAGAGCTTGGCCGCTGTAATCGATGTGGTGTTGAGCGCCACGTTGTCGTCCGTACCTATCCAGAGCGCCGCGGCGTAATTGGCCGTGAATCCGTCAAACCAGATATCCCAGGTATCATCGGTCGTTCCCGTCTTGCCTCCGACATGCTCGCCCTTGACAGCTGCGTCAGTCGCGATGCCGTTCGAGACTACAGACTGGAGTACGTCTGTCATTATGAACGCAACGCCTTCATCAAGAACTCTGGTCTCCGTGGACTGTCCTTCCAGAAGGACCTTGCCTTCGCTGTCAGTTACCTGCGTGTAGCAGATGCCTGAGTTATGGACTCCTCCGTTAGGGAATGTCGCGTATGCGAGAGCCATGTCCAGAGGAGTGACGCCTTCCGTCATTGCTCCCAGCGCGAGCGCCGCAAGGTTGATGTCGTTATACGACTGCGACGTATCATCGACGATCGTCGATATCCCGTATTTCTTTACGAGGTCCATCGAATAATCTACACCTACCTGAGCGAGTATCTTGACCGCGCATGTATTCTTCGACAGCTGGATGGCCTGTCTGAAGGTCTTGTAACCGGAGTAGCTTCTTTCAAAGTTCTTAGGCCATACCTTACCGTTGACCTTCATCTTTTCATCGACCACTCCCGACGCGGTGGTTATGTAATCGCCCCAGTATTTGGCGCCCTGTTTGTCCTTGTACTCCGAAGTAGTATATTTGAACTTCTTGCCTTCCTGCTGGAGCTCAAAACTCTTCTGCAGGGCCGCGGAGTATACCGCAAGCGGTTTGATCGACGATCCCGGCTGACGAGGGCTTGTAGCTCTGTTGAAGAGTTTCTCGCCTTCAGCCTTCCTTGTACCCACCATCGCCTTTATCTGGCCCGTGCCGACTTCGACGATGACCATGGCAGCCTCGACCTTTCCTTCTCCCGTAACGGTGCCAGGGAAGTTGTCGGAGTTCTTGAACTGCTTGTTTATGGTCTTCTGGGCCTGAGAGTCAAGAGTCGAATATATGTTGAGTCCCTTCGAGTAAATCAGATTGTTAGCCTGATACTCGTCAAGGTTGTACTTTTCCATGAGGTCATGCTTGACAGTCTCAAGCAGATAGTCCTTGAACGCGGAGTTTGTGCTTGAGCTTGCTCCGCCAGGCTTTATGAATTCCTCCAGAGGTCTCTTGCTTGCGTCAGCTTCTTCCTGTGTTATATAGCCCTGCTCCGCCATGAGATCAAGCACGATATAGCGCCTGTCGCGGGATACATCGTTTGACCAGAGCCCGTCACCAAGATCAACTGTGGTCTCAGCCTCATCAGGCTCTGTCATCAGCAGGGCGTAAAGTCCCGGCGCCTGCGGCAGAGCCGCGAGAGCCGCGCATTGCTCAAGGCTCAGGTCCTCGACACTTACGTCGAAATACTTCTTTGACGCGGTATCTACGCCATAGCATCCGTAGCCCAGATAAATGGTGTTAAGATACGCTGTAAGTATGTCTTCCTTGCTCAGTGTGTCTTCTATCACGTGAGCATAGTACATCTCTATGATCTTACGCTTTATGGATCTTATGCTCTTTTCTTCAGGCAGGAACACGTTCCTGGCGAGCTGCTGCGTTATGGTACTCGTTCCGCTTATCTCGCCGCCGCCCCTGAGGGAACTCAGGATGGCGCCGAATATTCTCTTTATGTTGAACCCTTTGTGCGTCCAGAATGTCTTGTCCTCGATCGCAATGAAAGCGTTCTTCAGATTATCCGGAAGCTGTTCATAGTTTACGATCTCGCGGTTCTCTTCATAGTAAATGTCATCAGTCAGATTTCCCTTGTCATCGTAAATATGCGTACTGACATCGAGCGTGTTGTATATCTGATTAGGATTGATCTCAGGAGCCTTCGCTATGGTTATCGCTACATATACACCGCCTATGACTCCGCAGATGATCATGAGGGCCAGCATTATCTCGAGTGCTGACAGTATCCATCTGTACTTGCCTCTCTTTTTGCTGCCTTTCTTTTTCAGGCCCGGTATTTTGAAACCGGAAGATCCTTTCTTCTTTGTAACGCTCTTTGGTTTCTTTCCGGCCTTTACCTGTTTCTTGGCAGCTGCCAGCTTTGCCATCACGGCTTCGTCAAGTCTGGCCTGATGATCTGCTTCAGCGGCAGCGTCGCCTGCCATCTTTTCAGCTTCAGCTCTCAGCTTGGCGCGTATGGCTTCTTCTCTGGCCTTTTCGCGCCTTTTGTCAGCAGCCTGGGATCTGGCCGCTTCAGAAGCCGCCTTGAATTCGGCCATCTTTTTCTTCATGAAGGCCTTAGCCGCATCCTTTTTTTCAGACGCGAAAGCAGAAGCCTTTGTCTTCAGATCCTGCTCGCCGGCGTTGATCCCGGACTCAGGCTTTGCTTCTCCGGTAGTTTCTTTATAAACCGGTCTTACGGGTTCCTCAGGAAGCCCGTATTGTTTCTGCGGCGCCGCAGGCCTCGCAGGCTCTGCCGGTTTCACAGCCGGTTTGTTATCGAAATCAAAAGAAAGTGACGCCTCCTCATGCCACCTCGGCTTGTTTGCCGAAGCGTTGAAGCTGTCCGGAGTCACCTGTCTTGGCTTATTATTCGGTTTTTCGTTATCGTAACCGTTGTTAGTCAATCTTCCACCTGACCGCAGATGCGGTTTTTACAAATGAAATCACGGAGGTCTTGCCTCCGTGATATATTAACACAAAATGTTGTTTGTAAAGCAATTTTTGACGCTATATTTAGATTAAGATGTATTAAGGTAACAATCCTCTTTACTCCTGCTTTTCCAGCATTCTCATGGAATTCAGTATGCATATGACGGCGACGCCGACGTCGGCAAATACTGCAACCCACATATTGGCTATGCCGAGTGCTCCAAGCAGCAGGCAGGCGAACTTCACGAAGAGCGCGAATACTATATTCTGCCTGGATATCGACAGCGTCTTGCGTGCTGTCTTCATGACCGCCGGGATCTTTGCTATATCGTCATCCATGATGACCACGTCCGCCGCTTCTATGGCAGCGTCAGATCCGAGAGAGCCCATGGCTATTCCCACGTCCGCGACTGAGAGCACAGGAGCGTCGTTTATGCCGTCGCCTATGAACGCGAGTCTTCCCCGCTTCCTGTCGGCATCATTTCCGCCCGCCTTCTTTCTCAACGCATCCAGCAGTTCCTCTACAGCGCTTACTTTATCCTGCGGCAGAAGCTCCGCTCTGTAATCGCTTATACCGAGTTCTTTCGCTACAGCTCCGGCTACCTTCCCGGAGTCGCCTGTGAGCATAACGATATTCTTTACGCCCGCTTCCAGCATGCCGGATATGGCTTCCTTTACCCCTGCCTTAGGCATGTCGGCTACGATTATGGTGCCGATATATTTGCCGTTCTTAGCGACGTAGCAGTTTGTACCGCTGACTTCAGTGTCGATATCAGGGATTTTTATTCCTTCCGTCTCAAGGAAACCGCGGTTTCCGACCGTTATATGATCCTCGCCGGCAGTGGCTGTGATGCCCTTGCCCGCTGCGGTCTTTACATCTTTGATCTTCGACTGTGCTATCGGATCATCGCAGGCTTCGATTATTGCGGCAGCTATAGGATGAGTGGATCCGCTCTCGGCAGCAGCGGCAAACCTCACGATATCTTCAGCAGCATATCCCTCCGCCGCTTCAACTGCAGCCACCTTGAATCTTCCTTCGGTCAATGTTCCGGTCTTATCAGATACGACAGTATCAAGCTCGGACAAAAGTTCCAGATAGTTGGAGCCTTTTACCAGGACGCCGTTTCTGGATGCCGCGCCTATTCCTCCGAAGAATGCCAGAGGTACGGAAATGACAAGTGCGCATGGGCAGGAGATTACCAGGAAGGTGCATGCCCTGAGTACCCACTCGCCGAATTCAGCGGCAAAGCTGCCGGAGATCAGAGGCGGCAGGAACGCGAGTATCACGGCTGCTATTACCACAGTTGGAGTGTACCAGCGCGCGAATCTCGTGATGAAGTTCTCCGTGACAGACTTCCTTGAAGACGCCTCTTCCACGAGCTCAAGTATCTGGGAAACCGTGCAGTCGTCGAACTCCTTCTCAGCCCTTACTCTCAGCAGACTGTCGCCGTTGATGCAGCCGGATATCACCTGTTCGCCCACGGCTACAGGCCTTGGAAGAGATTCGCCGGTAAGCGCGGAAGTATTCACAAGTCCGCTTCCTTCTATGACGACACCGTCCGTAGGGATCTTCTCACCCGGCTTTATGACCAGGATGTCTCCCACTTCTATATCGTCAGGATCTATCACCTCGATCGACCCGTCCTCTGCCTCGCGGTTGGCAAAGTCAGCTGCCATGCTCATCAGATCGGCTATGGAACCCCTGGACTTGCCTACGGCATAGCTCTGGAAGAACTCACCCACCTGATAGAACAGCATTACCGCTACGGCCTCTCCGAATTCCCTGCAGCCGAATGCCCCGACCGTCGCGAGCGTCATCAGGAAGCTCTCGTCAAAGAGCTGGCGGTTCCTGATGCCTATGAGGCACTTCCGCACCACATCGTGACCGGCTATGAAGTACGGCACAAGGTAGAGCAGCAGCTCCGTGACAGTGCCGCCCAAAGTATCCGGAAACAGCCCCGCGTGCTCCGAGACCATAAGTGTCACGAAGAGCACAAAGGATATGCCTATCTGCTGTAATTCTTTTTTCTGTTTAGGTGTGAATCTGTCCATTATTTGAGTACTACCTGGCAGTCAGGCTCAACCTTTGCGATAACCTTTACCGCTTCTTCAACAACCTGATCGAAAACAGCATCGTCTGCTTCGATCATCATCTTCTGCGTCATGAAGCTTACGGAAGCGTCCGTGACTCCGTCAATCTTTTTGATGGCTTCTTCCATCTTAGCGGCGCAGTTTGCGCAGTCCAGGTCGATCAGTTTGAATTTCTTCTTCATTGTTGTGCTCCTTTGCTTGATTATTCTTCGATGTGCTCCTTGCCCATCGCGATTATCGTTTTTACGTGATCGTCATCGAGCGAATAGTAAATTGCCTTGCCCGATCTGCGGCTCTTTATCAGCTTGGCCGTCTTCAGAGCTTTAAGCTGGTGGGATACCGCAGACTGATTCATTTCAATGTCCTCGCATATCTCCGTAACGTTCTTTTCTCCGTCAAAGAGATCATAGAGTATCTTTATCCGCGTCGAATCCGCAAACATCTTGAAGAGATCAGCCAGTTCAAGCAGTTCTTCTTCGCTCATGTCCTTGAGTATGTATTCGTTCTTTTTAGGCATGCCCTTTCCTCTCTTTGGTCATGAAAAAACATATGCATCTACATTCATATGAATATATTAGCATATGTTCATTATAAGTCAAGACCTTTATTTTGTTTTTTCGTTTTTCAGCCTTCGAATCCGTTCCAGACAGGAATGCCGGTATATACCTGCGCTTCCTCTTCGCCTCTGAGTACCCTCAGGGCTCCTGCAGCCATGGCCTCGTGCTCCACCTCTCCCGGGTAGAAATACACCGGGGCTATCCAGCCGCAGCGTTCTGTTATGTAGTCGCAGAGGTCATCGAATCTCAGCAGTCCGCCTCCGCAGACTATCGCATCGACCTTACCGGACAGTACAACGGCCATTTCTCCTATGCTCTTGCAGATGTTGTATAGCATGGCGCTCCATACGCGGACAGCCTTGGGGTCTCCCGCTTCGACCATTTCATGCACTTTGTCTGAGTTGGATGTTCCGAAGTGGCTCACAAAGCCCCCCGATCTTGTACATGCGTCGCCTATCGGGATATCGCTGAATTCTCCGTCTTTTCCGAAGTATTCGACAGCCAGCTGCGCAGGCAGCGCTCCCGTGCGTGTCGGCGTGAAAGGCCCCTCGCCCCAGGCATTGTTTGTGCCGTCTATCATGCGGCCCTTGCGGTGTGCCGATATGGACATGCCTCCGTCTATATGGCAGACGATGAGATCGGCGTCCTCGTATCTCATGCCGTGCCTGCCGCAGTGCAGCCTTGCCGTGCCTTTGAGATTCAGCACATGCAGGCTGGATCCTCTGTAAAGTCCGTCCATGCCCGTTATGCGGGCTTCATCTATGAGCTCGTCCACTTTCGGACTGTCCACCATGAACGCGCGGCAGCCGTATTCGGCGGCAAGTTCTGCTGCCAGAGGTACGGCGAGGTTGGCCGGGTGGTCTACCTTGGTGACCTGATCGGATATATCTTGTAGGAGCTTATCGTTAACTTCGTATGTCCCGCTGTTCACGCTGGCAGAAGCGCCTCCCCGGCCGACTATGGCGTCAGTTTTACTGAGGTCTATGCCGTTCTCAGCAAGGAAATCGAGTATCATCTGCTTTCTGTAAGCGAACTGATTGCTCACGCTGCCGAATTTTGCGAGTTCGGGCGCGTCATGGAAGACGTTCTCCTCGCATATCTTGGTATCATCCTCGAAATATGCCAGCTTTGTGGATGTCGATCCCGGATTTATGACAAATATCCTGTAGCTCATTTCGCTCCTTTTTTAATACATCGAAATACACTTTTCCGGCTTGAAAAACGAACGCTTGTTCTGTATCATGTTGGTGCCGGGATGCCATTCAGAATAACTTAGATCGTTTTTATACCATGAGACAGGCAGTTGACGTACTGGCTGTCTTCGACATAGGCGCCATGTCTCCCCGTCCCATCAGGTTCAAGGTGGTAGATCATGGCATCAAGAAGACAGTCAGGATAACGGACATCTCGAATATAGAATGGCTCGGCGCAGGCGGCATGACACGTATAGTCTACGATTGTCTTACAGTGAATGAAGGCCGCCGGATCCGGTATAAGCTCTTCTACTTCTACCACGAATGCCGCTGGGAGCTTGAGTGCTCTACAGATCGAAGATGCTGATCTGTGCAGACTCAGGCAGGCCGGCAAACAGTCCGTGCTTTCTGAGATCCTCTATATTCGTTCCCGTCAGCTTTGTTCTGCTCCTTACATCGTCGAGAGTACAGAACGGTTTCTCATTGTAAGCATCCGCGAGAGATTCCGCGGCTGTATCCCCTATCCCGCTTATCGCGTTGAACGGAAGCATTATCTTTCCGTCCACGACGGAGAACCTGCGGGCCTCTGCTATCCCGAGAACAGGCTCCGCGAATACGCAGCCTCTCGACATCGCCTCATACATGACCTCGTATACAGTCAGCTGATCTTTCTGTTTGGCCGTCGCGGTATTGCCAAGCCTTTCTATGTCATCCATCCTGGCTTCAACAGCCTGGATGCCGCCTTTTATGACCTCTTCATCGAAGTTATCGACCTTGGATGTGAACCAGGCCGCGTAGAATGCTTCAGGATAGTTGACCTTGAACCACGCCATCCTTATGGACATCATGACATATGCCGCCGCGTGGGCGCGCGGGAACATATACTTCAGCGTTTCGCAGGACCAGATGTACCAGTCAGGTACGCCGTGCTCCTTCATCAGAGCAAGCTGCTCCTCGCTCAGCACCCTGTTCTTACGCACTATCTCCATGATCTTGAAGGCGTCTATGTTAGGCAGCCCCTTGCTGATCAGGAAGTTCATGATATCGTCACGGGACGAGATGACCTCGTCTATCGTAGCCGTCTTGTTTCTGAGAAGTTCCTGGGCGTTGTTGGTCCATACGTCCGTGCCGTGCGAGAATCCGGACATCTTTATGAGTTCGGAGACTGTCGTCGGCTGTATGTCGTCCAGCATGCCCCTGGTAAAGTTGGTGCCGAATTCAGGTATGGCGTAAGTGCCGTGCGTGAATCTGTAGTTCTCGTTCCTGATGTGAAGCTCGTCCAGCGAAGTGAATATGCTGAGCGTGCGCTTGTCATCAAGAGGTATGCTCATAGGGTCTACGCCCGTCATGACCTGCAGATGTCTTATGAGCTGCGGCACATCGTGTCCCAGTATATCGAGTTTCAGAAGATTCTCATCGATCTTGTGATAATCGAAGTGCGTGGTTATTACGTCGATGTCGCGCTTGTTTGCAGGCTTCTGTATAGGGCAGAACTCGTATATCTCGTGGTCGTCAGGTACGACTATTATCCCTCCGGGATGCTGGCCCGTGGTGCGCTTTACGCCCGTGCAGCCTTTTACAAGGAAGTCGACGTCATATTTGCTGACGTTGAGGTTGTTGTCCTCCACATAGTGCTTGACATAACCGTAAGCTGTTTTGTCGGCTATGGTAGCGACCGTGCCTGCCTTGTAAACATTCTTTTCGCCGAATATCTCGCCAACATATCTGTGTGCTACAGGCTGATACTCGCCCGCGAAGTTCAGGTCTATGTCCGGCTCTTTATCACCCTTGAATCCAAGGAAGGTCGCGAACGGAATGTTGAGGCCTTCTTTTTTCATGCGCGCGCCGCACTCCGGACATGCCTTGTCCGGCATGTCGTAGCCGACATCGTATTTGCCCGGCTCGTCCGACCATTCAAAGTGCCTGCACTCCGGGCAAATATAGTGCGGCGCCAGAGGATTTACTTCCGTGATGCCGGCCATGGTCGCGGCAAACGAAGAACCTACGGATCCTCTCGATCCTACCAGGTATCCGTCCCTGTTTGACTTCTGTACCAGCATCTGAGCCGCGATATACATGACCGCGTAGCCGTTTCCGATGATAGAGCTGAGCTCTGTCTCCAGTCTCTCCTCTATCTCAGGCGGCATAGGATCGCCGTATATCTCCTTTGCCCTGGCGTAGCAGCTCTCCCTGAGTTTTTCTTCAGCGCCCTCGATCTTAGGCGGATATTTGCCCTCAGGTACCGGCCGTACCTCTTCTACCATTTCGGCTATCCTGTTTGTATTTGTGATGACTATCTCTTCAGCCCTGTCGTCCAGATACGCGAATTCCTGCATCATCTCATCAGTAGTGCGCAGATAGAGAGAGTCAGACGGAGTATCGCGGAAGCCTATACCGGCCATGATGATGTTGCGGTATATGGATGCCTCCTGAGTCGGATAGTGCGAGTCCGTTGTGGCGACGGTCATCTTTCCGAGCCTGTCGCCGCAGGCTATTATCCTGAGGTTGTTCCTGATGAGAGCTGCCTCATCCTCAGCGAGACCGTCTTCAATAAGGAAACGGTTGTTACCCAGAGGCTGTATCTCAAGATAGTCATAGAACGACGCTATCCTGTCGAGCTCTTCATCGTCAGCTCCCCTCACTACAGCCTGATAAAGCTCTCCCGCTTCGCAGGCGGAGCCTATTATGAGGCCCTCTCTGTACTCCTGCAGAAGCGAGCGCGGTATCCTCGGCCTGTGATAGAAATAGTCGATATGCGAAGCGCTTACCAGCTTGTAGATGTTCTTCAGTCCGGTCTGGTTCTTCGCCAGGATTATTATGTGGTAAGTGCGGTTCTTCTTTATGTCGATAGTACCGTCACTGTATCTTGCGTCTTCGTCCGGATACAGATAGCCCTCAACACCGTAGATGATCTTGATGTTCCTGCCGTTCTTGGCCTGCTTTGCGGCCTCCTTGGCAGCGTCCGGGAAAGCCTGCACCACGCCGTGATCTGTGATCGCGACAGCCGGCTGACCCCAGTAGGCCGCCTTTCTGACGATATCCTTGACCTCATTGAAGCCGTCGTTATCGCTCATCTTGGTGTGGCAGTGCAGTTCTACCCTGTGCTGGCCCGGATACGTGTCCTCCTTGAGCTTTTTCTCTGTCTTTCTGATCGATGAAGCCATCATCAGGTTCTCATGCTCATAGGTATCGTATTCTATGGTGCCGCAGGCTCTTATCATGTCGCCCGTTGCAAGGTTTTCCTGTATCTCTTTCAGTTTCGCATCAGAGATGAAGGACTTGATGCCGAATGTCCTGGTTTCGGACGCGATCAGCATGGTGATAAGCATGCGTCCGCTCTTTATAGGCATGGAATCCATCCTGAAGACTTCCCCCTCGATGACAGGCTTGTCCTTGCTGCCTACGAAGCCGGCCAGTTCGCTGAACGGCACAGGCTCTCCCGTGAAGTCGTCTCCAAGCAGTACCAGTTCTCCGTTTTTATTGGTGAATACAGGCTGATCTTTCTTGCTCTGTCTGCGCCCCTTGCCGCTGCCGTTTCCATAAGCGTATCCGTTAGATCCCGTGTTATCGGATACCTCTGTCTTCTGAGGTATCATCACTCCGGTATATGTATAGTTGACTCTGATCCTTTCAACGGAAGCTATCCTGGAAGCGATCCTCCTTTTCATCAGATTCTCTGTTGTTTTCGGCATCACAAAATTGAGCTTGGCGTCTATGTCAAGCGCCACGCTCGTGCCTCCGTTTGCCTTGGATACCGCGACATTGGTTATCTCTATGTCTATATCCTTGGCATCCTTGCCGCTTGCTTCCATTAGCTCAGCGGCAGTCAAAATGTCTTCAGAGATCTTTATCATTGACCGTTTATAAGTTATCTCCCTCAACAAGCTCTATGAGCCTGTCGATAAGTCTGTCTTCCGGGACTTTTTCGATTATTTCCCCGTGGCTGAACACAAGGCCCTCGCCCTTTCCGCCGGCTATGCCGTAGTCTGCTTCCCTGCTCTCGCCCGGGCCGTTCACAGCGCAGCCCATCACAGCGATCTTAAGAGGTCTCAGGCCCGCCTCAGCGCGCTTTGCCGCTATAGGCATGAGTCTGTCCTCGGCTTCATTCGCGAGTCCTATGAGATCTATCTCCGTCCTTCCGCATGTAGGGCACGACACAACGTCTATCGCCTTTTCCCGCAGTCCGGTGGTCTCAAGGATGCGTCTTGCCAGCATCACCTCTTTTACAGGATCGTCAGTAAGAGAAACACGCATGGTATCTCCTATGCCCGCAAGAAGAAGCGCGCCAATGCCTATGGCGGACTTAAGTTCTCCGTTCTTCGGAGTGCCGGACTCCGTGATACCAATGTGTATCGCCGCGTCTGTGAGTTCCTTCAGTTTAAGATGAGCGTCATAATTCATCCTTACATTGGAAGACTTGATGGAAACGACAAGCTTGTCGTAGCCGAGGTCTTCGATGTACTTCACCATGCCCGCTCCGCTTTCGGCCAGAGCGTCAGCCGTGACTCCGCCGTACTTCTCTATGAGATCCTTCTGGAGCGAACCGGAATTCACGCCCACGCGGATAGGGATATCATGTTCTCTCGCCTTGTCAACGACAGCCTTTACCCTGTCCACGCTGCCGATATTGCCGGGGTTGATCCTTATCTTGTCAGCGCCCTGCTCAATGGCAGCAAGAGCAAGCCTGTAGTCGAAATGTATGTCAGCTACAAGCGGCACACGGACCAGCTTTTTAGCTCGGCCGAAAGATTCCGCCGCTTCCATGTCAGGAATTGCGCACCTTACGATCTGGCAGCCCGCGTCAGCGAGTTCCTCTATCTGTCTGACCAGCGCGTCCGTATCCCTTGTATCGGCATTCGTCATCGACTGTATGGATACCGGAGCGCCTCCGCCTATTTGTATATCACCGCAAAAAACTTTTCTTGTCATTTTCCGAATATGTTCATTACATCGTTTACTGTTATCAGCACGAACAGCGTGAGCAGGATAGCCATCCCTACCAGCGTAGCCTTGTACTCCATGTCATCGTTTATCCTGCCGCCGGATATGATCTTGAGCAGGATGAAGAAGAGCTTTCCTCCGTCGAGCCCCGGTATAGGCAGTACGTTGAAGAGCGCGAGGTTAAGGCTTACCAGTGCCAGCAGCATCAGATAAGGAGCGACCCCGTAACTTGCCACCGAATCCACGACCTTTACGAGTCCGACCGGTCCGGCCACGTCATCCGCGCTGACAGCTCCTGTAAACAGGCTCCTGAAGCCTTCCAGCATGGCCTTATTGAGTTCCCATGTGGTCACCGGCCCGTATTTCACACACTTCCAAAAGTTCTTTGTATAGCCTGCGGCTATGCCTATCATGTAGGAACCGTTTTCTTCACTGTACTCCGGAACTACCGATGCCGTGCCGGTCTTGCCGTCACGCTCATACGTTACCTCAAGGATGTTTCCTTCCTTGTAGGAGCTGATGCCTTCCACGACATCCTCCCAGCTGTTGGTCTTATTGCCGTCGATCGCGACTATGACATCGCCCGCCTGAAGACCGGCAATCTGAGCAGGAGATCCGTCAACTACAGAGCTGATCGAATTGTCGGCAACACCCGTCAGGCAAAGAGCTATGGTCACTGCCGCGACCGCTATTATCACATTCATGGTTACGCCGGCTAAGAGTATCGCCGCCTTTTGTCCATTGGTCTTACTTGAATATGAAGTAGGACTGTCGACGGCTTCTTCCTCGCCTTCCATAGCGCAGTAGCCGCCCAGTGGAAGCATGCGCACGGAATACTGAGTGTCGCCCTTCTGCTTCTTGAAGATGAGTGGCCCCATGCCGACTGAAAATTCCTTGATTTTTACACCGCACCATCTGGCTACGGTCATGTGTCCCCACTCGTGCGGTATTATCAGCACGAGCAGCATCACAACAAAAAGTATCGCTGTTTTCAATTTCTCACGTCCCTGTTTTTATATGCTAAGTATTCCCGTCATAAAGCAGATCGCGTAGTAGACGACAGGAGCTACGAATATCACGCTGTCGAATCTGTCCATGATGCCGCCGTGACCCGGTATCAGATCGCCGTAGTCCTTGATGCCCATTTTGCGCTTGAACGCGGAAGCTGTGAGGTCTCCGGCCATTCCCGCTGCTCCTCCCACGAGTCCGAGCACGAGGCATACGGTCGCCATCTCTCTCATGAATATGAAGCCGAACAGCCATGCCAGCAAGGAGCTTCCGATAAGTCCGCCTACAGCTCCCTCTATCGTCTTCTTAGGGCTCAGCACCGGAGCCATCTTGTGCTTTCCGAGAAAGTATCCCGTGAAGTACGCGCATATGTCCGATCCGAACGCCGCAATGATAACGATCCAGATGAACAGGCTGTATTCAGTCATGTCTATCAGTACCATGTGATACGTGAAGAAAGGTATATACACAAGGCCCGTGACCGTCGCAAGAGCGTCATACGGGCTGCGCTGATCTATCTTCCAGCCATAGATAAGGCCGACGGCAACTGCCAGGAACACCCATATGCACATGACCATCATGTTCTCGTAGAACTGCGGCACGGCGCCCTTTTCACCGACGTTGAGAGGTATTGCCGTCACAAACAGCAGTACTGTCATGATGTAGCCGATGGTTGTCGATGGATGGACATCCAGATCGCCCCAGCCCTTATAGAATTCCTGAAGGCCCATTGCCGCTATTATGAGCGCAGCAGCCCAGAGCCACCAGCCGCCAAGATACAGTACGATCAGCAACGGAGCCATAACGAGTCCGGAAATTATTCTGGTTTTCATTTGTCTGCCTCCTTACGTCCGCCGAATCTCCTGTCGCGGTTTGAATATGCTTCTATCATCTCTGTGTATTCCTCAGGCGCAAAGTCCGGCCAGAGAGTGTCTGTGAACATCAGCTCGCTGTACGCGGCCTGCCATGTGAGGAAGTTTGACATGCGCTCCTCACCGCTGGTCCTGATGATAAGGTCCGGATCCGGCACGTCGAAGTGCGCGCTTCCGGAATACAGGTGTTTTGAGATGTCATCTTCGGTAAGTTCGTCAGGATCTTTTCCTTCAACAACGATCTCCTTCACGCTCCTCAGTATCTCATCGCGGCCGCCGTAATTGAGGGCGATGTTGAACACCAGACCGTCGTTGTCAGCCAGTCTGCCCACCATCTTGTTTATAGCGTCTACCGAAGCCTTAGGCAGCATGTCGTATTCGCCAAAGATATTGATGTGCACATTGTTCTCATCGAGTTCTTCAAGCTCCGAATTGACGTACTTGACAATAAGATTGAAAATGCCACTCACCTCTTCGGTGCTTCGTTTCCAGTTCTCGGTCGAGAACGCGTAGACGGTCAGGTATTTGATGCCCATGTTGGATGTGGCGATGACTATCTTTTTCATCGCCTGCATGCCGGCATTGTGCCCCATGACACGCGGAACGCCGTGAGCCTTTGCCCATCGGCCGTTTCCGTCCATGATTATTCCTACATGCGTAGGTACTGGTCTTTTTTCCATAGTCTTTTTAATGCACTAAACGAGCGCTGTGAAGCGCTCGTCGTGTTTCTGTATCCGTGCTGTGAGGCTTATACCTCCATGAGCTCCTTTTCTTTATCAGAGATGATCGCGTCGATGTCCTTGATGGCCTTTTCGATGGTCTTCTGTGTCTCATCGAGTTCGTTCTTCAGATCGTCCTCTGTAAGCTCCCCATCCTTCTGGGCCTTCTTGAGTTCGTCGTTCACGTCTCTTCTGAGGTTCCTGACGGCTACCTTGGCATCCTCACCGTAGTTCTTTACTACCTTGGTGAGCTCCTTACGTCTCTCCTCGGTGAGTTGCGGGATGGCAAGTCTTATCACTTTGCCGTCGTTTGTCGGATTGATGCCGATGTTTGCCTCGAGTATGGACCTTTCGATGTCGCCTACCGATTTTGGATCGAACGGCGATATCATGAGAGTCCTCGGATCAGGTACTGAGATGTTGGCGAGCGCCTTCAGCGGTGTAGGCGTACCGTAATAGTTGACCATGATCTTGTCAAGAAGCGCCGGATTGGCTCTTCCTGCTCTGACGGTGTTAAGGTTCTCCTTAAGGAAGTTCTTAGCGCCTTCGATTCTTTCGTCCAGTGATTTCTTAGCCATTGTATGCCTCCTATCTGATCAGTGTCCCAACGTTTTCGCCGTTGATCACTTTCATGAGATTTCCTTCCTGCGCGAGAGCGAATACGTAGATTGCTGTCTCCGTATCCTTGCAGATCGTCGCAGCTGTGAGATCCATTACCTTGAGATCTCTGTCGATGATATCCATGTATGTGAGTTCAGTGAATCTCTCAGCGTCCGGATCAGTTTTAGGATCCGCCGAATATACGGCATCGACGTTCTTTGCAAGAAGCAGCACGTCTGCTCCTATCTCGGCAGCCCTCAGAGCCGCGGCAGTATCCGTTGTGAAGAACGGGCTTCCCGTTCCGCCTCCGAATACCACTACCTTGCCTTCTTCGAGGTAGTCGAGAGCCTTGCGCCTTGCGTATCCCTCAGCCATGTCTCTGATCTCTATCGAGGTCATGAGTTTGGCCGGGCATCCAGATGCAAGAAGCGCGTCCTGCAGAGCCAGTCCGTTCATCACGGTAGCCAGCATGCCCATGTAGTCAGCTGTAGGCTTGTCTATGTTGCCGCCTGTGCGGCCTCTGAAGAAGTTTCCTCCTCCGACTACGATGCCGACTTCGACTCCGGCGTCATGTATCTCTTTGATCTGCTTTGCGGTCTTCTCGAGCTGAGCGTCATTGACGCCGAATCTGTCATCGCCCGCAAGGGCCTCTCCGCTTATTTTGATCAGGACTCTTTTGTATTTTATTGCCATATATCGCCGCCTCCGATCGATTTTGCTCTGCCGTTTAATGATACCATAAACCTCGCTGCAACTCTACGCGTCTTTCTTTTCTATCTTGCGGATCTCCTTGGTACGGATCTCCTCGCAGATATCGCTCACGAAATCAGCAAGAGGCTTCACGCCCTCGTCACCCATGTATCTGGAACGTACCGATACATTGCCTTCTTCGGCTTCCTTGGCGCCGAGTACCAGCATGTAAGGCACTTTCTCCATCTGAGCCTTGCGGATCTTGTAGCCGATGCGCTCGCTGCTGTCATCGACTGTCACGTCTACGCCGTTTCTTCTGAGTTCCTTACGGACCTGCTCAGCATAGTCTGCGATCTTGTCGGAGATAGGCAGTATACGTACCTGCTCAGGGCAGAGCCATGTAGGCAGATTACCGGCATAGTGCTCGATGAGCCACGCAAGCGTACGCTCGTAACATCCGATCGATGTACGGTGAATGATGTACGGACGCTTTTTCTGGCCGTCCTTATCGATGAAATACATGTCATATCTTTCAGCAAGCATTGTGTCGAGCTGAATGGTGATCATCGTGTCTTCCTTGCCGTATACGTTTTTGGCCTGGATGTCGAGCTTAGGACCATAGAAAGCAGCCTCTCCGACAGCTTCCTTGTATTCGAGTCCTATCTCATCAAGGATCTCTCTCATGAATCCCTCGTTGTATTCCCATTCCTCAGCTGTTCCGAGGTATTTGTCGGCATTCTCCGGATCCCATTTCGAGAGTCTGTACGTTACGTCTCCTTCAAGTCCGAGCGTGGTGAGACAGTACTTTGCGAGTTCAACGCAGCCCTTGAACTCATCCTTGATCTGCTCAGGTGTGCAGACAAGATGTCCCTCTGAGATGGTGAACTGACGCACTCTCGTAAGTCCGTGCATCTCGCCCGCCTGCTCATTTCTGAACAGAGTCGAGGTCTCGCCCATCCTGTAAGGAAGGTCGCGGTAGCTCTTCTGCCTTGCCTTGTACACATAATACTGGAACGGGCATGTCATAGGACGCAGCGCCATGACATCGGCATCAGCGTCGTTCTCGATCAGACTGAGGTCCTCTACTCCGCGGATCTCGCTGGAACGGTCCTCGCCGGCCATTACCTCGTCCATGCTGTCGTATCCGAGCAGGAACATTCCGTCCTTGTAGTGATACCAGTGGTCGGATATCTTGTAGAGCGTGGATTTTGCCATCAGAGGTGTTCTGGTGCGTACATAGCCCCATTCATACTCTTCAAGGTCTTCGATCCATCTCTGCATCTTCTGTATGATCTTTGTACCCTTAGGCATGAAGAGCGGCAGCCCCTGTCCGATGACATCAGCGGTCGTGAAGATGTCCATCTCGCGGCCGAGTCTGTTGTGATCGCGGTTTTTGATATCCGCGAGGTATTCCAGATACTCTTCAAGGTCTTCCTTCTTTGTATAAGCCGTTCCGTAGATGCGGGTGAGCATCTTGTTGTGCTCATCTCCTCTCCAGTAGGCTCCGGAGCTGGATGTTAGCGCGAATGCCTTGATAGGCTTTGTGCTCATGATGTGCGGGCCGGCGCAGAGTTCTACGAAATCGCCCTGCTGATAGAACGAGATCTCCTCATCTTCAGGCAGATCCTCGATGAGCTGTACCTTGTACGGCTCATCCTTGTCCTTGTACATCTGTATGGCTTCTTCTCTCGGAAGCGTGAAGTATGTCAGTCTTTCGCCCTTCTTGATGATCTTTTTCATCTCGGCTTCGATCTTGTCCAGATCCTCTCTTGTCAGAGGCGGCATGTCGAAGTCGTAGTAGAATCCGTTTTCGATAGAAGGTCCGATCGCGAGTTTTGCGTCCGGATAGAGATTCTTTACAGCTTCAGCGAGTACATGCGAGCATGTGTGCCTGTAAGCGCGCTTTCCTTCATCCGAATCGAATGTCAGGATATTGAGCTCACAGTCCTTGTCGATGACTGTCCTGAGATCCATGGCCTTGCCGTCGATCTCCGCCATGCATGCGACTCTCGCCAGCCCGTCGCTGATGTCTCTGGCAATGTCATAAGCCGACATCGGCTGAGCGTATTCCTTCTTGCTTCCGTCTTTAAGTGTGATAACCAATTTGTTTTCCTCCTTCTTTCTCATATCTCCGCCATACGAGAGCGGAGTCAGGGAATTTATTATTTACGGTCTTATCTCTATGATTTCTTCGGATTCGACCGCATTCTTGACCAGTGTTTCAACATCGAGCGCCGCTTCGGACTTCTCGATCCGTTCGAGTTTAGGTTTTGTGACCGGGTGCTTAGGCAGGAAGACCGTGCAGCAGTCCTCGTAAGGCTGTATCGAGATATCGTATGTGCCTATCTCGCGCGCCTTGTCCATGATATCCACCTTGTCCATCGCGATCAGCGGCCTCATGACAGGCATCTTCACGACGCTGTCAGTGACCACCAGGGCTTCCGCCGTCTGGCTCGCGACCTGACCCAGGTCTTCTCCCGTAATGAGCATCATGTCGCCGTTTTTGATCGCTATCTGCTCGGCTATCCTCATCATGAAGCGCCTGACGAGAAGCGTGGTCTCATCCTCAGGACAGTTCTTCACGATCTCTTCCTGTATCGGCAGCAGGTTGATGACATGCATCTTTACCGTTCCCATGTAGCCCGCCAGCACCTTTACGAGTTCTTCGACTTTTCGCTGAGCCCTCTGGCTGGTATATGGATACGAATGATAGTGCACAGCCTCTATGCTCATGCCGCGCTTAGCCATCATGAATGCCGCGACCGGGCTGTCGATACCGCCGGACATCAGGATGAGTCCCTTGCCGTTGGTCCCGAGAGGCAGCCCTCCAAAACCCCTTATCTTGTCTCTGAAGATGTATGCCGCCTCGCGCCTTACATCAACTGTGAGCAGGCATTCCGGCCTGTGCACGTCCACGCTGAGACCCTGATTGGCCTTCAGCACCATGCCGCCCACCTGTCTGGCAATATCCGGCGATTCTACAGCGAAGGACTTGTCTGCTCTGTGAGCCTTTACCTTGAAAGTCTTCACTCCGTCTTCTTCTATCACCTTCTGCATGTAAGCAGCGGCCGTTCTTCCTATCGCGTTGATGTCCTTTGGCGCTTCTACCGCCGGGCTGACCGACGCTACGCCAAAAACTCTTACGCATTTTGCGATGACCTCGTCTTCAGGGATATCTGCCGGGACTCTTACAAACATAAGCCCGTCTATCCACTTGGCCTCGGCATCCTCAAAGCATGACAAAGCGCCGCGCAGCCTCTCTATGAGGATACGTTCAAAGTACGGCTTATTCATGCCCTTCAGTGCGACCTCGCCGCACCTTACTATATACAGTTTCTTTTCCAATTCTCTATCCTTTTAGCGGAAGCTGCCCAGTCTGCGGAATCTTTCGACCGCGGTCTTTGTGCGGTCTATCACGCAGTCCATTTCCTCTACGGTATTGAATTCCGAGAAGCTGAAACGCAGCGCGCCTTCTATTTCCTTGTGAGTCATCGACATTGCCTGCAGCACATGGCTGTCGCCTGTCTTGTTTGACGAGCAGGCAGAACCTGTCGATACGTATATGCCGTCCTGCTCGAGTGTGTGGAGCAGCACCTCCCCGCGTGTGCCTTCGAATGTCACGTTGAGCACGCTTGGGCAGCGTTTGCCGTGGTCATGGAGCGTGTATCCGAGTTCTTCCGGACCGTTCACGATGATATCGCTGATCTCGGTCCTGAGTCCGTCCAGAAGATAATTGTTCACGACGCCCATTCGGCTGGTCTTCATCATGAGGTCGGTGCAGGACATCTCCGCGGCGAGGCCCATGCCTGCGATGCCCGGAGTGTTCTCTGTAGATGATCTGAAACCGCCCTCCTGTCCTCCGCCGGTGATGAACGCAGGCAGGCTGTGGCGTTTCTTCATGTAGAGGAAGCCCGTGCCCTTAGGGCCATGGAACTTATGACCGCTGGCGGAAATAAGATCAGCGTCCAGATCATCAAGCGCGAGCTTGCCAAAGGCCTGCACGGCATCCGTGTGGAATATGATATCCGTACCGTTCTTTCTGTTGTAGTCCCTTATCGTCCTTCCGACGGATGTGACAGGCTCGATGGTACCGGTCTCGTTGTTGACGGCCATGATTGAAACGATAATTGTATTCTCGTCAAGTGCTGCCTTCAGCACCTGTTCTTCCACATAGCCGTCCACATCCACATCCAGATAAACGATCTCAAAGCCGTCTTCTTTCAGTCTTTTGCAGGTCTCAAGCACTGCAGGGTGCTCTACCTTAGTCGTGATTATCCTGTTTCCGCGGCGGCGCAGTTTGCGCGCAGACGAGAGCAGCGCCATGTTGTCGCTCTCGGTGCCGCCTGAGGTGAATACGACGTTGCCCGCAGGCGGCAGCAGATCTGCGATCTGCCTGCGCGCGTCGTACAGCAGGTTGCCCGCCTCAAATCCCATCGCATGCAAAGACGAAGGGTTGCCAAAGTTTTCTTTGGCAGCCCTGTATATCAATTCCGTGACTTCGTCGTATTGTCTTGTTGTTGCGCTGTTATCAAGATATATCATTTGGCGAAATCCGTGGCCCTTGTCTCTCTTATGACATTGACCTTGATCTGTCCCGGATACTCGAGTTCTGCCTCGATCTTCTTGGCGATCTCTCTTGCCAGCATAGGGACTTCCTCATCCTTGACCTGATTAGGCTTGACTGCGACTCTGATTTCGCGGCCTGCCTGGATCGCATAGGATTTCTCTACACCCTTTGTAGTATTCGCGATGTTCTCGAGGTTCTCCAGTCTCTTGATGTAAGACTCGAGTGTTTCTCTTCTGGCGCCCGGTCTTGCTGCTGACAGAGCATCCGCAGCCGCGACCAGCATGGCTTCAAGTGTAGTTGGCTCCACGTCTCCGTGATGCGCTTCTACCGCATTGATGACCTTCCAGGACTCTTTGTACTTCTTGCAGATATTCACGCCGATCTCGACGTGTGTGCCCTCTACCTCATGGTCGATGGCCTTGCCGATATCGTGCAGCAGTCCGCCGCGTCTTGCGAGCTTAGGGTCGAGTCCGAGCTCTTCCGCCATCATTCCCGCGAGCGTAGCGACCTCTATCGAGTGCTGCAGCACGTTCTGGCCGTATGATGTCCTGTATTTGAGCCTTCCGATCAGTCTTACCATCTCAGGGTTCAGGTTATGCACGCCTGTCTCGAAGCATGCTCTTTCTCCCTCTTCCTTGATGATGGTGTTGACCTCCTTGGTGGCCTTCTGGACCATCTCTTCGATCCTGGCAGGATGGATCCTGCCGTCTACGATCAGTTTTTCAAGAGCGATCCTCGCGATCTCTCTTCTTACAGGGTCGAAGCCCGAAAGTATGACTGCCTCAGGTGTATCGTCGATGATGAGATCCACTCCTGTCAGAGTCTCGATGGCTCTGATGTTGCGGCCTTCTCTTCCGATGATGCGGCCTTTCATGTCGTCATTAGGCAGGCTGACAACAGATACTGTGGTCTCTGTGACCTGATCAGACGCGTATCTCTGGATCGCGGTCGTGATGATCTCTCTTGCCCTTTTGTCTCCTTCCTCTCTGGCTTCGTTCTCGATGTTGACTATCATTTCGGAAGCGTCCTTGCGGATGTCCGTTTCAAGTTCCTGCAGCAGCAGGTGCTTGGCTTCTTCCCTGGTGTAACCGGAGATCCTCTCAAGTTCTGCTACCTGCTTTGCGATGTAAGCATCGATCTCTTTGTGTTTTTCATTCATCGACTGCTCTCTTTTGCTGAGACCGTTCTCACGCTTCTCAATGCTCTCGAGTTTGCGGTCGATATTCTCTTCCTTCTGCTGGATCCTTCTCTCTGCTTTGGAGACTTCAGCCCTTCTTGACTTGAGCTCTCCTTCGTATTCTTCTCTCAGCTTATGTATTTCCTCTTTCGCCTCAAGCACTTTCTCCTTCTTGAGGTTCTCGACAGTATTCTGCGCGTCCAGGATCATGTTCCTGGCCTGCTGTTCCGCGCTTCCTATGGCTTTCTCTCCGAAGTTCTTGCGCAGAACATAACCTATTGCTATACCGACGATAAGGACTACAATGCTGATCACAACAGTTAAAACCGGTGACATAAGCACCTCCTTATCAATTAATTGGATTTGTAATATATACATTATCTGCGCATACGCTATGTTGGGCTGAATGCGTCTGCCCGACACAATATATGCGATTAGATGACATAAACATACATAGATATTATACATATGACGTTATGTCCAGTCAATTGAAAATACACACTAAAAGGCCGGGGCAAAAAGCCCCGGTCTTTCGTGTTTTCAACATTTACAGATACTTGCTGACTATCTCGATATCCGACGGTATTTCGACAGTAGTTGTTCCTCTTTTCTGATTGTGTTCGCGGCCCTTTCCGGCTACAAACAGCAGCGTATCATCATCCATCATACTTATTGCCTTTCTTATAGCTTCAGGCCTGTCCGGGATGATCTCGTACTTCCCTCCTTCCGAGGCGACAGCCTCGGCGATCGCGTCGCAGATATCCTCAAGTTTCTCATATCCAGGATCATCCTCTGTGATGATCGTATAGTCGCTGTAGCGTCCGGCGGCCTTTCCGGTGTCTGTCCTTCTGTTGACGCCCTTGCTTCCGGTAGCTCCGAATACAGAGATTATCTTCCTGTCAGGAAATTCTGACTTTATCGTCTCATAGAAGGTTTCAAAACTCAGCTTATTATGAGCATAATCCACTATGGCTATGCGCTTGCCGTCCTTGCTGTAGAAAGCTTCCATGCGTCCCGGAGTCACTGCCACGGCAAGTCCCGCTTTTATATGCTTCATAGGGATGCCCAGCATGACCGCGAGCGATACGGCTGCCAGTGCGTTCTCCGCGTTTATTGTGCCGAACGTGCCGAGATTGAACACCTCATCGAAGTCTTCATATCCCGGGATATCCTTTCCTCTTATGCTCATGGACACTCTGCCTTCGTTTGAAACGACATCGTATCCAAAGATATTGGCGCTGCTGTCATGTTGGCTGAAATTTATACGTACCGGACATTTCTCAGCCGCTTTCTGTATTCTGGCCTGTTCTTCGCAGTCCAGATTGACGCATGCCCTGCGGCAGTCCTCGAATATCTTCAGCTTGGACTCAAGATAGTCATCGAAATCCGGATGCTCTATCTCGCTTATATGATCGCTCCCTATATTCAGAAAAGCGACCGCGTCAAAGTCTATGCCCATTACCCGGTCGTATTTCAGCGCCTGGCTTGATACTTCCATGGTCATGTACCTTATGCCGCTTTTCAGAGCATTATCCATATGCCTGTAGATCTCAAATATCTCAGGCGTTGTAAGAGACGATACCTCATCCACCACGCCGTCGTAGTTCTCTATTCCGGACAGAATGGCGCTCCGCACTCCTGCTGTCTCACGGAGATAGTCATCCAGGATGCTTCTCATGAAAAAAGCTGTAGTGGACTTGCCTTTTGTGCCGGTGATCCCAATGACTCTGATGAAATCGTACAGCTTACCGTAAAAAGTCTCTGCTATGACCGGCATTGCCTTGCGTATGTCCCTGACATATATGCCTAAACCCGATTCCACGGCCTTGCGTAATATGTTTGCAGCCGCGCCCTTTGCGTCCTCATCGCTTACGATACTGCATGACGGAGTCTCCGGCGCGTCCGGATCTTCTCTGACAAAGCACGCTGCTCCAGCTGCCATGGCATCCTCAAGGTATTTCTCTTTGAACAGCGCTCCCTTGCACACAAAGAGCGAGTCCCTGATGACATCCATCGAGTTGAACGTCACTCCGCTTACAGGTCTTGCGCCTGTCTCAGCCAGCGCCGGATCTGTATACAGCGCCATGAGAGCGGAGCACGACGGCTCGCCGTTTATTGACACGAGCTGTCCCGCCATACCCAGAGCGTCTATAACATCCTGTACATTTACTCTTCTTTCCATTATGCCTTCAATATCTTTTCCTGATCTGTAAAATATCCTTCAGCTTTCATGCTGGTGAAACAGCCGTTGCCGACTATCACGTGGTCGAGCAGCTTTATGCCGAGTATCTTCGATGCCTCCAGCAGCCTTTTGGTGACATCTATGTCCTGCATGCTGGGCGTCGGATCGCCGCTCGGGTGGTTATGCGCCACTACCACCGCGGCAGCTCCGCGTCTTATCGCCGGTCCGAACACCTCTCTCGGATGCACCGGGGCACTGTCGATATTGCCAATGGAGATGACTGATTTTGACTCTATCTGCAGCTTCGTGTTGAGATTGAGTGTCATGAAGAACTCTCTCTTCTCGTACATCATCTCTTCCATCAGTATGTCTGCGACCTGCTGGCTGTCACGTATCCTGACCTTTACCGCTCCCTGTCGGTCCGAAATAAGACGCTTGGAGAGTTCCATGGCGGCTACGATGGAACAGGCCTTGGCCTCCCCTATGCCGTCTATTTCAGTCAGTTCTTTAACCTCAGCCATGCCGAGGCCGCCCATGTTTTCATTCGCGTATGATATGACCTCATCCGCAAGTCTTACCGCCGACTTGGTTCCGGTGCCCGTCCTGATTATGAGCGCCAGCAATTCGGCGTTGCTCAGCCCTCCCGCTCCCGCGTAGAGCATCTTCTCCTGAGGCCTTTCGCTCTCAGGCATTTTTTTGATATGCATTTTTACTCCTTCCCGGAGCACACACGATGATTTTACCACTAAAAAAGCCACACCCACAAGGACGTGGCTCATTAGATTCTGTTAATATACACTCTACGCTCTGCGTCCGGTCTTATCCGTAATGATGTCAGCTACCGCGTCTACTACCTCTTCTATATTCAGGTTTGAAGTATCCAGAAATACGGCATCGTCCGCCTGTCTCAGCGGGCTTACTTCGCGGTGCGAGTCCTGATAGTCCCTCTCCTGGACTTCCTTCAGGATCTGATCGTAGTCGGCTTCTTTCCCGGCTTCCAGCAGCTGCTTATAGCGTCTCTCCGCCCTTATCTCAGGTGAAGCCGTCATGAAGATCTTGACCTCTGCGTCCGGAATGACAGTCGTGCCTATGTCTCTGCCTTCCATGACAACATCCTTTGTCGCGGCAAGATGCCTGCTGACTTCATCTACCTTTGCCCTTACGATGGCAAGCTTGGAGATATTTGACGCAGCCATGGATATCTCGTTTGTCCTTATGAGTCCGCTTACGTCCTCGCCGTCGAGCATGGTCGCTCCGCCGTTGAAGTCTATAGAGGTGATGCCAAGCATCTCTCTTACAGCGTCTTCATTGAACTCATCCACGCCTGTCCGGCGCGCCTTAAGACCGAGCGCCCTGTACATGGCACCCGTGTCAATATATTCCAGTCCGAAACGGACGGCAGTAGCCTTCGCGATGGTACTCTTGCCTGTCCCGCTCGGTCCGTCTATGGCAACTCTGAGCATATTGCTCCTCCCTCTATTTCTTTTTGCTTCTTGTGAGCTTGTTGATCTCGTCGATAAATGTATCGATAGTCTGGAACTCTCTGTATACGGAAGCGAATCTCACGTACGCAACCTGGTCGATGGCCTTGAGCTCTTCCATGATGAGAAGACCGATATTTGTCGACTGGATCTCCTTCTCCATTGTGTTAGAGAGTCCGCGCTCGATATTGTCCGCGATCCTCTGGACATCCTCGTAAGTGACCTTTGTCTTCTGGCACGCTTTCATGATGCCGTTTACGATCTTGTTCTTATCGAAGCTCTCTCTTGTACCGTCCTTCTTGACTACCACGAGCAAAGAATTCTCGATCTTTTCAAAGGTCGTGAATCTCTTCTTGCACTTGGTGCACTCGCGTCTTCTTCTGGTAGCGAGACCGTCTTCTACAGGTCTGGAGTCAACTACCTTCGTGTCTTCAAAGTTACAATACGGGCATTTCATAACGATTCCCTCCATTTTTGCAGACTCCAGTAGGAGTCCTCTTTTCCATATGTAAACCGATGTTATCACAATATCTTGTGGTAGTGCACATCTCTTAATAGAAATATAGGGTGACGTCCGTTCTTTTGTGAAATTTGCTTCACAATTGCTCAATAATACCAACACAAAGCAATGCTACAATATAGTTGTCGAAGGAATTCGACAGTAAACCTTTTTCTTTTGATTGTTCTTTCTTAGTTAGATATTTTCGCAACAGAAAACTCCGGCCTCCCAGCCGGAGTTTTCGTTTATTCTTCTTTGCCTTTATCCTCAGCCTGAGCCCTGCGTTTTGCCTCTGCCCTCTGTCTTATAAGTATGGCGTTTTTCTCAGTGAGATACCACCATGCGACAGCGCATGCAGCCACGAATGCGCCGGCTAATATGATAATGCCTATATGGCTGATGAAGTATTCCATTAGTTGAACTTCTTGGCTGTCTCGCAGAGATCTGCGAAGCCTGCAGCGTCAAAGATAGCCATCTCGGAGAGCATCTTTCTGTTGATCTCGATGCCGGCCTTCTTGAGTCCGTTCATCAGCTTGCTGTAGCTGAGTCCGTTTGCTCTGGAAGCAGCGTTGATCCTTGCGATCCAAAGTCTTCTGTACTCTCTCTTCTTGTTCTTGCGGCCTACGTATGCCGATCTCAGGCTTCTCATAACTGCCGGGTTGGCTGCTCTGAAGGTGTTCTTCCTTCTGCCGTAGAATCCCTTAGCCTGCTTCAGAATCTTTTTATGTCTCTTGTGAGCGTTTACGCCCTTCTTTACTCTTGCCATTGTTACACCTCCCCTTACTTAGCCATCGATCTCAGCATGCGCTTCAGATCTGCACTTGTAAGTGTAGTAGCCTTGCGCAGGCCTCTTTTTCTCTTCGCGGTCTTCTTGGTCAGGATGTGGCTCTTATAAGCCTTGTTTCTCTTGACCTTGCCGGAGCCTGTAACATGCAGGCGCTTCATTGCGCCCCTGTGTGACTTCATCTTGTTTTTAGCCATTTGGGTTATCCTCCTGTATCGTTATCTTATTTTTTGTCCTTCTTCGGTGCGAGGAACATGTTCATCCTGCGGCCTTCCATTTTAGGTTCCTTTTCGATGACACCGTAATCTGCAACCATGTCAGCGAATCTCTTCATCGCGTCGAAACCGAGCTGCGTGTAGTCACGCTCTCTGCCGCGGAATCTCAGTGATACCTTTACCTTGTCGCCGTCCTGAAGGAACTTGCTCGCTGCCTTGGCCTTGACTTCGATGTCGTGGTCTTCGATCGACGCGCTCAGTCTTATCTCCTTGATCTCGGTGACATGCTGATTCTTCTTCGCGTTCTTCTCTTTCTTCTGCTGCTCATAGCGGTACTTGCCGTAGTCAAGGATCTTGCATACCGGCGGATCCGCGTTTGGCGAGATGTTGACCAGATCTAGATCTGCTTCCTCTGCGAGCGCAAGCGCTTCGTCGATGCTGACGATGCCGCGCATCACTCCTTCTTCGTCAATGAGTCTGACCTCATCGGCCATGATATCCTCATTGATCTGCGTCTGATTCTTTTTATTGTCTCTGGCGCTAATGGTTCTGTCCCTCTCTTTCTGAATAGAGCCTTTTGGTTTATTATTATGTCCGCTAATAAAAATCGCGGACGCACAAGCATCCGCGAATAAGACTTTCTGTATCTTATGTGGCCCTACCAACGTTAGTCTGTAAGGCGAGAAGCGGATAACTTCTGCTTTGACCTCGCTTATTATATGTATGAAGTCGCTCTTTGTCAACAAAAATGTGCTACAATTTTGCCATGAAGATAATTCTTGCCTCTGCGTCGCCAAGACGCCTCGAAATATTGAATAAACACGGCATAGAGCCCGTTATTTTGCCCCAGGACACCGATGAATCGCTTCCTGAGGGTATCGGCATGACCGAAGCCGTAGAGAAGCTGTCATCAGATAAGGCGCGCGCCTGTTATGCTGCCGTAAAGGATGATCCGTCATTTGAGGGTTTTGTAATACTGGGAGCTGATACCATCGTCTGGAAGGACGAGATAATGGGCAAACCGACAGACAGAGATGACGCTTTCCGTATGCTGGACAAGATCCGCGGTACATATCATTATGTAGTCACGGGCGTCTGCCTCATAGACGTCAGCAGCGGATCCGAGACCGTTATGAACGATGTGACCGCCGTGCACTGCGTCAACTATACGGATGACGACATAAACGACTACATATCCCGCCGGGAGCCTTACGACAAGGCCGGATCTTACGCTATACAGGGATACTTTGGCCGGTATATAGACCATATCGACGGCGACTATGAGAATGTAATGGGGCTGCCCTTTCACATCATAGAAGACGCTCTAAGGAAGTATATGTAAAATAAAAAGCGGGCTGATGAGAAGGACCTCAAATGCCCGCCGGTAACATCGCACAAGAATTGGATGCGCGATGGAATGAACAGTCCCCTTGGGGGCTGTTTTTAACTGTTTTAGTTGAAGTATCTGAATACTCCCTTGACCTTTCCGACTATCGTGACATCATGCGCGATAATAGGATCCATGTAGTCGTTCTCAGGCTGCAGCCTGATGTGATCTTTTTCCTTATAGAATCTCTTTACCGTAGCGCCTGTCTCATAGTCATCATTTACCAGAGCTACCACGATTTCGCCGTTTGAAGCGTCGTGCGACTCCTGAACTATCAGATAGTCTCCGTCGTTGATCCCGACGTTCACCATACTGTCACCGTGGACCGTAAGGATGAAATTGGTGCCCGGCCCTACGAATCTTGACGGAATAGGCATCTCGTCAACTATGTTCTGCTCTGCGAGGACAGGCTCGCCTGCGGCGACTCTGCCTACGACAGGAAGCGATACGGTATCGAAAGATGTCGGATCGGCCTTCTTGTATTCATTATCTACGGGAAGGACTGTCCTTGGCTTTGCAGGATCTTTTCTGACAAGGCCCTTATCTTCCAACGCCTTTATGTCGCTGTGGACCGTTGATGTAGACTTTATCTCAAGTGCAGCGCATATCTCTCTTACCGTTGGTGAATAGCCTTTGGCGGCTATGGTCTTCTTCATGAATGCGAGTATGTCATTCTGGCGTTGTTCACTCTTTTTCATGATATCCTCCGTTATTTGTACTGATGGTCTACCAGATCGTTTATGTTCAGTTCGTGGCCGTATTCGTTCCAGTCGTCATAGATGCGGCCTGTCTGTCTGATGATGATGTCTCCGACTATGCCGTCTACCTTGGCGAACGGCAGTGTCTTGTGATATGTGATCTTGCTTCCCTCGCGCTCGAATACGAATCCCGTCCTGAATCTTTCCTTTTCAAGAGGATACTTGTACTCGCAGATCTCCGAGATCAGTTTGAAGAGATTGTCATTTTCCGTGTCGAACACGTTCTCAAGTGTCAGGAACGAATAGTTGGCTCTGAGCTGGATCTCACGTCCCTTGAACCTGTCGAGGAACTTTATCAGTTTCTCTTTTGTCTCAGGATCTTTCGCGTCCTCAAAAACCACGCAGTTTATCCTTGTCCTGAACTGCAGGAGATCGAAGATCTCGTCCGGGCATTCCCTGACATAATGCTTGAGGTGCCTGGATACGTTGACGCAACTGATGCGGTCCTTGTACTTATTGAGGACTGCGGCGACGTCTTCTATGGTCTGGCCTTCGCCTACCGGCATGGTCGTATTGATATAGATATGATGCCCGTCGGCTATGTGATCAAGGATGTCCTGCAGGGCTCCGAGTTCGGCGAGAGGCTCACCGCCTGTCAGCACGATATCATTATGCGGAAATATCCTGTTCATCAGATCCAGTGATCTGTAACATCTGTCGAGGTCGAATGCTGACGTGTCTCTGTATTCTTTCTTGTTTACACAGAATGGACACGCGTTATTACAGTCGTACGGCACGAACATCGTGACTGTAGGACCGATCTTAGGAAAGTCTTTTTTCATCTATTTGTTCCCTGACTGTTGGATTTCCAACACCCTTTTGTGTGTTTTACGTGCAAATAATAACATTAGAACAACTGTTTGTAAATAACAATAAAGATAGTTTTAAAAATAACTTGATATGCTGCCGCCCTTAAGTGCTACAATGGTCATGTAGTTAACATTCTAAAGCACTATTACACGGAGGCAAACAATATGAAAGTTGGATTTCTGGGCGCGGGCGCCATGGGAGGAGCCATCCTTTCCGGAGCTATCAAGGCAGGCGTTTTTGATGCAAAGGATGTTTACGTATCTGACGTTTCGACCGCCATCACAGACAAATACAAAGATATGGGCTGCAATATCGTGACAGACAACAAGGAGCTCGGAGAAAAAGTCGATATCCTTCTGTCATGCGTAAAGCCGCAGTATGCGGCAAAAGCTCTCGCTCAGCTGGGCGATACCCTCGACGGCAAGGCGATGATCTCCATCATGGCCGGTCTTACGACCGACACGATACGTGAGATGACAGGCGGAAAGTTCAGACTTTTGAGACTCATGCCAAACACCCCCGCCCTCGTAGGTATGGGAGCATTTGCTCTCGATTCAGGCACTGACTTTACAGACGAAGAGAAGGAATTCGCGCAGAAGCTCTTTGAAACGCTGGGTATAGTCGAGTGGATGAATGAGGATCTTATCGACACGGCCTGCGGTCTTTCCGGAGCCGGACCTGCATACATCTATCTTGTGATCGAGGCGCTGGCAGACGGCGGAGTCGCTAAAGGACTTCCGCGCAAGACAGCGCAGAACCTGGCTGCTCAGACAGTAATGGGAGCCGCTAAGATGGTTCTTGAGACAGGTCAGCATCCGGGA
The DNA here is from genome assembly GCA_017510505.1 of Mogibacterium sp. Taxonomy (GTDB): domain Bacteria; phylum Bacillota; class Clostridia; order Peptostreptococcales; family Anaerovoracaceae; genus Crickella. The sequence continues at coordinate 15,082 of JAFWNE010000024.1, read as the reverse complement.
TTCCTGAAAGACCAGGTGTGCTCGCCTGGCGGAAACACCATTATCGGCATCAAGACACTGGAGGAACACGGAGTCCGCGGCGCATTCATCGATACAGTTATCAATTCTACGGAGCGCGCCAAGGAGCTCGGAAAGAAAAAGTAATGAATCTAAGGCACATGGAGGAGCGTGACCGTGCGCAGGTCCTGGAGATGATGCGTGTGTTCTATTCTTCTGAAGCTGTCATGACCAATGGTTCGGAAGAGATCTTCAACAGCGATATCAGCGAATGCGTCTCGGAAAGTCCCTTCGCGGAAGGATTCGTTTTCACGGATTCGGATGATGAGCATCTTCTGGGATATGCGATGCTGGCACACAGCTTCAGCACTGAATACGGCGTCCACTGCGTATGGATCGAAGACATATATCTTAAAGAGGAAGCCCGCAGCAAGGGACTCTCATCGGAGTTCTTTGATCACCTGAGGTATGCATATCCCGACGCACTGCACAGGCTTGAAGCTGAACATGAAAATCTTCACGCCATGGAAGTGTACAAAAGAAAGAGATTCGAAGAGATGCCGTATGTCGAACTGTTCCGCAAACCATTGTAACAGCCGGCAGCAAAATGCGTAAAAAAGCAGAACGACGATGTAAAGTAATCTTTACATCGTCGTTTTTGATTCTATCTATCATTTGTCATAGGTCAATGGACCTGGCTTACAGAAGCGCTCCTGCCCCGTATGTTACGGTAGTGACTATCACTCCGGCTATTATGACTCCGAGTATGATGGCTGGCATGGCTCTTTTGAGCCTCATATCCATCATCGCTGCCACGAGCGCTCCTGTCCAGGCGCCCGTCCCCGGCAGAGGTATAGCCACCAGCAGTACCAGGCCCCAGAACTCGTATTTCTGAACGATTTCTTTCTTGTCATCCGCCTTGGCTTCGAGTCTTCTGACGATGCTGTCGAGCCATTCGCTCTTGGTACGCAGCCATTCGAAGACCTTGCGGGTAAAGACAACAAGGATCGGTATCGGTACAAGGTTTCCTATCACGGCGATGATGAATGCCGCAGGCACACTAAGACCCGCGATCACCCCGTAAGGGATCGCGCCTCTCAGCTCTACCACCGGCACCATGGCCATCAGAAATGTGAAAAGTCCTGCTTTAAACAAATATGTCTCTCCTGTTTATGCTTCAATCAGGAAGGCTCTGTAGCCTTTCATTGTCTCATAGAGATCTGCCTTGCAAAGCGTCTCCCAAGGAGCATGCATCGAGAGGAGCGCGACTCCGCAGTCGACCACCTGCATGCCGTACTGCGCAAGCACCTTCGCGATGGTGCCGCCTCCTCCCCCGTCTACCTTGCCGAGTTCGGATGTCTGATAAACGACACCGTGCTTGTCCAGTATCTTTCTGAGCTGTCCGAGGTACTCCGCATTCGCGTCATTGGATCCGCTTTTGCCCCTTGATCCCGTGTATTTGTGTATGGCAAGACCGTGTCCGAGTATGGACGTGTTCTTTTTCTCAAATCTGTCAGAGTAAAGAGGATCGTAAGCGGAGCTCACGTCGGAACTCAGCATGCGGCTGTTTCTGAGGCATCTGCCGAGATTGATCTCGCTGTAGACGCCCAGTCTGTCAAGCACTTCTCTCAGCATGTACTCAAAGAATCGTGATGTCATGCTGGTTGCTCCAAAGCTGCCTATCTCTTCCTTATCCACGAAAAGGCCGCATGAAGTAGTCTTAGGGTCGCTCACATCCATAAGCGCTGTGAGCGCTGAGAAGGCGCAGCTTCTGTCATCATGTCCGTAACCGACTATCATGGAGCGGTCAAATCCGGCCTCTCTTGCTTTGCCCGCAGGCACCGCCTCGAGTTCTGCGGAGATGAAGTCCTCTTCCTCGATACCGTATTCATCCTTTAAGGCCTTCAGCACAGCTTCTTTTACAGCTTCCTTTTCTTTTCCCTTAAGAGGCTTGCATCCTACAAGGATATCGAGATTCTCACCTGTTACAGCCTCGGCAAGAGGCTTCTTCATCTGTTCGCCTGCCAGGTGCACCAGAAGATCGCTGATGATGAACACAGGCTCATCGTCCTTTTCGCCTATGCTGATCTTTATCTTCGTTCCGTCCGGCTTTACCACTACGCCGTGGATAGCGAGCGGAATCGTTACATACTGGTACTTTTTGATACCGCCGTAATAATGGGTGTCAAGAAAAGCAAGGTCTCCCGATTCATAGAGCGGGTTCTGCTTGATATCGAGTCTTGGAGAATCGATATGTGATCCGATGATGTTCATGCCGTCTCCGACGATGTCTTCGCCGATGTTGAGCAGCATTACCATCTTGTCCATGTTGACTGCGTATACTTTGTCCCCTTTTGCAAGTTTCTCCCCTTTTTCGATCACACCTGCAAGGTCTTTGTAACCGTGCTCTTTTGCCATAGCAACGATAAGTTCGGCGCACTCGCGCTCCGTCTTGCCGCTGTTAAGAAAGGCAATATAATCAGCGCCCAGTTTCTCGAGTTTCTTCAAGTCTTCAGCGCTGTAGGTGTTCCAAGCGTTTTCGTGAATCATCAAAAGCCTCCGTAAGTTTATAGTTGTACGCGCGGCTAGGCCGCACGCCTTCGTATTGTACCACAAAGGCTGCCGTTTTTAAACGCTCACTGCCCTCTTATTGAATTAATAAATGACTGTAAATAAAAGCTGCCCCGCTTTAAACGAGGCAGCTTCTGTAGTTTGTTCAGATACGAAAACTATTCGTGGTCTGCATTCACCTTGCGTGCTACATACGTTGTGTGCAGCACTTCGTGAGCCTTGTGGCTTCCATATGATCCGAAGTATTCGTCATAGATAGCCTTGATGCTTGGGTTCTCATGCGATCTTCTAAGAGGTCTTGCCGCGTCGAGATCGTAGAGGCCCTTAGCTCTTACTTCACGTACGTCGATGAAGTTCTTGATCTTAGCCGGTACGTGTGGCTGTCCGCCGCCGTTTACGCAGCCGCCAGGGCAAGCCATGATTTCGATGAATGTGTAATTCTTCTCGCCTGACTTGACCATCTCAAGTACTTTACGCGCGTTTGCAAGGCCGGAAGCTACGGCAACGCTTACTTCGAGGTCGCCTACCTTGTAGCTTGCTTCCTTTACGCCCTCAACTCCGCGGACATCCTGGAACTCGAGGAGATCCTTACCGAGCTGTTTGCCTGTGATCCATTCAACGGCTGTTCTGAGAGCAGCTTCCATAACTCCGCCTGTCGCTCCGAAGATGACGGCAGCGCCTGTGCTTTCGCCCAGAGGATCATCATATGGCTCATCCGGCAGGTTGACGAAATCGATACCGGCTTCGTTGATGAGTCTGCCGAGTTCTCTTGTTGTCAGAGCGTAATCCACATCAGGTACTCCTGCCGCGGACTGATCTTCTCTGCCGCACTCGAACTTCTTTGCTGTGCAAGGCATGATCGATACGGAAACGATGTCCTTAGGATCGATGCCCTTCTTCTCAGCCCAGAACGTCTTGACTACGCCGCCGAACATCTGCTGAGGCGACTTGCAGGACGATACGTTAGGGAGAAGTTCAGGATAGTAGTGCTCGATGAACTTGATCCATCCCGGTGAGCAGGATGTGATCATCGGGAGTACTCCGCCCTTTGTAACTCTCTCGATGAGCTCGTTTGCTTCCTCAACGATCGTGAGGTCAGCAGAGAAGTTGGTGTCGAATACAGCGTCGAATCCGAGTCTTCTCATTCCGGCTGCCATCTTGCCTTCTACCTCAGCGCCGATCGGCATGCCGAAGCATTCGCCGAGTCCGACTCTTACCGAAGGAGCAGCCTGAACTACTACTGTCTTCGAAGGATCCGCGAGAGCAGCCTTTACAGCAGCCGTTGCATCCTGCTCATGCAGAGCGCCAACCGGACATGCAACTATGCACTGTCCGCAGTTTACGCAGCTTGTCTCAGCGAGAGGAAGTTCGAACGCGCTTCCGATGTGGGTAGCGAATCCTCTGTCATTGGCGCCGATAACGCCGATGCTCTGATACTTCTCGCATGCAGCTGTACATCTTCTACAGAGGATGCACTTGTTGTTGTCTCTTACTATGGAAGCAGAAGAAGCATCGATTGCGAAGTCATTCTTAACGCCTTCATAGTAGTCTGTCTTCTCAACGCCGTAGCGTTTGCAGAGAGCCTGGAGTTCGCAGTCTGTGGATCTTACGCAGCCGAGGCAGTCCTGATCGTGATCGGACAGAATCAGCTGAAGAGTCTTACGTCTGTAGTCCTTGATCTTCTCTGTGTTGGTATAAGCTACCATACCGTCTGTGCATGGATATACGCAGGCAGCGACGAGAGCTCTCGCTCCTACTACCTCGCATACGCATATTCTGCAGGCACCGATCTCATTGATGTCTCTCAGATAGCACAGTGTAGGGATGTCTATGCCGGCCTTATGAGCCGCATCCAGTAAGGTGGAACCTTCCGGAACAGTTACGGTAATGTTATCAACCGTTACTTTGATATCTGCCATTGTGTTCACCTCCCCTTACTTTCTGCTTATTGCACCGAATGCGCAGTTCTCCATGCAGGCACCGCACTTGATGCACTTAGCCGGATCAATAACGTGTGGCTGCTTGACAGCGCCGCTGATGGCGCCGACCGGGCAGTTGCGGGCGCACTTTGTGCAGCCCTTGCACTTCTCAGGATCGATCACATAATTGAGCAGAGCCTTGCAGACGCCTGCCGGGCATCTCTTTTCAATGATGTGAGCTTCATACTCATCTCTGAAGTGCTCGATCGTCGAGAGGATAGGGTTAGGTGCTGTCTGACCGAGTCCGCAGAGAGCGTTGGCCTGAATGTAGTGAGCCAGCTCATCAAGCTTGTCGAGGTCTTCGATCTCACCTCTGCCTGCCGAAATCTTCTCGAGGATCTCGAGCATGCGCTTTGTGCCGATACGGCACGGTGTGCACTTTCCGCAGGATTCGCTTACTGTGAATCCGAGGTAGAACTTAGCGATATCTACCATGCAGTTGTCCTCGTCGAGTACGATCATTCCGCCGGATCCCATCATTGAGCCGATGGCCTTGAGTGATTCGTAGTCGATAGGAACGTCATAGGACTTGGCAGGGATGCATCCGCCGGAAGGTCCGCCTGTCTGAGCAGCCTTGAACTTCTTTCCGTTCGGAACTCCGCCGCCGATCTCCTCTACTACCTGTCTCAGAGTAGCTCCCATAGGAACCTCTACGAGACCTGTGTTGTTTACCTTGCCGCCGAGAGCGAATACCTTGGTACCCTTTGATGTCTCTGTGCCGTACTGGTTGAACCAGCTTGCGCCATTGAGGATGATCTGAGGGATGTTGGCATATGTCTCAACATTGTTCAGAACTGTAGGCTGTGCGAACAGTCCCTTTACAGCCGGGAACGGAGGACGTGGACGAGGCTCGCCTCTGTTGCCCTCGATGGAGGTCATCAGAGCGGTTTCCTCACCGCATACGAACGCTCCTGCTCCGAGTCTCAGGTCGACGTCGAAGTCGAATCCGGATCCGAAGATGTTCTTTCCGAGTACGCCGTAGTCTCTTGCCTGATCGAGAGCGATCTTAAGTCTGCCTACAGCGATAGGATACTCAGCTCTTACGTAGATGTAGCCCTGGTTTGCTCCGATAGCATAGCCTGCGATAGCCATGGCTTCGAGTACCGAATGCGGGTCTCCTTCAAGGATGGATCTGTCCATGAACGCGCCCGGGTCGCCTTCGTCAGCGTTGCAGGCTACGAACTTCTGGACTTCTCCCCTGTTTGCGGATGCGAACATCCACTTCTTACCTGTCGGGAATCCGCCGCCTCCACGGCCTCTGAGTCCCGAATCGACAACTTCCTTGATGACGTCGTCCGGAGTCATCTCCTTGAGCGCCTTGGCAAGAGCCATATAGCCGTCTCTTGCGATGTACTCGTCGATGTCTTCAGGGTCGATCTTGCCGCAGTTGCGGAGAGCCATTCTCAGCTGATCCTTATAGAACGGAGAATCAACATAGTGGATCTTTTCGCCGCTTGGAAGCTCTTCCATCATGAGGTACTCTTCCACAGGTACTCCGCGGAGAATGTGCTCATTGAAGATCTTCTCGACCATGTCAGGCTTTACTTCCTGATAGAATACGTTGCCCGGATGGACTACCATGATAGGTCCCTTTGCGCAGAGTCCCTGGCAGCCCGTCTGGATGATCTGGATATCGTCCTTCTTGCCGGCAGCGTCGATCAGCTTATTGAGTTCGTCCATGACCTCAACGCTGTGGTTCGACTGACAGCCTGTACCTCCGCAAACGAGGACGTAGGTCTTGACGGCTGCTTCAGCTGTGTCAGGATTGAATCTGATGTCGATCTGACCGCCCTTTGCCGCCTTGATGTCTTTTAAATCTTGCAGTGTTTTCATGACGTGCCCTCCATTATGCGTTATTCGTATTTGGCAAGGATGCCCTCAACTCTGTCAGGTGTCATCTTGCCATATACATCTCCGGCAACGATCATAACAGGTGCAAGTCCGCATGCTCCGACGCAGCGGCAAACCTCAAGCGAGAACTTGCCGTCCGGGGTGCAATCGCCGTCTCCGATGCCGAGGATCTTTTCGACTTCCTCGAGGACTTTGCCCGCGCCTTTGACATAGCAGGCCGTGCCGAGACATACGGCGACGATATACTTGCCCTTTGGCGACATCGAGAACTGTGCATAGAAAGTAGCTACACCGTAAATCTTTTCGATCGGAATGCCTGTTTCATCGGAAATGATCTTCTGTACCTGGTAAGGAAGGTATCCGTAGATCTCCTGAGCCTCCTGCATGATAGGCATCAGGGCTCCCTTCATTCCCTTGTACTTCGCGATCACTTCGAGAAGCTTAGCTTCCTGATCTTTAGTTCCTTTGAAAGGAACGCTTGATACTTTCATCTGCTAGTGCCTCCTTCGTTATCTCTTAATTCCTACAAACTTAATGGGAAATACCTTATTTTTCAACGTTTTCAGGGCATACCCCACCTCGATATCATTTTACATTATTCAGCATAAATGGGCAACCGAAACTTTGTTAATTTTTTATCGGAAACCGCTTTTTTGCTTTCCGTTTCGTTATGCTTCTCCTGCCCTCGGATGTGCTATAATACCCTAGTCAAAATAAGTGAATGAGGAGAAAAAGCCAAAGATGATCTACCCTGATTTCCCAAAAGAAGGTTCATATATAGGAATATGCGCGCCGAGCGCCGGAGTCGGCTCCAAGCTGGACTCGTTCGACATGTCCCTTGAAATACTTCAGCAGACTGGCCTGATCCCGGTCGAGACCGAAAGCGTAAGGAATGATGACTGCCCTTCTGCCCCTGCTGCTATCCGGGGCGGTGAATTCAACGAACTGTTTGAGGATGATGATATCGATATGGTCGTATGCGCCGCGGGCGGCGACTACACTGTAGAGATGCTGCCGTATATCGACGGAGAACTTGTGAGAGATCACCCGAAATGGTTCTGCGGATATTCTGACCCTACAGCCATCATGATGTACCTCACCACCGTCTGTGATATCGCTACGATATATGGAGTCAACGCGGGCGCCTGGGACTGGGTACCGCTTCACGAGTTCCATTTCAAAGCCCTCTCCGTGCTTTTCGGAGACCTTCCGGTCCAGCACTCCTACGAGATGTACAACTCGACAGGATTCAACGAAGAAACCGAGTCATATGACATGGATGCTCCTGTGGAATGGCTCCTCTTCAGGGGAAACGGCAGCGGCGAACTCGATGAGGGATACGCTCTTGACGTTACAGGCAGGCTTATAGGCGGATGCATAGATGTAATAGATGAAGTCATAGGTACCCCTTATGAAGATCTCAAAGGTTTTGTGGAAAGATATAAAGATGACGGATTTATCTGGTTCTTTGACAACTTTGAGCTTACGCCTATGGGGCTGATGTACTCGATGAACAGGCTGAAGCAAATGGGGATGTTCGATAACGCAAGGGCTGTGGTGTTTGGACGTACCTGCTTCACGGGAGACGCGTCTGACGGGGATTACCTTGAACAGCTGGAAAGAGTATTCGGCTGCATGGATGTTCCGGTCATATGGAACGCTGACATAGGACATACCAGACCTTCGTTCACTCTTGTGAACGGAGCCATGGGACACCTCGAATTCGAGGACGGCTACGCAGAACTCAGCATGGAACTGAGATAAAAAAGACACGCTTCAGGGCATTTCATCCCGGAAGCGTGTTTTTTAGTTGTCTTTATTTCTACAGCGCGGCAGTTTCTCTTTCGAGCCACGCGGCAGTCTCCTCATCAAGAAGCGGTGTGAGGGTTTTTCTCACCCATTCGTGGTATTTGTCGACATATTCGATCTCTTTATCCGTGAGGAGGTCTTTATTTATGGCTTTCCTTTCGTATGGAACGCATGTGAGCGGTTCATTAACGATATTACCTTCTCCGTCATCTGCAAAGGCTATCAGGTTTTCTATCCTTACACCATGCGAACCTTCCTTGTAAAAGCCCGGTTCGTTGGACATTATCATGCCCGGCTGAAGCGGGATAGGCACTCTGTCCTTTTTTATAGTTATAGGTCCCTCGTGTACGCTCAGAACGTGTCCCACACCGTGTGCTATACCATGATTGAAGTCCAGACCCACCTCGTTCATAGGCGCCCGCGCAGCCTTGTCTATATCCGCCGGATCGGAATCCGGCGTTATTTTATACGTTGCCAGCGCGATATGAGATTTCAGCACGTATGTATAATGACTGATCATCTCTTCAGTCAGTGGTCCGACCGCTATAGTCCTTGTTATATCGGTCGTTCCGTCATAGTACTGTCCTCCCGAATCGACAAGAAGGAAGCCCTCCGGCTTTACCTCAGTGTCAGTCTCAGGAGTCGGCGAATAATGTATGATGGCTCCGTTCGGTCCGTATCCGGCTATTGTCTCAAAAGAAAGATCAAAGCAATCCTCGCAGCTGAGTCTGAAGTTCTTCAGTTTTTCTGCGACGCCGAGCTCGGTCTTCTCTTCTGTTTCAGCTGTTTCCTTGAGCCACTTTATCATCTTTGTGACTGCGATCCCGTCCAGTATGTGTGCGTGACGCATCCCCGCTGTCTCAGTGTCATTCTTGATCATCTTCATAAGCGCGACCGGAGTCAGGGCTTCGTGTACAGCAGCACCTTCAGGTACGCTGTCATAAAGAGCACTGTTGCAGGTGGCCGGATCGAGCCAGAGCCTGCTTCCGGCAGGGACAGCCGCAACGTCGTTATAAATGTCGTCATAAGGCTTTAAATCAACGTATGAGAGCCTTTCAGGCAGTCCGTCAGGCAAAGTCCCGTCCATCACGTACAGCCTTATGCTGTCGTTTGTCAGCAGTATGAACGCAAAGAACACAGGAGTGTAAAGGACATCTGATGCGCGCAGGTTCATGAGCCATGCGCATTCCATGAGATCCGCGATGAGCAGATGGCTTGCGCCCTGCTTTCTCATCTCCTCTCTTACCGCCGCTATCTTGTCCGCGGTATCTATGCCCGCGCTGCTCAACGGAAGTTCCCACGCCTTTGTAGGCTTTATCTCCGGCCTGTCCTTCCAGACCTCTCCTCCAAGGTCTTTTCCGGTGGAGAAAGATGCCTTGCAGCCCGCTTCTTCAAGTTTTTCCTTCAGCTTCCTTGTGAATCCTGACGGCACTACCCTGCCGTCAAATCCTATTACGAAGCCGTTCTTTTTCCCTGCCTCTGCAAGCAGGAATTCCTCGATCGCCGGGACCCCCTCTTCGCCCATCTTCATGAGCTCAATGCCGCTTCCCTCAAGTTGTTTGGATGCCTGCAGGAAGTATCTGCCGTCTGTCCAGAGCCATGCTCCTTCTGCCGTGACCAGCAGATCTCCGGCAGATCCGGTAAATCCGCTCAAAAACGCGCGCGTTCTGAAGAACGCGTTGACGTATTCCGATCCATGAAAATCTCCGGATGGCACATAATATGCGTCTATGCCGTCCGAAGCCATGAGTTTTCTTAATTCAACTATTTCTTTTCTCATTTTATCTTTCTTAACTGTAACTTTCTCTTAAATCTCAAACAGCGCGGCATATTCTGCGAGCGCTCCTTCCGTCTCGTGTGCCAGTACCCTCTTCGCAAGCACCTTTCCAAGCTGTACTCCTTCCTGGTCGAAACTGTTGAGGTTCCACAGGAAGCCCTGGAACATGATCTTGTTCTCAAAGTGCGCAAGCAGAGCGCCGAGTGACTCAGGTGTCAGCTGATCTCCGACAATGATGCTCGAAGGTCTGCCGCCGTCAAAGTTCTTGTTCAGGTTCTCGTCCTCCTTGCCGCAGGCAAATGCTACTATCTGGGCGACTACGTTGGCACAGAGTTTCTTCTGGCTTGTGCTGCCCTGAATGTCCACATCTACTCCGAACTGGCTCTCTTTGAAGCCTATGAACTGCAGCGGGACTATGCTCTTGCCCTGATGCAGCAGCTGATAGAACGAGTGCTGGCCGTTCGTGCCCGGCTCTCCGAAGATCACAGGACCGGTCTTATAATCGACTGGCTCGCCAAAGCGGTTGACCGACTTGCCGTTTGATTCCATGTCAGCCTGCTGCAGATGCGCAGGAAACCTTGCGAGCGCCTGGGCATAAGGAAGTACCGCTGTAGCCTCGTATCCGAGGATATTGCGCTCATACAAGCCGATAAGAGCATCCAGCATGGCTGCGTTCTGCATAGGATCATCGATCGCGGCCAGCTTGTCGGCTTCCGCCGCGCCTGCAAGGAAACGTTCGAATATTTCCGGTCCGAACGCGAGTGACAGCACAGCTCCGCCTACAGCCGATGAAGATGAGTATCTTCCTCCGATATGATCATCCATGAAGAACGCTGCGAGGTAATCGCTGCTCTTAGCCAGCGGAGAAGTCTCGCTTGTGACCGCAAGCATGTGCTTCGACGGGTCGAGTCCCGCTTCCTTAAGCGCGTTCTTTACGAAGGCTTCGTTGGTCAGTGTCTCAAGAGTCGTTCCGGACTTTGATACGAGTATGAACAGCGAATGAGCTACATCAATAGACTTAAGAACGCTTACCGCGTCATCCGGGTCAACATTGCTTATGAACTTCGCGTCCATGAGGAGGCAGCCGTTTGTACGTGCCCAGTTTTCAAGCGCTATATAAATAGCGCGAGGGCCCAGGTCGCTTCCACCTATGCCTATCTGAACAACGGTGGTGAACTTCTCTCCGTCAGCGTTCGTGATCTTGCCTTCATGTACATTTTTCGCGAACTCAGCGATCTTAGCCTGCTCGCCCTTGTAGAATTCTCTCTTGTTGACTCCGTCCGCTATGACATCCTTTCCGAGCTGTCCGCGTGTCAGATGATGGAGCACGAGTCTCTTCTCTCCCGTGTTTATCATCGCGCCGTTATACAGCTCCTCGAACTTGCCTGTGAGATCGGATTCTTTGGCAAGTTCCGTCAGCATGCCCAGGACCTCGTCATCTACCTGCTTGGAGGCGAAATTATAAGCGAGTCCGCATGCCATAGGCACAGAGTACTTCTTTACGCGCTCTCCGGTCATGACCTTTTTGAGATCTACACGATGTCCGGATGCCTCAAGAGTCTTGTATGCTTTCAGAGTGTCTAAGTTTTTCCATTCAGCCATTGTTATTCCTCCCGGTCTTACCCTAAATAGTACTGAATCTGTATATAGTTACGGATGTGAATTCTTCTCCGGCCTTGAGTATGCATGCATTGCGTACTTCCGGATCGCTGCTGTTGATGGCGTCCGGCCTGAACTGCGTCTCGAAGCATACAGCGCCGCGGTTTCTGTATATGGCATCGTCCTTTCCGGGCTCATTGCCAAGGTTGTTGGCGGTATAGACCTGCATGTCGGTCATGTCGGTCATGACATCCATCCGTATGCCGCTTTCTGAAGCATACATGGAAGCTGCCCTTCTGAGCATGCCGCTTCCGGACTCAGGTTCATCTCCTGAAAGAACAAAATCGTGGTCGTATCCGCCGCCGTATCTTAGCTGCTCGTCATCCGCGTCGATATCCCTTCCAAGGGTCTTCTTTTTCCTGAAGTCGAAGGCTGTGCCCTCGACAGGCCTTGGCTCTCCGTATGGTATGAGCTTTGAGTTTACCGGCATATAGTGATCGGCGTTTATTTTGACTACATGGTCAAGTACGCTTCCGCTCTCATGTCCGTTGAGGTTGAAATAACTGTGGTTTGTGAAGCTCACAGGCGTATCGGCATTGCAGACAGCCTTGTATTCTATCCTGAGTTCGCCGTTCCCCGGCAATGAATATGTTACCTCAAGGTGAAGGGCGCCCGGGAATCCCTGGCTCCCGTCCGGATCATCAAGGATAAAAGTAATCTTATCATCATGCAGTCCTCTTACGCCTCTCAGCGGGTCCTTGTCGGAGATGCTCTCGGACGCGAACGCTGTCATGAAGTCGTTCTTTTTTACACTTGTGAATCCCACCTTTACTCCGAAGAGCCTGTTGTTGTAAAAGTCTCTGCCTCCGTGAAGACAGTTTGGACCGTCATTGGAGCTGAGTTCATAAACATGACCGTCCAGTTCAAAGCGCGCGTCAGCGATGCGGTTGGCGAAGCGGCCGACAGTAGCGCCTATGAATCCGCCGCCCTTTTCATAGCCTCCGGCATCATCATGTCCCAGCACTACATCGCGGTACTCGCCGTCTCTTCCGGGTACTGCAAGGCTGACAAGAGCAGCGCCGTAGTCAGTGACTGCGGCGCGCATTGCATCCGGCGACTCGAGTATGTAGAGGCCGGCTGTTCTGCCGTCCTCAAGCTGTCCGAATCTCATGGATCTCATTTTTTTATCCTCTCCAGTCTCTCTTCTGTGCCCTTGCTAGGCAGAAACAGCGGCACATACTCTATCATCACGCGCGAAGTTTCAAGGCCGAACCATCTGATAGGGCTTCCCGCCAGGCGCCTGATGAAATACTTGTTATGTATAAGGAAATTATCTATCGGACTTATGTCTCCCTCAAGAGGCATCATCTTTCGGATCATGCAGAACTTGAACGATCCGACCTCGGACGGTCCGTAGATCGAGTGCTCTCTCACCTGCTTAGGCAGCTCTCCGCTCTTGAGCATATCCTGTACTATCTGTCTCAGATAGATATTGACACTTTGCTTCACCTTGAATCCGAGTATGAGATTGACGCGGAATATGTAATCGGTCCCGAACGTCTCTACCTCGTATTCCCTGTCAAAAGGCATGTTGGTGGTATTGACGCTGATGAACCAGTACGCGTCAGCCTTCTTTGGATCCCTGTCGAGTATCGAGTAAAGGATGTCGCGGTCTATGTACTCGAAGTCATCTCCCTTCGCGATGTATACCAGGTTGTTGCAGGAAAGCGGTATATCCGGATCGTTCTGAAGTCCCTTGATGTTGCTCAGATAATCGCGCATCGGAAGTTTTACCTTTTGCATGCGTTCTATCTGTGTCCCGCGGTACCAGCTTATCATGATGAGCAGGATGACGAGCGATATGATTATCGCCACATATCCGCCTATGGTGAACTTTCCAAGGCTGGAAACGAAGAACACTCCTTCAAGCGCAAAGAATATGACGGCAAAGAGCACGGCTCCGGCATAGCGCTTGTGTACTACGCCGATATATACCGTAAACATCACGGTCATCATGAGCATGCTTATGGTGATGGCAAGACCGTATGCGTTCTCCATTCGCGAGCCGCTCCTGAAGTACAGGATCACCATTGAGCAGAGCACCCAGAGGATATTATTCACCATAGGGATGTAGATCTGCCCGCGCGTATCTGACGGATATCTGACGTTCAAATGAGGCATCAGGTCAAGAGCCGCCGCCTCGTGAACCAGCGTATAACTGCCGCTTATCAGTGCCTGGCTGGCGATGATGGCCGCCAAAGCGCTCAGTATGATCGCTACAGGTCTGAGACCGGCCGGAAGCATCATGTAGAACGGGTTCATGTCATGCATGGCTGCAAGAGCCGGGTCGTTCCTGTTCTGCAGTATCCATACGCACTGGCCCATGTAGTTTAGGATCAGGCAGGTCTTGACAAACGGCCAGCTGCGCATGATGTTCTCCTTGCCTACATGTCCCATGTCTGTATACAGGGCTTCGGCTCCCGTCGTACAGAGGAAGACGCTTCCCAGTATCATGAGACCGGCCTTGTTGCCCGGGCTGAAGAGCACTTTCACTGCATAGATAGGATTTAGCGCACGGATTATCGAAAGGTCTCCCAAAGCAAGCCATATGCCCGTGAGCCCAAGATAGAGGAACCATATCATCATGACCGGTCCGAACATCTTGCCGATCGAGCTGGTGCCGCTCCGCTGTATCATGAACAGCGCGCTTACTATCGTAAGAGTTATGACGATTACGACAAACTGCCCTTCTCCGAGCAGCCTGTCCATGAAGCTGATGCTTCGGAGTCCCTCTACGGCAGTCGTTACCGTGACCGCAGGTGTCAGAACTCCGTCAGCAAGCATGGTGCATCCGCCTATCATGGTCGGAATGATCAGCCACCTGCCGCAGTGCTTTACAAGGCTATAGAGAGCAAATATACCGCCCTCTCCGTGGTTGTCCGCCTTAAGAGCGATCAGTACGTGTTTAACGGTTGTGAGGAGTGTGATAGTCCATATGACGAGTGACAGCGAACCGACAATGAAATCCGGATCTACATGGTTGATGCCGCCATTGCCCTCAACAATGGACTTCATAACGTACATAGGAGATGTTCCGATGTCGCCGTAAACGATACCGATGGCAACAAGGATCATCCCCATACTGAATTTGCTTTTAGTGTTTTCAGATGTGTTATCGGATAGTTTTTTCATTAGAATCTGTGTAATTGAGTTTTACTGCTCTAACGTCTTTTTAATGTATGAATTATAGCACAGTTGCAGGCAAATAAAAACTGATGCCCGGAGGCATCAGTTTTGGTGTTTTATGCTTTTGTCTTACTACAGCAGGCTTACCGAAGCGATAAGTCCGGCAAATACGATGGATACCATCGATACCAGTTTGATCAGAATGTTGATCGAAGGTCCGGATGTATCCTTGAACGGATCGCCGATGGTGTCGCCTACTACGGCAGCCTTGTGGTTTTCCGAACCCTTGCCGCCGAAGTGGCCGGCTTCTATG